>JAJFJN010000040.1 GCA_021773975.1 Gammaproteobacteria bacterium | reverse complement strand
TGGGCTTATCTGAACTACCTGTTCGAGAGGTTCCCAGCGGCTAAATCGGAGCAGGATCTGCTGGCATTGCTGCCACATAATTTAAAAACAGAAGACCTGAAGCTATAGGGTCAATCCTGTAGTTGGCCAGACGCTTACGTATGAAATAACTAACCTTTGGCTGTAGTAAGTGAAGCTTGAAAAGCACATAAATGCTATTTCTATCTTACAGTTACTTAGTATAGAAGCATTTGTAGTATTGTGGTTTTTATCCATCTTTAGCATTAAAAAATTCGGTAGTAATAATTGTTAGCTAGAATGTTCATAGAGCTGCCAACTTAGATATTTAGATCAATCAATAGAGGCTATAAAGTTGAGTATCGAGGAGAGTATACGCTTTGGTATCCGTGCCCTGAGTGGCTTTGGTACCCGCACTCTGCTGATGTTGTTGGCCATGGCGATTGGCATCGCCTCTGTGGTGGTATTGACTGCCTTGGGTGAAGGGGCGCGGAGCTATGTCATCAATGAGTTTTCCCAGCTTGGCACTAACCTGCTGATTGTTCTGCCAGGGCGTTCTGAGACAACAGGCGGCCACCCTCCATTGTTGGGTGAGACTCCCCGCGACCTTACACTACAGGATGCACTCAGTCTTACCCGCTCTCACAAAATAAAACGGGTTGCCCCGATTGTGATCGGCTCGGCACCGGTCTCTTTTGAACAGCGGGAGCGGGAGGTGAATATCCTGGGTTCAACCGCTGAGCTACAGCCGGTACGGCAGCTTAAACTGGCGCAGGGCCGGTTTCTGCCCGCCAATGCCACGGAACGAGGAGCAGCGGTTGTGGTGCTGGGACATGCCCTGAAGCAGGAGCTGTTTGGACACCAGCGTGCGTTGGGGCGATGGGTGCGCATCGGCGACCGCCGCTTTCGGGTGATTGGTCTGTTGCAGGCGGGTGGTGAATCACTGGGCTCTGATATCGGTGAGATGGCCATCATCCCCGTTACTACGGCGCAAACGCTATTCAACCGGGCCTCTCTGTTCCGCATTCTGGTGGAGGCGCAGGGACGTGAGAATATTCCGCATGCCGAACAGGTCATTCTCGACACTATCCGGCATCGTCATGATGGTGAGGATGATATCACCGTCATCACCCAGGATGCCTTGCTGACCACCTTTGACGGCATCTTCCGTGCCTTGACCATGACGGTAACCGGCATCGCGGCCATCAGTCTGGCAGTAGCCGGGATATTGATCATGAATGTGATGCTGGTGGCGGTATCACAACGCACAACTGAGATTGGCTTGCTGAAAGCCATTGGCGCACCTCAGCGGCAGATCATGCAGCTGTTTTTGATAGAGTCTGCCCTGCTCTCACTGCTGGGCGCTGTGATTGGCATTCTGGTGGCCTTCATTGCGGTCACGGCAATGGATCATCTGCTGCCCCAGTTTTCGTTACAGATACCTCTCTGGGCGCTGCTGGCGGCAGTGGGTGTTGCGCTAGTGACGGGCCTGCTGTTTGGTGTATTGCCCGCGAGGCAGGCCGCCCGGCTTGACCCTGTTATGGCACTGTCAGGTCGATAAAATGCAGAGTGAGGATTTTGCCAAATTGGCCCTAAGTTCCATCAGCTATCATCGAATGCGCAGCTTTTTGACTGCCTTGGGTATCGCCGTGGGCATTGCTGCCGTGGTGTTGCTGACCTCCATCGGCGAAGGTATCCACCGCTATGTGCTGGCTGAGTTTACCCAGTTTGGCACCAACCTGCTGGCTGTCACCCCAGGCAAAACCAGCACCCTGGGCATGTCTGGCGCCGTCATCAGTAACGTGCGCCCGCTCAGCCTCAATGATGCCGAGGCTTTGGAACGGCTGCCGGGGGTTGAGGCTGTAGTGCCGCTGGTACAGGGTAATGCTGCGATTGAATTGGGCAAAAAGAGCCGCCGCACCACCATCTTTGGTGTGAGTCATGCGGTACCGCAGGTATGGCAGATGAATCCTTCATTGGGTCGTTTTCTGCCGCCGGATGAGCCACGCTATGCCCGCTCCTTTGTTGTGCTGGGTAGCAAGGTGCGTAGTGAGTTGTTTGGCAACCAAAGCCCGTTGGGCAAGCGTGTGCGCCTCGGCAGTGAGAGTTATCGCGTGGTGGGGGTGATGGAGTCCAAGGGGCAGATGCTGGGTTTTGATCTGGACGATGCTGTCTACATTCCGATCAATAAAGCCATGGCTATGTTTGATCGTGAGAGCCTGATGGAGATTGACCTGCTCTATGCCGCTGATGTGGAGGGTGAGACACTTGCCAAACAGGTTCGCAGCCTGATGATGACGCGTCACGGCAGTGAGGATTTTACCATTACGACCCAGGATCAGATGCTTGAGGTATTGGGTTCAGTGCTTGATATTTTGACCCTGGCTGTGGGGGCTTTGGGCGCTATTTCGCTGTTGGTCGGCGGGGTTGGTATCCTCACCATCATGACGATTGCAGTAAAGGAGCGTACCAGTGAAATTGGTTTGTTGCGGGCCGTAGGTGCAGGCAAGCGGCAGATATTGGCGCTCTTTATCTGTGAGGCGGTGGTGCTGGCCAGCATTGGCGGGCTGGCCGGGCTTATTCTGGGGGCAGGCGGTGCCTGGCTATTAGGGGTTGCTATCCCTGCGCTGCCCATCCACACACCTTGGAGCTATGTACTACTTGCCGAGTTGGTTGCTGCGGGCATTGGGCTGCTTGCGGGTGTGATACCTGCTCAGCGGGCGGCATCAATGGATCCAGTAGAGGCACTTAGAGCAGAGTAGTTGATCATCTGTTATAGCCGCAAACACAACAAAGCCCGCATTATAGCGGGCTTCATTGGGTGTGGCTGGCGGACTAGGATTCGAACCTAGATTGAAGGAGTCAGAGTCCTCCGTCCTGCCATTAGACGATCCGCCAATAAATAGCTGCGAATAGTAGTTCGCAGCTATTGCAAACCGTATTAACGTTTTGAGAACTGTGGACGCTTGCGTGCTTTGTGCAGGCCAACCTTCTTACGCTCAACCTTACGGGCATCACGAGTCAGGAAGCCGGCTTTGCGCAGTGTGCTGCGTAGTGACTCATCAAGTTCGGTTAAAGCACGGGCGATTCCATGACGAATAGCACCTGATTGGCCTGTTGTTCCACCACCTTTGACGGTGATTTTCAGGTCAACCTTATCAAGCATTTCGGTGGCTTCGAGAGGCTGGCGCACTACCATGCGAGCTGTCTCACGACCAAAGAACTCATCCAGTGGACGATTGTTTACTATGATGCTGCCACTCCCCGCAGTCATGAAGACTCGTGCGGATGAGGTTTTGCGGCGTCCGGTGCTGTATGTGGTGGTTTCTGCCATGGTCAAATTCCGAAATAGTTAAACTATATATTTAAAGAGCGCTACTAGATATCTAGTGGCTGTGGCTGCTGGGCAGCATGCTCGTGTTCAGGGCCGGCGTAAACCCGGAGCTTGCCAAACATGGCACGGCCTAGTGGGTTCTTTGGTAGCATGCCTTTAACGGCGGATTGAATCACGCGTTCAGGGGCTTTAGCCAACAGCTTTTCTAAGTTGATGGATTTAAGATTACCAATGTATCCGGTGTGATGATGGTACATTTTGTCCTTCATCTTGTTGCCTGTCACATGGATTTTCTCGGCATTCACAACTACGATGTAGTCGCCAGTATCCACGTGTGGTGTGTATTCAGGTTTATGCTTGCCACGCAAGCGGTGCGCGATCTCACTAGCCAACCGGCCAAGGGTCTTATCGGTTGCATCTACTAGGTACCAATCGCGGCGTACATCTGCCGGCTTTGTGCTCACGGTCGTCATCTGGACGGCTCCAAAAAGGGATCCTAAAAACTGCTAGAAAAAAGAGGCCGAATACTACCGGAGTCCTGCCATTCTTACAAGAGGAGATTGAATCAATTTTTCAAAATATTTACCTTACCCATGGAATCCGATAGGCTGCCGCTCTCTGCCGCCGCTACTCTTTTTGCTTAATTCACTGTGACTCCTGAACAGCTACTCCAAGAATCTGATCTCTGTGTTAAATGCGGGCTTTGTCTGCCGCATTGCCCGACCTATCGGATTAGACAGGATGAAGGCGATTCTCCGCGGGGACGTATCGCTTTGATACAGGGGGTGCTGTCAGGGCAATTGGTGAGCACCCCTCAGCTGCATGCGCATTTGAACCGCTGCTTGGGTTGTCGAGCTTGTGAAAGGGCTTGCCCCTCTGCTGTCAAATATAGCAAATTGATTGATGGTATTAGGGCTGTTAGCACCCAGCAGGGTGATAGCATTGAGCGATGGGTTAGAAAAATAGCCCTTAAATTAGTATCTAAGCCGCAGCTGTTAGCCATTGGTATGGGGTTATTACAATACCTGCCTCTTCACCATTTACAGAAAATCCGTGGGCGAAAGCTACAGCGACTTATTGGGTTTGGTCTTAATATTCACCGTTCCATAGTATGGCAAGCAACATATCCTCCTATCGGTGAGAAAGTAGGGCGGGTTGCTCTTTTTCTGGGTTGTATTAGCCAATTTAGTGATCAGGCCGCACTGTTGAGTGCTATTCGTGTGCTGAACTGTTTGGGATGGGAGGTTGTCATCCCTCCAAAGCAGAGTTGCTGCGGTGCGCTCTATCAACATGCAGGTGATCCTGTTGCCGCAGATAAATTTCAGGCACAGAATAAAATGGCATTTGGTGATCTGCCAGTGGCCGCTATTCTAACCATTGCCAGTGGATGTGGCGCTCATATAAAAGAGTATGAGAATTTTCCTGTAGCTAGTTATGATGTGAGTGATTTTTTAAATCAACAACCTTGGCCAGCTCAAGTCAGGCTTAAGCCATTGCCTCAGCAGGTGATAGTGCATGATGCCTGTAGTTTGCGAACAGCTGATACTGTGTACCAGTTGCTAGGGCAGATACCTGAAGTTGAGCTAACCTCTTTGCCTGAAAATAGCTTGTGCTGTGGTGCAGGGGGTATAAATCTAGTCACAGAGCCACAGATGGCAGATGCTCTACTGGCTGCTAAGTTAGCACGCCTGCAAACATCTAAAGCAACTATTTTACTTACCTCCAACACCAGCTGTGCACTACATTTTGCAGCGGGCATTCGTAAAGCTGGGCTTAATATCGAGGTGCTGCACCCTATTCAACTGTTGGAGAGGCAACTTTTAGACAATGACCACCCCACTGGATAATTTTCAACAAGATTGGAAGCGCTTTGAGCAATCGCATGTTTGGCATCCTTATGCTGCCATGCCTGCGGCCACACCACCTTTTGCAGTGAGCTCGGCTAGCGGCGTACATCTCAAGCTGGAAGATGGTCGAGAGCTGATTGATGGCATGTCATCCTGGTGGGCCGCTATTCATGGGTACAATCATCCTGCTCTAAATTCAGCCATTCAGTCACAGCTGAAGCAGATGTCGCATGTGATGTTTGGTGGACTGACGCACAAGCCCGCTGCTGAGCTTGCTGCGCTACTGGTGGAGCTGGCCCCTGAACCATTGGATCAGGTCTTCTTTGCGGACTCAGGCTCTGTTGCGGTAGAGGTCGCCATTAAGATGGCATTGCAATATTGGCAGGCCAAAGGCGCGACGAAAAAACAGCGTCTGCTAACGGTTCGGGGTGGCTATCATGGCGATACCTTTGGGGCGATGGCTGTATGTGACCCAGATACAGGCATGCATCACCTCTTTTCTCAGGCGCTATCCAAGCACTATTTTGCCCCGGCACCCAGCTGTCTATTCTCTGCAAAGTGGGATGATGAATGCATCGCTGAATTCAGAACATTGCTACAGGCCAATCATCGCCAGATTGCAGCGGTTATTCTAGAGCCTATCGTGCAGGGGGCAGGAGGGATGCGATTTTACAGTCCAGAATACCTTCGCCAGGTGCGTGCTTTATGCGATGAATATGGTCTGTTGCTTATCTTTGATGAGATAGCCACAGGCTTTGGGCGGACTGGCAAGCTATTCGCAGCTGAGTATGCCCATGTCTCTCCCGATATTATGTGTGTAGGTAAAGCCCTCACGGGTGGCTACATGACCTTGGCAGCCACCCTGGCAACCCGTGAAATATCAGGTCAGATCAGCCACAACGGCAGCGCCTTCATGCATGGCCCCACCTTTATGGCCAACCCGTTGGCATGCGCTGTCGCTATTGCCAGTATCAAACTATTGTTGGATAGCCCCTGGCAATCTCGCGTAGCAGAGATTGAGAGCCAATTTCAACAGGGGCTTGAGGGTTGCCGTGGGTTGTTGGGGGTCTCTGATGTACGCGCATTGGGCGCCATTGGGGTTATCGAGTTTGATGAACCCCTGGATATGGCGTGGATACAGCCTCTATTGGTAGAGAAAGGTGTCTGGTTGCGTCCCTTTGGCAGGCTGCTTTACGCAATGCCACCTTTTATTATTGGCAATCAGGATCTGAAAAAAATCATTACGGTAATGGCAGAGATTACGCAGTTAGTATCTCAAAATCATGGCTGATCTCAGCGGTAGCCCCTAACATAAGGGATGCCGAGCAAAGCTTCTCTGCGCTTAGTTTGACCGCCCGTTCCACCGCCTTATCAGTCAGACTGGCCCCGGTTACTTTGTAGTGGATATGGATTTTGGTGAAGACCTTGGGCTCACTTTCAGCCCGTTCGGCCTCCAGCTCAACCACACAGCTTGTTACTTCATGCCGCCCTTTACGCAGGATGAGCAACACATCAAACTGGGTGCAGCCACCCAGACCCAGCAGTAGCATCTCCATGGGGCGGACCCCTAGATTGCGCCCGCCAAAATCAGGTGGTCCATCCATTACAACCGCATGACCACTGCCAGATTCACCCACCATCATGGCGCCATCAACCCACTTTACCCTTGCTTTCATACAAAAACCTCGACTGGTTATCAATCTCGTCAGCCTATCATAGTTCGACAATTTGCCGGGTGTTGCCTAGACTTATCATAGACGCAGGTCTCTAATTCGATACTAAATATAGAAGAATACTTATGACTATTGTCCAACCATTGCCGACAGAACCCAAGTATCTAAAACCCTTTCTCTCCTTCTGTCATAGACGGCGCTATCCTTCCAAGTCTGAAATTATCCGTCCCGGCGATCCAGCTGATGTTCTCTACTATATTGTTGAGGGGTCTCTAACTGTCCTCATAGAAGATGATGACGGGCATGATATTATCCTGACCTACCTGAATAAGGGTGAATTTATTGGTGAAATGGGGCTTTTTGTAGAGAATGCTAATCGTAGTGTCATGGTTCGCTCACGCTCTGATTGCCAGCTGGCTGAGATATCCTATTCAAGGCTTGAGCAGCTACTCGACACCGACCTCAAAGAGCACTCCAGATCCTTTCTTTATGCTATTGGAGCACAACTTACACAACGACTGCTACAGACCAGTCGCAAAGTAGGGCATCTGGCCTTTCTGGATGTGACAGGTCGCATTGCGGGTACGCTACTTGATCTATGTAAACAGCCTGATGCCATGACTCACCCTGATGGCATGCAGATTCGCATCACGCGTCAGGAGATTGGGCGTATTGTGGGCTGCTCAAGAGAGATGGCAGGACGGGTGCTTAAAATCCTGGAAGAGCAAGGCTTGCTCATAGCCAAAGGTAAGACCATTGTTGTATTGGGCGCTAGATAAGCAATAGGTTGTAATTTAAGCAAAAAGCTCCGCAAGTTTTTTGCCTGGTTCTTCTGCCCGCATAAAAGCTTCGCCGACCAAAAACGTATGCACGCTATTTTCCCGCATCAGTGCTACATCTTCGTGGGTGTGAATACCGCTTTCAGTCACAACAATACGGTTTTCAGGGATTTGCGCTAACAGATTAATCGTTGTTTGCAGACTCGTTTCAAAGGTGCGCAGGTTACGGTTATTGATGCCAATCAGCCGGGTATTCAATAACAAAGCGCGCTGCAACTCTTCAGCATCATGCACCTCAACCAATACATCCAGATCTAATTCAGCCGCTAAACCAGACAGGTCACTCAACTGAGCATCATCCAGGCAGGCGGCAATCAGCAGGATGCAATCAGCTCCCATAGTGCGTGCTTCATAGACCTGGTAGGGGTCAATCATGAAATCCTTGCGCAACACAGGCAGTGAGCAGGCTGCTCGTGCCTCTTCTAGATAGGCATCTGCACCCTGAAAAAAATCAATATCTGTTAGCACTGAAAGGCAGGCCGCGCCGCCCTGTTCATAACTGCGGGCAATGTCGGCAGGGCGGAAATCCTCACGTATCACCCCTTTGCTGGGGGAGGCCTTTTTTACCTCTGCAATTACCGCGGCCTTGCCGGCGCTGATTTTAGATTCAATGGCACGCACAAATCCACGGGGTGGCGCTAGTCCGTCCAGTGATTCCATCAGCTGTTTTAAGGGTCGCTTTGCAGCACGCTCAGCAACCTCTTCTGCTTTGCGGTGAATGATCTTTTTTAGAATATCGGGAGTGTTGCTCATAGGAGTCAATCAAAGCTCTGGGTCAGGATGACAAGCTGATCCAGCTTGCTGCGGGCTTCACCACTGGCAATGGCTGCATTAGCCTTTGTAATGCCTTCTGCCAAGCTGTCAGCCAGACCTGCTGCATAAATAGCAGCACCTGCGTTAAGGCAGACAATATCTCGTGCTGAACCAGGCTTATCTTCCAATACTGAGCGAATAACGGCCAAGCTCTGCTCGGCGCCATCTACTGCTAACTCAGTAATAGCTGCGCGCTGCATGCCAAACTGCTCGGGTGAGATGGCATAGCGTCTAATAGTGCCATCCTTTAGCTCGGCGACCTCGGTGTGATCACCAATGCTGATCTCATCCAGCCCATCGCGAGAATGAACCACCAGTACATGGCGGCTACCCAGGCTCTGTAATACATTGGCCAGCGGTTCTAGCAATTCATCGCTGAAAACTCCAAGGACCTGATTGGGTGCGCCTGCTGGATTAGTCAGTGGTCCCAGTACATTAAAGATAGTACGCACGCCCATTTCACGGCGTGGGCCGATGGCATGCTTCATAGCGCCATGGTGAGCCGGGGCAAACATGAAGCCGAGCCCGACCTCTTTCACACATTGAGCAACCTGTTCTGGTGTTAGGTCCAGCCGAACACCGGCGGCCTCCAATACGTCAGCGCTGCCCGATTTGCTGGAGATGGATCGATTGCCATGTTTGGCTACCCGCGCCCCAGCGGCCGCCGCGACAAAGGCACTGGCGGTAGAGATATTGAAAGAGCCAGAGGAGTCGCCGCCTGTGCCGCAGGTATCAACCAGATATTCAGCATCAACCTCAACCCGGGTTGCTAGTTCTCGCATCACTCTGGCAGCAGCGGTAATCTCATGCACCGTCTCGCCTTTCATGCGCAGACCGACCAGAAATCCGCCAATCTGTGCGGGTGTCGCGCCGCCGGTCATGATGCTATGCATCACCTCGGTCATCTCTTGATCGCTGAGATTATGTCGAGCCAGAACCTGATTGATTGCTTGTTTAATTTCCATCTTATTTACCTTCGACAAAATTCTGTAACAGGTCATGTCCGTGTTGGGTCAGAATGGATTCTGGGTGAAACTGCACCCCCTGAATATCCAGCTCTTTATGGCGCACACCCATAATCTCATCCAACTCGCCTGCTTCATTCTCTGTCCAGGCGGTAATCTCAAGGCACTCTGGCAGGGTCTCTTTCTCTATTACAAGAGAGTGATAACGGGTCGCTTCAAAGGGGTTGCTTAAGCCTTTAAATACGCCTGCATCCTGATGGTGGATCATGGAGGTTTTGCCGTGCATCACAGCGCCTGCATGCACAATCCGCCCACCAAAGGCCTGACCAATAGACTGGTGTCCCAGGCAGACACCCAAAATAGGAATTTTCCCAGCAAATGCCTTGATAGCATCCACTGAGATGCCTGCCTCATCCGGTGTGCAGGGGCCGGGGGAGATCATCAGGTGATCTGGCTTCATCTCCTCAATCTGTTTTACAGTAATCTGGTCGTTACGGTGAACTTCTACATCCACACCCAGCTCACCCAGATATTGCACCAGGTTGTAGGTGAAAGAATCATAATTATCGATCATTAGTAGCATTTGCTTATGCCTATCATTTAGCGCAATGATTAATTGTCTAGTCCAGCTTCAGCCTGTGCTACAGCACGAAAGATGGCGCGACCTTTGTTCATGGTCTCTTTCCACTCCAGCTCAGGGATGGAGTCGGCCACCACCCCAGCACCTGCCTGGATGTGCAGGATTTTATTCTGGATTACGGCAGTACGAATGGCGATGGCGGTATCCATGTTGCCAGTCCAGGCGAGATAGCCCACCGCACCGGAGTATGCGCCACGCTTTACTGGCTCTAGTTCATCAATGATCTCCATTGCGCGGATCTTGGGTGCGCCACTGACTGTACCTGCGGGGAAGGTGGCACGCAGTACATCCATAGCACTCATGCCATCCTTTAACTCACCGGTTACGTTGGAGACGATATGCATGACGTGTGAATAACGCTCGACAATCATCTTGTCGGTGAGTTGAACCGTGCCAACCTTGGCTACTCGGCCTGCATCGTTACGCCCCAGGTCGATCAACATCAGATGTTCTGCGAGCTCTTTTGGATCGGCTAGTAACTCTGCTTCCAGCTCTTTGTCTTCCTGCTCGGTGTAGCCTCGGCGGCGTGTGCCTGCTATAGGGCGTACGGTGACGATGCCATCTTCCAGTCGAGTTAGGATCTCAGGTGATGAGCCTACAATATGAAAACTATCCAGATTGAGAAAATACATATAAGGGGAGGGATTCACCCCTCTCAGCGCCCGATAGAGATCCAGTGGCGGTGCAGCAAAAGGGATTGAGAGCCGCTGGGAGAGCACTACCTGCATGGCGTCGCCATCCAATATGTACTCTTTGACTCGCTCTACGGCCTGCTTAAAGCTATCTTCAGTGAAGCCAGAGACAAAATCAGATTCATCAATAGCGCGTGGTGGATGACTCTGTCTTGGCTCAATGGCTCCCTTCATTTTATCGACTAAAGATTGCAGGCGAGCCTGGGCTGAATCAAAGGTTTCACCCTGGGTGGGGTCAGCATGCACGATGACGTAGATCTGCCCTTTCAGATTATCAAAGACCACCACCTCATCAGATACCATCAACAAAATATCAGGCGTCCCCATCGGATCAGGATTGGGACAGTTGGCCAGGCGCGGCTCAATGTAGCGTACGGTATCGTAGCCAAAGTAGCCCACCAGGCCGCCGGTAAAACGGGGCAGATCTTTGTCGGCAGCAACCTGGTATTGAGCCTGAAACGCTTCAATCCAGGCTAGTGGATCTTCAACTTCAACCGCTTTGACTATCTCACCATCACTCTCTACTGTGATTTTCAGGCCATTGACTTTCAGCAGGGTGCGGCACGGTAGACCAATGATGGAGTAACGCCCCCATTTCTCACCGCCCTGTACCGATTCAAACAGGTAGGAGTAAGGGCCATCGGCCAGCTTGAGGTAGACGCTCAGCGGGGTATCGAGATCCGCCAGGACCTCGCGCATCAGGGGTATACGATTGTGGCCTTGGTTGGCCAGTGTTTCAAATTGTTCGGGGGTCATGTCTCTCTCCACACAACGGAATCAGAATCAGGCTGGTTTTTTGGGCGATGCTGAATCATCAGCGCCATCGCGCGCCTGTTTTTATCGTATTGTGTAGAAAAAGATACATTATGGATTCCAGTTTTTTGTTGGGCAGTAAGATAAACCAAAATAGACAAAGTTTCGAGCTGTTATCTTAGAAAGATAGGCGGCCCAACTGTTTTTTAAGATCAGATGATTCCCATAAGATCCATTAATGAGTCGACCACCATATCGGGCATGGCCTCACTGATATCTTGCCCATGGTTGTAGCCATAGCTAACACAGACCACTTGAAATCCCGCTGAACGGGCAGCTCTGACATCATTGATAGAATCGCCAATCATTAATGACTGAAGTGGTGTGGCATTGAGTTTTCTTGCGGCATGTAGCAGAGGCTGAGGGTCTGGTTTCTTTGTTGGTAGTGTGTCACCGCTTACTACGATGCCAAAATAGTCTCGTAATCCCAGATCTTTTAATAAGGTTTCCGTGAAGCTACTTGCCTTGTTGGTAACGCAACCGAGTGGATACTCCATGCATTGCATGTAATCCAGTGCATCAATAACACCGGGATAAACGACAGATCGCTGTGAGGTATTCTCGGCATAGAGCTGCATAAATAGGGGGTAAGCCCGTTGGAATAGCGCCTCATTTGGCTCTCCTTTAATGCTGCCAACCAAGGCTCTGCGTACAAAACGCTCCATGCCGTTGCCAACCCAGTCTCGCGCTTTCTCTTCACCATGGGTGGGGAGTCCTAATTGATCCATCATGGCGTCAACGCAAAAAGCCAGATCTGGAACGCTGTCAACCAGGGTTCCATCAAGATCCAACAGGATCATTTGAGGTTTATTTAACATAGATTTATTTACTACTTTAAAAGGGGGTGGTTAATGCACCCGTTTTTCAATAAAAGGAAGAAATAGAATGGCCCCGGCGAGTAGCACAAAAGGTGCTCCTGGGCCGACCATGACCTTTAAGGCTGACAGCCCCATGATAGGCAACAGGGCGAGCGCCCCGACTGCCATCAAACCTGACACCAAAAAAAAGGCGGCCATGCTGACCTTTACGCCACGCGGCATTCGGGCTTTCCTAATACGTTCAGGATCTGCGCCTGACTGGGTGACCCACCAGAGGCTGCTGATTACCAGTAGCGCAAGCCCTGCAATATAAAGCAGCTGCTCCTCTATGGAGATTAGCTGTGTAGAGCGGTAGTGATGGGTGACGGCTATTATCGCAGACATGCCCAACGCAACTATTGGATGGGGCAACTTCATACGGCTTTGGCCAGCTCAGCTCGCATAGCTTGAATGATCGTATTATAGCGGTTTGGATCAGCTTCATTTGCTGCACCGAAAATGGCAGAACCGGCAACAAAGGTATCGGCTCCTGCCTCTTTGATCTCACGGATATTATCCACCTTTACTCCACCATCAATCTCAAGCCGAATACCCCGTCCAGATTCATCAATCATCTTGCGTACCTGACGCAGTTTATCCAGTGTGGCGGGTATAAAACTCTGTCCACCAAAGCCTGGGTTTACCGACATCAGTAGAATCATGTCTACCTTATCCAATACATATTCCAGGCAGGACAGGGGGGTAGCAGGATTAAAGACCAGGCCGGATTTACAGCCCTCATTTTGAATCAGCTGTAGGGTACGGTCGATATGCTCAGAAGCTTCAGGATGGAAGGTGATGTAGGTTGCGCCTGCTTTAGCAAAATCAGGAATGATACGGTCTACTGGCTTAACCATTAGATGCACATCGATGGGGGCGGTTACCCCGTGTTTACGTAGTGCCTCACAGACCAGTGGGCCAATGGTGAGGTTGGGCACATAATGATTATCCATCACATCAAAGTGCACAATATCTGCCCCTGAGGCTAGAATATTGTCCACCTCTACCCCCAAGGTGGCAAAATTGGCAGATAGTATGGAGGGTGCAATTAGATTTTCAGACATCTTTTCTCTCAAACATTAATAGGGTTTCTATTGAAGGTTACAGCTTACGAGCCTCTTTCACTTTTTCGTAAGCTTTACGTATATCGTGGGTTTTGCGTGTGGCCAGCTTCATCATCTCTTCTGGTAGCCCTTTGGCCACCAACTTATCAGGGTGATGCTGGTTCAACAGACGGCGATAGGCTTTTTTCACTTCATCATCATTGGCATCTGGAGAGATGCTGAGGATTGCATAGGCATCTTTCAATGACAGCCCTGGAGACTGTACGGCTGGAGCGCCTTGCTGTCTTCTGCCTCTGCTATTAAATCCTCGCTGAGCAGAAATCATCTGTTCCAGACGACGATAGATAAATTTGGAGATGCCCAGGCGATCACAGATATGTAGCAGTAGCGCCTCTTCGACTGGGGCAAGCTGGCCATCGGCATAGGCAGCTTGAATCTGAATCTCAACAAACATTTGAAGCAGTGTATTGCGTCGATGGCACTCCTGTTTAAATTGATCCAGCACATCATCCAGCGGAAAGTCGGCTGATTTTCCCTCGGTAAACAGGCGCATGGCGGTTTGACGCAGATTAGGCGCCAGCTCCATCTCATTCATCACAGATTGCGCTAGGGCAATCTCGTCAGCTGATACCTGGCCATCGACCTTGGCCACATGCCCCATCACTGAGAAGGTGGCTGTAAAAAAGGCCGTTTGCACCCGCTCGCGATCACCAGGGTCAAGCTCTTCCTCGCTGCCTAGGCCTTTAAGCCCCTTGTCCAGATTATGGCCGAGCGCAGCCCCTAGCAGTGCGCCTAACGGGCCGCCAACCATAAATCCAAAGGCTCCCCCAACTACTTTCCCCCACCAGCTCAAGTTTTCATCTCCAGCGTTAAAAAATATTTAAACCAAATAAAATGCTATCTGTGTATAGTTACTCTATATAGGTGCAGCAGGCATCATCGCGAAACAGACTATACAATGCAATGATTATGCGCACCTCATCACGCAAAAGAACCTTAAGTAATCCAGTAGACCGCCGATAAATTTAAGTAACAGTCTGTAGACGGGAGAAGAGTGATGATTACTGTAATTGATATGGCCAGTGGCGAATTAATTTGCAGCAGCACCGAAACAAAAATAGAGAGTCCCGCTACCATTAGGGATGAGCTTCACATGCCAGCACTTGCACTACAAGAGGTGCAGTATGAAGAAGCTGTTGCCCATGTTATGCCACCAGAGCTTGTAGATATCCCAGCTGCTGCATTTCTTGCTAAGTTTGAATGGTTTTACTCTGTATAATTAAGAATGCCGCCCGTGGGCGGCATTCTTTTTGTCTTTGATTTTATATTTTCCATGCCCTAATTATAGGCGCGCTCTTTTTCTATCCAGTGGTTTTGGAGCCTTTACGTTAATCTCCTCCGATACTAACCAGCCAGATAGGAACTCTTGGGTTGCTGTTTCCCCGGTCAGGCTAAAGATCAGCTCATCCTTTCCATTGAGGACCAATAACACATTAATAATAGAAAAACAGAGAAGCCCTCCTACCAGCATTCCAATGATCCCCATTTTTATCCGTGAACCACTTTTTACGGCATGGCTATCTGTTTCTCTATTGGCCTCTTTGTGTGACCGATGTAATTGAGACTGTTTCGTTAGCCGAGCATTGATCTCTTCTGCTTTGTTGTACCTTGTTGTTACGGACTCAAGCTGTACCTTTAATTGCTCCATCTCCTGATTAATCTGCTCAAGTTGAGCATCCCTATCCTCCAGCGCATCCTCCAATGAGCACTGCTCTAACATAGCTCGTTCTAACTCATAGCTTCGCTCTTTGATGGAAATGCGTAATTGTGCAACCTCTTGCCTGATCGCTTCTTGATCAACAGCATCCATTGTTGAGCCAGTTTTGTGCTCCAGATTATCCAATACTGTTTGTAGTGCTTTCTCTTTCTCCTGCAACTGCTCAGTCGTTTGAGGATGACCGTTATCCATACTTGCCTGTAGTTGCACGACCCGGTCCATTTCAAGCACATCTGGGGTGCAAATCAAACTGGAGACATCGGCCGTTTTGTTCTGTTTGGATGGTGTTTCTAATTGCTGTAAAGCTTCCTCTTTTTCTTTTTCAGTGGCAATAAGCTTTTGTTGCAGGCGTTTAAATTTCTTACGCATTATTCGTAGTTGTGTAAGCTCAATCTGATCATGCTCCTGTGCCGTTGAAAGCAATATATCTAATTCAGCCTTCTGCTCTAATTTTTTTGATTTAAGTGAGCTGATCTCTCGATCTAAATCAGCATTACTACCCTCTGCTCGTTTTGCCCGCTGCTCAAGCAAACGAACCTGTGCCATTAATTTATGTTGCTTCTGTTCATTCTCTTTACGTAATTCAAGCAATTGATCTTCTAGCACTTGAGCGTGTGTTTTCAGGTTACTTTGTGGTGTAGTCGGCTGCTTGTGTTGTGTAATAATGGCATGTTCATCAGGTCTAAGTGCAATAATTTGAGCGCTTTGTTCTGGTGTTATCACTTCTCGGCAAGTTAATGGTTTTTTTGGTACAGCTGTTATGCCGCCGCTTAAAATAACAACATCAAAACCACGCTCTAATAAAAGAAAGGCTGCAATGGTGCTGTAACGACCATCCTGGCAATAAATAATATATTGGTGGTCAGGTGCCAGGCTTGATGCTTGAAAACGTAGTGAATTGAGCGGCAGATTGATGCTGCTTTTCATGTGTCCGAGCTCGTACTCTTGAGGTGAACGAATATCAAGCCAAACACTATTAGCAGCGATTCTCTTACAAGCATCTGTAAAACTGATGGTAGTTGCTAGAGGATGTTTTATAAGACTGATGAAGTCATCCTTGTTTAATCGCATCAATAGGCCATCTGTTAGCATGGTTACTGTGCCACTTCTTAGGTTATCTGACAGCAAGGCATCTTCACCAAAGCAATCACCAGGTACAAGTTTTGCCACCTCTATGGATTGATGGTTGCCCAAGGATTTTTGAGCTACAGAGCAACGTCCTTCACTAATGAGATAAAAATAGTCTCCCACTTCACCTTGAACAATAATCTCCTCACCTGCATGTACTAGCACCTCTTCCATTCGGTTTAATACATGCTGGATATTTGCACGAGGGATGAGTTGAAAGACACGTGATTGAAGCAGCAGGTTTTTCCAATCTTCAATCTCTGATTGCTCTTGATTTTCAGCTCTATAGGCATTGGCATGCGCATTTTCAACCAGCTCACTGAGTCTGTGGCTGTTGATGCGGATATATTCGACACGAGATTTAGCGCGAACTGTATGCTGTCGTGGAAATTGATGTGCTATGGCAAATCGTGCAGTATCGGTATCGCCCATCAAGGTTTCAACCTCTGCTTTTCCTTTTAAAAAAGCAACAGTGCCAGAGAGGATATATATATTTTCAGGATCAGTATCACCTTCACGAAATAGATACTCACCACGATTGAGATAGTCAACAGAGGTCTCTTGCAGAATTTGCTCTAGCTCTTTGTTTGACAATGTATTGAGCGGAGCTAATTTCCTTAGCAATTCACGCTCTTTATCTTTAGGCAATATAGCCATGAAAACCTCTACCACGTAATCTCATTAAATAATTCATTTGCCCATAAATCTTTTTCAGTGGGATTATTTTAGTGCTCACTTAATATAGTAGGATGCATGCAGATCTCTTTTATTGAACGGATCGACATTTTGTATTTCTGTAGTTGTTTTTAACTTGAACTTAGTCACAGTTTTAAGATTATTAATATAATTCATCTTTTGATAAGGCATGTTTTTATGACATATGTAAATTATTAAGCACTAAGGCGCAGTTATAGATATGGCTTGTTGGCGTAAGTAATAAATGCTGGATTGTTACTTAAGCAGAGGTTCAAAATTAAAACATCCTTTGATATTAAAGTGTGCCTTTATATAAAACGTGTAACTTAATTATAAAAAACAGCTGTTTTTTATAAAAAAAGTAAATTAATTGCATGTTTATTAGAAATTACTAACAAAAACACTCGAATTTATTAAATCATCACTATAGAATGGCGAGCGTTTTACTATACCCGCTATAGTTATAGCTACACTTTAAATATTTACTAATACAGGAGCCGCTAATGGCCGTAAAGAAAAAAGCTGCTAAAAAGACTGCAAAGAAAAAGGTAGTCGCCACGAAACCTGCTGTTGCAAAGAAGAAGGTTGCAGCAAAGAAGAAGGTTGCCGCTAAAAAGAAAGTTGCAACCAAAAAGAAAGTTATAAGCAAGAAAAAGGTTTCCGCCACGAAGGCAGCTGCTCCTGTTAAGCTAAAGGCCATTACAGTAAAACAGACCAAAACCCAAGTTATTAACGCTATTGTTGAAGAGACTGAGCTTTCACGTAAGCAGGTTATTGCTGTATTTGAAACCTTGGGTACTCTGGTGACTCGCCATATGCAGCGTCGTGGTTCTGGTGAATTCACCATTCCTGATACAGGTGTAAAGATCCGTCGTGTTCGCAAGCCTGCACGTAAATCACGCATGGGTCGCAACCCTGCAACTGGCGAAAGCATCAGAATTGCAGCTAAGCCAGCCAGCACAGTTATTAAGGTTGGTGCTCTGAAGGTGCTTAAAGACAAGCTTTCGTAGGCTAATTTGCATAACGCCTGTCATTGGCGTATCGCAATAACAGTCAGGGCGCAATATGCATAGCATATTGCGCCCTGATTGTTTTATAGCTATTAAAATTAGCAGTTTTACTTAAGATTCCTGATCGTTAATGTCTCTCCCCGCTGAATCAATTCCAATTGCTTAAGAAAGCTCATGCCCAATAGTACTTCATCACCGGTCATGCTGGGCAATATTGAGGCGCGGACATTGGCAAGTTCAATCCCACCAAGGTTGACACGCTTCAAATGGGTACGCCAGGATCTGACCTGCCCATTTGCTGTATTGGCTGTAAATTGAGCGCCCCGCTTTAAGTTCAAACGCCTTGCCAGGGTATCAGGAATAGCAACATCTGTTGCTCCTGTATCCAACAGGAAGACAACGGCTTCATCATTGATCTCACCGGTGGCGACATAATGGCCATATTTATTCCGAACCAGCACGATCTCAAGTGGCTCATTCAAGGTGGCTACTGAATTTAACTGTTGATTAGGGTTGTATTGGCGATCAAGAATGCCATTAAAAAATAGAGTTAATAACCCAATTGCCAAAACCCAGGCAGCAATCATCATCATTTTTCCCAGTCGCCTATGGGTGTTTTCCGGAGAGTTGTTATTAGCTGGCATTAAAGCTCCTTAATAGCGTGAGATGTGATAAATTTCCATCCCCTATTTATGATTATTGCACTGCTGTTTAATTCCATATTTTTTACTCTACCAATAGTTAAATGATCTACTCTTTAGAAGAACTAAAATCCTATTTTAGTCTGAGCCAAATTGAGCAAGGCCTTCATGAACTAGAAAAACAGGCTTTTACTGCCCCCAATATTCAGCGCAATGGCCAACTGGTTACCGCTATTATTCCGACAGATAACAGGCCATTGCGTGTTTATATCCAGGTACAAAAAAACAGCAGCGATGACTTAACTATTAATGGTGAATGTACCTGTGCAACCAGTCATAACTGCTCACATGTAGTGGCTGTGTTGCTCAAAACTGTAGTGCAAAAAACGGGTATATCTGAATGCAATCATTCCTTGGATATACAAACCTCTAGAATTAACACGGGGGCTGGAGAGTATCCAGCAGATGTTCATCATCGTTTGCTTTATATTTTGACGCTAAATGATGCTGAGTCCCATCAGCTCCAGATCAAACCAATATCGGCACGGCTATTAGATAACAATAATTATACTGACGAACGACCCTATAAACCGGAATGGATACAACGTGGAATCCCCCCTCGTTTTCTACTAAAAACAGATGTTGATATATTAACTGTATTAGCTCATGCGCCTAATAAAAACAGCCTCAAAGATATGCCAGGCAATGCGTTATTAGATGTTTTATTAAAAACCGGCCGTTGTCATTATAAGCAGATTCAAACCAAGGCCATACAACTTGGTGAGGCAGTAGAGGCTTTGCCTTCGTGGGTTGTGGATGATGTAGGCAATCAGACTATTCACTGGCTAACTGTGATAGATGAGCTTTCAATTTTTTATCATAATAGACTTTGGTATCTGGACACTGGCAACAATCTTTGTGGTCTCATTAAAAGTAATTTGCCAGATGAATTAGTTGCGGCACTGGTGACATTACCACCGATACCGCCCGAAGAGATTAATCAGATTATCAATAATCTGAATGCCCAGTTTCCACAGGCAAAAATACCAGCGGCTAAACAGATAACAGTAAAGCGGCTCCCTTTTATCAAGCCACAACCTCATCTGCAACTGCACAATTACAACGGTACATTGCAGGGTGATATTGCCACGCTATCATTCCAATATCATGGAATACAACTAGGATCAAAACAGTCGCCTGCCCAACTCAATGGTGATCAACTGTTGCGTATTGAGCGGGATCATAAAGCTGAGGGGCACTGTATTGAGCAACTCATTGGTTTTGGTTTCCAGCTTGATAATTATCGCACTGATAAACTGGGTAGCTACTGTTTTAATCTGCCTGGAGAGTCCAATAATTGGCTGGTATTTCAATCACAACATCTATCCAAGCTACAAGAGATGGATTGGCAGATTGAGATCAATCCAAACTTTAGACATCATCTGGCTGATGTGGATCAGTGGTTCACTGACATAACATCCACAGGTAATGGTCTGTTTAATGTCACTATTGGTATTGAGGTTGCAGGCAGTCATCTAAATCTACTTCCGGCTTTAAAAAAAATATCTCAGGAGTTGGCAAACAGAGAAGATAGCCAAATAGATAATGCGCACCCTATTATTCTCCCATTAGAGGATGGGCGCATGCTGCCCCTGCCCTTTGCGCGGGTCCGTTTTCTGTTGGACACCCTTCTGGAGTTACAGGAAGGAGCATTGAGCCAAACGCAACAACTTCAACTTAATCGATTTCAGCTGACACGCTTGGCTGAGCTTGATGGGGCAGCAGGCACAGAACAGCAGTTGCATTGGTTAGGAGATACAGAGTGCAAACAACTGGCTAAAAAGTTGCAACAAGTCAATTGCATTCCTGAGAGTGCACCACCCATCAATCTAAAAACAGAACTTCGCATCTATCAGCAACAAGGGCTTAATTGGCTGCAATTTCTGCGGGCATATAATCTGGCGGGTATTCTGGCAGATGATATGGGCTTGGGTAAAACCATACAGATTTTGGCGCACCTGTTATTGGAGAAAGAGCAGGGAAGAGCAGATGCCCCCAGTCTGATTATCGTTCCAACCAGCCTTATCAGCAATTGGCGCAAAGAGGTACAACGTTTTACGCCAACACTAAAACTATTGATTCTGCATGGCAGTCAGCGGCACAAGTTATTTAATCGTATTTCTCAGCATGATTTGATCCTTACAACCTACCCTTTGCTAGTAAGAGATCTTAAGCAGCTACAACAGCATAATTACCATCTGCTGGTGCTGGATGAAGCGCAGGTGGTTAAAAACCCCAAAGCCAAAGCCAGCCATGCCATTCGGCAGCTCTCAGCTAGACATCGCATTTGCTTGACGGGTACACCCATGGAAAATCACCTGGGTGAACTATGGTCACTATTTGATTTTATTCTGCCGGGGCTGCTTGGCACGGCACGACAGTTTCATCGTCATTGTCGTCTGCCGATTGAGCGCCATGCTGATCAAGATGCCGCTAATCGATTGCAACGACGTATCAAACCTTTCCTCTTGAGGCGTACAAAACAGTTGGTGGCAACAGAGCTGCCACCCAAAACCACTATTCTGCAAAGTGTGGAATTGATAGGACAACAACGGGAATTGTATGAGGCCATTCGCCTCTCAGTACAGCAACGCATCGGTCAGGCGATCGATAAAAAAGGCGTGTCAGGTAGCCAGATCATTATTTTGGATGCGTTGCTAAAGTTGCGCCAAGTCTGCTGTGATCCTGGATTGGTCAAATTGGAGAGTGCCCGACGGGTAGAGGAGTCTGCCAAGATGCAGCTGTTGATGGAGATGCTGCCAGAGATGATTGAAGAGGGTCGGCGTATCCTGCTCTTCTCTCAATTTACAACCATGTTGGCGATCATTGAGCAGGCGGTAGATAAAGCAGGTATAGAGTATGTCAAGCTCACTGGCAGTACCCGCGACCGCAGTACCCCGGTAGAACAATTTCAGTCAGGCGATATCCCGCTGTTTTTGATCAGCCTAAAAGCAGGGGGCGTTGGGCTTAATCTAACGGCGGCTGATACGGTTATTCATTTTGACCCTTGGTGGAATCCGGCTGCAGAAAATCAGGCATCTGATCGTGCTCATCGTATTGGTCAGAAAAACCCGGTGTTTGTCTATAAATTTATCTGTGAAGGCACGGTGGAAGAGCGAATCCAAACCATGCAAGCACGCAAACAGAGATTAGCTGATGGCTTGTATGAACAAAAAGGGGCTGTTGCATCACAATGGACAGAAGATGATTTGGCCTATCTCTTTGGGGCGCTGAAATAGGCCGCTATGAGATGAGAATAATACTGTCACTGCAACAGAGCCACAGCCAAAAAACACCCGTATCCATGTGCCTATAAACTCCCCAATAAAATCACTATACTGTTCGGGGTAACGATTACTTAACATTCATTGCTTCCATAGCTTGGGTTCAAATTCATGATGAGTTAGATGGGCTATATATAAAAATTGTAGGATCAAGCTTAGCCTCTAATTCTTTTATTAGATTATCAAAATCATCATAGAGAGGCAGTTCATAAACCAGATCTTTTTCACGTACCAAGGCAATACTCTCTTCCTTCCCTTTTTCTCCAGCCACTAGTACATGCTTTATTGATGAGAAAGGTATTGAAACACTGCTCTCTTGATCTTCAATTAGAAAATGATCGGATTTAATATGAAAGCAGTGGGCTTCTGCCCAGTATAAAAAAGGCAAACTTTTTCGCCAGTGGAAAAATGCCAGCAACAATGCAACCAGCCCGCCGAATGCCAGAGCCATTCCGGGTGAGCCTGGGTTACGGCCATAATCTGCCATGCCTACCAGAGGGCCGGCCAAGGCCCATAGGAGCGGACGACGTTTGCGTTTACTGATCTCTTTGCTTGATATTAGATAGGCAGCCATTTGGTTTTTCTGTAGTGATGGTGGTTAAAAATCATCCATAGCGTAGCAGCATTCATATACCGGCACACTTCAAAATAGCTAAAGAAGTCTGGAGTACTCTATTGCTCCATTGGTATGATTCCCCCCATGAACAACCCTCTTCACGATTGCATTGACCAGCTCCTCATGGAACAAGGCGCGTATACACCACTGGATCTTCTATTGGCTGAAGGCCGCCTGGATTACGGTGACTACGAAGCCTGGCGCTCAGGGCATATCTTGCGCTTGGAAGAGGTGATGTTTGGTGATCCAACGCAGATTAGCCAGATGATTGAACAGGCGGAAGCCTATGCAATTGCCCTCAAACTGGTGCCAGAGCCATTGTGCTACCGCATCTGGGGAGATGATGGTGATGGCACCCTCAGTTTCAGTCAGCACCCTGCTCGAGAACAATCTTTCTGCACCAAATACTGCAAGTCTGAGAATCAGCCGCAGCTTGATCTATTTATGGATGCCACCGCCAATAACCTGGCCAACCGAACAGTTCAAGCCCTGATTGATCGAAATAACAGTGAAGCCATGCGTCTGTTTCAGCTACTGTTTGATGCTGATCCCGGCCATTCCAGACTGGGTGCGCTGGAACGTCTGATTGGGGCTGAACAGAAGCTCTATAGCGTCATCACAGATCCCCAAAAAACCCTGGTGTATATTCAAGAGGAGCTGACTCCATTGGCTGAAGATGAGCTGGGATCAGCTAGCCATAATCTACTGGTTCCCCACTGGCGGCATCTCACCATGGCACTGGAAGGTGCTCCGTTTGATCCAGTGCGCCCAAAGCTTCATTCCAGCTATACAGGTACTAAGGCATACGATTGGCAGCAGGTGATCAACGCTATTCAGGCAGAGCCAGACTGGCAGCAACATGTAGAACTGCTCTGGCGTTATGCCAGGGCCAATGAACACCTACATAACAAATCGGCTGCTTTACAAGCCTACTTTCAGCTCTGCTGGAATTTTCCAGATGCAGCTGATCTCATTGGCAAGCAGGCTGCACTACCACTGCAGCAAGCATGGAAACGCTTTCTGGACTTAGACCCTGAGCTACCCAATGAACTGTTTCCAGCCTGGCATCTCATGAGCCAACCGGGATTAATACATCAACTGGCTGCACTTGATAATGAACAACAAAGCACCAGCACCCAGACTTATCAGGTAATATACCGCCTGCACCAAAAAACCAATCCTGGCGCAGCATTACCCAATGCAGCCAGCATCCCACTGCGTAGTGAGCTGAAACAGCTGAGTCCAATCCTGTTTACTTACTATATGCAAACCCAAAGATAAGGAACAGACATTGAAAATACTCACTGGAGACATCGGTGGCACCAATACCCGTCTTGCTGTTTTTGACACAGAGACAGGACAACTCCAGCCCTCATCATTAACCGTATTTCGCAGTAACAACTGTTCATCGCTGGATGAGGTTGTAGCACATTATCTAAGCCGACATGGTGGTGTCTGTAAATATGCCTGCCTTGGTGTTGCGGGTCCGATTAAGGATCGACGTTGTAAAACCACCAACCTTCCCTGGCAGGTCAGTGCAGCCGATATTGAGCATGGCTTGAGGCTGACTAAGGTCTGGTTGCTTAATGATCTGGAAGCGATGGCTTGGGGTATTCCTGCATTGGCAGATGATGCCCTCCATACCTTGCAAGAGGGTAGCCCTGATGCACAAGGCAATCAGTGCATCATTGCTGCGGGTACAGGACTGGGTGAGGCAGGGGCTATCAAGTGGGATAGTGAACACTACCGACCCTTTGCCACAGAAGGTGGCCACAGTGATTTTGCACCGCGCAACGCACTTGAATTTGCCCTCTTCGAACATCTGGCTCAACGCTTTGGGCATGTTAGCTGGGAGCGTCTGGTTTCTGGACCGGGACTGGTTGAGATCTACCAGTTCCTGCTCAAGCACCATCAGCATACCGAACCACTTTATTTAGACTTCGATGATCCTGCAGCCACCATTGCAGAGGCGGCATTGGAAGATAGCTGTCCTATCAGTGTTGAAGCATTGGATCTGTTTATCAGTTTTTATGGTGCTGAGACAGGCAATTTGGCGCTGAAACATCAGGCAACCGGCGGTGTTTTTATCGGTGGTGGAATTGCTCCCAAGATCCTGTCCAAGCTTCAGGATGGTAGATTCCTACAAGCCTTTCATGACAAAGGGCGGATGGAGCCACTACTCCAGCGTATGCCAGTCAAAGTTATCCTGGATAATAAAGTGGCACTCTATGGGCCTGGCCGTTACGCCATGGCACAGCTTTAGGCAACCCCCCCATAGTGCCTCGTCTATTTATCTCACTTGGCGCGCTAAATTGCTTGCTCAGCGTTGCGCTGGGGGCATTTGGCGCTCATATGCTTGAAGTTCGTCTGGCACCGGATCTGTTTGCTATCTATCAGAAGGCAAGCCTGTACCATATGCCACATGGTCTTGGGTTAATCCTGGTTGGAATGCTGGGATTACACAAGGATTCTCGTTTGATACGTGCATCAGGTTGGTTGCTGCTGGTAGGTATCCTACTATTCTGCGGCAGCCTCTATACCCTGGGGCTGACCGGCATTCGCACATTGGGGATCATCACACCTTTTGGTGGAATAGCTTTTCTTGCGGGTTGGTTGTGCCTCTGCATTGCTGCTTGGCGGTTGCGTTAAACTTACCTCGCTTGGGATTGCTTTCTCAACTGTTTGCAGCGTTTATAAAGCATTGCGATGAAGTCTTTGATTTCAGGTGATTCATTTTAATACCCCGTCCGCTTGCGACGGGGGTGTCTATTTATCTGGATAGTGTCAGGGATGACACTGCTCAGATAGCGCCTATCTTCTCCAGTAAGCAGGACTCAGTACGACAAGCAGGGTAAAAATCTCCAGTCGCCCCAAAACCATAGCAAAGCAGAGGATCAGCTTGGCCGGGTCACTTAAGCCTGCATAATTAAGCCCCACGTCACCCAAGCCAGGCCCCAGATTATTGATAGAGGCCGCCACTGCAGAAAAGGCCGTTGTCAGATCAATCCCCAGCAGCGCCAGCGCCAGATACATCAAAATAAAACTCGCCACATAGAGTGAGAAATAGCCCCAGACAGCTTCCACTACCCGCGTGGAAATTGTTTTGCCACCGAGACGGATAGGGGTTTGGGCACTGGGGTGGATCAAACGAAAGATCTCCCGCAACCCCTGTTTAATCAACAGAACATAACGAATGACCTTGATACCCTTTTCTGTTGATCCTGCACAGCCCCCCACAAAGCTGGCAAACAATAGCAGGATGGAGATAAAGGCAGGCCAGCTTGAATAATCAGCCGTAGTGAATCCTGCTGTGGTGCCAATGGAGACCGTCTGGAAAATCCCTTGGGCAATGGATTCATCCCAGTCCTCATAGGTTCCGGTTGAATGCAGCGTAAGGATTACAACAGCGCAGACGACGGCCATATTGACCATATAATAGCGAAACTCAGAGTCAGCTAAATAAACCCATAGATTGCGGTATCGTAAGGCCACAAAGTGCAGTGCAAAGTTGACGCCAGCCAACAGCATAAAGACCACAGCAATCATCTCAATCAAGCGACTATCAAAGAAACCCATGCTCTCATCATGGGTTGAAAAGCCCCCGATAGCGATTGTAGAAAAGGAGTGGCAGATGGCATCAAACAGCGTCATGCCTGCCGCCCAATAGCCCAAGGCACAAGCTAATGTCAGCCCAAGGTAGATAAACCACAGCGCCTTGGCTGTCTCAGTAATGCGCGGGGTAAGCTTGTTATCCTTCATGGGGCCAGGTGTCTCTGCCCGATAGAGCTGCATACCACCAATACCCAGCATCGGCAGCACAGCAACCGCCAACACGATAATACCCATGCCCCCTAGCCACTGGAGCTGTTGTCGGTAATAAAGCAGGGAGTGCGGTAATGCATCAAGGCCTATAATGACCGTAGCACCGGTGGTTGTCAGGCCAGAGATAGATTCAAATATCGAATCGGTTATCGACATCTGGGGTTCATGTGCCAGCATGAAAGGGAGCGAGCCGGTTATACCCAGCACTGTCCAAAACATGATCACAACCATGAAGCCGTCCCGTAGACGCAGCTCCTTTTTTTGGTGTCGTACAGGCCCCCAAAAAAGTACGCCTGTAACAAGCGTTAATGCAAAACCATCAAAAAATGCGATGGCTGCTCCATCAGAATAGAACCAGGAGACCAGGATGGGTGGCAGCATCGTTAAGCTGAACATCATTAACAGGATGCCGAGGATGCGTTGGACGACAAAAAATTGCACTTTTATTATGGGTATCTGGTTATTTAACGGAAAGGTTTTTGTGAGTAGTTGTCTTGACTAGGATTCTAGCTGGGAAAATGGCTTATGACTATTTTGAATAGGCTGGCAGTTATACAGTTTTATCTACAGTCTTGTTTGCTTAAGTATGCACGTATCGCACATTAGTAGCCAGAGATGCCCCTCAGGAATCTTTGAACAAGCCCGGGCTAAAAATGAGATCATCAGCCCGCTCATAATATGCTTATGTAGTGGTTATGTTTACTGAAATAATGGTGTTTTGCCGTCCTCAGTATTCACTGAAGGTGTGTCTGTGTACGTAAACCTTTAAGCACCTTGTAGGGCCATGCGCTTTGAATAATATTGGCTATCCAGTTGGGAATCCAGCCTCGTGGATCTGCTTGAAATAGTAACTCAACCTCTGTCTTGTCTGATTCCAGCTGTGTTAATTTAAATGTGCTTTCATGCAGTATGCCGCGCACAATGCCTTTCTGCTCTGGCATTAGTGGGTTGATTTCAGATCTCATACGGTAGATCAGTGTGCCTTTGTGGTTGCTATGAATAGCTTTGACGCGAAAAATAAAGTCACGGTTGGACGCCGGCCAGGGGGCGTTGAATAGATTGTACTCCAGACGCTCTGTGTCAGAGGTGGTTTGGAGCTTTCGTGACTCCTGTAGACAGGGTATCCATTGTGGATGTTCCTGGTTGTTATCCAATACCTTAAGTATGGCTTCAGGTTTAGCCTCAATAATGATGATGCCTTTTGCTATGACCAAAGCTGACCCAGCAATCTTCCGGGTGTAGATTTGGATGCCCTCTTTCTCTTTTACTTGCGTCCACTCAGCAAGGCAGTAGCCAGGTGATAGAATCAATAGGGACAGAAGTGTTAAGCGTACCAGTGCTGTGTTCATGAGGTTGTAACATTCCTCTTTGGGTATATGGAGCCGTGCCTGGGGCTGTAATCTTCTATAGTATGCAAAATATCATTTTCACAATTTTAAGTAGAGTGACATCGTGATTCCTTTCCTGCAAGTAGATAATTTGGCTCGCCACTATCAAAGTGTGAAGGCGGTTGATGGCATTAGTTTCAGCATTGAACGAGGTCGTTGTTTTGGTTTTCTTGGCCCTAATGGGGCAGGTAAAACAACGACAGTTGAGATGTTGGAGGGCATTAATGAACCCACCAGTGGATCAATTCTTTACCAAGGTAAGCCGCTGGGCAATCGTTTTAAGGATGAAGCAGGCATCATGTTTCAGACAACGGCATTACAAGATTACATCACAGTGCGTGAAACACTGAAGATGTTTCAGCAGATGTACCCACGTACGATTCCATTGGCTGATCTTATTGAGAGCTGCTCGTTGGCTGAGTTTTTAGATCGTGATACACGCAAGCTCTCGGGTGGACAGCGTCAACGATTGTTGCTGGCGGTTGCGCTGGTCAATGACCCAGAGGTGATCTTTTTAGATGAGCCAACCACGGGGCTTGATCCACAGGCCAGACGTAATTTTTGGGAGTTGGTGCGGAGCATTAAAAAGAAGGGGAAAACTATTGTGCTCACTACGCATTACATGGAAGAGGCTTATGTGCTCTGTGATGACATTATTATTATGGATCACGGTCATATCATTGCTCAGGGCACACCAGATGAGTTGCTGGCAAAACATTTTGGAGATGTGGTGTTGCAGCTACCAATAGCTGATTTTTCAGCTGATTGTTCACAATTTAATACACAGAAAAAAGGTGACGTGGTTGAGATTCTGTCAAATGATGTAGACAGAACCATTCGCCAGCTGATTGAACTGGGCATCTCATTGGCGGGGTTGCGTATTCGGCAGCGAACCTTGGAAGATCTCTTTTTAGAGCTAACAGGCCAGGAGTTACGGGCATGAAATTCAACCGTTTTCTTGCTGTTTTAGGTGCTAGAAATAAGGAGTTTTGGCGTGATCGTGCAGCACTGGCCTGGAATTTTCTATTTCCAATTATGATAATTTCCGGTTTTGCAGTGGCCTTCTCTGGTGATGGCCCCGATCTCTACAAGGTAGGTATTGCTGGGGCAGATAGCACTCAAAAGCTCCATTTTGAAGAGACCAAATATATCCAGTTTATACCGGTTACCGATCTTTCAGCGGCTATTACAAAGGTGGAACGTCATCAACTGGATATGCTGGTGGAGCCATCCAACCATCAGTTTTGGATCAACGATACCTCACCTGCGGGCTATGTGTTGGAACGCTTGCTCAAGGGGAGTGATGAGGGGTTCAAACGAAAGGCCGTGACGGGTGCAGGTATCCGTTATGTGGACTGGCTTATTTCTGGCATTTTGGCGATGAATCTTATGTTCAGCGCCCTATTTGGTGTGGGCTTTGTGATTGTGCGTTATCGTAAAAATGGCATGCTCAAACGGCTTAAAGCAACGCCTGTTACGGCTTTTGAATTTATTGCTGCGCAGGTGGTTTCCCGACTTTGGCTGCTGCTGTCGGTCAGTGTGTTGGTATTTATATGTACTGATTTTGTGCTCGACTTTCGTATGTATGGCAGCTATTTGGATCTGTTGATTGTCTTTGTGCTGGGTGCCATCTGCTTGATCAGTCTTGGGCTGCTGATTGCAGCTCGCCTTGCCAGTGAGGAGCTAGCGGGTGGCCTGCTCAATGCAATCAGCTGGCCTATGATGTTTCTCTCCGGCGTTTGGTTTTCACTGGAGGGCATCAATCCCTGGTTGCTGAAGCTTGCACAGCTACTTCCACTGACGCATGTGATAGATGGAGCGCGCGCCATCATGATTGATGGGGCGGGTCTGATGGATATTTTGCCAAATCTCATTACTCTCATGGTAATGACGGCAATCTTTCTTGCCATTGGCGCCTATACTTTTCGTTGGGAATAGAATTTATTTGCAGTAATAGCGCCTAATGTGATGTCTCATTTGTACTGGAAACCCGAGTGAGGGAATCAGTATGAGGTTATTCAAATTATTAAGTCTGGGGTTGCTCTTCTTCTTTTCTATGTCAGCACATACCGCACAGCAGCAGGCCGCAACAAAAACAGCAACCTTCGCAGGTGGTTGCTTTTGGTGTATGGAGAGTGCCTTTGACCAGATAGCAGGTGTCACGGCTGTGGTCTCAGGCTACATTGGCGGCCATCTACAAAATCCAACCTATGAACAGGTCTCTGCCGGAAAGAGCGGCCACGCCGAGGTGGTTCAGATTACCTTTGATCCGACCAGAATAGAATATACAAACCTGCTGGATATATTCTGGCGCAATGTAGATCCTACCCAAGCCAATCGACAGTTCTGTGATGTGGGCAGCCAATATCGTCCAGAGATCTTTTTTCATGATGAGCAGCAAAGGGTGCAGGCTGAAGCGTCAAAGCAGATGCTGGAAAAGGTAAAACCTTTCAAAGAACCCATTGTGGTTGAGATTACAGAGGCGACCACCTTTTACCCGGCAGAGGAGTACCACCAGGATTACCACAAGAAAAACCCCATCCGTTATAACTACTATAAGACCAGCTGTGGACGTGATCAGCGTCTTAAAATGCTTTGGGGTAAGCCATGAGTGGCTCTGTAAATAGACGAGTCGTTCTTCAGTTTTTGGGTGCAGGTGGTTTGATGTTGGTCATGCCACAGCTCTTTGCTAAATCGATAGGAGCCATAGTAAAGATGAGTAAAACCAGAGCAGAGTGGAAATCTATTTTAACGGCTGAGCAGTTTGATATTTTGCGTGATGAGGGCACAGAGCCACCGCGTAGTAGTCCATTGAACAAAGAGTATCGGGCCGGTGTTTATCACTGTGCGGGCTGTGATTTGGCGCTGTTTAATTCAGATATGAAGTTTGATAGTGGTACAGGCTGGCCGAGCTTTTTTACCCGCATTGAAGGCCACCTGGAAACCAAACAGGACTTTAAGATGTTTCTGCCTCGAACTGAGTATCACTGTGCTCGCTGTGGTGGTCATCAGGGGCATCTGTTTAATGACGGCCCAGAACCTACGGGTGAACGTTGGTGTAATAATGGTGTTGCCTTGCGGTTTCAGCCCGCTGATTGAGATAGGATCAGATAAAGGAAAGCAGCTATACTACGCCAACTTATCCAAGCATGAAGGGCAGCAAAGCGTGAATCAACAGCAAGATACCCAACAGCAAAATATCATCTGGGTGGCACTACAATCCGTTATGGATCCTGAGGTGGGGATCAATATTGTGGATATGGGCATGGTCTATACGGTGGCTGTTGCCAATAATCAGGCGAAGGTTGCGATCACCATGACCTCCCCCAGTTGCCCGCTACATGTCACCATCAGAAAAGAGGCTCGGCAAGCCATCATGCGCAGACTGCCAAAACTGCATGCCGTTGATGTTCGGGTTGTATGGGAGCCACCCTGGACACCTGAGCTGATGACTGATGAAGCCAAAAAGACACTTGGGTGGTAGCAGCTCACCCTCCCGCCTTAAATCTCTGCATCTCTCCCCAGCGAGTTTATTTTTAGTAAATTGGTAATCATATGAGTTTAAAACCGAATCATCGTCTGCCTTTGATGGCGATGGGAATGATCTCGTTGTTGATGGCGCTATTTGGTGGTGTTCAGCGTCTGGGGTGGGATCTACCAACGCTTACTATGGTTCTGCCTGCCAATCATGGGCCACTGATGGTGGGTGCGTTTTTAGGCACGGTTATTGGCTTGGAGCGCGCTGTTGCCCTGGGTGCGCTGTGGGGTTTTCTTGGGCCACTGGCGACAGGCTTGGGTGGCGTGCTATTGATCACCGGCATTGCTCCTCCATTAGCTCAGTTGCTGGTTGTTACGGGTAGTTTGATGCTCGCTCTGTTGTTTGTTGCCTTCCTGCGACGACAATTTGCTTGGTTCACCGTAATCATGTTTGTGGGAGCCATCTCTTGGTTGGTAGGTAATCTGCTTTGGTTTACAGGCAGTAGCATCTTTATGGTGGTTTGGTGGTGGATAGGGTTTTTGCTGTTGACCATTGCGGGTGAGCGAATGGAACTGGGGCGCATGCTCTTTATCTCTAAACTGCGGCAGGGACAGATGATCGCAGCTGTCATTACAGCGATGCTGGGTGTTGTTGCCACTTTGCTGGATGTTGATACGGGTGTGCGTATATTGGGCGCGGGTATGGTCGCTATTGCGGTCTGGCTGGGCCTTAATGATATTGCACGACGAACAGTAAAGCAGACAGGGCTAACGCGTTTTATTGCAGTTAATCTATTGGCGGGTTATGTATGGCTGGCTTGTTGCGGTTTGCTGTTGTTGCTGTATGGGGCTGATTTTAGTGGTCTACGCTACGATGCTGTGCTGCATACCTTCTTTCTGGGTTTTATCTTCTCGATGATCTTTGGGCACGCCCCAGTGATTTTTCCCGCTGTGCTTGGGCGGGGCATGTTGTATCGCCCGGTCTTTTATATCCATGTTGTGCTGTTGCACATTTTTCTCACCGTTCGTGTTGTGGGTGATCTGACGGTAGAGATGCTGCCTCGCAGTGTAGGTGGACTGCTCAATGCATTAACCCTGCTGGTTTTTGTGCTCAATACGGTGCTGGCGATTCGTGCCAATTTTGTAGCAGAGAGAGATCAGCAAGCTGGTTAACCGGCCTCTGCGGGAAGCATGAGCTTCAGAATATCAGCCGCCTGCTGTGGAACATCATCCAAAATAGACTCTACATCCTGCGGCTTTAACCCGGTAGTTTGCCAGGCAAAGTCGGCTACTCTAGCAAGCACCTCATCGACGCTTTCATCCAGCGTTTCACACTCTGCCAGAATACTGCTGATATGGATGAGTGAAGTCTCAATTTGGTGGTTAGGTGCCAATTGAGGCTGATGATGGTAGCGGGCAACGGTTTGAATGCTCTCTGGCAGGTTCCATTCACGGGTTAGCAGTGCGCCGACCTCAGCATGGGTGAATCCAAGCACATCCTGCTCGGCAGCAGGAATAAGGTCATAGTTACCATCGGTAATGAGCAGAATGTCACGTGCTTTTTTGGGTAACCTAAGGTAGATAGGCAGGCGGCCAATATCATGCAGCATACCTTGAACAAATAGACGCTCACTGTGCAGAATGTTGCACTTTTCTGCCAGGGTACTGGCAACAATGCCGGTGTAGACCGACATCCCCCAAAACTCACCCATGTCCATCAGTTCACCTGGAATATCTTTAAAAATGCGGCTAGCTGAGGTGGCGAGTGCCAAGTCATGTAGGTCTGATGTGCCGACTATAGTGATAGCTCGAGAGATGGTTTCAATGGGAACGGGGATTCCGTAAAAAGAGCTATTCACAATTCTCAATAACCGCGCTGATAGATCGGTATCCTGTGCAATGATCTTGCCGATATCGACTGCAGAGCAATGAGGTGAGTTTATCATCTGACTGACCTGTACATAGGCCTGAGGTAGTGATACCAAATTATTGAGATCTTTAACTAGTGTTTCTGCTGTCATGTGTGGTTTCCATTTGAAACTTATTTACGCTTTTATTCAGATTTTTAGCATCTAAATCTTAAGTATAGTATCGACATGAAAAAGTGTCGGCAGAGGTAACTAAAACTTGAGGTATTCAGAGGGGGGTTAAATTCTTTACTCTACTAATGAATGTGTTACGTTGTTTTGGGTCTTTAATTCCTATCTCGTCAATGACAGGTAGCTGAGGGTAGTGCTTGATTAATATCTGAGTGAAGAGGCCAGAACCTAGGTTTTGGATCTGCTCATGTTGATCAAAAACAGGGGTGTCTGATAGGCCGCAACTAGGTGAACGGGATTTAAGAACAATGCCGGAGATGTTTTTAGCTTGAGATAGCCACTCATAGGCGAAGGATGTGAGTATTGGCGTGATATTTAGTTTGGAATCCTCAATTCCTAATGCCAAGGGCTCTTGAGGGTTGCCGGTTAATCTGACAGGTGGACGAGGAGTGCCCAGGCCTGCATCAGCTTCGGGACAAACAGCGATTAGCTCAAACTGTTTAGCGAGATGTTCACAGATAAATAGATTGTATTTATCTGTGCCATCGTAACGGACGGGGTTGCCGAGTAGACAGCTACTAACGGCTAATCGGGGTTTAATGCCAGCCACTTAAGCGCATGCCTTCCCTGGCATGCTGCCTTATTTGGTTAGCGTTTGAGTCGGGCGGCTACGCGCAGACGCAGGGCGTTGAGCTTGATGAAGCCCTCAGCATCGGCTTGATTGTATGCGCCGTCATCCTCTTCAAAGGTAGCGATGGATTCGTCAAACAGGCTGTGGGTCTCTGATTTTCGGCCTACAACCATGACGGTGCCCTTGTAGAGCTTGAGTCGCACCACGCCGTTGACCACTTTTTGGGTGTGGTCGATAGCGGTCTGTAGCATTTCACGCTCTGGGCTCCACCAGTAGCCATTGTAGATAAGGCTGGCGTAACGTGGCATCAGCTCATCTTTGAGGTGTGCTGATTCTCTATCCAGCGTCAGCGACTCAATGGCACGATGAGCCTTGAGGATGATAGTGCCGCCGGGGGTTTCATAGCAGCCGCGTGATTTCATGCCGACATAGCGGTTTTCTACGATGTCGTCACGGCCAATACCATTTGCGCCGCCCACTTTGTTTAGGGTCTCCAGCACGGTAGCCGGACTCATGGCTTCGCCATCAATAGCAACAATATCGCCTTGCTCAAAGGTCAGCTCAATGTAGGTTGGCTGATCTGGGGCTTGTTCAGGGGAAACTGTCCAGCGCCACATATCATCAGCAGGCTCCTGCCAAGGGTCTTCCAGCTCGTTGCCTTCGTAGGAGATGTGCAACAGATTGGCATCCATTGAGTAGGGGGAGCTGCCATCTTTACGCTTTGCATCAACGGAGATGCCGTGAGTTTCGGCATAGTCCAGTAGTTTTTCGCGAGAGTTAAGATCCCATTCGCGCCAGGGGGCAATAACATGCACATCGGGCTTGAGTGCATAAGCACCTAATTCAAATCGCACCTGATCATTGCCTTTGCCAGTGGCTCCGTGGGAGATGGCATCTGCACCGGTCTCGTTGGTGATTTCGATCAGTCGTTTGGCAATCAAGGGGCGCGCAATGGAGGTGCCGAGCAGATACTGCCCTTCATAGATCGCATTAGCACGGAACATGGGGAAGACATAGTCGCGGGCAAACTCTTCACGCAGGTCATCGACGTAGATCTCTTTTACGCCGCAGGCTATGGCTTTGGCACGAGCAGGCTCTACCTCTTCGCCTTGGCCTATGTCAGCAGTGAAGGTAACTACCTCACAGTCGTAGGTCTCTTGTAGCCACTTTAGGATGACTGAGGTATCCAGCCCGCCCGAATAGGCCAGTACGACTTTTTTAATACCAGACTCTGACATGAGATTTGCTCCGAATTGATCTGCGTTTGCTACGCTTTGAACTGCTGTTGAAAGCGGGGGATTATAGCCTATTTGTTGTGAAGCACTACAGTAGTGCTGAACCTGCCAGAATAGTCTGGATAGCGTATTAAGTGTGTTGGCGTTGGTTGCGCCAATTTTCAGCAATACTTTCTACATCAATATCCTTGGGAGCAGATTTCCAGCTGGTGTAGAGGTCGGAGTTACTGCTGTTGGGTTTAGGGTTTGGTGCATCCATCTGAAATCGCAAGGGTATTGGTACGGCCTCACCCAGTGCCATAACCTCGCCTCGCCCGAGGGCTGAGAGTGTATCAATAAGATTACTTTCGCCATCAGGAACCAGGCTGCGTACATAGGCTTGGTCATCGGGGTTGGTTATGCGAAAACAGAGGAAGTTTGCGCACTGTGCCAGTACGGTTTCAGAAAGCTCATGAGGGCGTTGGCTGATAACGGCGAGTGAAAGCCCGTACTTTCGCCCCTCTTTGGCAATGCGTTCGATGGATTTGCGGGTGCCAGCAAAGGCTGTTTTTTCTTCACGTGGGATATAGGTATGCGCCTCTTCACAGACCAATAGAATGGGAAATTGGCTGCGGTTAGGATTCCAGTAGTTGAATTCAAAAATGAGGCGACCTATCTGTGCGGAGATAGTGGGGCGCACATCAAAGGGGACCGCGCTGAGATCAATGATGGTGATTTGGCACTTTTTCTGGCCTAACCCCACAAGATCTCGCAGTAGCTCAGAGAGGGATTCACTGTTTGTACGCTGCTTGGGTTTGAAGAGGAAGTCGTAACGTACGTCATTGAGTCGGCTCTGCATGCGCATCAGCAACCCATCAAATTTTCCGTGAAGTGGCCCCTTTTGTTTGCCAAAATCCAGGTTCTGTTCATTGGCTGCTTTGATATGGCGGTATAGGTCAGCCAAAGAGAAGTAGACGGGGGTATCGATGGATATTTTGCTGGGATCGATCTCTTTATTGGCTTTTCGACGTAGACTGTGAACAACCTCCCGTAAAAAGGCGATCTGGGTTGATGCGCCTGTTTCTGTGCGGTCGATAAAAAGGTCTACTAACTCTGCAAAATTTAAAAGCCAGAATGGAATTTCTAATGTGCGGGCATCGAGATGTTGGGTAATGTTTTTATCAAAAGCCGTGCATTCAACACCATTATTATCAGTCCAGTGATATTCGCCATGTAAGTCAAGCAGTACGACATGGGCATTGGGTAGGGTGCTTACAGCTTGTTGTAGCAAATTGGTAACCCCCCATGATTTACCAGAGCCTGATTGACCAAGAATGGCGCTGTGCCTGCCAAATAGTGTAGTGGCATCAAGTGATACACGGACTGCAGGTTGAGAGGGTAGATGCCCCAGTTCAACCCCTTTTTTAGTGAAGCCTGAAAAGAGTGGCTCAAGTTTATCTTGAGTGATGATATGAACCTTGGCTCCTGGGGTTGGAAATCTACATATGCCTCGATGGAATGTTTGAGCTGCAAGCTCTCCCAGTGGTACTAGCTCTAGCCATCCTGCTTGAGAGGGATGGTTGCTGGCATTGTCTGTCTGCTTAATACCATTGTGACTAACCCGTGCCAGGATGCAGATATCCCCTTGGTGAATAGTAAGATATGAGCCAACTTGTCCTGCAATAATTGATTGACCAAGCAGTGGAACAACGGGGAATGTGCCTTCATCGTTTAGTGTAATTGAGGCAGTGAACTTGCTATTTTGAACGCTGGTAATTTGTCCGATTAAGCTGTTGTTTTTAGAATCCATAAGATAATTACTGAGTCCGCTTGTAGTGGCAGATGAGACTGTCTGGGGTTTTAATTGTAATGATTTAAATTGAGTAAACATCTATCTGTAAATACAGAGCTTACTCAGCTGTAGGTGATACGGCAATAAAAAACCCCTTCACAAGGGAAGGGGTTTTTAAGGGGGGGTGAGAAGGTTGTTACTCCATCTCTTCTGCCGGTGGATTCCCATCATACACATCGTTTTGCCGTTTTTGTAAGTAGCCATCACGGCGAAACTCATATTTATCCAGGGCGGCTTCTTCCATGATTCTGCTAGCAGCAAGTAGATCAGCGCGCTTGTCAATTCCGCGTAGCCCAGAGATATTCCAGCGGGTTCTCTCTGGATTAACCTGGCGAACGGGGTCGACATACCAGTCAACAACCAAGCCGAAAGCGTCTCTGACATCACTTGCACCTAAGAGGGGTAGTACGATGTAAGGGCCTGAAGCAACACCCCAGTGCCCGAGGGTTTGGCCAAAGTCTTCCTGGTATCGAGGTAGGTCCTGTTCGCTTGCAATATCTGCCAAGCCAAGTATCCCGACGGTGCTGTTAACAAGTACGCGCCCCAGCCCGGATACAGCGTGGTCAAATTTAAATTGAAGTATGTTATTTAGAACGGATGTAAGGTCAACAAGATTATTGAAGACGTTGGTTATGCCGCGATTAACAGGAGATGGCATCACTGTTTTATACCCAGTAGCCAGTGGCTTGATAAGGGTATTATCTAGAGTGTCGTTTACGTTGTACATAAAGCGATTGTAGCGCTCAAATGGGTCACGTGGGTCATCATAATCGTTGATTGTTGCGCATCCAGTAAACAGTACGGATGAAGCGAGGATGAGTATCGCCAGTTGTCGATGGAAATGCTTGTAACCCATTATGTTGTCCCTTGATCTTTTAATTAGTTGTTTATATACGCTGGAGATTTTAAGTGCCTATGTTCAGGGCGCATAAGGCTCTAAGTCTAGATTGCGGGCGTAGGTAAAGCAAGAATCAGTTGGTGTAAATGCCTGGTTTTATGTTGCTAGTGAATAGTATTTATACAAATATGTTTTGTATTTATTGGGGGATGTGGGTAGCAATAAGTTATTTGCAGTTATGTTTGATGTTACGGCTTAGGCGGGAGATGGTTTTTTCGCGCTCATCTTCAGAGAAGTAACGGCGTTCACCGTTGGGTAGATTCTCGTAAAGTCTTGAGCGTTGGTATTGTTGTAGATTATCACGTGCGTCAGCGCATTTTTGAGCTAATTTTTTTGCCTCATCCTTGCGTTGTTTTTTGGCCGCTTTTTTCTTCTCCCGCTCCTGCTGGTACATGTTTAACAGGCGCTGCTGGTTTATCTGTGGTTGTGCTGCATTGGGTGCTGTTGAGGGAGATGATTTGGGTTGTTTTTTGAGTTTGACTTGCTTGGCTTTGTTTGAGGTGGGGCGGTCACTAAAGTGTATGTTGCCCTCCTCATCAACCCATTTAAATACTTTCGCATCCACTGGGTTTGCTGCCGTGATTATAAGCAGAATAAATAGTCTTACACCAAACATAGTTACTCACCTCAGACAAGGTATTATCCCTATTTATTATAGGATTTGATTTGCAGCTTGTGCAGCATCTATTTTTGGATGTAATAGGAGATGAGATTATGACTAAAAAAGTTTGCGCCTTACTTCAGTAGGGTTAGGCGCAGGTGAGCACCAAGTGGTGCAGTTGTGGTTTGTCAAAGCGGCAGCCTTTCTGTGATGGAACGCATAAGACGTTGTAGTGGCCTTAACCCTAATTTCTCTGTGTGTGAATGAGGGACGCAAGAATTTTTGCACGGTTTTTGGGCAAGGATGAGTGAACAATGCCCAATAGTTGTGCGTGTTATGCACCTGAGATGAATGCTAAAAAAGCAGATACCACTAGGTATCTGCTTTTATGATAGAAGTATCAGAATGATTTTGAGATGGTAAATACGCCGTGCTCATCGTAGATATTTCCACCGTTTTCATCGGTATCGGTATAAGCTAGTTCAAAGCCAAACCCCTTGAATTCAGTGGATACACCAACCTTCCAGTCGTTGTAGTCGTCTGCACCAGCATCGAGATCAGAGTGTCCTGCATGCAGGCTAAGGCCGAACCCTTTTGGTAACTCAAAATCAGCCCCAGCTTCATAGTAGGTGGCATCATCAGATCCACCAAAGTCATCAGTGTGTGAGACCTTGATGCTGAATGCTTTATATCCCAGTCCAATGTAAATCTCTTCAAAGTCAAGATTGCTTTCACTGGGATAATCGTAGTGAATGATGCCTACATCATAACTTATCCCGTTGAACTCATTGGTAAAACCACCGTAGAGATCGATTTCTATGTGTGAGTCATCGCCTGCTCCAAACTCAACATTAGAGGCCCAGGTGCCGGCATAGAACCCACTGCTGTGTGCGTAGTCGAAGCCGCCCTGTATCGCGGGGCCATTGTCGGTCTGGGAAATGCCGCGCCAGATATAGTCTGTTGTCATAGCTACGTTGGCGCTGAGTTGATGCGCTTCAGTCGCCTCTTCTGCGGTGACGCTCGTGCTGCTAATGATTGCCAGTATGCTGCATGCCATGACCTTTTTTTGTAGCTTCATTTTCGAGTTACTCCTTACTAACGGATAGGTTGGTTGTAGGTAGTGGATCTTTAATACTCAATTCACTAGCAGGGGCCAGCAGGTTTTGTGCCAAGTAATGGGTGTTACTCTGAATCACTTGCAGATCATCAGGTATAGCTGATATTGTTCGCGCATGATTGACACCAAAATATTAGATGATCTCGCCCAGCGCTTGGCGAAAACCGTACCTACAGGCCTTCAGGTTTTGCAGGATGATCTGAAGCACAACCTTCGGGCTGGACTTGAGGCGGGTCTTGCCCACCTTGATCTGGTGACTCGTGAGGAATTTGATGTGCAGGCTGCTGTCCTTTCACGTACGCGTGAAAAGCTTGAAGCATTAGAGAAGTTGGTGGCCGAGCTGGAACAGCAGAAGACTGATAAAACAGCCAAGTAGAATAATCTGCATCCAGGGAGGGGTTGTATGTCACTTGCAGTACTTTACAGTCGCGCCCGTGATGGTATTAATGCCCCATTGGTGGATGTTGAAGTACATCTGGCCAATGGGCTCCCTGCACTTGCTATAGTCGGACTCCCCGAAAAGGCGGTGCAGGAGAGTAAAGACCGAGTGCGTGGCGCACTGCTCAATTCCCGGTTCGAGTTTCCTGCTCGCCGGATCACTATCAACCTAGCCCCAGCTGATCTCCCAAAAGAGGGCGGACGTTTTGATCTGCCGATTGCGCTGGGCGTGCTGGCGGCCTCTGGCCAGATTCCTAAAGAAACGCTCAGCCAATATGAGTTTATTGGTGAACTGGCGCTCTCTGGTGAGTTGCGGCCAGTAAAAGGCGTGCTCCCCGTTGCCTTGGCTGCGCGCGATGCTGGTCGGGCGTTAGTGGTGCCACAGGAGTGCGCTGCTGAAGCTGCACTTGTGAGTGGGCTTGATATCTATCCAGCGCGACATTTGCTGGAAATCTGTGCACACCTGGCGCAAGGTGGGCGCATTCCCCGCCATATTGCTAAACCTGAAAATAGAGTGCCCACTTCTGATTGGGATCTGTCCGATGTACGTGGGCAGCCACATGCCAAGCGGGCATTGGAGATCGCAGCAGCGGGCAACCATAGCCTACTGATGATCGGTCCACCGGGTACGGGCAAGTCAATGCTGGCTAGCCGTCTGCTGGGTATTCTTCCCTCTATGACAGAGGCAGAGGCGCTGGAAACAGCGGCTGTTCTTTCAGTCAGTGATCAGGGTTTTAATGCGAAGCAGTGGTCTCGTCGCCCATTCCGGCAGCCACACCATACGGCGTCAGGTGTCGCGTTGGTGGGCGGTGGTAGTAATCCCCGGCCGGGTGAGATCTCGCTAGCCCATAACGGCGTGCTGTTTCTGGATGAGTTGCCAGAGTTTGACCGTCGGGTACTGGAGGTGCTGCGTGAGCCGTTGGAGTCAGGGCACATCACTATCTCACGGGCGGCCAGGCAGGCGGAGTTTCCGGCCCGATTTCAGTTGGTTGCTGCGATGAATCCATGTCCTTGTGGCTATCTTGGGGACAATTCCCGTGATTGCCGATGCAGCGCCGATAAGGTCGCCCGCTATCGTGATCGTATTTCAGGGCCGCTGATGGATCGCATTGATATGCACATAGAGGTTCCTAGATTGCCCACAGAGTTGCTGCATCGACCTGCGGATGAATTTGTAGAGGAGAGTGCCAGTGTTCGTGAGCGGGTTGAGGCTGCTCGAAATCATCAGCTGCAGCGCATTGGTCCTAAAAATAGCGCCATTGGTCGCCCAAATAGTGCGTTGAATAGCCGTGAAGTAGAGAATGTATGTGTTTTAGATGATGCGGCGCGTACTCTACTGCATCGGGCGATGGAACAGTTGAGGCTTTCAGCTCGTGCATATCATCGTATCTTAAAGGTAGCGCGCACTATTGCAGATTTGGATGGCCGGAGTGGAATCCAAACAGCTCATGTCAGCGAGGCTATTGGGTATCGTCGTTTGGATCGGCAGAAATAAAAATCGTCAGTAGAATTTACAATAGTTTATAATTTAAATAGGCGATTATTACGTAACTATTTGTTTTTAATAATAAAATTATTAGGCGTGGTAATTGCCTTTATTAGTTGCACGAATTATTGGTTAACTAAAAATAACCCCGATTTAACGGGAAGGTAGTAAGGCTTTATGAAAAAAATAATAGTTGGGATTGTCGCTGGGTTTGCATTGTTATCTGCTGTGGGAACCACTCAGGCTGGGGTGTTTACTGTTACATCTAGCCTAGCTGCAGGCACAGAGTTTTGGACTCATTCTGAGTATGCTTCTGGATATGTTTATGAGAAAGGAGGTGTGCCTAATTTTGCGTCGATGTTATTGTCAGATGCATATGTAGCTAATCCTACAGGTATATCTATATCGCTATGGGATGCCACTGATGGCTGGGGTGGATGGGCTGCCCTGACGTTTACTGGTGGCGCGCATCTTTTTTCAGCTGGTGTTGAATCATTCAAATTATCCGGTATTGATTCTACAGTGGGTACAGGTGCTGGCGAGAGTCAGTTTTCAACAGGGTTTACCTTTGTAGCTGAAACAGAAGATGCTGGCATCATATATCAGACAGCTATTAATAGTGTCCCTGAACCTGCAACAGCTCTTTTGCTTGCTTCTGGCCTCTTGGGTTTTGGATTACGCAAAAAGCAGTAACAGCATCGATTAAGATCATTAAGTAATCAGAACGCTCATCTGGCTTAAGCCGGATGGGCGTTTTTTTATGCTGTTGTATGATTAATGCGTCACTCTATCTCGAGGCGTTGTATAAGTTGAATAACTTTATCTTGGGTGCCGCCTGTGTCGTCATGCAGGATGCCATGATGTTTGCTGGGTATCATGAGTAAATCTTTATCTTCACTGCTGATTTTATCGTAGATAATCTGTGCGCTACAGGGGTCTACAACGGTATCTTCATCGGCTTGTATTAAATATGTGGGACAGTGAATATTTGCTAGATTTGACTCTACTGCACGAGCCATTTGCCCCAGTTCAAACAGGCTATGTAGGGGCATTGAATAGTAGTTGATGTCTGGGTGCTCAGACTCATTGGGACGAAAGGGAATGACTCCTTCGTATGAAGAGAGCCATTTTACCAGTTTGTTGGCACCATGAACGACAGGCACAACATAGGACATATTCTTGTTGCGAAATTTTATTGGAACCCCAAGCGCAATGATACCAGCCAGCTGATCGGGTTGGGTTGAGGCAAGTTGTAGTCCCAGTGCTCCCCCAGTAGAAAATCCCACGATAGCTATCCTTTCTGTAAGCTTGCTCATTACTTGATAGGCATGCTCTACAGATGAAAGCCAACCTTCCCAGGTGTGCTTTCTAAGATCCCATGGTGATGTGCCGTGGCCTTTTAGTCGCGCTCCAATAACGGGATAGCCAAGTGATGCCAATCTTTCGCCGAATGGTTTTGTTTCAGCAGGTGAGGCAAGGAAACCGTGTACTAGAACAATTCCAAGTTGCTTGTGGTTTTCAGGTAGCAGCAGAAAAGGCTCGCCAGATTGAGTGGCTGTCTCTTTATCATTTAACGCTTGATGTCTGGGTTTACTGAAATAGGCTTTATCCCAGTTATAGGAGGCCAATTCATCATCAAAGTGAAGAAGAGCCAGTTTGTGGTCAGTTAGTTGTCCTACCTGGTTAATGGCTCTATTTATTATGGAGCTAATGCAGCTGAGAGGTGCAACTTCATTGGCATAGACTTCAACTGGATTTTCTGTACGGATGTCATCAAATTTATGCTCTTCGCATAGTTTGGGTAGAAAATAATATTGGTTGTTTTCTTGTTCTATAAGGCCTAAAGATGAGGCTGTTTTTATAAATTGATCCAGCCCTTTACAGATTCCTTCCACTAGGTCGCCGTAGGCTTCAGGGTTTTTCAGACTGCGATGAAGAATAACCCCTGTTTCATTCTGAGCAAATTTTACAGCCAGATAGAGAATGCGGTGAAAGCGGTCATATTCAATAGAGGTTTGTTCACGATCCAGTAGCTCATAGATAATTTTAGACGCAAGATGACTCAGATTAACGGTGATCTGGGAATACATAATGCGCATGTATTCATCTCTTAGTGTGAGCGCTGTATGTCGAATGCTTTTGGATCGCAGTCCTCCAATTATTCGTTTATTTTTAGTTGGTTCTAAAATATCGTCAATGCAATCAAAATGAAATATGGCTTTTTGAATAAGCTGCCGATCAAGCCATCCCCAAAATTGATCAGCGTAGATGGGGTCGCCTAAGCGGATATCCATATCTGTATGTTTGAATAGAATATTGCCTTCAATCAGAAGCTCTTCAGATAGGCGGCGGCTAATGCCTTTATTAAACAGCTCAACACCGCGGCGCAATAGGTTGTCACCCACGCGCATGGGGTAAAAGGTTATGTTGGCAGGAACAATGGTGCTGGGGCGTAAAGCCGCTGTAATCAGTAATGCAACATTGTCCATTTTTAAGTCAGCAGCCCATTTTTCTAATTTTGCCTGATTGCCTTGTTGTTGAGCCTGCAAAATGGCTTTTTTATAGATATCCAACGTGAGCGCTAGTAGTGCGGCGCCAGTATGGTGCTTGCGCCTTTCCATGGCGGTACGTGAATAGATGCTAAAGCCACCTTTTTGATCTACGACCCGGCGGTCTTTAACCATGCCTCCTTCAGGAAATATTATAATTTTACGTCCGCGCAAAACCTCCTCGACAAGATAAGGGATCAGTCGAGGATAATCATGGGGTACGGCGCCAACGCCAAGTAGGTAGTTAGAAAATAGATCATCGCCAGTAAAAAATTCACTAGAGGCTACAGACCTACAGTAGGCTCCAGTCTCTTTGTAGATCAGGGATTGAGGGATAAAGGTTTCGAAGCGTGCAAAATGATTGAATAGAAAAATGTCGCCTTGAGCCAGCTGCCCCTCATCGTGATGCATTCTGATATTGATGCTGAGCATCTTTTCGAGAATAGAAAAGAGCCGAACTGACCAGCTATAAGTCGCACTATTGATCTCTGTTTCTGGTTTGTAGTCCATGGCGCTTGTTTATATCTTGTTTCCTGATGAGCTAGGCATACTAGGCTTAAATTGAAAATGATTAAAGAAATATGGATTGACTAATTTAGGTGCTTATTACTGGTAGCGGCAATATAGGGGGTGGACTGTAGTGTTTTTAAGCATAAATCAGGTGTGGTTTAAGCTGTTGTTTGATATTGAGTCAGAGGCGGATTGATTGCGTGTGTAATCAGTTAATGAGCTAATATTTGGTATGTACATAGTTTGTTGGGCTGTTTTGGAAAAATAATGAGTGAGCTTAAAGAGGTAATAGAGGCAAAATTGGCCAGCTTTCTGCTTGCATTCATGATAGTTGCAAGCGTTTTTGGTGTGTTCGTACTGTATGAAAAAGACGCAGTTAAGCAGGATTTTGTTATAGGGATTGTAGCCCCTGTTAGAGGAATGAATGCTGCAGTAGCGGGGTTTATTGAGGGTATGAAAAAATATGGTTTTGATGAAGGTAGGAATGTAGCCTATTTAATTCATAAGGGCAAAAAGGAGGCAGATGATGCTTTAAAGGCAATGGTAGAAAAAGATGTAGATATTATTTTTACCATGACAACACCATTAACAAAAAAAGCGAAGACATTAACAGCCGACACTCATGTGCCAGTGGTATTTATTATGCATGACCCAGTTGCCTCAGGAGTGATTGACTCACTTGTTAAACCTGGGGGTAACCTTACAGGTGTCCAGGTACATGGTGACACATCTAAAGCGCTTGAATGGTTGCAAATTATTGTGCCTGACTTAAAGCATATATTCGTGCCAACAGGTCAAGAAGGTATGGCTTCGACTCAGAGTTTAGATGATTTACAAAAGGCAGGCCGGCAATTGAAGGTGTCGGTTGTTAGTAAAATGATAAAAACAAAGGAAGAGCTTGAGATGGCACTGGTTAAAATGCCAGAGAATATAGATGCGATATTCGCTCTTCATTCAGTATTAGTGGTTTCAAATATGGATGTAGTTGAGAAAATAGCGCTTGAAAAGAGGCTGCCTATAATTTCGCTGCATCAAAATAAAGAGGCAACCATTATGTTTGGAATGGATGGACGTAAAGCAGGCATTCAAGTAAGTCGACTGGCAAATCAGATTTTGCAGGGCGAAAAGCCAGCGGATTTGCCGACAGAATTGGTGGATTATCATCTAGGTATTAACTTACAAAAGGCTCAAAATGTTGGGTTAGTAATTTCAGATGAAGTTCTACTTCAGGCTGATAATGTTATTCGTTAATTTTTAATAAAAAGAAGTTGTTTTTTGATGAGTAGTAAATTCTCACTGTTTTATAGAAAAGGTATTAGGACTCGTTTGGTTGCAGCCTTTATTCTTATTGGTATCCTGCCCTTTTTGATAGCAGGTATATTCCTCTCATGGCATGGTTTTAAGATACAGAAAAATCAAATAATAGACCAGCAACATGCACTTACAAAGCTGTCGGCGCAGAGTATCTCATCTTTTTTTCATGAACAAAGACATTTGATAGCGGCCCATGTAAAAGCGAATTTTTATACAGGCATCAAGCAGAGTAATCCTGATGCTAAGTTAAGAGAATTTTTGGCTGTTTCGTGGGATGAGGAACATGGATATGTTTTTAATGCGGCTTACTTGATTGATCAGCAAGGACGCAAAATATCTCATGTATCCAGGGTAAGTATTGCCACTCAAGAAAGTATGCAGAATTTATCTGAATTAGATGAATTTATTATCCCTTTTAATAATAAGTTGGATTATTTTTCCTCCATTTATTTTGACAAAAAATTAATAGAGCCATTAATTAAGATAGCAGTGCCAGTGATTGATATAAAAACTGACCAGCCTGTGGGCGTACTTGTTGTAATAATGAAAATCAAGCCGATTTGGAATGTAATTTCACAGCTGAGTATTGGTGATTATAAAGCAGCTTATGTGGTTGATGATAGCGGGGCAATTGTTGCACATAAGAATCCGTCTGTTGTGTTGAGTAAGTTATACCTTCCACAGTGGAATAAAAAAAGCATCATAACTGAGTTGCAAAATCATAAGTTCATTCAAACGGTAGAGAGAATAAGTTATGGCGGGCCTCCATTGTATATGGTTATTACCGAACCTTTAGAAAAAGCTTACGCATATATTTATAAAGGATTTATGTTGGTAGGCGGGATTTTTATAATGGCCTTGTTGGGCGCGGTTGTTGTTGGCTTTGTTGTGCTGCGTAAAATAATTTTACCTATAGAAGAGATGTCATCAGTAGCGCTCAAAATTGCTCAAGGTGATTATGTAAAAAAAGCCTCGTATACAGAAGATGACGAGTTAGGTGATCTTGCATCTGCTTTTAATCTTATGACAGGCAATCTGGTTGGTGCTATTAGACGAGTGGAGCATGAGAAGGAGTTTATTCATAATGCAATTGAGGCATTGCCCCATCCCTTTATTGTTTTTGATGCAAAAGATCATAGTGTTGTCATGGAAAACTCCGCAGCACAAATGTATGGTGCGAAAGGTGTTAAAGGGGGCTATGCCTTAATGCATGGATTTAATGAGCCATGCTTTGATGCAGGGGCGCAAAGCTCAGTTGATACAGTGGTTAAAACAAAAGCCCCTGTTACTGTAGAGCATGTATGTAAGATTAAATCAGGAGGATTTAAGCATTATGAGGTAAATGCGTACCCCATTTTTGATGAACAAAATAGTGTTATTCAGGTAATTGAATACATAATTGATGTAACAGAAAAAAAGGCACTTGAAGGTCAATTAAGACAGGCTAAAAAACTAGAGGCATTAGGGAGTCTTGCCGGTGGTATTGCACATGATTTTAATAATCTGCTTACAGGTATTATTGGGTATGCTGAATTAACGTTGAATAAGCTTTCTGATGATAGTCCTTTGCGAGATGGGGTTGAAATAATTCTTGAGTCAGGTGAAAGAGGAGCTGCTCTTACAGGTCAACTGCTTACGTTTAGCCGTAAAAGCGCACCGGATTTTAAAGTAGTTAAAGCATTAGATATTGTTAATCATTATAAAAAAATCATAAAAGGAATGATTGGCAATAAGATTAATCTGAGTGTGAATTTTGATGATGACTTGTGGAATATAAAAGCAGATGCAGGGCAGATCAGCCAGGTGTTGGTTAATCTATCCATAAATGCACGTGATGCGATGCAAGATGGTGGGTCATTGACTGTAAATATTTCAAATACGGTGTTGGCAGCTGAGGCCGCTAGGTTTTCTGATGGCTTAGCAGAGGGGCGTTATTTAAAAATAGTTATTACAGATACTGGTTCGGGTATGAGTCCAGCAGTTAAGGAGCAGATATTCGAGCCATTTTTTACGACAAAAGGACAATATGGAACAGGCCTGGGTTTGGCTATTGCATATGGTGTTATAAAACAACATGCGGGTTTAATTACTATAGAGAGTGAAGAGGGAGTAGGTACTCAGGTGATGCTTCTTCTGCCAGCAACGGAAGATGTTTTGAGTGATAAAAAAAGCGTCAAATCAGCATCTATGTATAGAGGTAATGAAACTGTATTGATTGTGGATGAAGATTTAAGTGTTCTTCAATTGATTAAAGATATTTTGCAGGCACATGGTTATACAGCGCATACTGCTTTGAGTGGTAAGGAGGCCTTGAATCTGTGTGCTAAATTAAATGGTCAAATCGACCTGGTACTTGCTGCTGTAGTGATGGCAGATATAAAAGGACAAGAACTTGTAGATCTATTGCGCCAGAAATATCCATTTATTAAGTCGATGTTTATGTCAGGCCATGAAGATGATGTACTGACAAAGTGTAATATTTCACGAGAACAAGATAATTTTATAGAGAAGCCTATTAGGCTGGAATTACTACTATCCTCAATAAGATCATTTTTAGATAACAAATCAGCTGCTTCAATGTCAGCTGGCATGGGTCGTCAGGAAGAGTAAGCCGTTTGAAGCAGCTCGTTGAGCTTATCTAATGAAAATGGCTTACATAGGCTGCCGATGATGTTAAGTCCTTGGGCTGTCCCCAAAATATTGGCGGTCTCCAGGTAATCTTTTTGATAGCCAGTGACAAGGATGATGGCAGCCGTACATTTTCTTGCAGCAAGTTCTTTCAGTGTTTCTATGCCGTCCATATCGGGCATAACCATATCCAGAATGATGACACTGGGGTCTGTTTCGTTAATGGTGTTGAGCAGCAGTTTTCCATTGCCGGCAGAGAAAACCTTATATCCTATCTCTTCTGCCACTTCTTTTATGAAGCTAATGACGGTTGGGTCATCGTCGGTAACTATTAATTTTGGCTCATGCATAGGGACTGCTCGGAATATAGAATGCGTTACAAGTGAGTAGTTAGCACCGTAGAAAAGACATTTTGTACGGTGCTTATCGCCTTAGGTTTAACTCCGACTTGCGGCGGATGATAGATGATTTTTTTAGGATAAACCACAGACAAGCTGAATGGGTATTGTCTGGTTTTATTTGCTGAAAAAAGTATTTTAATGCTGATTTGCCTGGTTGCTGATTGTTAATTACCACTTTCTATTTATGTATTGAAGGACATTTGCTATTTATTTCCACTTTTGTTGCTTTAATGCGCTTTTAAAATTTACAAGAGAGGGCGGTTGCAGCATGGCTTCTTGTCATTAGACACATTAAACTTTGCGCCATGTTGAAATTTTCTAATCTATCTCTGCGTCGTGGAACCAAGCTTCTGTTTGAGGGTGCCTCTTTCACTGTCCACCCAGGACAAAAAGTAGGTATTACAGGGGCAAATGGTACGGGCAAATCAAGTCTGTTTTCTCTGGTGCGTAATGAACTGCATGCAGATGCGGGTGATTTTTATCTACCGCAGAAATGGGTGATTGCCCATGTGGCACAAGAGACCCCAGCAGTGGATCAATCTGCGATCGAGTATGTGATGGATGGCGACGCAGAGTTGCGTACCATTCAAGCTCAGCTGGCTAGTGCAGAATTAGCTGATGATGGTCACAAAGTTGCAGAGTTGCATGCTCAACTAGAGACGATTGGCGGCTACACCGTACGTAGCCGTGCTGCTCGCTTACTGCGAGGTCTTGGCTTTCAGCCGAATCAGGAAGAGTTACCGGTGCAGCAATTCTCCGGAGGATGGCGCATGCGCCTGAATCTTGCGCAAGCCTTGATGTGTCGCTCAGATCTGTTACTGCTGGATGAGCCAACCAATCACCTGGATCTGGATGCAGTGATCTGGCTGGAGACATGGCTATGCCGCTATCCAGGCACGCTTTTGCTGATCTCGCATGATAGGGATTTCCTTGATGCAGTGATTACACAGATTGCCCATATTGAACAGCATGGCGTTCAACTTTACACCGGTAACTACTCTGATTTTGAACTTATTCGTGCGCAGCGGTTGGCAAACCAACAGGCCAGCTATGAGAAACAGCAGCGTGAAGTTGCGCACCTGCATAGCTACATTGATCGCTTTCGTGCCAAGGCGACAAAAGCACGTCAGGCACAGAGCCGAATCAAGGCATTGGAGCGGATGGAACAGATTGCTCCTGCGCATGTAGATTCCCCGTTCCACTTTGATTTTAAACCACCTGAAAAAGCCCCAAACCCTCTGTTGCGCCTGGAAGATGCGGGAGTGGGTTACGGTCAAACCGCGTTGCTTTCAGGTATCAATTTAGGGTTACGGCCAGGTGATCGTATTGGCTTGCTTGGGCCGAATGGCGCAGGCAAATCCACCCTGATTAAGCTGCTTTCTGGAGAGCTATCACCGCTTGCAGGCAAACGCATTGCAGCGGCGGAGTTAAAAATTGGCTACTTTGCGCAGCATCAACTTGAGCAGCTTCACCCTGATGAGAGTCCACTAGACCATTTGCAACAACTGGCCCCAAAGGATAGTGAGCAGTCACTCCGGAGTTTTATTGGTGGTTTTGGATTTGCTGGTGATCGGGCATTGGAACCTGTTGCCCCGCTTTCGGGTGGTGAAAAAGCGCGACTTGTATTGGCGCTATTGATCTTTCAGCGTCCCAATCTACTGCTGTTGGATGAGCCGACGAACCATCTTGACCTGGAGATGCGTCATACACTGAGTTTGGCTTTGCAAGGATTTGAAGGTGCTATGGTCATAGTCTCACATGATCGCCACCTGCTGCGTACTACGACAGATCAGCTGTTGCTGGTCTCTGATGGTCGGATTGATGAGTTTGATGGTGCGCTGGATGATTACCCGGCCTGGTTGGTTGAAAATCGAAATATGGCGGAAGTAAAAGTAGATTCTGTCATAGGAGAAAATAGTGCGCTGTCTCGCAAGGAGCGTAAGCAGCTTGAGGCTGAGAGTCGTCGCCTATTACAACCACTACGAAAAAAACTCAAGGCGCTGGAGAAAAAATTGGATTGTTTGAGTGAGCAACAGCAAAAACTGGAGCAACAGCTGGCAGAACCCAAGATATACTCTAGTGAGAAAAAAGATAAGCTAAAAGCGTTATTAGCAGAAAAGGCAGAGGTAGATCAGGGGGTTGTACAAACAGAAGAGGCCTGGCTTGAGGCGGGAGAAGCGGTTGATGCAGCTGAGCAAAGTTTATAGGCATTAGCTTTAAATTTAATACAATTGCTGCCGCTAGAAGAGATTATATGAGTTAAGCAAAGAGGGTTCGTAATAATGGATATAGTTCCATACCTAAGGTTGATGGTGCAAAAGAACGCCTCAGACCTTTTTTTTAGCACTGGTGCACCACCCAATCTAAAGGCCGAAGGCCATACTATGCCGATTGGTGATACCCGAATGGAGCCGGGGCAGGTCAAAAAACTGGCCTACTCCATAATGAAGGATGATCAAATAAAGGAATTCGAGGCAACCATGGAGGGGAACCTTGCCATCTCTATGAGTGGCCTTGGACGTTTTCGAGTCAATGTCTTTCGGCAGCGCGGCGATGCTGCGATGGTTATACGCTACATCAAAGGCAATATTCCCAGCCCTGAAGAGCTTAATCTGCCTCCTGCACTTACAAAGCTGATCATGGAGCCTCGAGGGTTAATTCTGGTTGTAGGCTCAACTGGCTCAGGTAAGTCGACTACACTGGCCTCTATGATTGACCACCGAAATCGCAATGCAACAGGGCATATTCTTACCATTGAGGATCCGGTTGAGTTTTTGCACGATCATAAAAAATCAGTAGTGGATCAGCGTGAAGTGGGGCTGGATACTGTTTCCTATGAGGTTGCGTTGAAGAATGCCATGCGTGAGGCCCCCGATGTCATTCTGATTGGTGAGATCCGTGACCGTGACACCATGAAGCATGCGATTGCCTATGCTGAAACCGGTCATCTCTGTATCTCTACCCTGCATGCCAATAATGCCAACCAGGCGTTGGATCGTATTGTTAACTTCTTCCCGGATTCAGCGCATCAGCAGCTATTTATGGATCTCTCGCTGAATCTAAAAGCGGTTATTTCCCAGCGTCTTGTAAAAGGGTTAAGCAGTAAGCGAGTACCTGCTGTTGAGATCATGATGCTGACCGGTTTGATTTCAGAGATGATTCAAAAGGGTGATGTTCATTCGATCAAAGAGGCGATGGAGCAAGGTGGTCAAAGAGGCATGCAGACCTTTGATCAGGCGCTTTATACACTCTACAAAGAGGGTAAAATTGAGCTGGAAGAGGCGTTGAATCATGCTGATTCCCGCAACAATCTGTCACTCAAAATCAGGCTTGATGAGAGTGGTGACGTTGATGCACCAGGTGGATTATCTATTTCAGAGGATTCATTTGGGTAGAGACTTAGGAAAATTTATTATTTTCTTTGCCCTAAGAATCCCCTATTTGTTGTTCCAGTGCTATAAAATAGTGCGCCTTTTTACCTGAACCTACGGCTTGTGCTCATGTTTGACAAAACCACTTCTACCTCATCCAGTGATTGCATATCAAAAGGTGAGAGCCAGCTTGCTCGGCTCTCACCGTTGGATATGGATAGCAAAAGCCTGGCGAAAGACTTTAATCGCTACTTCTATTACACCCTGGGGCGAGATAAATATGACGGTGATGTCGGTGCTACCTATAAAGCCTTAGCGCTGACACTGCGTGCCCGGCTGATGGAGCGCTGGAAAAACACGCGAGCAGCCTATGCAGAGTCTGACTGCAAACGAACTTACTACCTCTCCCTGGAGTTTCTCATGGGGCGTGCACTGGGTAACACCATGCTCAGCCTGGATGCAACTGAAGCCACACGCGAGGCGCTCTATGGTCTGGGTCTGGATCTAGAAGAGATTACAGAAAAAGAGGCAGATGCGGGGCTGGGCAATGGTGGCCTGGGTCGTTTGGCGGCCTGTTTTCTTGATAGCTGCGCCACTTTGCAGCTGCCGGTAAAAGGCTATGGCTTGCGCTACGAATACGGCATGTTTCGCCAGAATATTGATGATAATGGCCAGCATGAGGAGCCAGATCATTGGCTGCGTAGTGGTAATCCCTGGGAGATGGAGCGCCTAGAATACACGCGGCAGGTTCAGTTTGGAGGTCGCACCGAAACCTATACCGATGCTGATGGGCGGGAGCGTGTGCGCTGGGTTGATACCCATAATGTTCTTGCGATTCCCTACGATATTCCGATTCCAGGCTATCGTAATGGCACAGTAAATACATTGCGCCTATGGAAAGCAACGGCTACTGATGCCTTTGATCTGGATGAGTTCAATGCAGGCAGTTATCCTGAATCTGTTGCGGCAAAGAATGAGGCTGAGCACATTACAATGGTGCTCTATCCCAATGACAGCAGTGAGAATGGCAAGATTCTACGCTTGCGCCAGCAATACTTACTGGCCTCTGCCAGCCTTAAAGATGCAATGGCTGAGTGGAAGCGGCTGAATAATAATGACCTAAGCCGCTTTGCTGAGAAAAACTGTTTTCAACTCAATGATACGCACCCCAGCTGCACCGTGCCGGAGTTGATGCGGCTGCTGATTGATGAAGAGGGAATGGAGTGGGATCAGGCCTGGGCGATTACCAGCAAGACCATGGCCTATACCAACCACACACTATTGCCAGAAGCACTGGAAAAGTGGCCAGTGCGGCTGTACCGTGAGCTTTTGCCGCGCCTGCTGGAAATTATCTATGACATCAATGTCCGCTTCCTGACCGATGTATCTACCCGTTGGCCAGCCGATATGGATCGGCAGTGGCGCATGTCGATTATCGAAGAGGGGCCAGACCCACAGATCCGTATGGCCTATCTTGCGATAGTGGGTAGCTTTTCAGTTAATGGTGTGGCAGCACTGCACTCCAAGCTGCTGAAAGAGGGGTTGTTTAAAGATTTTTATGAATTGTGGCCTGAAAAATTCAATAACAAAACCAATGGTGTAACGCAACGTCGCTGGCTTGCGGCCTGTAATCCTGGCTTGCGAAAGCTGATTGATGAAACCATTCATAATGGCTGGATTGCTGATTTGACTCACTTGCGCAAGTTGGCTCCACATGCAGAAAATCCAGAATTTAGAGCGCAGTGGCATGCTGTTAAGCAAGAGAATAAGGCACGATTAGCTGCACTGGTTGAGCGTGACACAGGGGTTGTTTTTACTACGGATGCCATGTTTGACGTGCAGGTAAAACGCATTCATGAATATAAGCGTCAGTTGTTAAATGTGCTGCATATTATTCATCTTTATGCGCGCATCAAGGCGGGACAGACAGATAACTGGGTCAACCGCTGTGTGCTGATTGGTGGCAAGGCAGCGCCGGGTTATGCGCAGGCTAAGCTGATTATTCGATTGATCTGTAATGTTGCAAAACGAATTAATGCAGATCCTGCTACAGAAGGGTTGCTCAGGGTTGCTTTTCTCCCGAACTATCGAGTCTCAGCAATGGAGGTGATCTGCCCGGGTACTGATCTGTCTGAACAGATCTCAACGGCAGGTAAAGAGGCATCAGGCACTGGTAATATGAAGTTTATGATGAATGGTGCACTGACTATCGGCACGCTCGATGGCGCTAATATTGAGATTCGTGAAGAGGTGGGTGATGAGCATTTCTTCCTGTTTGGCCTCACGGAGCAGCAAGTGCATGCATCACGCGCTCACTATAATCCACACCAAATTATTGAGCAGGATGAGGATTTCTCACGTGTAATGAATCTGTTGGAAAGTGGTCACTTCAACCAATTTGAAGCAGGGCTGTTCAACTCTATTTCACACTCCCTTCGTAGCCCACATGACCCTTGGATGGTGGCGGCTGATTTTGCCAGCTACATTGAAGCGCAGGAGCGTGCAGCAGCCTGTTATAAGGATCAGGATCGCTGGGTTGCCAGCAGTATTATGAATACTGCCACGAGCGGTCGATTCTCTTCAGATCGCACAATCAGTGAATACAACAATGAAATTTGGAAGATGGAGAAAATTCCAGCTAAGGGGCAATGTTAGCCCCCAAAATAATTAATTGCGATCTAATGCCGTCGGCGATTCCTTGGGTGTGGAAAGTAGGGATCCCAATAGTAGGGTGAGCGGGCATCATAGAAAGGGTCATGTCGATAGGGATAGGGATACCATGGGTCGTGCCATGGATCAGTGATTTCTGGTGGTTTTGGCCAAAGGTGGTGGGCTTGGATTTGTATGAGTGGAAAGCGATAGGGGTGCTTGCCAATGAGGCGCACGATAGTGTTTTCCAGTCGGCCTCGTATTGTAATCTTTCGCTCTGGTGCATAGATTGCAGGATCAAGAAACCTATTGGTTCGTGCCAAAAAGCGCCCCAGGTCAGCCGCTTTTGAATTGGGTTCACCTTCGTAGTCTAATGGGCGAGCCAGCACCTCAATCCATGTTTCGTTGGGTTTGTTATCGATTGAAATAATCGCTCCGCCCCAGCGCACTTGAGCATCAATATGGCTGTTGGGTGAAGACTGTACTGCTTTGATTGAAATCCCATTATCTGGAGCGATACGGATTGCATCGGGTATATTGCTGGCGCAAGCAGCCAGTAGCATGGCAGTCACTATGAGTGCAGATAGGCAGTAGCGGTGTTGAATGGTACTCATACTGGAAGTGTAGCATCTGCCCCAGATACCATAGCTTTATCAGCGGTTTCCGCTACAATACCCGCCCTTTAGTTTTATGCTGAATGTAGTTATGACCAACCCTAAAGATGGTGTTATTCCTTGCTGGATCTACCGAAGCAGCCGTAAGAATGAGATGTATCTCTTTCTGGCACAGGAAGACGATTTTGAAAATATCCCCCAACCGTTGCTGGATCGTTTTGGACATGCGGTGTTGGTAATGGAGCTTGAGCTTCACCCCGAGCGAGATCTGGCACGGCAAGATATTGCAAAGGTTATGGCCAATCTGCGTGAGCAGGGGTTTCATCTACAAATGCCTCCAGATATCCAGGCAAAGCTATATCGTGGTGATTAGAGGCGGCTCTTCTATTGTTATAACCGAAAGAGCAATCACCCAAAGAGCTAAATAACTTCTATACATCCTACCGATAAATAGGCTGATCCATATGCGTGAAATTATCCTGCTAAATGTTACAGGGCCAGACCATTCTGGACTTACAGCAGCACTTGCTGATGTCTTGGCGCATCATAACGTTAATATTCTGGACATTGGTCAGGCCGTTATTCATGAGCATGTCTCGCTGGGCATGCTGTTGGAGATCTCATCCCAGGAAGCATCTTCAATCGTGATGAAGGATCTGCTATTTGAAGGGCATCGACTGGGGCTAAATATCAACTTCACTCCCATTGAAGCAGCAGACTATGAACACTGGGTCGGGTTGCAGGGTAAACCGCGCTATATCGTCACCATGTTGGGCCGTAAATTAACGGCCAGCAATATCTCCCGGGTTGCACAGGTGGTGGCTGATCACCAACTGAATATTGATGAGATGACGCGGCTCTCTGGGCGTTTTTCATTGCAGGATGAAAATCCGCATCAGCGAGCTTGTGTTGAGTTTTCTCTGCGTGGTGTGCCCGAAGATATTGCAAAACTAAGGGAAGATTTATTAGAGATTACACGTGATGAAGCCGTGGATATTGCCTTTCAGGAGGATAATCTCTATCGCCGTAATCGCCGTCTGATTGTATTTGATATGGACTCAACACTGATCCAGGTTGAAGTGATTGATGAGCTGGCACGTGCTGCGGGCATTGGTGAACAGGTATCAGCCATTACAGAATCTGCCATGCGTGGAGAGATCGATTTTAAAGAGAGCTTCCATCGCAGGCTGGGGCTGCTCAAAGGGCTGGATGAATCGGTACTGCAAGAGATTGCTGAATCACTGCCTATCACCGAAGGTGCTGATCGCCTCATCTCCAACCTGAAAAAACTGGGTTATCAGGTGGGTATCCTCTCCGGTGGTTTTACCTATTTTGCCAACTACCTGCAAACAAAGCTGGGTATCGACTTTGTAGGGGCAAATACGCTGGATATTGAAGATGGCAAGCTCACCGGCATCGTTAAAGGCGACATTGTAGATGGCGCGAAGAAAGCGGAACTGCTACAGGAGATGGCAGCCAAAATGGGTATAGGTTTGGAACAGACCATTGCCGTAGGCGATGGTGCCAATGATCTACCCATGCTGGGTCTGGCTGGATTAGGCGTTGCCTTTCATGCAAAACCCATTGTGCGGGAGAATGCACAGCATGCGATCTCTACACTGGGGTTGGATGGAATTCTTTATCTGCTGGGTGTGCGTGACCGAGAGGTGCTGTAGCTATAGTTACACAGTTCAAGTTGGTGTGATTATTAGATATCTTTACCAAAGAACTCATTCCAACCAGCTTTTGTTTTCATTGAGATATGCATGTCTTGCACAAATTCAGCAGTGTTCATTAGTACAGATGAAAACTCTTCATTACTGAGAACGGCACTAAGTGAGCAGCAAAATGCATGGTAATCTATGAAATCAAAACTTTTGCCTTTATATGTATAACTACCATGAACAACATCAAGTTCCGCCACATCGTTAGGTATCCTGCATATAAAAGTAACTGAATGGTTTAGGTGGCCAGTGGAATGGAGCGCGTCAAGGCTGTCATCTAGTCTCTTCTTAGTAACAGGCTTAACAGTAATCTCATACAAATTTGTTTCGATACCCTCGACTTCTAACCATATATCGGCTGGTTTTTTTGGTGTTGTATTGGTGCCAAAAACACTCTCAGACCCCCCGATAACTTCAATAGCAGATGTGCGAAATGCGGTGCTGAGAAGTTGTGAAACAAGAAATTGGGGTAAATTTCCTGATTCTGGATATCTGAGAGTAAACTCAACAAGCTTGTTTCCCAGGATTTGTCTCGATTCAGTTGAGGCGACTATTTCCGCAATTTGGAAGCTAGTTACGCTTTCTGCGTATTTCCAAAGGCGAAAAAAGAAATAATCGATTAGCCTAGCTCTCTTTGTTTTGCCTGATTTTACTACTGTTCTGAGGAAGTTAACCGCAGCCATTGCTGCAGATTGTGGTCTTCTTCCCTTTGCCCAGTCTTCATTCAGCTGATCTACGTTCTTTGCAACATTTAATGGATCAGATTTACCACAGGGGACACCATTCTCTTGAAGTGCGTACCAAATGCCGCCCTCAAAAATAGATCGTGGATTGCAACCATAGAAATTATTTAGAGGATCGTAGCTTGCATTTAAATGCAAGCCAGTCAATGCAGTAACAACTACACCACGGAAACCCTTGGCATTTACTTCGATAAGTGCTGTCAATAATTGATGTATTTCTGTGGAAGGATCAAATTCTGGAAAGTCCTTCTCTTTCTTGGTTTTTGCGACTTCAAGCCGAGTATTTACATAGTATTGACCATCACCATTACGTTCAGCTATTTCGTTCATACAGGCACCCCAACAAACGTGGTGACTATTTTCTGGAGTTTAGAGTTTTCAGAAATACGTAAAGCCTCTAAAATCATCGTTAATTCAAGAACATCAAGTCGTTTCTCAAACTTTTCAATTTTAGATATATCAGATTGATTAAGTCCAACTAGAGTAGCAATCTCTGCTTGTGAAATGCTCAGGCGAATACGCTCTTTAGCGAGTTCAGAGATAAACTGCTGATACCGTTGATCATGGATTGTCTTGATTTTTTTCATATGGCGCATCATGGTATGATTTGCAAATTATTCGAAACGGGAATATTTTCATGAAGGCCATTTCTTTATTCAGTGGGGCTGGTGGAATGGATGTGGGATTTAGAGACGCGGGATTTCAGGTCATAGCTGCGAATGAACTGGATAAGCATGCTTGCGTTACGTTTAGGGCCAATCATCCAAACACAGCACTCTTTGAAGGGGATATTGATGAACTGAGAGCTGAATTCTCAAAATTTAAAGGAATAGATGTTGTTTTTGGAGGGCCGCCATGTCAAGGATTTTCAGTAGCCGGAAAGATGGACCCTGACGACCCAAGAAGTAAGTTGATCTTTAGTTTTTGCTCTGTTATTGAGCAGATCAAGCCTAAAGGATTCGTTATGGAGAATGTCAAATCCCTTGGTTCACTAGCGAAATTTGAAAAAGTTCGAAATACACTTGTTTCACGTTTTCAGAAGGCAGGATACACCGTTACTGTACATATACTCAATGCCAAAGAATTTGGTGTGCCACAATCTCGAGAAAGGGTGTTTTTTATTGGTGTTAAAAATGAGTACCAGCCTATTTTTTCAGCGCATTTTCAAAAGTACAGAAAACAAGCCCCTACACTCCGGGATATTTTGATACCGCTAGGCAAACCAGGTACTGAAAATAACAACCATGTTTGTAATGCAAAGGTTACGCTAGCAGCCAAGCCAGTGCTTAGAAAATCACCTTATGCAGGAATGCTTTTCAATGGACAAGGCAGGCCTTTAAACCCTGATGGTTGGGCTAGTACGTTACCAGCAAGCATGGGTGGTAATAGAACACCAATAATAGATAATAATCATTTGTATGAAGGTAGGGCTTCTTGGGTAGAAGAATACCACCGTCATTTAATGGCAGGTGGCAAATCACAGGGGATGCATGATGCTCCTTCTTATTTGAGACGTTTGACCATAAATGAGGCTGCGCTACTTCAATCGTTCCCCTCTGACTATGTGTTTTGTGGCCCTAGTAGCAAGATTTATTCTCAAATAGGTAATGCTGTGCCATGCGGATTAGCATATGCAGTTGCCAAAAGTATTAGAAGCTCAATATCTGGGAAAATCAGAATTAATTATATTGGCACTGAAAAAGGGCATAACTTCGAACTTGCTATAGCGTGACCGAAGGTATATGCATTAATAGTGAGGTGGTGGAGTCTCTTCTGCTTCGCTGGCGGCATCAGAGTCTGAAAGTGAGTAGAGCCGTTTAGCAATCTCTTTAAAGGCCTGTTGCAATTCGCTGATTTCCTGCGCCTGTCGGGCCACGGTGGCGTTTAGGGCATCTATGCTCTCTTCTTGAAAAGCCAAGCGTGTCTGTAGGTCTGTTAGTTGATCATTCATCTGTTTTTGTGTGGGTTGTAAGGCAAGTATCACTGAGTTTAACGGATAATTCTGGAAAGATCAGTTGGGTTTGTGTGTGATTGATTTTGAGGTTAAAGCTGGTGCTTTTTTGCAAGATATCTTCTTGATTGCATCTCTTGCAAGCGGCTGGCAGTACGTCGATATTCAAAGGCAAGTTGGCCGCCTTGATACAGTTTATCAGGCGTGCTCTCCGCACTGATGATGACTTTTACATTGCAATCATAAAGCTCATCAATAAGCGTCATAAAGCGTCTTACATGATCGGTCTGTTCATCTGCCATGATAGGGATATTGGATAGGATAACGGTGTGAAATTGACGCGCAATTTCAATGTAGTCTGCAGATGCTCGTGGTCCACCGCAAAGCACGGTGAAGTCAAACCATATGATGTCATTGGTGTGTGAAATGACAGGTATGCTTCGTCCCTCTATAGAGATAGAGCCGCCGACTTGAGTTTGTGATATTGCCAGGTGGTTGAACTCTTCATGCAGCAGTTGGTTTGAATTTTCATTTAGCGGTGTGTGATATACCTTTGCTGACTCTAGGTATTTAAGGCGGTAGTCGGTGCTGCCACTTAACTCAACTATGTGCATATTTTCTTTAATCAATGCGATAGTGGGAAGAAAAGCCATGCGTTGCAGTCCGTCCCGGTAGAGATGATCGGGTGGCATGTTTGTAGTGGCCACCAAGATAGTGCCATGCTGAAAAAGACCTTTTAACAGTTGGCCAAGCAGCATGGCATCGCCAATATCAGATACATACAGTTCATCCAGGCACAGTATCTTTGTACGGTGTGACAGGTTGGCAGCAACGATATGCAGTGGGTCACTCTGCCCTTTTAACTGCGCCAACTCGCTGTGTATTGTGCGCATAAAGTGGTGGAAGTGCAGGCGCTGCTTATCTTCAAACTCAAGACTATTGAAAAAAAGATCCATTAGCCAGGTTTTCCCCCGACCTACGCCACCCCATATATAAAGCCCATGGGATGAGACGTTTGTTTCTGCTTTGCTTCGGGAAAAGAGCCGTTCAGATAGTGATAGTGATTTGGTCGTTGTAGGGCGCAGTAACTCACTGTGTAGTTTTTGCAGCGCATCTATAACGGTACGTTGTGCATCATCTTCTTCTAATGATCCCTGTTGCAACTGTGCTGAATAAGCTTGCTGTGGTGATCCGTGTGCTTGCGTGTCTGTGTGGATATGCATTGCACTTTTGTGTCGTTGTTATGAGTGTGGTTATGCTGCCGCTGAAGGTTCTCTCATTGATCGAATAATATCAAGAGTATTTGCAGCGTGTCCTACTGGGTTTATGTCGTACATGATGTGTTTGATGATTCCCTTTTTATCAATAATAAAGGTAGCGTCTTTAATGCATTTCTTCCATGTTTTTTGCTTATTGGCGGAGTCATTTTGCCAAACGTTGTATGCGTTGCATGTCTTACCTGTGGAGTCAGATAGAAGCATAATGCTTAAGCCATATTTATCCCGAAACTTGGCATGGCAGCCGCAGCAGTCGGTATTAATGCCGATCACCGCTGTATCTTCTACTCTGAAGTCATGAATCATATCTGAAAATTCGATGGCCTTGATGGTGCACTCTGCAGAATTTTCTAGTGAATAAAAAAACAGGACAATATTTTTTGAGTTTTTAAATTCAGCAGACGATACCAGCATCATATCTGCATCGGGCAAAGAAAATTCAGGTGCACCTTGTCCTTCTCTAAGCATTTATATCCCCGTATATTTCAAGTGGTAGTCAAGCATGCCTTAACAACAGTAGCGTCAGGCAGGCTGTATGACTTTAGTTGACTTGAGATTTTGGGAATTAACTTCTGTTTTTTTTGTGGTTATTTATATAGCTGGTCTGTTTGTATGATCTCTAATACATCATCTGGTAGTAGGTAGCGTGGGCTTTGATGGTTGCGTATTAATGCTCGAATGGATGTTGATGAAATATCAAGTTGTGTGACAGGTTGAAATAAAATAGAGCCACCGGGTGAGGTGTTGAGTAGCTTGGGTGATTGGGTGATTTTATCTTTGGTTAGTGACACTGGATTGATTTCTGAGTCGTCAGGACGCTGCATCACAATTAGGTGAGCCAGCTGCAAAATCTCATCGGGTTTGTGCCAGTTATGAAACTGCTGAAAGGCATCGCTGCCAATCAGTAGGCAGATGGGCGTTTCTCCTACCTCTTTGCGCAAAGAGCGTAAGGTTTCAACGGTATAGGATTTCCCGTTTCGTTCCAGCTCTTGGGTGTCTATGCTAAAGCCAGGCAGCCCTTTGACGGCTGCCTGTAACATGAGTAGGCGTTGATTGACTGTGGTGAGTGGCTGATTGCGGTGAGGTGGATCGCGTAGGGGAATCAGGCGAACCTCATCTAACCCCAGGGCCTGTTGCACCTCCAGTGCGGGGCGCAGGTGACCAAAGTGGATAGGGTCAAAGGTGCCGCCTAATATGCCGAGCATGAGGTTAATCGCAACGGGTTATTTTCTTATGTGGCCATCGCCGAGCACAATGTATTTTACCGATGTTAGCCCCTCTAGCCCCACAGGGCCACGCGCATGGAATTTATCGGTGCTGATGCCAATCTCTGCTCCCAGGCCGTATTCAAAACCATCGGCGAATCGGGTTGATGCATTGACCATGACGGAGCTGGAATCTACCTCTCGCAGGAAGCATCGTGCCTTTGAGTAGTTTTCGGTGATGATGGATTCGGTATGCTGTGAGCTGTGTCGATTGATGTGGTCAATCGCCTCATCCAGATCTTTAACGATACGCACGGCAAGTATTGGAGCTAGGTATTCGGTGTCCCAATCCTCTTCTGTAGCCGCTACGGCCTTTGGCAGGATGCTGCAGGTGGTGGCGCAACCACGTATCTCTACCCCTTTTTCATGTAGCATGCCACCCAGCTCAGGCAAGACGCTTTCGGCAATCTCTTCGGCTACCAACAGTGTCTCAAGGGTGTTGCAGGTGCCATAGCGTTGTGTCTTGGAGTTAAAGGTGACCTGTAGTGCTTTTTCTATGTCAGCATCGTCGTCAATGTAGATGTGGCAGATGCCATCCAGATGTTTAATGACAGGCACACGTGCTTCGCTGCTGATGCGTTCAATCAGGCTTTTGCCGCCACGAGGAATAATGACATCAATATAGTCAGGCATGGTAATCAGTGCGCCAACGGCAGCGCGATCGGTTGTTGCAATGACCTGCACAGCATCCGCAGGCAGACCCGCTTGCTCTAAGCCACAACGGACGCTGGCAGCGATGGCCTGATTGGAGTGGAAGGCCTCAGAGCCGCCACGCAGCACACAAGCATTGCCTGATTTAAGGCAGAGTGCAGCGGCATCGGCTGTAACATTGGGACGGGATTCGTAGATGATGCCGATTACGCCCAAAGGCACACGCATGTTTCCTACTTGAATGCCGGTAGGGCGATATTTGAGATTGGTAATTTCGCCGATAGGATCTGGCAGGGCGGCAATCTGCTGTAGTCCTTCGATCATGCTGTCGATGCGCGCAGGTGTTAGTTCCAGTCGATCCAGCAGTGCAGCATCCAGCCCTTTTGCGGCACCTGCTGCAAGATCTTTTCTGTTCTCGGTTATCAACTGTTCTCGATTGTTATCAAGATCAGTGGCAATGGCTATCAGTGCGCTGTTTTTTGTAGCTGTGCTGGCGCGAGCCAGGGCGCGGGAGGCAGTGCGAGCCTGTTGGCCAACACTGTTCATGTATTTGGAAATATCTAATATGGTTTCTGACATGTTAATCCTGCCGAGCCATTGGCCCGGCAGGTTAGCAGGCCAAATCCCAGTTTAATTTAGAATTGGAAGGCGTTTTTATTTGATTCGCTGGCGAGTGGAGGCAGTACAGTTTCAAACAGTGATTCATTAGTCCATTGATTTTCGCCAGTACGGGTAATCAGGCAGGCTTCCATGATCACGCCGTTACCGATGACTACAAACATCCGGCCACCCGTATTCAAGAGGGTTTTTAGACTATCTGCGGCTTCTGCCTGTGGTAGTGAACCGGTTACTGCAATAGCATCAAAGGTGCCGTATGTTGAGGCAGTTACCAAGGCGTCAGCTATTTTAACCGAGGCATTGTCGATACCTTGTGCGCTAAGTTTGGCGATGGCTTGTTCAGCGAGCTCTGGTTGAATTTCCAGGCTGATAACCTGATGGCCAAGTTCAGCTAGGCAGGCGGTGATAAAGCCGCTGCCTGTGCCGATCTCAAGCACCTTATCGGTAGGGTCAATATCTAGAGCTTGCAACATGCGGCCTTCAATAACAGGTTTCATCATCTGTGCGCCATGCCCAAGCGGGATCTCTGTATCTGCAAAGGCTAGCTGGCTGTAGGCATCTGGCACATAGGCCTCGCGTGGCACAGTAGAAAGTATATCGAGCACCTGCTGATCTAGCACCTCCCAAGGGCGGACCTGTTGCTCAACCATATTAAAACGGGCTTGTTCGATGTTGTTTTCGGCCATGGAATTCCCCTGCCTGACTAATATTAAATCGATTGGGCGCTTAGCCTACGTATTTTGGCTGTAGCAGGCAAGTCTATGAACAAAAGATTCAGCTGTTTTTCGGATATTTCTTGAGTATATTGGTATATTAAGTCCCATCGTATTGGCTAGCGTTGCCTGTAGCCAGTGTTTTTTATGTTGCAGTAGTTGAGGTTATCGCATGAGTGCAATCCCCGAAGAGTTTGTTCGGAATACAGCCCGTCTTTCTGAAGAGAGTACCCGGCCATTTCCTGGATCAAAAAAGATTTATGTGCAAGGCTCCCGGCCTGACATTCAAGTACCAATGCGCGAGATCAGTCAGTCAGATACAGGTGGCATCTTTGGCGTAGAGAAAAATCCTCCTATACCGGTTTATGACACATCGGGCCCTTATACTGACCCGAATGTTGAGATTGATCTGTTGCGTGGCCTGCCTGATGTGCGTGATGCTTGGATTGCTGAGCGTGATGATACGGAAGAGTTGGCTGGCCCTACTTCAACCTATGGACATCAACGGACAACGGATCCTACGCTGGCTTCACTGCGTTTTGAGCATATCCGCAAGCCACGCCGGGCAAAGCCGGGTCACAACGTTTCACAGATGCACTATGCCAAACGCGGCATTATTACCCCTGAGATGGAGTATGTGGCCATCCGTGAGAATCAGCGTCTGGATGAGCTGCGTCAGGACCCTGCCTATGAAAAGCTATTGCGTCAGCACCCAGGTGAGAACTTTGGTGCCAATATCCCCGATCAGGTTACCCCTGAATTTGTGCGTAGCGAGATAGCTGCGGGTCGCGCCATTATCCCGGCCAATATCAATCACCCTGAAGTAGAGCCGATGATCATCGGGCGTAACTTTTCGGTGAAGATCAATGGCAATCTGGGTAACTCTGCTGTTACCTCCTCTATTGAGGACGAGGTGGAGAAGATGGTTTGGGGCATCCGTTGGGGATCAGATACCATTATGGATCTCTCCACCGGCAAGAATATCCATGAGACCCGAGAGTGGATCTTGCGTAATTCGCCTGTGCCTATCGGTACAGTCCCTGTCTACCAAGCCTTGGAAAAGGTGGACGGCAAGGCCGAAGACCTCACCTGGGAGATCGTAAAAGATACCCTGATTGAGCAGGCAGAGCAGGGCGTTGATTACTTCACTATCCATGCCGGTCTGTTGCTGCGTCATGTGCCAATGACGGCTAATCGTCTCACCGGTATCGTCTCCCGAGGTGGTTCCATCATGGCGAAATGGTGTTTGGCGCACCATGAAGAGAATTTTCTCTACACCCACTTTGAAGAGATCTGCGAAATCATGAAAGCCTATGACGTAGGCTTCTCATTGGGCGATGGTCTGCGTCCGGGTTCATTAGCTGATGCCAATGATGCGGCACAATTTGGTGAGCTGGAGGCATTGGGTGAGCTGACCAAGATTGCCTGGGAGCATGATGTACAGGTGATGATTGAAGGGCCTGGGCATGTGCCTATGCAGATGATTAAAGAGAATATGGATAAGGAGCTGAAGGAATGTCATGACGCGCCTTTCTATACCCTGGGGCCACTGATTACGGACACCGCCCCGGGTTATGATCACATCACCTCTGGCATCGGTGCGGCTCAGATCGGTTGGTATGGCTGTGCCATGCTCTGTTACGTGACTCCTAAAGAGCATCTGGGGTTGCCAAATAAGCATGATGTGCGTGAAGGCATTATCACCTATCGTATTGCGGCACATGGCGCTGATTTGGCTAAAGGGCTGCCGGGTGCTCAGGTGCGGGATAACGCCATGTCCAAGGCGCGTTTTGAGTTCCGTTGGGAAGATCAGTTTAACCTGGGGCTTGATCCTGAGCGTGCTCGTGAGTATCACGATGAGACCATGCCGGCAGAATCAGCAAAGGTGGCTCACTTCTGTTCCATGTGTGGTCCACACTTCTGTGCCATGAAGATCAGCCAAGAGGTGCGTGATTATGCTGAAGTCCATGGTATAGGTGACATGAAATCAGCGGTTGAAGTTGGTATGAAAGAGAAGGCCGAACAGTTTAAAGAGCAGGGGGCTGAGATCTATAAAAAAGCTTAAGTTCAGTCATACATAGCATCAAGATGTGCAGAAACCGCATAGTGCCTGGATCAGGCGCTATGCGGTTTTTTGCATACTGCGTCAGTGTTAGGTTGGCTGTAGTACAATACCAGGATAACCAGTGGGTAAACTGGGTCGACTGATATTCTACATAGGGGTATAGCTGTGGGAAAAATGACATCAAAACCTGCCAAAGTAGCAAAACGTGTTTATGAAAAGGAGCTGTTCAGGCTTCAACTGGAATTGGTGAAGCTCCAGGAGTGGATCAAGCTCAAAGGGTTAAAGGTGGTGGTTATATTTGAAGGACGGGATGCTGCCGGAAAAGGCGGCGTTATTAAGCGTATTGCCCAGCATCTTAACCCTCGTATCTGCCGTATTGCTGCGCTACCCGCGCCTACTGAGCGGGAGCAATCCCAGTGGTATTTTCAACGCTACGCTGCGCAATTGCCTGCTGCGGGAGAGATGGTGTTGTTTGACCGAAGTTGGTACAACAGAGCCGGTGTTGAGCAAGTGATGGGTTTTTGCACGGAAGATGAGCATGAAGAGTTTATGCGCTCTTGCCCAGAGTTTGAGCGTATGTTGGTTCGCTCGGGTATTGTTTTGGTCAAATATTGGTTTTCAGTCTCTGATGAAGAGCAGGAGCGCCGTTTTCAGAGCCGCCTTATAGAGCCACATAAACGCTGGAAGCTGAGTCCAATGGACCTGGAGTCTCGCTGCCGCTGGGTTGAATATTCTAAGGCCAAGGATATTATGTTTGCACATACGGATATCAAGCAGGCCCCCTGGTATGTGGTGAAATCAGACATCAAAAAGCATGCGCGCCTGAACTGTATAGCGCACCTGCTAAGCATGATTCCCTACGAAGACCTGACACCTGAGCCGATTGAGTTGCCTGAGCGAAATGAGAGTCAAGGCTATGTTAGGCCGCCCATCTCTGATCAGACCTTTGTTCCAGAACTCTATCCTTAGAGCTCTGGTCGGCCTTTTGTAGATGCCTTTAGCCGACAAATTTTCCACTATGGAGGCGTTGTGCCTCCATCAGTTCAAGCTCTCTGGCTCCTGAGATGACGACCTCAGGGTCAGGGACAAAATTCAGCTTAGGGTCTAAGCGTTCATAGGGAACAGCATTTAAGATTACCTTCATCGCATTCATGCGTGCCAGATGTTTGTTATCGGAACGGATGACAATCCAGGGTGCATGGTTGGTATTGGTGCGTTTGAGCATTTCATATTTTTGATGGGTAAAATCATCCCAGCGATCCTGAGCCTGAAGATCTACCTCGCTCAATTTCCATTGGCGCAGTGGGTCGTTTTTACGGCGGTCAAATCGACGTGCTTGTTCCTCTTTGGTTACGCTAAAGTAAAGTTTGACCAGGATAGTGTCTTGACGAATGAGGTCGCGTTCAAAGCCGCTCACGCCACGCATAAAATCCTCATACTCTTTGTTAGAGCAAAAATCAAAGACACGTTCCACGCAGGCTCGGTTGTACCAGCTGCGGTCAAACAGCACCGTTTCACCGCCACGAGGGAATTTGGCTATATATTTTTGATAGTACCACTCTGACATTTGGGTCTGTGTGGGTTTGCTGAGAGCGACTACCCGATAATGTTTTTCGTTCATGTAGCGAGTCACACGTCGGATGGTTCCTCCTTTCCCAGCTGCATCCCTCCCTTCAAACAGGATGATCATGCGTGTTTTTGACTGCTCAAGGTACTGCTGCATGCGAATCAGCTCTGCTTGAAGAGGGTTGAGAGCATTCTCTCTACGGAAGCGTTGTATTGCTTTGTGGTCATTCCTTTTTAAAGTTTCACATTCATCTTGCAGCTGTTGGAAGCGTTCTAATAGTTCAGTTGTTTTAATCTCATTATTATTAAAATGGATGAACTCTGGGTTTTGCTGGTCAGTCATTGTCTCCTCTCCTGCTTCTTGCGTGATATGACGTGTTTTCAAGACAGATCTTTATTACAAGCATACTCCTGATGGTGCAGGCTTACAGGAATAAATGGGGTGCTGACAGATGAAAATTAAGATTGGGCTATGTAATAGCCTGAGCTGAGTGCTATCAAGCTAGGTTGTTTTTAAGCGCTGTTGATCTGTTGTGGTATTGATGGAGTCTGTTTAAGGGCTGGAGGGAGATACATTTCCTTGTTACAAGCAGCGTTTATTGCCGGTTAAAGGGCAGACTCCACCGGGGATATTGATTTTTTTGGTTCCGGTGAATGGATCTTCATGTGATAGCTCGCGTAGCTCTTCTGAATTCAAGATGGTTATCTTGTTGCCTTTGACTTTGATGATCTCTTTGTCGCTGAGATGATGAAGTATGCGTGAGAAGGTTTCAGGTTTTACAGAGAGACGTGAAGCCAGAACACCTTTGGGGGCATCCAGAGTGAAGGTTTCGGCCTCTCTCATCAGCTGGTATTGATAGAGCAGTCCGGCAACGCGATTGGTTGCGTTTTGTAAAGTCAGGTCATCAATCTCTTTGATTAGTGAGCGCAGGCGTTGGCTCATGTCTCCCATCATACGGAAGCAGCTCTCCACTGAGCCGCGAAGCATATGTGAGAATTGCTGGTTGTCGAATCCAAACAGTTCGGAGTCTTTGATGGCAGTGGCGGTGACGGGGTAGCTGGGTTGCTCTTGAAACATCAAGGCTTCAGCGAAGGTATTTCCTGGATGGACAATGCCAATAACCTTTTCATTGCCATCCATAGATAAGCGGGATAACTTGATTTGACCGCTGAGCATGAGAAAGAAACGGGAGGCGGGTGTGCCGCATTCGAAGAGCACCTCGTCTTCACCTAGGCTGATCTTTCGGGAGAGTGTTTTAACCTGCTCCAGCTGAACATCTGTCAGTGTTGTAAAGAGGTAGGTATCTCGTAATTCGACTGGCATTAACGATTCTCATGTCTAAAGCTGGAACTTTGTTATGCACTCTAACACTATCGTGTAATTATTTACCGCTATTTGTTCAGTGTAGTTAAAAGCAGGGCGTAACGTTAAGTAAAATGATTGTCATCAGCGGCGCATTCTACCTGGATGCTTCAAAATCAGAAAGCTCTTGATTGACTTGACTGTAGCGGCGTGCTGCTTGCAGAAGGTTAAGCAGTAATAGTGAGCAGGATAACCCAAAGCTAAGCCCGGCAATGTTAGCCAGTGGGCTAGGCCAAAATGGCGCCAGTGTGAGTAGCAGCAGGGTGGCTAAGTGTGCATATAGTTGTCTTCGTGTCAGCCTATCGGGCATGAGCTCTTTCATATTGGGGACTTTCACCTTGCCCATGCTCATCAGCGCAACCTGGCGGTTTTGTAGGTGAAACCAGGTAAGAAATGGGACTATTTTATACAGCATGCCATTAACAACTGAAGTGGCAACACCAAACAGTAGCCAGATGCCTAGTAGTAGGGGAAAGATAGGCTGTGATTTTGCCACTGGAGTAAAACCAATTAGCCAGAGTAACAGGCAGGCAGCAATAAAGATCATGCCTGTGCGCCAGAAGAGCAGGGTGATATCAGAGACGCGTCGACGCCGTTTATGTTGCAGCCATAGCGTGGTTCCTGCAAACAGGATATATCCAATGGCTGGAAGTAGGATCCAAAGATTAGGCACCCATTTTGATAGGTGGCCATTGCCCCATGCCAGATAAAGTGGAGTCCAAATTATCAGGGTGGCGAATATCACCCAGTTTAGTGGGGTGGTGAGTTTTTTTGGGTATTCAGGTGTCAGTTGGAACATGGGGACAACCTGGTAGGCAACGCCAACAACGAGCAGGCCAATCCAGCCCAATATGCCCCATCCCAGGTGAATATCAGTCAGAGGGATGAGTAGGCTTAAAGAGGTCATGCCAGAGAAACCCGCGCCAATCGTCAGTCCGAGTATAACTGTTGCTGCCAGTGATGCAATTGCCAGACGCATGCCGTGAATGGTGTCATTGGGTGTTCTTATACGTACCAATGCAATAGAGATGGCGATAATAAATATTAGAAAGCCAAGCCCTAGTGTGGTGAGTGCAAGGTGGAATAGCCCGGCAATGCCGCTGAGAAAACCAGAAGCCAATGCAAGGATGCCGATGGTTAGCAGTATATGTACCGCAGTAGCAACAGGCTTTACCTTGGGTACAGGTGAGCCAGCTAAGACGGGTAGCATCTGCATCATGGCGCCACACATAATCATTCCCAGAAACCCCAGGGTGATTAGGTGGGTTAAAGCCAGTGTGGCGGGAGTCCACCGGTTGCTCAGTATTTCTGGGCCATAAATCGCGAGTAATAAGGCCGCAAGCAGCCCGAAAATTGGAGCGGTTATGAAAAACCTAAAGGGGACCGAAAGAGGGGGAGCTTGCTCTAAGGAGAGACTGGATCGACTTGCCGTCATATGTGCTGTACGTGTGTGATTGTGGATTGATGCCTGGTTGCAAGTATGTGTGCTACTAGGCGAAGAGTGGATTTTAAGCTGACTATGGTCAGTTAGCGTTTATGCTGGAATCGTGGCTTTGGCAATATCGTCATCCTTACGCCAGATAAAAATCTCATAGCCCTCTGGCCCGCCTGGGCGTGTAATCCAGGCTATGCCCATATTTTCTAACATAGGATAGATCATGCGCGGCTCGCGGCGATGTATTACGTAGAGATAATCACCGGTATTGAGCCCTTCAATGGCTAGCAAGATACGCTCCATGGGCTCAGGTGGCTCTAGGCCACTGACATTAAGTTTGTGCTCCATAATTGAATATGTAAATTTGAATTGTCTGAGAGGTGTGAGCCTTAGAGCACCAGCTCTAAGGCTCGTAAAAAATTTTAGTTCATGCCCATTTGAGTCAGAACATCATCTGCTTTTTCACGCAGAGACTGGTCAGCCATAACGTAAACGATCTGCTCTTCCTTGGTATTATGTTGCTGCATGACCATAATCAGAGTCTCGGATAGGCCAAGGTATTTTTCCTGGTCTTTCTCTTCAACGCTCTCATTCATGTCTGCAAGCAGCTGGCGCATTTGCATGTGCTCCATGCGCATCACCTGGGTTGGGCCGGATGTCATGCCGGTACTTTGCTCAAAAGCGGGAAATAGTACCGCCTCTTCCTTGGAGAAATGTTGTTCTGTAGCATCATGAAAATCACTAAAAGAGGTCGCGCCGGCCTCCCAATCCCCTTTGGAGACTGCATCCTCTGCTGATGCAAATAATTCATCGCACCGTTTGTGATCGGCGGACATGGTATCTGTAATTGTTGGCATACGAATTTCCGGTTGGCTTTAAAAGATAATTGGAATGAGTATGTGAGATATGACGAAATTGAGTCATTGATATCAGTCAAATAAAGAACTGGAGGGATGTGTGCGGCATAATATTTATCCCCCATTTTTTACGATATTTTTTAATAAGGGTGTTTGCAAGTACAATCATGAGGGCCAGGGCGCATCTGTATAATGGATTACATGCATGAGTAACCATGTGTGATGTAGGTTATTGATTTGAATCAAAGACCCTGTATGACACGATAATCATCGTGTATATTGATGTTGCTTCAATAAACAGAGCGGTTGTTTGCGGGTGTTGAGCGATCACTGTTAACTAGAATAAATTCAGGCGAAAAGGTTAATGAATAAATTAAGCTTTAAAATGGCTCTATTGAGTATGGCTTTCAGTATGACGATAGTAGGCGCTCTTCCTGTGTTGGCTTCAAGTGGGGCCGTGCTCTCAGAGGTTGATTTTGAAAAAGCAAAAACACTCTACTTCCAGCGTTGTGCTGGGTGTCATGGCGCTTTGCGTAAAGGAGCAACGGGCAAGAATCTTGAGCCAAAGAGCACGAAAAAGAAGGGGCAGCGGCGTTTAGAGAAAATTATTGCCTTTGGTACAGAAGGTGGCATGAACAACTTTGATGACATCTTTACGCGAGATGAAATCACTCTGCTGGCTAAATACATTCAGTTAGATCCACCTGTTCCGCCTGAGATGTCGCTGGAGACAATGCAGAAGCGTACTCGGGTTTTTGTCGAGCCAAAAGATTATCCCACGCAGCCCCAGCATGATCGTAATTGGGAAAACTTTTTTATCATTATTGAGCGCGATGCTGGGAAGGTGGCGATTGTTGATGGTGACAAGCATGAGATCGTAAAGCACATTAATACGGGTTATGCAGTGCATGTGGCCAAATCAGCAGAACGCCATGCTACAGAGAGTGTGAAAAATCCGGGGCGTTTTTGGTACACCATTGGCCGAGACGGCCGAGTAAAGAAGATTGATCTCTGGCAAACACCGGAACGCATGCTGGTTGCTGAAACTCAAATTGCCTATGATGCGCGTGATATCTCAGTCTCTGGTGATGGCAAATACCTGATTGCAGGTGGTTATTGGCCGCCGCATTTTGTCATTATTGATGCAGAAACAATGAACCCACTCAAGGTGGTTTCAACCCGCGGTGCAAATATCGATGGCTTTTTTATTAATGAATCGCGTGTGGCTACAGTAGATACCACGCCAAATGCGTCGACCTTTTTGGTTGCAGCAAAGGAGTTGGGTCAGGTTTGGCAAGTGGATTATCGAGATCTTGATAACCTGCGTGTAGATAAGATCAATGCTGCGCGCTATCTGCATGATGGCTTTTTTGATCCTACCGGTCGTTATTTTCAGGTGGCAGCAAATGCCTCAAACAAGATGGTAATCATTGATACCGAGACCCGAAAGCTGACAACCATGATTGATGTGGCAAAAAAGCCTCATCCGGGGCCAGGTGCCAACTGGGTTGATCCAGAGTGCGGCCCTGTTGGCGGTACTGTGCATCTGGGTTCGGCGAAGGTAATAACCTGGGGCAATGATCCTGTGGGGCATCCAAAACAGGCATGGAAGATTTGTAAAACAATCAAGGTGGATGGTGCGGGTTCATTTATTCGTACTCATCCGAAAAGTGATTTTGTTTGGGCAGATCAGTTGATGCACCCTGAACAGGTAGTTAAACAGAGTGTGCAGGTTATCAGCAAGAAGACGGGGCGGATTGTTAAAACCATTCGTGTTACCAAGAATCCTGGTTTTGCTGCGGTGCATATCGAATTCAACAAGGATGGTACTGAGGTTTGGGTTTCGGCTTGGAACCGTAAAGACTATAGTAATGATAGTGGTTATGTTGTTATCTATGATGCCAAAACCCTGCGGGAAAAGGCGCGAATTAAAGGGTTACGGACACCAACAGGTAAGTTTAATGTTTACAATCGCATTAATCATGTTACCTGATAGGGTTTGATTAAAAGCGGGGATGGAAATTTAATATCCATCCCCGCTTTTTCTTTTGTGGGCTAAAAGCGCACCTTTGACCAATATCAAGGTCTTAAATGGGGCGATATTGATATTTTGTACATAGGTGAAGGGTTCCGCAGTACAACATTGATGGGCTGTTATTATTGAGGCTGATCAATGTCCATGTCATGATCCGCACGCGTAGTTTTCTAATTTTTAGGAGCGGCAGCTTAGGTGTTTAACGGTAAGTCACTGATGGTGGGTGTCGCTTTGGCACTGTTTAGTCTGGCGGGCATTGCGGACTCTGCAATTCAGCGAAAGACAGAGATACTTCATCTATTGAAGCATGATTGTGGCTCCTGCCATGGCATGACATTGCAGGGTGGGCTGGGACCCTCGCTGCTACCTGAGCGACTCAAACCTTTTACTGAAGAACAGCTGGCGATAATTATTCTGCATGGTCGCCCGGGTACTCCTATGCCTCCATGGCATCCTTTTCTAACGGAACAAGAAGCTCTCTGGTTAGCTGGGCTACTAAAAAAAGGTATTAAGCTATGAGATTCATTTTTGTTGCGCTTTTTCTGGTTTCCTCTGTTGCACAGGCCGCTGAGTGTTTGACTCGTGGCACAGGTGATCTTGGCATCATCATTGAGCGAGCAGCAGGTAGTGTAAAGGTGATGGATACCACTAACCGTAAAGAACTATTTCAAGTTAAGAGGCTGGGTGATCTCTCGCATGCCTCAGTGGTCTATTCCCGTGATGCACGTTATGCCTATGTTTTTGGGCGTGATGGTGGACTCTCAAAGGTGGATATCCTCTGTGGTACGCTGGTTAAGCGTGTAGTGCAGGGTGGCAATAGTATCGGCGGCGCTATCTCACAGGATGGACGACTGATTGCGGTCTCTAATTATGAGCCAGGTGGGGTTAAGGTCTTCTCTGCGGAGACATTGGAACTGGTGGCGGATATTCCAGCCACTCAAACACCCAAAGGCAAAGGCTCCAAAACAGTTGGGCTGGTGGATGCGCCGGGGCAGCGTTTTGTCTTTGGCCTTTACGACACCCATGAGATTTGGATTGCTGATATGAGTGATCCCAAATCCCCTAAACTTACCCAATTCAAAGATGCTGGCCTCCAGCCTTATGATGGTTTGATTACACCGGATGGTCGTTACTATATTGCAGGTCTGTTTGGTGAGGATGGCCTGACCCTGCTGGATCTTTGGCATGTTGAAAAAGGACCGACCCGCATCCTGAACCATTATGGTAAAGGCAAAAAACAGTTGCCAGTCTATAAGATGCCACATCTGGAAGGGTGGGCTGTTGCAGGTAACCAGGCCTTCCTACCGGCTATTGGCCACCATGAGGTATTGGTGGTAAACCACAATAGTTGGCAACCTACGGGGCGTATCCCCGTTCATGGGCAGCCCGTATTCGCTATCGCTCGTCCTGATGGGCGACAGGTTTGGGTCAATTTTGCCTTCCCTCATAACGACACCATTCAAGTAATTGATACCGAAACCCTGAAGATTGTTAAAACCCTGAAGCCAGGCAAGGGCGCGCTGCATATGGAGTTCTCTCCACGTGGCGAAGAGGTGTGGATCTCTATCCGTGATCTGGATCAGGTCAAGATCTTTGACACCACCACACTGGAACAGATTGGTAGTCTGCCAGTAGACAAACCCAGTGGCATCTTTTTTACCTCGCGCGCGCACAAGACGGGCTTGTAATGCTGGCGAAGGCTGTAAATCCAGAGTTGCTGACGGAGCTGGAGAAACGCTTGCTCAATGAGTATCAGCAGGGGTTGCCGCTCTCTGTGACACCCTTTGCAGATATCGCACAGCATCTGGGTACAACAGAGGATGAGGTGCTGCGTATCCTCAGTGATATGCAGGAACAAGGGTTTATCAGTCGTGTTGGCCCCGTATTTAAGCCCAAGCGGGCAGGAGCCAGTACGCTGGCAGCGGTTGCTGTACCGCCGGAATCATTAGAATCTGTTGCAGCCTATGTCAGTGGCTTTGATGAGGTTAATCATAACTACGAGCGTCTACATCGTTTGAATCTCTGGTTCGTTATAACCGCACCTAATCAACTGCGGGTGGATGAGGTATTGGCCGAGATAGAGGCGTACAGCGGTCAGCCTGTACTCTACCTGCCACTGATGAAGCACTTTCACATCGACCTGGGTTTTCCATTATGGTGCTGAGTGAGCAGGACTGCCAGCTGATTGCTGCTATTCAAGGGGGGCTGCCACTGGTGCGTCATCCCTATGCTGAGGTGGGTAAGCAGATTGGCTGGTCGGAAGATCAGGTGGTCACTCGCATTGGTGAGATGCAGCAGAGCGGAATCATTAAGCGTTTTGGTGTCATCGTGCGTCATCATGAGCTGGGTTACACCGCTAATGCGATGGTGGTGTGGAATGTGCCAGATCAGCGACTGGATGTAGTGGGCGAAGCGTTGGCTGAACAAGCCTGCGTTACCCTCTGTTACCAACGTGTCCGACGATTGCCTGAGTGGCCCTATAACCTATTCAGTATGATCCATGGTCGTAGCCAGGGGCGTGTTACTGCGCAGGTGGAACAGCTGGTGGATGAGCTGGAATTGGGTGATCTCCCGCATGAGATTTTATTTAGTGGTCAGCGCTTCAAACAGCGCGGCGCGCGGTACCAGTAGTGATGGATGATATAGACCGCAGCATTATCAATAACCTGCAAGGTGGATTTCCCATCTGCGACCATCCCTATGCCGTGGTGGCCGAGCAGCTGGGTATTGATGAGGCAGATCTGCACAATCGCCTGCAACAGATGCTGGAGAAAAAGCAACTCTCCCGCTTTGGCCCCATGTATCACGCTGAGCGGCTGGGTGGTGGCCTGAGTCTTTGTGCCATGCGTGTGCCGGAGGCAGATTTTGAGCGAGTCACTGAACAGGTCAACGCCTTCCCTGAAGTGGCGCATAACTATGCACGTGATCACGAATTTAGCATGTGGTTTGTGTTGGGCACAGAGACCCCAGAGCGGGTTGAAGAGACCTGCCAAGAGATTGAAAAGGCCACGGGTTATAAAGTTTACAATATGCCGAAGAAGCAGGAATTTTTTGTCGGCCTGAAGTTTGAGGTCTGATTGGCATGAGTGATGATATTAAACTGGATGAGCTGGATCGGCAGATTGTGGTCGCCACCCAAGCAGGTTTGCCGCTGGTTGCCGAACCCTATCAGCAGATTGCCGAGGAGCTGGGAACAACCGCAGAGGATGTGATGCAGCGCATGCAGCGCATGCTGGAGAGCGGCATTATCCGCCGTATTGGTGCCGTGCCAAATCACTACACCCTGGGTTTTCGTGGCAATGGTATGACCGTTTGGGATGTGCCGGATGAGAAGGTGGTGGAGTATGGTGAGAAGATCGGTGCGCTGGATTTTGTCAGCCACGCCTATCATCGCCCACGCTTCCTGCCCGAATGGCGTTACAATCTCTTCGCCATGGTGCATGGCACCAATCGGGATGAACTCAAGCACAAAATTGATGCTATAGCCGAGATGCTGGGCGAAGACAACCGGGCGCATGAGGTACTCTTCAGTACTCGTATATTAAAGAAGACCGGATTAAGGCTAATTCCTGGTTCCTAGGAATCAGCTACAAAGAGACAACAAAGATGTTTCGTATTTCGCAATACATGAATGAGTTGGTGAATCCAAAACCTTTGGGTCCAAAACGTAACCCGCCAGGCCCAGTGGTTATCTGGAACCTGATCCGCCGCTGCAACCTGACCTGCAAACACTGCTACTCCATCTCTGCGGATACTGATTTTCCCGGTGAGTTGAGCACTGATCAAATCTATACCGTGATGGATGACCTCAAGCAGTTCTGCGTGCCGGTGCTGATCCTCTCGGGTGGTGAGCCGCTGATGCACCCAGATATCTTCAAGATCTCCCACCACGCCAAAGAGATGGGCTTTTTTACCGCCCTCTCCACCAACGGTACGCTGATCAGTGATGAGAATATCGAGGCCATCAATGAGATCGGCTACGACTACGTCGGCATCAGCATCGATGGCATCAAAGATACGCACGATGAGTTTCGCCGCATGAAGGGTGGGTTTGATGCCGCGCTGAATGGTCTGCGCATGTGCCGTGATCGGGGCATGAAGGTGGGGCTGCGCTTCACCATGACCCAGGATAATGCCGAGGAACTTCCGCAGCTGCTACAACTGATGGATGACGAGGGTGTTGATAAGTTCTACTTCTCCCATCTTAATTATGCTGGGCGCGGTAACAAAAACCGTGAAACGGATGTCTTCCTGCAGACCACCCGCTGGGCCATGGAGCTGTTGTTTGAGCATGCGCTGGCTGACGTGCGTGCAGGCAGGCAGACGGAATTTGTCACGGGTAATAACGATGCAGATGGCGTCTACATGCTGCAGTGGATCAAGAAAAATTACCCGGAGCAGGCGGCACATATGGAGGTCAAACTAAACCAGTGGGGCGGCAACAGCTCTGGGGTAAATGTGGCCAATATTGATAACCTGGGCCATGTGCATCCGGACACCATGTGGTGGAATCATGATCTGGGTAATGTAAAAAAACGTCCCTTTTCAGAGATCTGGATGGATACCTCTGACCCTATAATGGCAGGCCTGAAGGCAAGCCCAAGGGTTATTTCAGGCCGCTGTGGCCAGTGTAAGCATTTCGGCATCTGTGGTGGTAATACCCGAGTGCGGGCCATGCAGCTGACGGGTGATCCCTGGTCTGAAGACCCGGCTTGTTATCTCACCGATGCTGAGATTGGCATTGGAAATGAGACGAGGGATATGGATAACAACCCCGTGGGTAATCAATAAGATGCTGCAGATGGCTACAAATAAACCTACATGGGCTTTTTTACTGCTGGCTCTGATCTTTAGTGGCACCGTAGTTGGTGGGGCGGCCATTGATGCCAAAGCACTCTATAAGACGCACTGCTCTGAATGCCACAACCCTGACCGGCTGGGGAAGATGGGGCCAGCGCTGCTGCCACAAAACCTAAAACGCCTGCGTAAGAAATCAGCCGTTAAGGTCATCACCAAAGGGCGTGCTGCTACCCAGATGCCAGCGTTTGGTGACAAGCTAAAAAGTGAAGAGATCCAGGCGTTGGTTGATCTGGTCTACATGCCGCTGGAGACTATTCCAGAGTGGGGCATGGAGCAGATCCACGCCAGTCATCTGGTGCCAAACAAGCCTGAAACCCTCTCCGATAAGCCCATTTTTAAAGCCACAATGGATAACCTGTTCGTGGTGGTGGAGCTGGGTGATCATCACGCCACCCTATTGAATGGCGATACCTTTGAGTCTATCAAACGTTTTCCTACCCGCTTTGCCCTGCACGGTGGCCCGAAATATGGTCCGAATGGGCGTTATGTCTACTTTGCCTCGCGCGATGGCTGGATCAGTAAGTTTGATATCTACAACCTGAAGTATGTGGCGGAGGTGCGGGCCGGGATCAATACCCGCAATCTGGCGGTCTCGGCAGATGGTCGTTATGTCATTGTGGCCAACTATCTGCCACATACGCTAACAGTATTGGATGCCAATGATCTTAAACCTATTAAGGTTATCTCTGCCGTTGATGATAAAGGACAGACCTCCCGGGTAAGTGCTGTCTACACAGCCGCTCCGCGTGAGAGCTTTTTCGCCGCCATGAAGGATATCAAAGAGGTGTGGGAGATCAGCTATGCCGATCAGCCGCCGATGGGCTTTTCAGGCTGGATGCATGACTACAACCCAGAGGGTGGTGAAGGTAATCAAGAGCAGCAATTTGCGGTGCGACGGGTCAAGACTGATGATTATCTGGATGATTTCTTTATGAATCAGGACTACACCCAGATCATTGGTACCTCCCGCAGTGGTGGTGGTCAGGTAGTGGATCTTGATCTACGACGAGCAGTCAAAGCAGTTACCCTACCGGGCATGCCACACCTCAGTTCAGCCATTACTTGGGAGTACAAAGGTCATCCCGTGATGGCTACGCCCAATATCAAAGAGGGATTGGTCACCGTTATCGACATGCAGAGCTGGAAGGTAGTGAAGGAGATCAAAACCGATGGCCCCGGCTTCTTTATGCGCAGCCATGAGAATAGCCCCTACGCCTGGGTGGATGTCTTTTTCGGCCCCAACAAGGATCTCATGCATGTCATCGATAAACGCACGCTGGAGATTGTTAAGACCCTAAAGCCAATGCCAGGAAAGACCTCTGCCCATATTGAATTTACTAAGGATGGCTCGTATGCCCTGCTCAGTATCTGGGATAAAGAGGGCGCATTGATTATCTATGATGCAAAAACCCTGGAAGAGGTGAAGCGACTTCCCATGAGTAAGCCATCAGGCAAGTATAACGTGCATAACAAACTAACCCGTTCCAGCGGAACCAGTCATTAGAGTTAACGGAAAAATTAATGAGAAAAAGTACGATCTATCTCTCTTCTTCGACATTGCTTTTTACGCTACTGTTTGCCGTAACAACGGTATCGGCAGAGACCTTGTCGCTGGTGGTTGAAAAAGTTGAGGATGGTGACACCATTGTTGTTACGCTAAAAGGCAAATCAGAGCGGCTACAACTACAAGGCATCGATGCGCCTGAGGATGTAGAGAATGCCAAGTTGACGCGTGATATCAAGGTGACCGGCTTGGGTAGCGCAGCACTGTTGCCATTGGGTGTGGCAGCAACCCAGCATCTGCGCTCACTGGTAAAACCAGGGGATAGCTTGCAGATGAGTGGCAACTTTGATCAACGTGATCGCTATGGTCGTATCCTGGTTGCAGCTGTGGATGCAGCTGGAAAATCACTCAATGAACTTATGGTGCAGAATGGTTATGCAATCATGACACGCTATGGGGCTGTTGAAGCAGATTTGAAGGGCCGGTTGGAGAAGCTTGAATCGGAGGCCATTGCATCAAAGCGAGGGCTATGGGGAGAGCGTCGTTCAACGGCTATCGCTTGGAGTGGTTTGGCAAATTAACCTCGGGCGTTTGTGGTTTTCCTGGGGTAAAATGCAATCATTGTTTAAAATTATGTATAAAGAAGTCAGCTGATGGATTATTTACCAATATTTCTTGATATAAAAGCTAAGCCCTGCATTGTCATTGGTGGGGGTGAAATTGCCAGCCGAAAAGCAGCGCTTCTGCAAAATGCGCATGCATCCATTTGTGTGATCTCGCCGGAGCTGGGTCCTAGCCTATCAGCGCTGAAAGAACAGAATGAGATTGAGCATAAGGCACGTGAGTACTGCCAGGGAGATCTGCAAGGGGCTCGTCTCGTGATTGCAGCCACGGATAATTCTGAGGTGAATAGGCAGATCTCCGAAGAGGCTCAGTCACGTGGTATCCCTGTCAACGTGGTGGATCAGCCAGAGCTTTGTAGCTTTATCATGCCTTCTATTATTGATCGCTCTCCGGTGATTGCTGCCATCTCTACCAGTGGTGCTTCGCCTGTATTGGCACGGCTCATTCGTGGTCGTCTGGAGTCATTGATTCCTTCTGGTTATGGACGTTTGGCAGAGTTGGCCAGTAGCTTCCGGGATCGAGTGAAGGCGCGCTTTACAGATCCTACTGATCGTCGCCGTTTCTGGGAGAGTGTTCTGCAAGGCGGCGTGGCAGAGCGCGTGTTCTCTGGTCATCATGAAGAGGCCAATCAACTGATGGAACAAGCGCTGGCGGAGACCTCGTTGACCACAGATGGCATGGGTGAAGTCTACCTGGTCGGAGGCGGTCCCGGTGATCCGGATCTGCTCTCTTTTCGTGCCCTGCGCCTGATGCAACAGGCTGATGTCGTGGTCTATGATCGTCTTATCTCAAAACCAATATTGGAGATGACACGACGGGATGCAGAGCGCGTTTACGTGGGTAAGGAGAATAACCACCACGTTATGCGCCAGGAAGACATTAACCAGCTGTTGGCTGATCTGGCCAAACAGGGTAAACGGGTTGTGCGACTCAAAGGTGGCGATCCCTTTATTTTTGGGCGTGGCGGAGAAGAGATTGATACCCTTGCTGCACAGGGTGTTCCATTTCAGGTAGTACCCGGTGTTACCGCTGCCTCAGGTTGTGCCTCATACTCGGGTATCCCGTTGACTCACAGAGACTATGCGCAATCAGTCGTCTTTGTAACGGGTCATCTGAAGGATGACAGCCTGAACCTCAACTGGACGGCGCTGGCACAACCCAAACAGACCGTAGTGTTTTACATGGGGCTTATGAGTTTGCCACATATCTGCCGCGAGCTTCAGGCCCACGGCATGTCTGCGGATCTACCTGCTGCGCTGGTACAACAAGGCACTACCCCTCAGCAGAAGGTCTACACCGGAACCCTTGCCACGCTACCGGGTATTGCTGAAAAATATAAACCCAAGCCTCCCACTCTGATCATTGTTGGTGAAGTGGTTAAGTTACGCGACAAGCTGAATTGGTATCAAACAGGTGAAAGCGGCACTGAAGAGGCACTTATCTTTGAACCAAAGGCATGGCCTGAACCAGAACGGGCGGTGAGCAATTGATATAATAAGGGCGGTTTTCAACCGCCCTTTTTTAATGGCACCTGATTGTCAGAGTTGTTGATGGTGTGGATAGACAATGTCTGCTCCATACACATAGCAGTCATTTGAAATAAGTAGTAATTGGCTGTCCAGCGATGCATTTCCACTGTTCACTATATTAAAATACAAGATCAATCGATCCTTTGAGGGCAGCCGGAATGGAGGGTAGATGGGTAAGAAAGCAATTTCACATAATTATGCGGCAAAGTGAACATTGTGTTATTTGAGTTGTGCATTCCATTCTGTTAAACCGATGATTGTTGCAAGATCCCGCTAAATATCTCTATAAGTGGTAAGATTTTATTGTAGGATGTAAATCCTGGATAGTTAGACAAGTAAACAATCGGTAGTAGTGAATAAATACACGGAAACTTACCATGGAAAAGCCACGTTTGTTTGGGACTCTCTTTGCCTGTGTAGCTGCGCTTGTATCCATGTCGCTACAAGCTGCAATAGTAACCTATGAATTTACTGGTACTGTTACCGACGCTGGGAGTATTGCGGGTGTTAGCGCCTCACTAGGTGATACGATAAGTGGCAACTTTTCCTACGATACTTCAACATCAGATAGTAACCCCTCCGACACCACAAACGGGGAATATGACTCTGCTCCCCCTCACCCGCTAAAGATTGCACTCCCAAGCGGATCACTTACGTTCGATTCAGGCACATCAATGTCTGTAACTACGGCCACAAGTATTAATATTGCAGCTGGTATGCCAGACCCCACTGCTTCAGGTAACAATGTTGATATTGATATTCTATTTTCTAATCTAAAGCCAGCTGCCACAGTCTTGACAACAGATGCTTTGCCAACTCATATCAACCTGAATGATTTTAATTCAGCAGCAGGTGCGTTCTCTAGTTTTAGCCTTGCAAATGGCCCTGCCGGTGATCCGATATCTTTCGCTATAGATGCTCTAAATTCAGCCCCAATAGTCGAGGCAGGACCATATCAAACGGTTAATGCAGGGCAAACTGTAACTTTCTCTGGCACTTTTACTGATCTGGATGCAGGAGATAGTCATACCTATAGTTGGGATTTTGGTGACGGTAATACAGCCACAGGCAGTCTGACACCAAGCCATGCATATGCCTACAGTGGTGCCTATAAAGTAACTTTGACAGTCACTGATAATAATGGCCTTGCTGGAACAGATACCACACATGTGGTAATGAATTCACCAGGTAACGATATGTTAGCAGTTGGCAAATACCATACCTGCGCAATCGATAATAGCGGAGCCACCTGTTGGGGAGATAATGAACATGGCCAAATTGCGGTACCAATTTTAGATAATCCCTGGCAAATTTCATCCGGCAGCTATCATAGCTGTGCTATAGATGGCAATGATGCAATCTGTTGGGGCGGATTGGGTTTCCAAGTACCGAGCCGCAATAATTTGGTTAATCCTCGCCAAATATCAGCTGGTTTTTTTGATAGTGTCTGCGTATTGGATGGCTCAGAAAATGGAGTGACCTGCTGGGGGGCTATAAGTACACCGCCTAATAGCTTAGACAATCTCCGACAAGTATCAGTCGGAGATGAACATGCCTGTGCCTTAGATGACTCAGAAAATGGAATAACCTGTTGGGGTTCCGATTGGAATGGTGAGATATCAGTGCCAAATAACCTTATGAATCCTCGGCAGGTATCGGCAGGCTATGCTCACACCTGTACATTAGATGACTCAACAAAAGGGGTAACCTGTTGGGGAAGTAACAACTATAGCCAAAGTACAGTACCTGATGGTTTGGTTAATCCTCGTCAAGTGGTATCAGGAACACTCCACACCTGCGTTCTAGACAGCAATGGCGTAACCTGTTGGGGAAATGATAGCAATGGCCAAAGCAGTGTACCCAGTGGTTTGATTAATCCTCGCCAAGTATCAGCAAATAAACACTACACCTGTGCACTGGATGATACTGGAGTGGTTTGTTGGGGTAATAAAGATGCCCAAACGCCTGTGGGCTTAAATCCAAGCCAAGTATCTGCAGGTAGTAGGCATACCTGTGCCATAGACAAGAATGAGGTAATTTGCTGGGGAGGGAATTGGAGTGATCAAAGTACGGTACCAGATGGTTTAGTTAATCCTCACCATGTATCTGCGGGCAGTTCCCATACCTGCGCCCTAGATGACAATGGAGTAACCTGTTGGGGGGATAATTGGAGTGGCGAAAGCACAGTACCAGATGATTTGGTTAATTCCCGTCAAGTGTCCGCAGGCGGTGCCCATACCTGTGCTATGGATGACAATGGAGTAACCTGTTGGGGGGCTAATGGCAATGGTGGTGAAGCACCAGATGGTTTGGTTAATCCCCGCCAAGTATCTGCAGGCTACTCCCACACCTGCACACTGGATGACTCTGTAATTGGAGTAACTTGTTGGGGAGATAATTGGCATGGCCAAAGCACACCACCTGATAGTTTGCTCAATCCCCAGCAGGTATCAGCGGGAGACTCACATACCTGTGCCATAGATGATAATGGAATAATCTGTTGGGGGGATAATGAATATGGTCAAATCACAGTCCCCCAAACTTTGGTCAACCCCCGGCAAGTATCTGCGGGAGAGTCGCATACTTGCGCTCTGGATGATAACGGGGTGGTCTGTTGGGGAAGCAATTACGGCGGTCAAACCGCCCTACCAGATGGCTTAGTTAATTCTTACCAGATATCAGCAGGAGGCTGGCACACCTGCGCCCTGGATGATAATGGAGTGACTTGTTGGGGGTATGGTGATTTTGGTCAAAGTAGTGCAGTACCAGATAGTGATGGTGATGGTATCTTGGATTCCAATGATTCAGATGATGACAATGATGGTCTCTTAGATACTGAAGAAGCAGCCCTAGGCACAGATCCCCTAAAAGCTGATACCGACCAGGATGGAATAAGTGACAACACAGATAACTGTCCGGTCATAGCCAATCCTAACCAAGCTAATGCGGATAACGATAACCTGGGTAATACCTGTGACAATGATGATGATAATGATGGTCTTTCAGATGTTGAAGAGAAAGCTTTGGGCACAGCCCCACTAAATGCAGATACTGATCAAGATAATGAGGGTGACAAGACAGATAACTGTCCGCTCATAGCTAACCCTGAGCAGGCTGATATGGATAATGATGGCCTAGGTAATGCCTGCGACAATGATAGTGATGGCGATGGCTTGCCAAATGGCTATGAAAATAGGTATGGTTTTCTAAGCCCTTTAGACAATTCAGATGCTCAACTGGATCAAGATAATGATGGCCTAAACAACCTTTGGGAGTTTCAAAACGATCTTGATCCAACAGATGGCATCTGCCCAAGCTGGGTCTGTGGTGGTATGGGCGGCTGGCGCCATGCGATACGACGACCAAAAAGATAGCGCCAAAGGCCGCTGAGAGCTACAGCCAAATAATAGGGGTGGAGAGTTCACTCAGGAAAGAAGGGAAAAGAGGATCTATCTATTTTCCTCTGAATGACCGCAAACGCTGGATTGCTGGCATTTGGATTTGACTAAGTTTGTTGCTTTTAGCAATGAGTATTAACTGCTTTTTTAGACTAAAATTGTGCGGGCATCAGAAATTGCTTTAGGTCACTAAGGGTACGATGCACACCATGGCAGCGGGCGCAGATGGCAACAGCTGCTTCACCTAGAAACCGTCCGGTCTGTTTGGGTTGATTGTTTTGGATGCTCTCTTCAAGATGCCGGAGTATCTCTTGGGTGTTTGCACCCAGGATGCGCTCTTTGGGTCTTTCATCCCGATGGCAGTTAGCGCAGCCTGGCTCTAAGGCTTGAAGTTGGTTTTTAAGCTGCGTTAAAGATCGTTCTGCAGCCTGTGGGTGTTGATCTTCTGTGGCAATCTTGAGGCGGTTGACCGTCTGTGTGAGCAGTTCCATAAATTTGTCGTAGTGGATTGTTTCGCCATTGAATGCCACTTGCTCTGTGCTGAAATCAGGTGAGCGGTAGAGAGTCGCTGCCAGGGCTTGAAAATCCTGATGGCATAGGTTGCAGCTGGCATCCAGTTTGTCATAGGCGTGAAGAACCTGTTTGAAATCCCCTTCTACTGCGGCTGTCTCTAGTATGCCCGCCCAATCCAGGCGTACCTCTTTTTTCCATTCAGGCACCATCTCTGGGATGGTGCGATAGCTCTTGGCTAGGCGCTGCCCCCACTTTTTGGTGCCAATAGCATCTTTCTGTCTGGCATATTCATTGACTGCTTGCATCTCTCTGCGTAGCCGAAACATGGTGTGTAGCCACACCTGACGTTTATTTGCAGGTTTGTACCACTGTGCCAGTGAGACGGGAGGTATTTTGATGGTGATTTTTTCCACCTCAGCCTGAGTGGTTCCGCTGCCTAAAAGCAGGATGAGGGTACAACCAAACAATAGTGATCTGATCATTAGAGTGCTGCCTTCAGGGCGTTGATGGCGGCCTGATTCTCTTCTGGTTTGCCTACGGTGATGCGTAGGCAGTCGGCCAGCTTGGGATGGCTGCCATTGAGATTTTTAACCAGTACACCTGACTCTTTCATGGCTGTATGAATCTGGTTGGCCTGACCATTTGGCATGCGTACCAGGATGAAGTTGGCATCACTGGTGTAGGGGGAGAGGCCATCGATATTATCTAGTGCAGCAAATAGCTGGTTGCGCTCTTGGCAGATAAGGGTGGTTTGCTTATCAAATACAGATTCATGCCGTAGCGCAAACTCTGCGCTTACCTGGGTCAGTGTGTTGATGTTGTAGGGTAGGCGGGTTTTGTCGATCTCGTCCAGCCAGGGTTTTGGCCCTGCGAGTAGCCCCAGACGTAGTCCGGCGAGGCCCAGTTTTGAGAGAGTGCGCATGACCAGTAGGTTCGGGTAGTGCCCTAGCTCGCCCATAAAGCTGGCATCCGTAAAAGGTGCGTAGGCCTCGTCGACAATGACCAATCCAGGGGCTGCTTCAATAATCTGTTTGATTTTAGCGGCATCAAACAGGTTGCCAGTGGGGTTATTGGGGTATGCCAGGTAGATGATGGCAGGCTGATGTTGCTCAATAGCGGTCAGCAGTGCGGGGAGATCCAGGCTGAAATCTTCGCTCTTCAGTGGTACGCCCTGGTAGGGCATGCCAGCAAAGAGGGCAATCATCCGATACATGACAAAGCTGGGTTCAACTGAGAGCACCACTCGGTCTGGTCCGGCTAGGGTGAGAGCCAGCATCTGGATCAGCTCGTCAGAGCCATTGCCTAGCAGCAGGCCAGCATCTTCGGGTATATCCATGCTGATACGCAGGCGTTGTTTTAGCTCACTGCCTTGTGGATCGGGATAGCGGTTAACATCGGTTCTGTGCAGAAGCTCCAGCCACTCCTGACGCAGTGATTCTGGCCAGGTGTAGGGGTTCTCCATGGCATCCAGCTTGATCAGGCCGCTGGAATCCGGCACATGGTAGGCGAAGAGCGCTTTAATCTCCGGGCGCACCCAGTGGTCAATGGCTTGTTGAATATTCATTGGCTAGGTCGAACAACAGCCGTTACCGCAGCACTCATCATCTGATGGTGTGGTGTCGGTGTGGTTTTTATCTTTGCGATATTCAGCTGAGCGGGCATGGGCGGTAAGCCCTTCACCACGTGCTAGCACAGAAGCGGTGTCTGCCAGATAGGATGCGCCTTCAGCAGAGGCCATGATCAGGCTGGAACGCTTTTGAAAGTCGTAGACCCCCAGTGGTGATGAGAAGCGGGCAGTGCGTGAGGTAGGCAGTACGTGATTGGGGCCAGCACAATAGTCACCCAGTGCTTCAGCAGTGTAGCGTCCCATAAAAATCGCACCGGCGTGGCGGATTTTTTTAGCCATGGCCTCCGGTTTACCTACGGAAAGCTCTAGATGTTCTGGTGCAATGGTATTGATTACCTCTACGGCCTCATCCAGATCTCTTACCTGAATGATGGCTCCTCGTTTGCGTAGGGCGGTTTCGATGATCTCTTTGCGCTCCATCTCCGGAAGCAGGCGCTTGATGCTTGCTTTTACTTTCTCAATAAATTCAGCATCAGCTGAGATCAGAATGGATTGAGCATCTTCATCGTGCTCAGCTTGAGAGAAGAGGTCCATTGCAATCCAGTCTGGGTTGGTATGACCATCACAGACCACCAATATCTCAGAAGGACCTGCGACCATATCGATGCCAACCTGGCCAAAAACAGCTCGTTTTGCAGTGGCAACATAGATATTGCCGGGACCGACAATTTTGTCTACACCGGGGATGGATTCAGTGCCATAGGCCAGAGCCGCTACGGCTTGAGCGCCGCCGATGGCAAATACGCGGTCTACCTTGGCAATATGAGCAGCGGCTAGCACCAGTAGATTGCGTTCGGCATCGGGCGTGGGTACAACCATGATAAGTTCTGTGACGCCTGCCACCTTGGCTGGGATGGCATTCATGAGTACAGAGGATGGATATGCTGCCTTGCCGCCTGGCACATAGAGGCCGACTCGATCCAGTGGTGTAACCTGCTGGCCGAGGAGAGTTCCGTCCTCTTCGGTGTATGACCAGGATTCTATCTTTTGGCGTTCAGCGTAGGCCTGGATGCGTTGTGCGGCGTATTCCAAGGCGTCACGCTGTTTTGCGGGGATCGAGTTGTAGGCGCGCTCTAATTGATCAGAGGCGATCTCCAGCGCTGCTGTATTGCTGGGCTCCCAGCGATCAAAGCGGTGAGTGTACTCCAGTAGTGCGGCATCACCCCGGCTGCGAATATCAGCAATGATCCCGTTTACTGTCTGATTGACCTGTTGGTCGGAGACCGATTCCCAGGCGAGTAGTGCGTCTAGTTGCTGTCTAAAATCAGAATCAGTAGTTGTCAGTTGCTGGATGTCAGTCATTGTTTTTCCCCTCCGTGCTGCGTTCTTTGACCGCCATGCTGAGTGCGCCAACCAACTCCGTGATGCCTTTGTGTTTCATCTTCCAGGCAGCTTTGTTGACAACTAATCGGGAGCTGATATCACTGATATGTTCCAGTGGCATTAAGCCGTTGGCTTTTAAGGTGTTGCCGGTATCCACTACATCGACGATCAAGTCGGACAGTCCTACGAGTGGTGCCAGCTCCATGGAGCCATAGAGCTTAATAATCTCAACCTGTTTGCCTTGGGTGGCGAAGTGGCGGCGTGTGCTGTTGACGAATTTGGTGGCAATCCGCAGGCGGTTCTCGCTTAACTGTGCGTCCTTTACGCCAGCAACCATCAGGCGGCACTTGGCAATCTGTAGATCCAGTGGTTCGTAGAGGCCGCCACCGCCGTGCTCCAGCAGGACATCTTTGCCTGCAACACCCAGGTCGGCTGCACCATACTGTACGTAGGTGGGTACATCAGATGCGCGAATTATCACCAATTTGATCTGTGGGTGATTGGTATCCAATATCAGTTTGCGACTGGTCTCTGGGTCATCTATAGGTATGATTCCGGCATGACTCAGCAGTGGCAGGGTATCTTTAAAGATGCGCCCTTTGGAGAGTGCAATGGTGATGCGGCCGTCAAATTTCACGTATCAATCCTGTTCTCTAGAATATTGATGTCTGAGGTCAATTAGGTATGCGTCTGATCTGTGCCCCAAGACCCGCTAATTTCTCTTCAATGCAGTCGTAACCACGGTCGATGTGATAGATGCGATCTACTACAGTCTCACCTTTGGCAACCAGTCCAGCCAGCACCAGGCTGGCTGAAGCGCGAAGGTCGGTGGCCATGACCGGTGCTGCGGTCAGTTGATCGATGCCTGTAATAATGGCGGTATTGCCTCCGAGCTTGATGTTGGCACCCATGCGTTGCATCTCTTGCACATGCATGAAACGGTTTTCGAACACGTTTTCAGTGACAATGCCAACCCCGTCGGCAACACAATTAAGGGCGGTAAATTGAGCCTGCATATCGGTTGGAAAGGCAGGGTAGGGAGCCGTGTATACATCTACAGATTTTGGACGCTTGCCTTGCATATCAAGAATGATCCAATCATCACCCGTCTCAATAATGGCTCCAGCCTCACGTAGCTTTTGCAGAATGACATCGACCAGTGATGGGTCGGTGTCGCGGACCTTGATTTTTCCACCTGTGATGGCCGCAGCAACCAGGTAGGTGCCGGTCTCTATGCGGTCAGGTAGAACGGTATAGTCTGTGCCACTGAGCTTTTCAACGCCTTCAATGTGGATGCTGTCGGTGCCTGCGCCGGTTACTTTTGCCCCCATTTTATTTAGGCAGTTGGCCAGATCAACAACCTCTGGTTCGCGAGCGGCATTTTCGATGATGGTTTCGCCATCGGCTAGGGTGGCAGCCATCATGAGATTTTCAGTGCCAGTCACGGTGACAGCGTCCATAATTAGGCGAGTGCCTTTTAGCCGCTTGGCTTTGGCGCGGATGTAGCCATTTTCAACCAGGATCTCTGCGCCCATGGCGCGCAGTCCATCAATGTGCAGGTTGACTGGGCGTGAACCGATGGCGCAACCGCCAGGTAGGGAGACATCGGCCTGACCAAAACGACTGAGTAGCGGCCCCAGTACTAAGATGGAGGCGCGCATGGTCTTTACCAGCTCGTAAGGAGCTGAGTAATTGGTGATGGTATTGGGGTCGATTTCAATACGCATGCGTTCGTCAACCACCAGTTGTACGCCCATCTGCCCTAACAACCCCATGGTTGTTGTGATGTCATGCAGGTGAGGTACATTGCTGATGGTCATTGGACTATCAGCTAGCAGGGTTGCTGCCAGAATCGGCAGTGCGGCATTTTTAGCACCAGCAATGCGTACTTCGCCTTTCAGACAGGTGCCGCCAGTAATAAGGAGTTTATCCATTAGCTATCCGCGAGTGGAAGAAGGTCAATAAGGTTGCTGACCCGTGCTATTTCCAGCAACGATTCAGGTACATTGATAAAATGAAGTGCTTGTCCGGCTCTTTTGTAGCTATCCATCCACTCCAGCATGATAGCTAATCCGGCACTATCGCTGCCGGTTACGCCATTGAGATCGATAGTTAATGGCTGACGTGCGTTTATCAGGCTTTGCCCTTGTTTGAGCAGCTCTGATGCGGTTGAAAAACCAAATTCACCGTTAATGGTGACAATGCCTTCATCAGTGCAATTGAGCATGGTGTTGCTCATTGAGTAACCTTGCTATTCTTTTTCTTCAGCTGCGCAATAAGGCTGCCCAGACCTTCACGGCGGATCTCATTTGAAAATCCGGTACGGTAGTTGGATACCAGGCTGATGTTATCAATAATGACATCGTATACCTTCCAGCATCCTCCGTTTAGACGCAGGCGATAGTTGATGGGGATGGCAGGTGCGCCACTGGATTTGACCTCTGTTTTTATTGTTACTTCAGTGGTATCAGCCCGTTCGTGTAGGGGGAGATACTCAATGGCCTGGTCAGAATAGTTGAGTAGTGCAATGGCATAGGTGCGGATAAGTAGTGTCTGAAACTGCTCAATAAATGCGGTTTTTTGTGTGTCGCTGGCTTTGCGCCAATGCTTGCCGAGTACCAGTTGTGACATGTGCTTGAAGTCAAAGTGAGGCACTATAATGTCAGTGACCAGATCAGCTATCTTCTCTGGTGATTCGTTGAGTTCTTGTTTTCTATCAGTAACTTTTGCCAGCACTTGGCTGGATGTTTCCCGCACTAGATCCAAAGGGTTCTGCATAGCGCCCCAGCTGGATTGCATGCCTACCATGGCAGCTAAAAACAGTATCCATTTTAGTTTATTCATTGTTGCCGCCTTCCTCTGCTTTACTGAATAGAAATTGACCAATGATCTCCTCTAGCACCAGCGCTGATTGGGTGAGTGAAACCTTGCCACCTTCAGTAAGGAATTTTTCGCTGCCGCCGGGATCGAGACCAATATACTGTTCACCTAAAAGGCCGGCGGTATATATCTTGGCAAAGGTATCGTCGGGGATGGTTTTGTGGTTGCTATCAACCAGCATAGTAACGACAGCTTCATAGGTGGTGTTATCAAATGAGATATCACTCACTCGACCAATACGTACACCGGCCATTGAGACCGGTGAGCGGACTTTGAGGCCACCAATATTATCGAAACGGGCGGTGATGTGGTAACCCTCGCCTCCGTTCAGGCCGCTTAGATTGCTGACCTGCATGGCCAGAAAAAACAGCGCAACAAAGCCAGCAGCCATAAAGGCTCCGACCATAATTTCCATGGTTCTCATCTGTACCATTTGCTATTCCCCAAACATCAGTGCGGTAAGCACAAAATCCAAACAGAGTACGGCCAGGGCTGAATGTACAACCGTGCGGGTGGTTGCACGGCTAACGCCTTCCGATGTTGGAACGCAGTCATGCCCCTGAAAAAGCGCGATCCAGGTGCAGACAAAGCCAAATACTATGCTTTTGATTACACCATTAAAAATATCTTCATGCAGGTCGATTTTGGCCTGCATCTGTGACCAGTAGGCACCATCATCAACACCTAGTAGCCCTACCCCTACAAAATGGCCGCCTATCACGCCAATGGCGCTAAACAGTGCGGCCAACAGGGGCATGGAGATTAGCCCCGCCATAAAGCGGGGTGTCAGTATCCGCTTGATGGGGTCGATGGCCATCATCTCCAGTCCAGATAGCTGCTCTGTGGCTTTCATTAATCCAATCTCAGCCGTTAGAGCGGAACCAGCCCTGCCTGCAAAGAGCAGCCCAGTAACTACGGGGCCTAATTCTCGCACCAGTGATGCTGCCACCATGACACCCAGGGTCTCTTCAGCACCAAATTGGGAAAGTATATAATACCCTTGAAGCGCTAATACCATGCCGACAAATAGGCCGGACACGGTGATGATCAGCATGGAGAGCACGCCTACTGAGTGGATCTGTGCAATCAACAGCTTTGGCCGGACGAGAAGGGCGGTAACCCCTGAGAGCATGTGCAGCAATAAGACATGCCCACGCCCCAGACGTTCCAGGGTGCTGATGCCAATTCGTCCAAGTTGGGCTAGTTGCTCCATCAGTAGCTCGCCCTTCTCTTTATAGATGGGTGTTTTGTTATGGTCACTCAGTTCCCCAATATATCGGTTTCCAGCGGCTCAGCTGGAAAATGGAAGGGTACGGGGCCATCGGCCTGGCCATCCATAAATTGACGTACCCAAGGTGAATCAGAGTTGGCAACCTGCTCACTTGGGCCGCCAGCGATCACCTTGCCATTTGAGATAACATAGATAACATCTGCAATGTTAGAGGTCTCTTCCACATCGTGTGAGACAACAATACTGGTTAGTTGACTGGCTTTGTTGAGCCGTGGAATAAGCTTTATCAGTACGCCCATAGATATGGGGTCCTGTCCGGTAAAGGGCTCATCGTACATAACCATTTCCGGATCAAATACGATAGCGCGAGCCAGTGCAACCCGTCGTGCCATGCCGCCGGACAGTTCTGATGGCATAAGATTACGTGCGCCGCGTAGGCCAACGGCCTCTAGCTTCATCAGCACAAGCTTGCGGATAATGGATTCGGGTAGCTTTGTATGCTCTCGCAGAGGGTAGGCTACATTATCAAATACGTCGATATCCGTTAGTAGGGCACCACTTTGAAATAGCATGCCCATGCTCATGCGTAGCTTGTACAGATCTTTGTTGTTGAGTTGATGGACATTTTGTCCATTAACATGGATGGTGCCACCATCTGGGCGAAGTTGCCCGCCGATTAATTTGAGCAGGGTTGTCTTGCCTGTGCCGCTAGGCCCCATGATAGCGGTAATTGAACCCTTGGGGATATCGATGTCTATACCATCAAAGATTGCCCGGTTGCCGCGATAGAAGCGCAAACCTCGGATCTTGACCAGTGGTTCATTGTTGTCGTTGGGGTGTAGTGGCATAAGTTTTTGATTGACCGCTGAATTCTGCACCTGGATTGTGCGGAATAATTATGATGCTGGTGAGTTGTTAATTATTCAAAACGGCGTATTTTCACCTCTTCTACTGTATGGGGTCAAGCGGCCTTGGACAATCGAGTTCAGGTCTGGAAAAATGCGCGCATCTTACATGTGGTTTATCCTACTATGAGTTTCCTTAATTTATGTTGCTAAATATTGCTGCAATTGTTGTTGGCTTTGCTTTGCTGGTTTGGGGGGCAGACCGTTTTGTTTTGGGTGCATCTTCTATTGCCCGTAATTTGGGCCTATCTCCCATGCTGATAGGCCTGACGATTGTAGGGCTTGGCACTTCGGCGCCAGAGATACTGGTTTCTGTCATGGCCTCTTTTCAAGGTAATCCGGGTTTGGCCATCGGCAATGCGCTGGGATCAAATATTGCCAATATCGGGCTAATTCTTGGTGTTACAGCACTGATCGTGCCGCTCACAGTCTGCTCTGATGCGCTACGGCGGGAATACCCCATCCTGTTGGCGATCTGCATGCTGGTGTTGGTGCTGATGCTGGATGGGGCGCTGGGGCGTGTGGATGGGGTGATTTTGATGGTCGCCCTGGTACTGGTTATCTTTGGTTTAGCAAGAATTGCGCTTCGAAGCCGAACGGAAAAAGATCCTATGGAGGCTGAATATGAGGCAGAAATGTCTGAAGTTATCAGCACCAAAACGGCTCTCCTTTGGTTTGTGATTGGGTTGTGCGTGCTGTTGCTTAGTTCGCGCATGTTGGTTTGGGGGGCGGTGAATATTGCGGTCTCTTTTGGGATTAGTGACTTGGTTATTGGTCTTACCATTGTTGCATTGGGTACCAGTCTGCCTGAGCTGGCCGCTTCTATTACCAGTGCGTTAAAAAATGAACATGACATCGCTATTGGTAATGTTATCGGTTCAAATATATATAACCTGTTGGCCGTCCTCGCTGTGCCGGGTATTATCATGCCGGGTATATTTGCACCAGAAGTATTGAGCCGCGATCTACCCGTTATGATTGGCCTGACGCTGGCTATTTTTATTACGGGCTATGGTTTTGGTGGCAATGGTAGAATCAATCGTTTTGAAGGGCTGCTATTAGTGTTCTGTTTTGTGGCCTATCAAGCATTTCTCTTTATTGAGGTTGATGAGCCAGTCGAACAAACAGCGATCGTTCGCGTGTTGGATGAAATTAAAGTATGACTAAATCAATAGATCTCCCATCGGCTCAGATTGAACAGCTTCAGGCATTGGGGCTGGCTGTTATCAAAACTGAAGCACGAGCTGTTGAGGCACTGAGTAGCCGTATCAATGGGGATTTCGCAACAGCCTGCGGCTATATGCTGGGATGTGAAGGGCGTATTGTAGTGACGGGCATGGGCAAGTCTGGCCATATTGGTGGCAAGATTGCTGCCACCTTGGCCAGTACGGGCACACCGGCATTCTTTGTCCACCCAGGTGAAGCCAGTCATGGTGATCTGGGGATGATTACCTCCAAAGATGTCGTGCTGGCACTCTCTAATTCAGGCAAGACGACAGAGCTGTTGACCATTCTTCCGCTGATTAAACGCTTGGGCGTGCCGTTGATTGCAATGACGGGCAAGCCAAATTCCACGTTGGCTCAAAAGGCGGATGTTCATATTGATGTCAGTGTTGAGCAAGAGGCCTGTCCGCTGAATCTGGCTCCCACATCCAGTACCACAGCAGCTTTGGTGATGGGTGATGCCTTGGCTATTGCGTTGCTGGAAGCGCGTGGGTTTACTGAGGAGGATTTTGCACACTCTCATCCTGGGGGGGCACTGGGTCGGCGGCTGTTACTGCTTATTGGCGACATTATGCACACGGGAGAGAGGGTGCCGCAGGTCAATGTTCAGGCATTATTGTCTGATGCGCTACTGGAGATGACCAATAAAGGATTGGGTATGACTGCCGTAGTAGATGACCAAGGGCGGCTGGTTGGTATCTTTACTGATGGTGATCTCAGGCGGGTGCTTGATCGAGGATTGGATATTCATAACAGCACAATGCAAGAGGTGATGACAGTCGGTTGTACCACGGTGCGTGCAGATCAACTGGCAGCAGAGGCACTACAGATGATGGAAGAGAAAAAAATCAATGCATTCCTGGTGCTGGATGATCAACAGCGTTTAGTGGGTGCGTTTAATATGCATGACCTGTTACGTGCAGGTGTGGTGTAGGACTAAAAACGATGCAAGATGTTTTAGAAAAAGCGAGCCTTATCCGCCTGGTTATTTTGGATGTCGATGGCGTATTGACTGATGGCAGCCTCTATCTGGGTAACAGTGGCGAAGAGCTCAAGACCTTCAATATCAAAGATGGCTTGGGTATAAAGCTGCTGATGCAGTCTGGTGTGGAGGTTGGCGTTATTACCGGCCGTAGTTCTACTTTGGTTGCACAGCGGATGGAGAGCCTGGGCGTTCAGCATGTGTATCAGGGGCGACATGAGAAACTTCCTGCTTATCAAGAGCTAGTAACAAAACTAGGGCTTCAGCCAGAGCAGGTAGCTTATGTGGGGGATGATCTGATTGATTTGCCATTAATGCGCCGGACGGGGTTTGCGGTTGCGGTTCAGGATGCCCACTCATTGGTCAAACAGCATGCCCATTGGCAGACTCCTTCAGCAGGCGGTCGAGGTGCTGTACGAGAGGTTTGTGAATTGCTTATGAAAGCGCAAGGCACGCTCGATGAGGCATATCAAGCTTATCTTGAGTAAAACGATAGATGCTAAGCCGTAGAAGAGTTGTTGTCGGAACACTGTTTATTCTGTTAGCTACAGGTAGCGCTCTGTTGCTGCAGATGACCGACAAAAAAAAGGATGTAAAAATAAAGGTTGAGCACTCCCCCGACTATTTTGTAGAGGATTTTACTGTCACCGATATGGATATTGATGGCAAGCTTAAACAAACCTTATCCGCAGAGCGAATGTTGCACTATCCTGATGATGACAGCACTGAGCTAACAGATCCCCATTTGATTATTTATGAAGAGGGAGCGCCACCCTGGAAAATAAAATCAGAAACCGGGTGGGTTTCAGGTGATGGGCAGTTAGTGCTGTTGAATGGGGTGGTTAAAATCGACCGGGTGGCAGCTCCAGGGGTTCGTCCGATGCATATTACAACGCGTAATTTGCGAGTGCGTCCAAAAGAGAGCTATGCCGAGACAGATGAGAAAGTAAGGGCTCGCAGTTTGAATGATGTTCAAACATCAATTGGCATGCAAGCATGGCTTAATAAACCGATACGGCTTAAATTTCTATCAAAGGTACGAGGATATTATGAAACCCACTAAATGGTTGAACAGTGGCTGGCAACAATTATTGATATTAAGCCTGTCGCTTCTATTGAGCGGTGAAGTGCTTGCGCTATCCTCAGATAAGGCGCAACCGATACAGGTTGAGGCTGATGGCATGGAGATCGATGAAGCTAAAGGTATGACTACCTACAGTGGAAATGTCGTGGTGGTTCAAGGCAGCATTATATTAAAAGCGGACAAGGTTTTTATTTTTCAAAGCGAAGGCAATACAGATCGTTTAGAGGCCGAAGGCACTCCCGCCTATTTCCAGCAGCGCCCAGATGGTAAGGATCAGGATGTAAAGGGTAATGCCTCGCGCATTGAATATAATACAAACAGTGAGCTGCTTTATATGATTGGAAATGCCGTGCTCTTCCCTGGTGATGGAAATAAGCTGACTAGCCAGCGTATAACCTACGATAGGGTCAAGGCGGTTATGAAGGCGGGTGCGGCAGTGAAGGGCGGAAAAAAAGCAGGAAAACCTGGGCGGGTTAAAACCATACTGACTCCTCACAAGAAAAGTGCCGCTACAAAATGATCACCCTTTCAGCTAAAGGGCTGACTAAGCAGTACAATAAGCGCTCCGTTGTGAACGGCATCTCACTGGAGATTGCCAATGGCGAAGTAGTGGGACTGCTTGGTCCAAACGGAGCGGGTAAGACCACTTGTTTTTACATGATCGTGGGGTTGGTTCCGGTAGACAAGGGGGCTATTTCTCTTGGTCATCATGATATTACACTGCTTCCAATGCATGCCCGTGCTCAGCTGGGATTGGGCTATTTAGCGCAAGAGCCATCGACTTTTAGAAAGCTAAGTACGCGAGACAATATAATGGCTATCCTGGAGACGCGTAAGGAGCTATCCAGTGAAGAGCGTGAGGTAAAGTGTGAGAATCTGATGCAAGAGCTGAGTATCAGCCATCTTCGTGAAAGCCTTGCTATGAGCCTCTCTGGTGGTGAAAGACGGCGATTGGAGATTGCCCGTACATTGGCAATGGAGCCCCGCTTTATTCTATTGGATGAGCCTTTTGCTGGGGTTGACCCTATCTCTGTGGTAGATATTCAGAAGATTATCAAGCATCTGGCAACGCTTGGGATAGGTATCTTGATTACAGATCATAATGTTCGGGAAACCCTGGGTATCTGTGATCGAGCCTATATTGTGAGTGAGGGCATGGTGTTAGCAGAAGGCTCGCCAGATGATATTTTGGCGCATGATGGGGTTCGCACTGTTTATCTTGGGGAAGATTTCAGTATGTAGGCTCACGGCCTTGAATTTGGACTAGAATGTCAATGATGGGATCAAAACAAGAAATGCACCAGTTCTCCTGTAATAGGCTCGCATGAAGCAGACACTTCAGCTTCGTCTCGGGCAATACCTCACGATGACCCCGCAGTTGCAGCAGGCTATAAAGCTATTGCAACTCTCTACCTTGGATCTTAAACAAGAGATACAGGATGTCCTTGATTCAAACCTAATGCTTGAGATTGAGGAAGAAAACAGTGCCTCTCGTGAACTCTCCGATAAAACTGAACGGGCAAATAAAGAGGTTTCTCAGGATACTTCAAATAGTGAGCAGGAGGTTAACGGGGCATCAGATAGCATGCCAGAAGAGCTTCCCGTCGATAGTGCTTGGGATGATGTCTACGACAGCATCGCTGCTCCTCAGTCTGGTAGCCAGCGTGAAAATGGTGACACAGAGTTTCTCTTACACAAAAACCTTACCAAGACACTGAATGACCATCTTATATGGCAGATGAATCTATCGTTGTTCAGTGAGACTGACCTGATGATTGCCATCGCAATTATTGATGCAGTGGATGAGAATGGTTATCTAACTTGTAGCTTGGAAGAGATTTATGAAGGTCTGGAGGATGAAGAGATAGATTTTCCTGAGGTTGAGGCAGTCTTGCATCGAATTCAGACCTTTGATCCGCCAGGTGTTGCCGCCAAAGACCCTCAGGAGTGCCTGTTGCTCCAGCTTAAGCAGCTGCCTACAGAGACGCCGTTGTTGGCTCTTGCGATTCAACTTGTGGATAAGCATTTTAATTTATTGGCACGGCAGGATCAGGTCAAAATCAAACAGGCGCTCAAGATTTCTGATGAAGATGTTGTAGGAATCAATCATCTTATCCGTACGCTTAACCCGCACCCAGGCAACCTGATAACTGAATCACCATCCCCTTATGTCGTCCCAGATGTCTTTGTGTTTAAGAAAGATGGTGCTTGGCGTGTTGAGCTTAACCCAGAGTCTACACCACGCTTGCGAGTCAATAATGAATATGCGGGCCTGATTAAACGGGCTGACAATAGCGATGATAACAATTGTTTAAAAAATCACCTGCAGGAAGCGCGCTGGTTTATTAAGAGTCTATTGAGTCGCAATGACACTTTGCTTAAAGTGGCGACTAAAATTGTGGAGTTTCAACGTCCCTTTTTTGATTATGGTGAAGAGGCTATGAAACCCTTGGTACTTAGGGATGTGGCAGAAGAGCTGGAGATGCATGAATCAACTATTTCTCGTGTTACGACACAGAAGTATATGCATACGCCGCGTGGTACTTTAGAATTCAAATACTTTTTCTCCAGTCATGTGAGTACAGATGGAGGGGGTGAGTGCTCAGCGACAGCAATTCGTGCGCTCATCAAAAAGTTGGTTGCTGCTGAAGCGCCTAACAAGCCGCTCAGTGACAATAAAATCGCGTCCATACTTTCAGATCAAGGCATCAAGGTCGCTCGACGTACTGTTGCCAAGTATCGGGAATCCATGGCGATTCCGCCATCGAATGAACGCAAACGCCTAATGTAGGCATTACACAATCAGGAGTTTACAATGCAGATTAGCCTGACCGGACACCACATCGATATTACCGATTCTTTACGTAACTGTGTAGAAAGCAAATTTGAGCGGCTTGAACGACACTTTGATCATGTTTCAAATGTGCATGTCATTCTTACTGTTGAAAAGCTACGTCAAAAAGCAGAAGCTACACTTCATCTGAATGGAGTAGATGTATTTGCAGAGTCAGTGCAGGAAGATATGTATGCCGCTATCGATTCCTTGGTTGATAAATTGGATCGGCAGGTGAAAAAGCATAAAGAAAAAACAAAAAACCACCGTGCTAATTTGGAGCCAACAGAGAGCCCAACCTAAAGTTGGAATTAAATTTAGGTTAGCTATGCAATCTGTTTAGAGAGATTTATGTTTCCCGCTAACTTTATTGTTACCACACGGGTTGATTGCAACTGCAAAGCAGGCAGCAAAAAGCGCGCGTTAGAACGGGTTGGGGAGCTGCTGGCAACAGCAGCTCCCAACCTGTCACAAGAAGAGATATTTGAGCAATTGCTGGAGCGCGAGCGCCTGGGCAGTACTGGTTTAGGGCATGGCGTCGCGTTACCGCATGCGCGCTTGAAAGGTATTGAGCAAGCTTGTGGCGTTCTAGTGCGTTTAGAGTCAGGTATTGATTATGATGCGATTGATGGTCAACCTGTAGACCTGCTCTTCGGGCTGCTCGTTCCCCATGATGCTACGCAAGAGCACCTTCAATTGCTAGCTAAGCTGGCATCACTCTTTAGCAAAGAATCATTTCGTGACCAGCTTAGGAAGGTGAAGGATTGCGATGAGGCTATGACACTCATCCAGCAGGCTGATGGTTAGGGCTGCATATGAGTGTTCCTGCTACTGTCCGTGACCTGTTTGATACCCTCAAGGGTAAGTTGGCACTGGAGTGGGTGGCTGGAGAGGCGGGTGGTAGCCGTCATTTAAAAGGTAAGTTGCCTGAGGCGCAGAATCAGCCCCTGGCAGGGCAGTTGAATAACATCCACCCTAACCGCATACAGGTTATTGGCCCTGCTGAGTTATCTTATCTCGCTACGCTGGGTAAAAACTCCCATCAGGATGTGATGGATAAGTTGTTCTGGGGGCTGCCAGCTGCCGTAATATTAGCTAATGATGCGGAAGTGGGTAGTGAGTTTATTGCCTACGCTGATCGCACCAATACACCGCTACTGCGTTCACCGCTGCCTGATAACAAGCTGTTAAGCAATCTTCAGTATTACCTCTCCCGTGCGTTGGCTGACAGTATTACTATCCATGGTGTTTTTATGGAGGTACTGGGGATGGGGGTTTTGCTCACAGGTGATTCCGCCGTGGGTAAAAGTGAGTTAGCACTGGAGTTGATTACCCGTGGGCACCGACTGATTGCAGATGATGCGCCTGATTTTTCCCGCATGGCACCCGATATATTGACCGGTAGTTGCCCACCGCTCTTACAGGAATTTTTAGAGGTGAGAGGGCTGGGTATACTCAATGTTCGTGCGATGTTTGGTGATAGCGTTATCAAAAAAGAGAAATATCTACGCCTTATCGTTAATCTGAAGCGGTTAAGTGAAGAGGAGCTGGTGCAGATAGATCGTTTGCAGGGCAGTTATTCCACTCGGGAACTGTTGGGTGTGAAAACAGCTGAGGTGACCATTCCTGTTGCGCCAGGGCGCAGTTTGGCTATCTTGGTGGAAACAGCAGTAAGGCAGCATATTCAACGCCGCAAAGGCTATGATGCGGGGCAGGACTTTATAGAGCGCCAGCAAAAAATGATCTTTCAAAACGAAGCAAAAAAACAAAAAACAGCCCCTCCAGGTCCCCACTAAATTGAGCGCCATTTAGATGAAGCTAATTATCGTCACAGGCTTGTCAGGTTCAGGTAAAAGCACCACGTTGCACACACTGGAGGATATGGGCTACTACTGTGTGGATAATCTCCCCGTATTCATGCTTGAGTCTTTTGGTAAAGAGTTGGCGCAATCGGGTGATCTGGCCTATCAACTAACTGCTGTTGGTGTTGATGCGCGTAATCGATCTGACTGCCTGGTGAAAGCCCCTGCCGTTGTAGAGGATTTGCGTAAACGGGGCATTGATTGTGAAATCCTATTCCTTGAAGCTCAGGATGAAACGCTTCTTAGGCGCTTTAGTGAAACCCGACGCAAACACCCGCTAACAGCGCCTGATGTGCCGTTGGCTGAGGCTGTGCAGCTTGAGCGCACATTGTTGGAGCCGCTTTTGAGCCATGCGGATTTGAAGGTGGATACCACCCATAGCAATATCCATGAGCTTCGCAGCACTATCCGACAGCGGCTAGCGATTGCATCAAAGCCGTCGAAGGAGATGTCTATTTTATTTCAATCATTTGGCCATAAACACGGTATCCCCAGGGATGCTGATTTTGTTTACGATGTGCGATGCTTGCCAAATCCTCATTGGGTAGCAGAACTGCGCCCTTATACTGGGTGTGATCAGCCGGTTATTGATTTCTTGGGAAAGGATAAGCAGGTTCAAAAGATGCTTGAGCACATTACTTATTTTTTAGAATCATGGATACCTGCTTTTGAAGAAGAGGGACGAAGTTATCTGACCGTTGCTATTGGTTGCACAGGTGGGCAGCACAGATCAGTTTATCTAGTAGAACAGTTAGCACAGTATTTTCAGTCACAGGGGCGAAATATACTAACAAGGCATAGGGAGTTGCCATGAGTATTGGGCTGCTGTTGATAACACATAACCGTATTGGTGCAGAGCTATTGGATACGGCAGAAACGATGCTGGGCTATTGCCCGCTCCAAGCCAAGGCCATGGATGTCAGGTCAGATTGTGATCCTGATGAACAGCGTCAACGAGCTAAAGCGATGGTTGATGAGCTAAATCAGGGGGAGGGAGTATTGGTGATGACTGATATGTACGGTAGCACCCCCAGTAATATTGCTTGCAGCATGATTGAGGAGGGTCGAGTGGCGGTTGTTGCTGGAGTGAGTCTCCCTATGTTGGTTAAAGTATTGAATTACCCACAGCTGGATCTAACCACATTGGCTGAAAAGGTTGAAAGCGGAGGGCATTGTGGTATCAGAATATGCTAATCAAAACATTACTTTTAAACTTTTCCATTAGAACAGTTAATGATTGAGCAGAGCGTAACCATTGTGAATAAACTGGGGCTGCATGCTAGGGCCGCAGCCAAGCTGGTCACCTGTGCCAGTCAGTTTTCCAGTGCTGTGCAGTTGAGATTTAATGGCCAGGAGGTTAATGGCAAAAGCATTATGGGTGTGATGATGCTGGCTGCAGCCAAAGGCTCAGAACTCTTGTTGAGAGTGGAAGGGGAAGATGAAGCAGAGACCATTCAAGCGTTAAAAACAGTCATAGCAGAGCGTTTTGGAGAGGATGAATGACGCTGACCTGCACAGGCATTGGTATTGGTGTTACCTCTAGCATTGCTATTGGTGAAGCCTATCATCTGCAATGTGGCCAGGCAGAGGCACGTAGACGAACAATTGCACCAGAAGACGTGGAGCATGAAACCGCTCGGTATCAACAAGCTGTTCTCGGTGCTCGCCAAGATTTAAACGCTGTTCGAGATCAAATTCCAAAAGCCACACCTACCGATATCTATGCATTTATTGATACCCATCTTCTGATGCTGGAGGATGCGGCTTTGGTAGAGGCGCCCATTGAAACCATCCAATCACAGCGCTGCAATGCTGAGTGGGCGTTGCAGTTGCGTCGTAATGAGCTGGTGAAAATATTTGATGCAATGGAAGACCCCTACCTGCGCACACGCAAGGATGATGTGGATCATGTTGTTGGACAGATTCAAAAGCATCTATTGGGCCAGCAGGGTAGTTCGACAGCAATAGAGGAAGATCTTAAAGGCAAGATTATCCTAGCTCAGGATTTGACTCCGGCAGATACTATTCTGATGCGAAATCAGGGTGTTGCGGCCTTTGTTACTGAGTTTGGCGGCCCTATGTCACATACTGCCATTTTAGCGCGGAGCTTGGGTATACCGGCTGTTATTGGTGTTCATCGCGTTACGCAATATTTGAAGCATGGTGAGTTATTGATCATGGATGCTGAGCAGGGTGTTGTGCTGGCAAACCCTGATGAACGCACACTAGAGCATTACCGTAACAAGTCGGGTGATGAGCAGGCGCATATTGCCAGTCTGCGTGCCTTGGTTAATGAGCCTGCTACGAGTGTTGATGGGATAGATATCACCCTGAAGGCAAACATTGAGTTGCCCGAGGATATTGAAGCAACGAATGACGTTGGGGCGCTGGGTGTTGGGTTATATCGTACCGAATTTCTCTATATGAATCGTGCTCAACCGCCCAATGAAGAGGAGCACTTGGCCAGCTACAAGCGGATTGTGGAAGGGCTGAATGGTATACCTATCACTATTCGCACCCTCGATTTAGGGGCGGATAAAGAGATGGATAGCTGTTGCCATGAGATTCAACCTGCTAGCAATCCAGCCCTTGGATTGCGTGCTATACGCCTCTGTTTGAAAGAGCCAACGCTATTTCGTCCTCAGCTACGTGCCATTTTGCGTGTTTCTGCTTATGGGCCGGTTCGCATTATGATCCCTATGTTATCCAGCCTACAGGAGCTGCATGCGGTAAAGTCGATTATTGAAGAGCTAAAGCAAGAGTTGAAGGATGAGGGGCATAGCTTTAATCCAGATATTCCTGTTGGCGGCATGATTGAGGTGCCTGCGGCAGCTTTAGCTGCAGATAGCTTTGCTAAACATCTGGATTTTCTCTCCATTGGTACCAATGACCTGATTCAGTATACCCTGGCAGTTGATCGGGTAGATGACGAGGTGAACTACCTTTATGACCCGCTTCATCCTTCGATACTCAAGTTGATCCAACTGGTTATTCAGGCAGGTCACAAAGCGGACAAAGCGGTTAGTATGTGTGGTGAAATGGCGGGTAATCCCCTCTATATTCCGTTACTGTTGGGCATGGGGTTGCGTAAATTTAGTATGCAACCCGGCGTGCTGTTAGAGGCCAAGCGTATTATTCGTGCAAGTGATATTGGATCTTTGACAAAACAGGTTGCCAATCTGATGAGTCATCTTGATGAAGAAGACATTGTTCAGCGGGTCAAACAACTTTCTTCTGTAATGCACTGAAAAACCGCCCGCCCCTACGTTCCGCCTGCTAAACTTGCGATTAATCGTTTTACCATAGGTAGGTTAGGCCATTATGGCCACTCAATCAGAACACCATAACGACCAGACAGGTCTGCAAAAACTGCATGAGGCGCTGGATAGCGGCACCTTACAGCAGGTTGCGCGCATGTTAAATGCATTGCGCCCGGCTGAAATTGCACATCTGCTGGAGGGACTGCCGCTTGAGAAGCGTGAGATCGTTTGGGGGCTGGTGGAAGATGATTGTGAGGGTGAGATTCTAGTAGAGCTTGCTGATGAGGTCTTCACAGATCTTGTCAGCAAGATGAATAAGGAGGAGTTGCTGGCTGCAGCCGAAGGGATGGATACGGATGATCTGGCTGATTTGGTTCAGGATCTTCCCCGGGCGATAACCTGGGAGCTGATTAACTCCCTGGATAAGCAGCGGCGTGAACGGCTGGAGTCGGTTCTCTACTATCCAGAAGATACCGCTGGCGGCATGATGAATACCGACACCCTAACGGTGCGGGCAGAGGTGACGCTGGATGTTGTTCTGCGCTATCTGCGTCGCCGCAAGGATAAGATCCCATCACAGACGGATAGTCTGATTGTAGTAAATCGGGATGATAAATACCTGGGGGTACTCTCTCTTACCAATCTACTGACCCATGAGCCTTCCGATACGGTCGCTGAGGTGATGTCACTGGATCTGAAACCCATACCTGCCTCCTGGTCTGAACGTAAAGTAGCCAATCGATTTGAGCAGCACGATCTAGTCTCTGCACCCGTGGTCAATGACGATGGTAAGTTGGTTGGTCGTATCACGGTGGATGATGTAGTGGATGTTATTCGTGAAGAGGGTGAGCATCAATTCATGGGGCAGGCAGGTCTGACAGAAGATGCCGATATGTTTGCTCCAGTGATTGTGAGTGCCAGGCGGCGAGCGCTCTGGTTGGGTGTGAACTTGATGACTGCATTTCTTGCTTCTTGGGTGATTGGACTATTTGAACATACCATTGAGCAGATTGTTGCGCTGGCGGTATTGATGCCTATCGTTGCTAGTATGGGTGGCGTGGCGGGGAGCCAAACGTTAACGCTGGTTATTCGGGGTCTGGCACTGGGGCAATTAACGGATAAAAGTGCGCGCAGCTTAATGATGAAGGAGTTGGCTGTCAGTCTGCTCAATAGTCTGATTTGGGCTGTTGTTGTGGGTGTGGTTGCTGGATTGTGGTTTGATAGCAGTGACATCGCACTAGTGATTGGGGCGGCGTTGACGATCAATTTGTTGTTCGCTGCAATGACAGGTGCTGCATTACCTATGGCGCTTGAGCGGCTAGGCATTGACCCTGCGCTTGCAGGCGGTGTTCTCCTGACTACTGTGACGGATGTAGTGGGCTTTCTTGCATTCCTTGGGTTGGCTACACTGTTCCTGCTGTAGCCAACCTCGTTGTTTTATACTGTCTAACTTGCGCGTCGATATTTTGTGCCGTGACACCCTGCACAAGGTGGAATGTGCCCTGTTTTGTGAAAATGCACCTCTTTTCCGCAAGAATTACAGACTAGGGTTCCAGGGCCGGTGACTTCCCCTGTGTGGTACATGGAGGCACGTCGCGCCTGCTCTGCTAACGCATCCAATTCGAGTCGGGTTTTATCAGCGACATTGGCAAACATCTCAAGTAGTCGGCTTTCGATTAATTTCAGATCAAATTTCCCCCAGTCTTTGAACTCCTTGCCAGTCTCTGAGAGAAAATCAGCTGCATCGTGCATATCCCGTTCAAGATAAGCGGCGATTTTTTCTGCTTCATCACGGGTTAATTCACCCACTTCAATAGCTGTTTCACGGGCATGCTCAATATTCTTTTTTAATGCCGGGATAGTGGTCTGTTCCGCCTTTTCAATTGCATCGCTTACCCTTTTAAGCATGATGTCATAGGCTTCGATAAGGTGCTCTAGGGTGTCTTTTTGATTGTTCAGTGTCATGATGATCTCCCTGTTGATATAAATATACTAGCTTAAGTGTGACCTATTTTTGCCTGTAAGCAAGTGTTTAGATGGCAATATTTGCTGGTTATCAGGCAGGCTCCTAAGGTATCCTTTTGCGGTTAATTTCCCACTACTGTTATAAAGATGCAAGAAACCTACAATCCAGCAATAATCGAGCAGGATGTCCAGAATTACTGGATATCCAATAATACCTTCCGCGCCATAGAAAAGAGTGATAAAGAGAAGTTTTACTGTCTTGCTATGTTTCCGTATCCCAGTGGCAAACTGCATATGGGGCATGTGCGCAATTACACCATAGGTGATGTTATTGCTCGACAGCAACGCATGTTGGGTAAGAATGTATTGCAGCCTATGGGATGGGATGCCTTTGGTCTGCCAGCAGAGGGTGCGGCTATTAAAAATAATATGCCACCAGCCCGTTGGACCTATTCCAATATCGATTATATGCGGGAGCAGCTGAAGCGGTTGGGTTTTGGCTATGACTGGTCGCGTGAGTTGGCAACCTGCCAACCCGATTATTACAAGTGGGAGCAGTGGCTTTTTACTGAGCTATATAAAAAAGGGCTGGTCTATCGAAAGAATGCAGTAGTCAATTGGGATCCGGTGGATCAAACCGTATTGGCCAATGAGCAGGTTATTGATGGCCGGGGTTGGCGCTCTGGTGCCTTGGTTGAGCGCAGAGAGATTCCTCAGTGGTTTATCAAGATTACCGCCTATGCAGATGAACTTTTGGCTGAGTTGGACAACCTGGAAGGTTGGCCAGAGCAGGTGCGCACCATGCAGCGCAACTGGATTGGTCGATCAGAGGGTGTGCAACTTGATTTTGCTATTCCTGAATCAAATGATGCCCTGACTGTATTTACCACGCGCCCTGATACCTTGATGGGTGTGACCTATGTAGCGGTAGCCGCAGAGCATCCGCTGGCTCTCAAGGCAGCCGAAAACAGTCAAGAGTTACAGGTCTTTATTGATGAATGCCGACAGGGAGGTACATCTGAAGCTGACATAGAGACAATTGAGAAAAAAGGTATGCCCATAGGGTTATCTGTTGTCCATCCTGTCTCTGGAAAAGAGGTGCCGGTTTTTGCCGCTAACTTTGTGCTGATGGGCTATGGCACCGGTGCTGTAATGGCCGTGCCGGCACATGATCAGCGAGATTGGGAATTTGCTACCAAATATGGCATTCCCATCCGGCAGGTGATTTTTGCTAAAGATGATGGCAACTGCTCAGTTGCTGAAGCTGCCTATATTGAAAAAGGGATACTGAAACAGTCTGCCCCCTTTGATGGATTAACCTCTGAAGCCGCTTTTGATGCCATTGCTGATTACTTGAAGCAAGCAGGTAAAGGTGGCAAGCAGATCAATTATCGACTGCGTGATTGGGGGGTCTCCCGTCAACGCTATTGGGGTGCGCCTATCCCCATGATTCACTGTGAGAAGTGCGGGATTGTGCCCGTACCAAAAGCCGACCTCCCTGTTGTGCTGCCTGAAGATGTGGCCTTTGATGCCTCTGGTGGCTCCCCCATCAAAAAAATGCCGGAGTTCAGCAATACAGCCTGCCCTGAGTGCGGTGGTAAGGCTGAACGCGAAACCGACACCTTTGATACCTTTATGGAGTCATCCTGGTACTACGCCCGTTATGCATGCCCTGATGCCGATGACATGATGTTGGATCAGCGTGCTAATTACTGGCTGCCAGTTGACCATTATGTTGGTGGCATTGAGCATGCAATCTTGCATCTTCTCTATGCTCGTTTTTACCATAAGTTGATGCGTGATGTGGGGCTGGTTACCTCAGATGAGCCGATAAAAAAACTGCTGACACAAGGCATGGTTGTGGCAGAGACCTTTTATCGCAATGAGTCAAGTGGCGGTAAAGAGTGGTTTAATCCGGCAGAGGTTGATGTTGAGAGTGATGACAAAGGGCATCCGATTGCAGCAGTCAGCCAGTCAGATGGCCAGCCTGTGGAGATTGGTGGCATCGAGAAGATGTCCAAATCTAAAAATAATGGCGTTGACCCACAGCAGCTAATCGATCGTTACGGCTCTGATACCGTACGTTTGTATACCATGTTTACTGCGCCACCTGAGCAATCACTAGAGTGGTCGGATGATGGGGTTGAGGGTGCTTATCGGTTTTTAAAGCGGCTGTGGGCGTTGGCCACCAATAATGCTGATCGTATTAAAGCAGGTGCAGGTGAGTTTTCTGACCTTGACGATGCCCAGCAGCTAGCGCGTCGTGAGATTCATTCTGCACTCAAACAGGCAACCCATGACTATGGTCGTCAACAGTTCAATACCGTCGTGTCTGCCTGTATGAAAGTGGTAAATACGCTTTATAAGCTGGGTGAGACAGAGTCTGATCGTGTGATATTGCATGAGGGGATGGGTATTGTGCTCTCCTTGCTGGGGCCTATTGCACCACATGTTACCCACCACTTGTGGTGTGAGTTGGGTTATGGCGAAGATATTTTGGCTGCCAGCTGGCCTCGGTTTGATCCAGATGCACTGAAGCAGGAGACTATTCAGGTTGTGGTGCAGGTTAATGGCAAGGTGCGTGCCCGTATTCAGGTATCAGCAGATGCCGATAAAGCACAGATTGAAAAGAGTGCGCTTGCTGATGAGTGTGTTCAGCGTTTTATTGGCGATGCCCTGGTGCGCAAGGTGATTGTGGTGCCCGGTAAGCTGGTAAACGTGGTAGCGAAGTGACATAGTAATCATGATTCCGTTGCTGGTTGGTTAAAACAGAAATAAGAGCTGAAAAACAATGCACAGAAAATCCCGCTTATTTATTTGGATGTCGGTGGCTATACTGCTGGCTGGTTTGCAAGGCTGTGGTTTTCATCTGCGTAACGTGGCTAAGCTCCCATCTTCCATTAGCCCTATCTATCTTTCAGGTGTGGGTGAGCATGACCCTCTGCATAGGGAGTTTCGACAGGTTTTTGATAGTGCAAATGTTCAGCTGGTTACTGACCAATCAAAGGCCAACAGCATACTTAAAATATCTAAACAGAGTCAGAATCGTCGGGTATTGTCTGTTGATAGTCGAGGTAAGGCCGTTGAATATGAAATTCACCATGGGTTGGATTTTGAGTTGTTGAATGCGAGTGGAACCCAACTAATAGAAAATCAATCGGTTGGTTCGCAGCGAGCTTATGAAAACAGTGAGACAGACATTTTGGGGAAAAACCAGGAAGAGTCATTGTTGCGCCGGGACCTTCGCCTTGATTTAATTCAGCGTATTGTGAGTCGAATGCAGGAACAGCTTCGATAAAAGCACATATCAACAGGTATTGAATATGAGTTCCGCTCTGTTTTATCGCGTTTAATCGCCATGCGTTTACGTATTGATCAACTTGATTCGCAGTTGGAAAAAACGCTTTCTCCTATCTATTTTCTAACAGGTGATGAACCTCTTCAACTGGGTGAGGCAGCGGATGCTGTGCGCAGAGCAGCAAAAGAGGCGGGCTATGATAGCCGTGAAATTCTAGATGTAGGTAAGGGTTTTGATTGGAATGAGTTGGCCGCTAAGGCTAACAGCCTCTCTCTGTTTTCAGAGAAGCGCGTTATTGATCTTCGCCTCTCTTCCGCTGCCATAGGGCGTAATGGCAGTATGGCATTTATCGAATATGCACAAAGGCTACCGACAGACACAGTGTTGCTCGTTACCTGCCCTAAGCTGGATCGTTCTCAGCAGAGTAGTAAATGGGCTAAGGCATTGGATAGTGCAGGTGTGGTTGTTCAGATTTGGCCAATTGATGATCAACGATTACAGCCTTGGATTGAACGGCGATTGCGGAAAAATGGGTTGATTCCTGAAGCTGAAGTTGTACCCATGATGGCTGAGCGGGTTGAGGGGAATCTGCTGGCTGCAGCTCAAGAGATTGAAAAGCTGTTACTGTTAAATGGCCCTGGAATCATCACAGTTGAAAACCTGATAGAGGCTGTTGCCGACAGTGCACGCTTTGATGTTTTTGGTTTAGTCGATAGTGCATTGAAAGGTCAGTCGGTAAGGGTGGTCCGTATGTTAAGAGGATTGCGTGCCGAAGGTGTGCCTTCAACCGTGGTGCTTTGGGCGCTTGCGCGTGAGATTCGTCAGTTGGCGAGTATGGCTTTTGCGATGGAGCGAGGTCAGTCAGCTGATCAAGCAATGACAGCCCACCGGATTTGGAATCAACGTAAGACTGTTGTAGGTCAAGGGCTTAATCGATTGCGATGTAGGCGCTGGCAGCAACTGCTTGCGTTGTGTGCGCGAGGTGATCGAACTATCAAGGGGCAAGAGAAAGGCGACCCTTGGGAGGTTTTGGAGCGTATCGCCACAACTATGGCGGGTCTTCGTCCTTTGCCGATTTCGCGCTAACCGATCTTTCCTGTTATTTTTATCATGCCTGAATAACAACTTGTCGACTTTTTATGGGCAATAAAAAGCCGCTTCATCGGTAGGATGTAGCGGCTTTAAATGGGGTTAAAAGAGCAAGCAGGTGATTAAGAATCACTCATCCTTGGCAGATCCACATGCTGAATTTTCATCCTCACAGCAACATCTTTTGATCTCTTCGTTATCAAGCAACCCTTTCTCTTTGAGAAAGCGCGCATAGGATTGATCAACCTTGTAGATGTGGTTAACCAGCCAGTCGCGAGCCATTGGGGCGACGTCAAGCAGGGCATCATGTCCGCGCTGGTCATAATCCTCGATGGAGGCGGCAACTCGGGCAAGCATATCGTCATGTATCTTTTTATGCGCTTCATATCCTGGATAGCCGTGACGCTGCATTAATATTTCTTCTCGAGCGAAGTGGTTTTTTGTCCATTCGGCCAGCTCATCCATGGCCTGCTTTTCAAAACACTCGCCAGTGTGGTATTCAACAGCCATCTTCAACTTATTGATTAGGTTCATCAGCTTTTGATGATCTTCATCAATCAGGTCGACGCCAACGTTGTACTGATCCTTCCACTTTACGTATGCACGCGCCTCAAGCTTATTGTTAAGGATAGGCACGCCAATAAGGATTGCGAGTGTTACCCATGGGGCAGGATGCAACATACCAAAGGATACGAAGGCGACGATCGTAGCAATTGCTAACATGCCAAATAGCATGGCCTGGAGTAACATCTTTATGGCTTTCATTTATCTACCTTATTTCTGAGCTTGTATTGTTAAGGGTTATGTTTGCTCGCAGAATCTCTGCGTTGGAGCCGGTGCACCGTTCAGATGCGTTCATAGTTATGCCAAAGGGTGACAGAGATTTCGGTATAGTTTATTGACTTACATCAAGAGTTAATCTGCACGGATAAGATTTATTGTGCTGAGAAGAAAATTTTGATTTAGGTCAAAGACGCTAAGCGACAGAAGCATCACATTACGCCACGACAGTTTGTCGCGTTACCGTGGGTATCGTCCTTGCGGTTTCAGTTTCTACATCTGATAATAAAATTCAGGGGAAATAGGTTAATGAAGAAATCACGTTTTGGAATATCTGCTCTAGGCCTGGCCATGGGTTTGGCTATGTCTGGTGCAGCATCTGTGGCTACTGCGGGAGCTCCTACTCTTTCAGAAGCTGACTTTGAAAAAGCAAAGACCATGTACTTCCAACGTTGTGCTGGTTGTCACGGCGTTCTGCGTGTAGGTGCTACCGGCCCCAATCTGGAGCCTAAACCTAACAAAAAGAACAAGGACAAGGGTACTCTCAAGCTGGGGCAGAAGCGTCTGGAGAAGATCATTGGTCTTGGTACCGAAGGCGGCATGAACAACTTTGACGACATCTTCTCGAAAGATGAGATCAGTCTGTTGGCCACCTACATCCAGATGGAGCCACCTGTTCCACCTGAGATGTCTCTGGCAATGATGCAGGAACGTACCAAAGTCTACATTGAAGTTAAAGACTACCCTACCAAGCCGATGCATGGCCGTAACTGGGAGAACTTCTTCGTAGTTATCGAGCGTGATGTCGGTAAGGTGGCCATCATCGATGGTGACAAGAAAGAGATCGTTGCTCACCTGAATGCTGGCTATGCTGTACACGTTATCAAAGCTACTGAGCATCATTCCAAAGATCACGCCAAGACCCCTGGTCGCTTTTGGTACTCCATTGGTCGTGATGGCAAGCTGAACAAGTATGACCTGTGGCAGACTCCAGACAAAATGCTGGTTGCTGAAACCCAGATCGCTTATGACGCTCGCGACGTAGCTGTATCTGGTGACGGTAAAACCGTTATCGCAGGCGGTTACTGGCCTGGTCACTTCGTCCTTGTTGATGCCGATACCATGAAGCCTATTAAAGTGGTTTCAACCCGTGGTATTAATGTCGATGGTGAGTTTGTCAACGAGTCTCGTGTTGCTGCTATCTACACCACACCTAATGAGTCTGCATTCCTGGTTGCTGCTAAAGAGCTGGGTCAGATGTGGCAGGTTGACTACACCGATCTGGAAAATCTGAAGATCTCCATGATCAACTCAGCGAAGTACTTGCACGATGGTTTCTTTGATACCACCGGTCGTTACTTCCAGATTGCTGCTAACGCATCAAACAAGATGGTTATTATTGACACCAAAGATGGCGGAACACTGGAAGCCATGATTGATGTGGATAAGAAACCTCATCCAGGTCCTGGTGCAAACTGGGACGACCCTAAGTGTGGACCTGTTAGCGGAACCACTCACTTGGGTGTCGGCAAAGTCTCCGTATGGGGCAGCGATCCAAAAGGACATCCTGATCAGGCTTGGAAACTCTGCTACGAAGTCGAGACTGATGGTGCTGGTGCATTCATTCGTACCCATCCAAAGAGCGACTACTACTGGGCTGACCAACTTAAGCACCCTGAGGTTGAAGTTCAGCAGAGTGTGCAGGTCATTAGCAAGAAGACCCGTGAGATCGTAAAAACCATCCGCGTCACCGAAGAAGAGAAGATGCTTGTTCTCCATATGGAGTTCAACAAAGATGGTACTGAAGTCTGGGTTTCTGTTTGGAACCGTAAAGACAACATGAAGCCTAAAGGTGAGATCGTGATCTATGATGCCAAGACTCTTAAAGAGATCAAACGCATCAAAGGCCTGTCAACACCAACAGGTAAGTTCAATGTCTATAACCGCACCAACCACGTGACCTAATAAGTCCGTGTAGACATTGTCTAAATAAAGCGGGCATGGATATTCTGTATTCGTGTCCGCTTTTTTTTGCGTTTTTTACTTCGTATAATTAACAAAATTAAGTCCAAACGTGGGGCGTGAGACTATGGTTGAGCCATTAAAAAAACCGAATTTTTTCTCTCGAAGGATTGTGATGGGGACTACGGTCGGCAGTGCAGTTGTCTTCTTCATTGTCGGTGTTTTTTTCTGGGCTGGTTTTAATACGGCCATGGAAGCCACCAATACAATGCAGTTCTGTATTGGCTGCCACGAGATGGAAGAGAACGTCTATCAGGAATACAAGCCTACCATCCACTATGGGAATCGCAGTGGCGTACAGGCAGGCTGCCCTGATTGCCATGTCCCGCGCCCTTGGATTGCAAAGATGATCCGTAAGGTTCAAGCTAGTGGCGAAGTCTTCCACAAGATTATGGGTACAGTAAATACCCCTGAAAAATTCGATGGCAAGCGCCTGCAATTGGCTAAGCGCGTTTGGAATACCATGAAAACGACAGATTCCCGTGAGTGCCGGAACTGTCACCACTTTGATGCAATGAATCCTAAATTTCAGCGCCCACGGGCTCGGAAACAGCACCTGAATGCTTTCAAGACCGGACAAACCTGTATCGATTGCCACAAGGGTATCGCACACAAGGAAGTACGTAACCAACTCACAGAAGAGGAGCTGGAGGCGCTGGAAGCACCAAACCCAGATATGATTCGCGAAGTGCCGCAGATGTATCTGGATGGCTTGGCTGAGGTTGAAAAAGCTGAAGCTGATGAAAAAGCTAAAAAGCAGGCTGACAAAGAGAAAGAACGTGCGGCAAAGAAAGCAGCCAAAGAGGCTGAGAAGGCTCGCATTGATAAAGCAGTAACAGATGCCCTTGCTGCTGCCGCAGCTGGCGGCGGTGCTGTAGCAACCGGAGGAGCTGGTGCTGCTACAGCTGGCCCAGACTGGGCTGACGTGCCTGCCCGCGAAATCAATATCTTCTATCCGGGGCAAGCCTCCATGGAGTGGGTGCTAACCGGTAAAAATCATGGTGGCGCCCGCGCCTTTACCAAGAGTGGTGACCGCTGTTTTGACTGTCACGATAAAGAGGCCCTGGATATGGGGCCACGGATTGTCGGTGGCAAGCATGAAAATGTAACCGAACCTACGGTCATCCCGGGTAAACGAGGTGCTTTCCCTGTTCAAGTGCAGGCTGCTCATAATGGTGAGAGCCTCTATCTACGTTTCCAGTGGGAAGCTGGTGACCATACCCCAGCCCCATTTGTGGATGGCGGCAAGATGGATCCAGAAAACCCCATCAAGCTGGCCGTCATGCTCGCCACAGATGATGTGATGTATGCATCTCAAGCCGGCTGCTGGGGCACCTGCCACCACGACCTGAACGGTATGCCTCATCTTGCAGAAGGGCAAAAAGTTACTAAGTACATCACAGAGAGCCGCAGCAAGATTGAGATCAAGGGTAAGCGCGGTAAGAAACGGGGTGGTTGGGATAAGCGCAAACCTGATGCAGAGATACTGAGCGAGCTGGGCGCCGGCCACTTCATGGATATTCTACGCGTCAAGTCTGGTACCGGCCAAGCCGAGGATGGTCACATCCTGGAAGACCGGATAATGGAGGGCGGCCAGGAACTGACAGCCAGTGCTACACTGGATGGCAGTACCTGGACCGTGGTCATGGAGCGTAAGCTGACCTCTGGCAAAGCTGGCGATCTAAGTCTGGCTCTGGATAAGGTCTATAATCTTGGTTTTGCAGTCCATGATGACCACACAAACGGCCGTTATCACCATGTATCTTTGGGCTACAAGCTAGGTTTTGATAATGCTGAAGCTGAGGTTAATGTGGTCAAACGTGATGTCAAGGCAGCTCCTGCTGGTGCGCCAGCTGCTGCCTCAGCCGCACCAAAAGCCGCCGGCGGTGGTGGAGCAGCTGTTGCAAGCAGTGTTGACTGGAGCAAGGCGTCAGGCCGTGAAATCAATATTTTTTATCCTGGGCAAGCCTCTATGGAGTGGGTGTTAACCGGCAAGAATCATGGTGGCGCACGCGCCTTCACCAAGAGTGGTGATCGTTGTTTTGACTGTCACGATAATGAGGCCCTCGATATGGGGCCGCGGATTATTGAGGGCAAGCACGAGAATGTGACTGAGCCTACGGTCATCCCAGGTAAACGTGGTGCCTTCTCAGTTCAAGTTGAGGCAACTCACGATAAAGAGAACCTCTATCTGCGCTTTCAGTGGGACGCAAGTGATCACACTCCGGCCCCGTTTGTTGATGGTGGCAAGATGGATCCAGAAAACCCCATCAAGCTGGCCGTGATGTTGGCGACAGATGATGTGGAGTATGCCTCTCAGGCCGGCTGCTGGGGCACCTGTCATCATGACTTGAATGCCATGCCGCATCAGCCAGAGGGCAAGGATGTTACCAAATACATCACTGAGAGCCGCACCAAGATTGAGATCAAGGGTAAGCGCGGCAAGAAGCGGGGTGGTTGGGATAAGCGCAAGCCAGATGCCGAGACCCAAGGTGAGCTGACTGCAGGCCACTACATGGATCTTCTGCGGGTCAAATCGGGTACAGGCCAGACAGAGAATGGACACATCCTTGAAGACCGCATAATGGAAGGCGGCCAAGCGCTCTCTGCCAGTGCTACGCTAGATGGCAGTACATGGACTGTGGTTATGCAGCGTAAGCTAGCTTCTGACAAGCCTGGTGATCTGAGTCTGGCTATGGGTAAAGTCTATAATCTTGGCTTTGCTATTCATGATGATCACACGAACGGCCGTTATCACCATGTCTCTTTGGGCTATAAGCTGGGCTTTGATAATGCCGAGACCGAGGTTAATGCCACGGCTCAATAGCCACTGATACCTGTAGCTTTAAAAACACAGGGATTAGAAGGCATGTAAAACCGCTGCCGCTATCTTCAGAGATAGTGGCAGCGGGTACCACCGAAAGTGCTGTTAAGATCAGCAAATGCCAGCAACGGCTTGCTTAACTAAGCGTCTTGAAATTGCCACTTCATACTGATCCCTGGCTGTGTCCCCGTTCTTCCGTTTAGTGCTGTCAGCTATTGCACATCAGATAACCCACCCTCATTAGTAACGTTACTGTATCCCAGGCGTTCAAGCGTGCTTTTGGCAATGCCTGCACGTACACCAGCAGCACAATAGAGATGTATTTTTGTGATTTTGTCTTTAGCGACTTTTGCTATCTTTTGAGCAATAGCCGTATGTGGAATATTAATAGCACCTTCCTTATGTCCTTGTTGATACTCGGCAATTGTGCGTACATCAACCCATATTTCATCAGGAGCATTACTGGCTTGCGTAGTAACTACGAGTGAAATAAGGGTGAAAAATAAAAATAATAGTTTTTTCATTTGAGACACCAGTGTTGGGATTTAGCAAGATGATGATTGAATAACTACGTCATCCCGCCAGCAATTGCAAATAGTGTGAGAAGAGGGGCATGCTTTGTTGCATATTTTGTAACTATTCAGGTACCTGTTTTTTCAAAAAACACAAAAAAGTACTTGACACGCTTTTTGCGTAAAAATCTTCGAAAATCCCCGCATGTAAGCCTCACTGCAACTGGCCTGCATAACGCCTGCTGAAGCGCCATTAAGG
>JAJFJN010000039.1 GCA_021773975.1 Gammaproteobacteria bacterium | reverse complement strand
ATCGAATAAATGAGGGCATTTTGAGGTTATAGCTGAGCGCCAAATGGTAATGATAATCATTGCCGTTAGCAGAAGGTGTTTATTTTCAATTAGAGCGCTTATCAGCTCTCATATCTTTCTATTCTCGGACAGCCTCCTAGGAAGTCACACAATGCGGATTGGACCACCATTTTTGTCAAATATTAGATAGCCAGACATATCACCGCCAAACTGGATTGCTTGCACCATGTTTTTAAGTGCCTCATCAATTTCTGCTTTGCTGGGTGGGGAATTTATTCCACCGGGTAGTGCTCCGCAAAATACCATCTGCCAGTCAATAAATACCTTTTCAGCTTCTAGTGCAAGGGCTTTAAAGTTAGTCAGCTCGTCTGGGCTTTTATCAACACACATCATTGGAGTTAGTTCGCCTCCACACCCTGCTTTAAAACGCTCAGCCTCTTCTTCCGAGTGTTCAGGAGGTAGCGCGCTTTTAGCAAAAACAAATAACATCTGGAAAGACTCCGGTTGTTGGCGGGTGGCTTCCAGTAGCGTTTCAAAGTCTTTAATTTGAACCATAAATCCTCAAAATGATGCGTTAAGTTGTTTGATTAATAGTGATTTGCTGAGCGTAAAAAGACCACAGAGATGCTGCGGTTACTGTTTGCTCTTTGCCTAGTGATAAAGATAAAACAAAAAATTAAGGCATAAGATTTAGATAATAATGGTTGGGCATGAAATTAACCAGATAATCTGTATGAAAGTTGGTAGGAAAATCGTGTTATTTTTACGGTATTTCAATGTCTTTGACAGTGATATATCTAATATTATCATACTGTTATCTGCGTATCAATTAGATAATTGAGTGTGGATAAATAGTAGTTTTTAATAAAGTTCAGGGGTAAAGAAGTTCAGCTCTTGGGTCATCTTCGGTTTTCGGGGGATTAAAAAGAGTTGGAAAGCTGCCGCTAACACAAGTATGAATGAAGATTATCTCATTAATTAAGGGGCGTGATTATGAGTACAGAGAATCAACTAAATGGATTGATAGCGCGGGCTGAGAAAATAACGCCCTGGTTAACTGAGTGGGTTAAGGCTCAACATGGTTGTGGCTTGATCCTATTTTTCTGGCTATTTGTATCCGCTTTTTTGGGTAGTATCGTGTTGCTATGCCTTGGTGTACTCTATTGGAGCTTCTGGATATTCTTTTTAGGGTTATTAACAGTAAGGTTCTTTACATATCTTTTTCAGATTGGCGGTGGTTTTTTTGAGAAGATTGATCCTTCACATGGGTAGTGGTGAATTAGACCCTGTTACTTGAAATAACAGCTATATTTTATCAGTAGATAGTGCCTGACTGAAAACCACCAAACATGATTAAAAACAACATGTTAAACTAGGCCTATGGAGTCGAAGAACAAACGAACATGCGCAGGACACTTTCAGCTGATTTTCTGTAATCTATTGATTTAACAACAAACGTCAACATTACCTCACCCTGAATGCGACACGAGGGTGTGGAACACACGCCAAAATCTCGCCATCTTCGCCAGATAAAAACCTCATGCGCAAAGTAATCGAACCCCAAATGCAGATGGATGAGCAGGCTATCAGTGCCATCCAACTGAATCTAAAATCCCGTGATGACATCCCACAGATCCTGCGCGGGTTCCAGCATATCTATACGCCCCCTGAAACTACGCAAACCTGTATTCGCCATTCTCAAAGAGATCATCCCAGCACAAAAAGGTGAAGGGAAAAGCGGTCATGCTGATCCCAATAATGGACGCCCTGGCATGGCGCAATGGACCATCCTGGTGCTGGGCGTGCTGAGACTGGGGTTCAACGCTGACTATGACCGTATCCAGGAGTTAGCCAACCAGCACAAGACGATTCGTCTGATGCTGGGGCACAGTGATTGGTTGGATGAGACCCAATACGCGCTTCAAACACTCAAGGACAACCTGCGACTATTCACCCCAGAGATTCTGGACAAAATTAATATCGAAGTAGTGCGCGCAGGCCATCAAGCGCTAAAAAAAAGCCTGCAGGACGGCCTCGTCGCTCGCTGTGACTCCTTTGTGGTTGAGACGGATGTCCATTTGTGGTTGAGACGGATGTCCATTTTCCTACCGACATCAACCTATTGCTGGATGCCATCCGCAAAGTCATTGATATCAGCGCCGAGCTGGCTGAGGCGAACCATCTTTCGGGGTGGCGGCAAAGCACCTATCATCAGCGCCAGTTTAAAAAGCACTACCGAAAGATCCCACCGCCTTTATGCTGCGCTGTGAATTAGATACGTTTGTTCAACATACCCAGCGGCAAATCGACCCGATCCAACGACGGGTGCTCCAGGATGAAACCATCCCCCACAAAGAAAAAGTCTTCTCCTTGTTTGAGCCGCATACCGAATGGATCAGCAAGGGCAAGGCCGGTGTACCCGTAGCGCTGGGATTACGCGTCTGCGTGGTTGAGTCTGCCATCAATGCCCTCGAAGTGCATGGACTGGATAAATGCCCAGATCATGGCATAGACGGCTTTAAGCGTTATGTTGCCTTGGCTGTTGTTGCACGCAACATCCAGCGCCTGGGTGCCGTGCTAAGGCAGCAAGTGCAAGAGAAAGAGCAACGAAAATGCGGATGCTATAAAAAGAAAGCGGCCTGAGTATGGCATCGGCTGACAGATAAAGGCCACGACTGGGGTGGCAAGGATAGGTGTGCTTGCCTGCCGCCATGAATGAGATCGATTCTCATTTATTGAAGGCATTGCGTTAAAAATGACTGTGTCAAATAACATCGCACCGCACTGTCCTACTAATACGCTTGGTCTTTCTGGGGAAAGGGTAGGTTTTCGTTCAGGCACTAACTATCAGTAGGAATGGGTTACAAAAAGAGGGAGATTCCCTGTTCTGGTCAATTCAGTGGGATATGGCACTTCAATTTTCTCAGCGTAGGATTATGAGGGATATCGTCTTTAAAGCCTCTATCGATGATGGCGGCTGAGTAGACGAGTCAAATTAAAATTTAAAATGGCTCTGTACGAAATTCATGTTCCACAGGCTCATGAGTGAGCCTGTACATCCGTAGAATGGAATCAATTCCACTACGGAGGTTAATCATGAAAGCAGCACAGACAAGTTTTTACGAGTGGCTACAAAAATTTTCAACTGATCAAAAGCGTATGGATTATTTATCAACAATCCGCTGACCAAACGGTTTTCAATGTCCGCATTGTGGACATGACGGCAGCTACTTTATAGCAGGTCGAGGGCAGCACGAGTGCATAAACTGTCATCAGCAAACCTCGGTAACTGCCGGGACGCTATTGCATGCTACCAAGCTACCTTTGACTAAATGGTTTTGGGCCATCTACTGGGTAGCAACCGATAAGGGTGGCATCTCTGCCCTGCGGATCTCTAAGCTGGTGGGTGTCAGTTGGAAAAGTGCCTACTTACTTCTAAAAAAGCTAAGAACAGCAATGGGCGACAGAGATACGATCTACCGGTTATCCGAAATTGTGGAACTGGATGATGCACTGGTTGTGCGGTAAGCGATCGGGAAAACGAGGGCGTGGGGCAGAAGGTAAGGTTTCAGTTCTTGTAGCCTGTGAAAACAGGAACGAAAAACCAGGATTCCTTGCCATGGAGGCAGTAGAATCGGTAAATAAAAAAACGATTCAAGGCTTTGCTGAGCGTCGAATCATGGCGGCACTGGGTACATATTGCTATCGCCAATTTAAAGCGGTTCCTGCTGGGTACATTTCATGGTACTAGCAATCGCTATTTACAGGATTATCTGAACGAGTTCTGTTATCGGTTTAACCGCCGCTTCTGGGAAGCTGAAATTCCTAACCAGCTCTTGAGGTTATGTGCAGATCACCGGCCTGTATGTCGTGGAACATGAATTTCGTACAGGGCCATTAAATTTAAATAACTCTGGATTACCCTCTGTTTTATAAGCGTAAGCTATTGAATAAAAAGCAAGAAAAACAAATTACAAACAAGTAAATGTAGAATAGTGAGTTACTACATCCTCATTAGGATTTAAGTTAGTGAACAGTTTATTATGTGCATACATTGGTTGTTAGATAATTTACACTAAAGGGCAGTATTTACCTTTATTATCAAGAGTAAAACAATAAAAGAAGAGGCAGGTCTAATGTTCAATAAAAAAACAATATTTGTAGCAGTATTGGGCACTTTGATAAGTACAACTAGCGTTGCTGCTTACCCTCCAGCTGTTCCTGTTACTGATTTAGAGACGTTTTTTGGGATGGCACCAGGTGCTATTTCAACTGTTAACCCTGGTGCGGGTATCTATCTTGATCCACCAGTGGAAGGATCAGGCATTAAAGACTCGTTTGGTTTTGTAATCGGTGATGTCATCTCGTTTGATTACAATTTCATGACGACCGAATACCCAGATGACTTTATCAATGATTATGCATTTGTGAGTATTGGTGGTCAGGTTGCATTGTTAGATCATGTGCTAGGTAGTCCATTATCTGTATCAACTGATCCGAATGTATTGGAATCAGGCTATAAATCCTTCTCCTTTTTGGCAGCATCTACGGGTGTATTTGATTTTGGTGTGGGTATTGTTGATGTTGCTGATGCGGTGGGTGATTCAGCACTGCTTATCGATAATATTAAAGTGACTCGTGGTTCTAACCTAGCATATATGGATGGATTTGAGATTGCTGATCCGGCAAGCATAGGTGATGTTGAAGCCTTATGGGGTGGATTTAATGGTAATTTGCCAACTGAGGGTGAATACCAAATGTTGATTACTACAGCACCGGGTATGGCTCCAGTACCTTTGCCCCCAGCTATTTGGCTACTCTTTTCAGGCGTGGCTGCACTCATGGGATTCAGTCGATCACAGCATCGTGCTAGCTGAGCAATATTTAATAACACACATAACTGGCTTCACTGGCTTCTAAAGGCAGCCTGTTCCTTTCTCTAAAATAGAGAGCGGAACAAGTTGCTTTTTTATGTCGCTAACAAAATAATATTTGCGATATGTAGTTGACGTATTTCTATTGCCACTTCGCAATATTTACCCTTGGCAGTTAGAATGTTACCCCAGTAGGTGCCTTCACCTTTTAATTAAATTAAATACAAATCAAACAAGTACAGACAAGCAAACGTATGAAAGGACAAAAAGAGATGCAAATACAAAAAAGAGGCCTACTGACGCTTATTTTCGCAGGGGTGTTGGTTTTGCTTGTAGCGTGTGGTGGCGCGGAAGATAGGGTTGCAGAGCACTTTAAACGCGGCATGCAGCTCTTTGAGGAAGGCAATTATGTTAAGGCGCGGCTAGAGTTTAAAAATGTGCTGCAAATCGATCCTAAATCAGGTGAGTCATATTATATGCTGGGTCAGATGCATGATGAGGAGCATGATTGGCAAAATGCATTTATTGCATACTCTAAAGCGGTAAAGACGACCCCTAATCATGCTAAATCTCAACTCAGACTGGGGCAGTTTTATCTTCTGGGGGGAGACACAGAAAAGGCGCAGGAAGCGGCTAATGCGGTGATAAAAATTGAACCTAATAACATTGCAGCTATGGTATTGCTGGCTGCTGTGGAGAAACGACTGGGCCATATAGATGAAGCAATTAAGCAAGCTAAATCAGTGCTTAAATTGGAGCCAAATAATGTTGGTGCTGTAGTCCTGTTAGCCAACGCATATGACGGAGATGGTCAGACTCAACAAGCTGTTCTTCTGTTGGAAGAGGCACTTAAGCAGCAGCAAGATAACACAACGCTCTACCTTGCTTTGGGTCGTCTTTATGCAAAATTAAAGCAGGTTGATAAGGCGACGAGCATGCTAGAAAAGGTAATGGAGTTAAACCCATATAATAGTGCCTTTTTACAGCAGCTGGTTGCTTTCCATATTCAAAATGGAAAAATTGATAAAGCTGAGAAAATTTTAGAAGAGGGAGTGCAGAGGTTCCCTGAAGAGCTAAAACTTAAAATGGCATTATTAGAATTCCAAGCTAAACAACATGGTTATGAGGCGGCAGAAAAGATATTACAAACCTATATTGATGCTGAGCCAGAAAAATATGAATTAAAGTTTGTTCAGGCAGATCTTTATAAAGCGACCAAGCGTACAGAAGCAGCAGAAAAGATTTACCAGGGAATTATTGAAAAAAACCAATTAGAACTTCATGGGCTTAAAGCGAGAACACAACTGGCTGCACTGCAGTTACTTCGCAACCAAAGAGAGTCTGCCAAGAAATTGGTTGAAGAAGTTATTAAGAAAAATGCGCATGATGCAGATGCGCTGCTGGTAAGGGCGAGTATCGCTACAGCTGATAAGGATGTTGATAGCGCGATTGCTGATCTACGTGTGATTTTGCGAGACACTCCAGAGAATTTACCGGCATTGAAGCTGCTAGCACGCTCGCATGCCCTTAAAGGTGAGATTGAATTGGCAATTGAGGCTTTGGAAAAAGCGATACTCAACAATAAGAAAGACCCAAATCTCTATATAGAGTTAGCTCAATTGCAGGCTAAAAAAGGCGATGTGGATTCAGCAATTACCTCTCTTGAAACAGTCCTTAAAATAGACGTTGACCATTTTGATGCGCTGAAAGGATTGGCAACACTTCATATTCAGCAGAAAGACTGGGTAGTTGCAATGAGTTATGTAAAGCGGTTGCAAGAGATCCAGCCGAATAGCCATGTTGGTTACTATGGTCAAGGCATTATTGAACAGGCAGAGAAGAAGTTTACTGCCAGTGTGAAATCCTTTGAAGAGGCGCTTAAACACACGTCTGATTCATTAGAAGTTTTGTCTGCTATTACAAAAAGCCTTGTTGCCAACAAACAAGCTAAACAGGCTAAACAACACATTGAAAAAGCAATAAAGCATCAGCCAGAAAATGCAGCATTGTATAATCTTTTATCGAGTGTGCTGCTGATCCAAAAAGAGTTAGATGCAGCAGAAAATGCACTGCGTAAAGCAGTTCAGCTGGCTCCGTTAGTGCCGGCTTTTTACCGAAATCTGGCCACAGTTCATCTTTCACGTGGTAATTCAGATGCAGCTATACAGACTTATAAACAAGGATTAAACCAAACAAATGAAAACTCAGCTCTGTGGCTTCTACTGGCTCAAGCCTATCAGCAAGTAGGGAATGTTGACGAAGCGGCTGTTCAATATGAAGCGCTTTTGCAAAAGCATCCAGAAAGTAATTTGGTAGCCAACAATCTAGCTATGTTATTAGCAACAGATAAGGCAACTAAGCCTGCTTTGGAAAAAGCGCTTAAATTAGCAAAACGCTTTGAGTTATCTAATAATCCCGTATTCCTCGATACATTAGGTTGGATACATTATCAGCGTGGCGATTTTGAGGCAGCTAGTACGGTATTAGAGCGTGCTGTGAAGAAAGAACCTGTGTTACCTGTTATTAACTATCATTTGGGTATGGCTTACTTTAAAAAAGGCCATACATTAGCGGCAAAAGTTCGATTAAGTCAGGCAATTCAATCTGATGCGAATGCTCAATGGGTTGATCAAGCTAAAGAGGTGTTGGCGCAATTGTAAAAATAGGGGGTTAGTTTGCTGGCTGTTTCATAGAATATTGAATAATAAATATTTTTTGTGATTAAAAATGGCAAATTCAGTCTGAATAATAGATAACCATATTTAATGATGTGTATCATATTTTTTGATTGTCTATACTGATATATGTCTGTATTTCTTTTTAAAAAACCAGTTAGGATGTGAGTGGTAAAAAGCTAAACGAATAAGCATCTAATAAAAATTAAGGAGAGGAAGTATCAAATATAAACTGGGGTAAATGTATTTTGCTTTTAATATATTCTTATAGTGCCAAGTCTATTTCTGTTGCAGATAATAAATCCTTATTTAAGGGGTGGGTGCAATGGGTTTTAAGTTGTATCGGAGCTATAGCCCTACTTGTTATTAATGTTGCTTCAGTTCAAGCTGAAACAGTAAATTGTGACAATCCCGTTGCTTATCTTGTTTCAGTTGAAGGCATCATCGAATCACGCCCCTCAGAGAAGGCTGCTTGGCAACGATTAAGCCTCAATGCCCCCATTTGTACGGATGACATTATTCGCACTGCACCAAACAGCCGGGGTGGCATATTGGTTGAAGGGAGCGATACCATGCTCCGCCTGGATCAAACTACTACCTTTCAAATTGTCACCCAGCCACAAGAAAAAGAACGCACCCTGATTGAACTCCTCTCCGGCATCATGCACTTTATTAGCCGCGTTCGGCATAGCCTTGAAGTACGCACCCCGTATGTGAATGCAGCCGTTGATGGCACCGAATTTACCGTCATGGTTGAAGCTGAACAGACCTCAATTGTTCTGTTTGAAGGTGATGTGCTGACCAGCAACGCAGCGGGCAGCTTAAGAATGGTGGGTGAACAGAGCATCATTGCCCAAAAAGGCCAAGCCCCACAATTCACAACACGCATAAAACCTGAAGATGCTGTGCAGTGGACACTGCACTACCAACCCATCCTGCATGGACTGATTGGTCCGGCACAGGTTGCGGCACAAGACCCACTCGAACCCACCTTTAGTAATGCACTGGCCGCCCTGCGCCGCAATGATACAGCAAGCGCTTTTGCCAGCTTGAAGCACATACCCCCAACTGGTCGTACCCCCCGCTTCTACAACTACCGTGCTGCCCTGTTTTTGCTGGTAGGTCGGGTAGAAGAGGCCCGGCGTGAGCTGGAAAAATCATTGCAGGCGCGAGCAGACAACAACAGTGCTGCCCTGTCGCTGCAAGCCATGATTGCCGTAGCTCAAAACAGCAAAGCAGAGGCAGAGGCATTGGCCAACCAAGCTGTAGCTGCAAACCCAAACAGTGCGGTTCCCCTGATTGCCCTCTCCTATGCCCAGCAGGCCCAGTTTGACCTCGATGGCGCACTGACCAGTATCAATAAAGCGGTAACCCTGGAGCCTGACAATCCCTACGCCTATGCCCGTCAGTCAGAATTGCGGCTCTCCCAAGGTGATCTGGAAAGCGCTGAGGTTGCAGCACAAAAGGCTGTTGCACTGGATCCTGAAATTGAACTGACTCAAACCGTACTCGGCTTTACCCGCCTAACCCAGCTCAACCTGGCACAGGCCAAAGCAAACTTCGCAAAAGCCATCATCCTGAGTTCATCCAGCCCCATGCCGCACCTGGGAATGGGCTTGGCCCTGATTCGTCAGGGGCAATTGGAAGCAGGGCGACGGGAATTGGAAATTGCCACCGCACTTGATCCTGGCAATGCCTTGGTACGCAGCTATATAGGTAAAGCCTATTATGAAGAACATCGTGATGAGATTGCTGCTACCCAATATGATTTAGCTAAGAAACGTGATCCAAAGGATCCAACCCCCTGGTACTACCATGCGCTACTGCTGCATCAACAAGGACAGGCGATTGAGGCACTACACAACCTACAGACTTCTACCAAGCTGAATGACAACCGTGCTGTCTACCGTTCCCAGCTGTTGCTGGATCAGGATCAGGCCGCCCGTAGCGCTGGGTTGGGGCAGATCTATCGGGATCTGAATTTTGAACAACTGGCTCTTGTTGAAGGCTGGAAATCCCTGGAGGCTGATCCCGCAGACTACTCAGGCCACCGCCTGCTGGCGGATACCTACACCCATTTGCCACGTCATGAAGTGGCCAGGGTAAGTGAGTTGCTCCAATCCCAGCTGCTGCAACCTGTGAATAGCGCTCCGATCCAACCCATTGCGACAGAGGCAACGCTACAAGTGCCAGATGGCATGGGCCTCTCAGATCCATCCTTTAACGAATACAGCTCCCTATTTAACCAGGATGGTGTGCGAGTCCAAGTCAGTGCCGTACTCGGAAATGATAATCAGCAGGGTGACGAGATCTTACTCTCAGGGATGAAAGGCAACATCTCCTTCAGTCTGGGTCAGTACCACTATGAGACCGATGGCTGGCGTGATAACAATGATCAGAATCAAGATATACTTCTGGGTTTTGTGCAGGCTAATCTGTCACCTGATACCCGCATTCAGCTTGAAGCACGAAACTCAAGCAAGGATTTTGGCGATCTACAGATGTATTTTTATGAATCACAATACAGCACCAGCAAACGGCGACGGGAGGAACTGGATGCGGTGCGGCTGGGTCTGCACCACAGGTTTAATCTAGGATCTGAGCTGATTGCTTCGGTGATTCGTGGGGAACATGATGATCATACTGAGCAGTCAGCCGGTATTGCAGATATCGGATTTAATGCTGATCGAGATGATTGGAGTGCAGAGGTGCGCCAGTTTCTGGACTATGGATCCTTCCGGTTTACCGGGGGGGGCGGATATAGCGAGAAAGATGTCAAAGGCAATTTTGCTTTGACGCTGGAGTTGTTTCCCGGTTTTTTCATTGTTCCCCCCGGTTACCCGATTGAGAGAGAATATACTGACCGCCACACAAATGCCTATCTCTACTCCTGGATCGATCTTACTGAGACCCTGACTCTTAATCTTGGCCTGAGCTATGACGATTACGACTCAAAAGAATTTGATGGATATGAGCGTCATCGTATTAACCCAAAATTGGGTTTGACCTGGCGGCCTTGGCCGAATACCACCATCCGTGCCGCAGCCTTTCGCACTCTCTACCGTGACCTGTTGACCCAACAGACCATAGAACCCACTGAGGTGGCTGGCTTCAACCAGTTTTTTGATGCGGCAGCTGGAGAGCGGGTCAAGCATCGTGGGATTGCCGTGGATCAGCACTTCTCTAGTAACCTCTCTGGCGGACTCGAGTTCACCCATCTGGAGCGTATAAATCCTGTTCGAGATTTAGTTGCTCGCTCATGGGATGAAACAAAAAAAGATGAAGAGCTGGGACGAGCCTATCTCTACTGGACACCGAATCGACGTATGGCAGTCGGGACAGAGTATGTCTATGAGAGGTTTCATATTGATAATGGTAGGATTGATACCACCCATCGTTTTCCCCTGAGTGTTTCATATTTTCACCCATCCGGCATCGGTGGTTCCCTGCGACCAACATACGTACGACAGTATGGTGAATTTCTGGGAGGAACCGGGGATGCTAATCAAAAGTTCTGGAACCTTGATCTCTCTCTTGATTTTCGTTTTCCGAATCGCCGAGGGCAGATCTCTTTTGAAGCGCACAACCTGTTGGATGAGGCGTTTGGGTATGAGGATAAAGATAACAATCTACCGCTATTTGTAGGCAAGCGCATGGCCTTCATGCGTATTTTATTAAGTTTCTAATTGGAGTTGTACTGTTCAGCAGGGATCTTGCTGGCCGGGCTATAGGGAACGGATGCATTGTATCAATACATAATGTGTAACTTAGCTTAGAAATAGGAGAATATTGATGGCAAAGCCAGAAAAAATCAGAATTACGCTTAATGATAAGAATGAGGTCGAAGGTACTGAGGTGATGTTAGGTGGGAAATGGGTAGAAACAGAGCCATGCGATTGCTGTGATACTGGAGAGCGGGAAGGCGATACGCTTATACGTGTCGGGGCTGTAGCGGAGCCAAACTCCTGTACCCAGGATCCTCGTTGTCCAGAACCCTCTGATTGGTGCACGGTATATTCAGATGGCTGCGTGAGATATCGTTGTTAGGAAAAAATGAAGAAAAAATGAGGTCAGACTCGAATTAATTGCTCGAACTGATTAAGGAGTCAAAGTAGAGTCAATAATCAACTGACCAAACTCGATGGATTACTGAAATTATAAAAGATAAAAGGTGCATTAATCGGCCAAATATTAGAATTAAGCTAAATGGAAATTACAATTAGGGCGCCCTATCTCGATAGGGTGCCCTTTTTTATGACAAACTATTTCGCTCCCCTGTTTCTATGAGAAATGCATGCCGCACCCTATTTACTTGATAGATGAGGTCTGTGCTTTTTTCTAAAGCTTGTGCCAAAATATTAAAAATGGAGAGAAGAGTAATAATACTATTGGTGTCGTTTTTTAAACTGTTTGCCTCTGTCTTATTGTCGAGTGGGTTTTATAGGACTAGGGTAACTAGAATTAAGTGATATTTTAAAGATAGGGAGGTTTGGCGTTAGTTACATACTGAGGTAGTTGTGTTGTCCATTTTAAAGTTTTGCCGTTATACAGCCTATACGGCAAGGGGAATCAAAACATCTATTAAAGGAATAAAATACAGAGCTTTTAGCTACGCTATGGCTGCACTTCTGTCCAAGCTGCTGCTGGTTCTGCCAACTGTGATTATCCCATCGCCTACCTCGTTTCAGTTGAAGGTTTTATTGAATCCCGCTCTTCTCAAGCAGAGAGATGGCAGCCATTAACCCTCAACTCTCCCATCTGTACGGATGACATTATTCGCACCGGGCCAAACAGCCGTGGAGCTGTCTTTGTAGAAGGGAGCGACACCATGCTCCGCCTGGATCAAACTACTACCTTCCAAATTGTCACCCAGCCACAAGAAAAAGAACGCACCCTGATTGAGCTCCTCTCTGGCATCATGCACTTCATTAGCCGCGTTCGGCACAAACTTGAAGTGCGTACCCCGTATGTTAATGCAGCCGTTGATGGCACCGAATTTACCGTCATGGTTGAAGCTGAACAGACCTCAATCGGTAACTATTCAGCTGAAAATAAAGAAAAAAGTGCTTGACACGTTTTTTTCGAAAATCACCTGATTTTAGCTGTATTGGCACAGCCAGTACTAGGCGCGCCATAGTGGGCAATATAAAGCCCGCTGACGAGTAGCCGCTAATGCCGCGACGACGAGGCGGAAATGGTTTTTTAATCGCCCCACAATGGATTACAGCGCCTAAATTATCGCGCTGAAAACCCGTGCGACAATGGGGTCATGCAAAGTCATTCCGGTGCGGGCCATTGAAGATTGAAGACATTGACGTTGATTCAGCCATCAACTCCGTCAAGGCGCTTCTTGAGAAAGAGCG
>JAJFJN010000038.1 GCA_021773975.1 Gammaproteobacteria bacterium | reverse complement strand
ATCGAATAAATGAGGGCATTTTGAGGTTATAGCTGAGCGCCAAATGGTAATGATAATCATTGCCGTTAGCAGAAGGTGTTTATTTTCAATTAGAGCGCTTATCAGCTCTCATATCTTTCTATTCTCGGACAGCCTCCTAGTCTGGAAGTTGATGTCGGTACTATTAATATTGCTCCTCCGGATGGAGGGGGTTGGTTTCTTACCACTGGGCAATTTTATCTCCCCTTTGGTGCTTATGAGAGCAATATGATCTCTGACCCCCTTACACTGGAGATTGGAGAAACAAGAGAGAGTGCATTGCAGGCTGGGCTTGAAAATGGCCCTTTTAGTGGTAGTGCCTATGCTTTCAATGGTGAGGGCCGACGGGGCAGCAAAATCAATAACTGGGGGGCAAACCTGGATGTTCAACATGAGGTTGATGGTGCAGCCATCAGTGCCGGAGCAGGTTATCTAAGTGATCTTGGTGATTCGGATGTGATTCAGGATGGTATTAGTTCAAAATTTGGTGGCACTATCACCCGCCGCCGAGTTGAGAGCTGGACCCTGAATGCTCAAGCTGAAGTAGGTGATTTTGTTGTTATTGGTGAGTATCTTGCTGCGACCGAGCGTTTTAATAATAACGCTGTGGTTTTTGATGGTAAGGGCGCTAAACCGCGTGCCTGGAATGCCGAGGTGGGGTACAGTTTTGATCTGATGGGTAAAGGCTCCACTGTGGCGGTTGCTTATCAGGGAACACGTGAGGCATTGGAGTTAGAACTACCAAAAAGGCGTTGGCTGGCCGGTATTTCGGTAGATATCCTTGAGAATACCGCGCTTTCCTTTGAGTGGGCGCATGATAAAGATTACAGCTCAAGTGATGGCGGAACAGGTGAGAATGCCAATACCGTAACAACTCAGCTGGCAGTTGAATTTCCGTAGAGTATTGTAGGTGCAACAAAAAAGGCGACCTAAATGGTCGCCTTTTTTGTTGGTATTGACAGTGGTCAAGCGTGGTAAGGTTTACTCAGCTCATGCACCGCATCAATGAAAACGCCCGCATGTTCAGGGTCAATTTCAGGATGAATGCCATGTCCTAGATTGAAGACATGCCCAGGACCGTGTCCATAACTACTGAGCACATGAGCAACCTCTTCACGAATACGCTCAGGGGAGGCATAGAGGGCACAGGGATCCATATTGCCCTGTAGTGCAACCTTATCTCGTACCTGTACGCGAGCATCGGCAAGCTCAGTGGTCCAATCAACACCAAGGGCATCAGCGCCGCTTTCGGCCATGCGGCTCAGCCATTGCCCGCCATTTTTGGTGAACATGATGATAGGTACGCGACGGCCATCATTTTCACGAGTCAGCCCCTCAATGATGCGTTCCATGTAGCTGAGAGAGAAGGCTTCGTAGTCACGTGGGCTAAGCACGCCGCCCCAGGTATCAAAGATCATAACGGCTTGAGCACCGGCGGCAATCTGAGCATTGAGATAGGAGGTAACCGACTCGGCCAGCTTGGCAAGCAGATCATGCAATAACCCAGGATCCTCAAACATCATGCCTTTGGATTTTGCGAAATTTTTGGTGCTACCACCTTCGATCATATAGGTGGCAAGTGTCCATGGGCTACCCGAAAAGCCAATCAGTGGCACCCGCCCATCCAGCTCTTTATGGATAGTGCGTACAGCATTCATCACATATTTTAATTCCTGCTCTGGATCAGGAACCCCTAAAGCCTTAACGGCAGCAGCATTCCGAATAGGGTGTTTAAATCGTGGTCCCTCTCCTTCGGTGAAGTAGAGACCGAGCCCCATGGCATCAGGAATAGTTAAAATATCAGAGAAGAGAATTGCGGCATCAAGTGGATAGCGCTCCAGTGGCTGAAGGGTTACTTCACAAGCCAGTTCAGCGTTTTGGCAGAGATCCATGAAGCTACCAGCTTTTTGGCGTGTGGCCTTATATTCTGGCAGGTAGCGTCCGGCTTGGCGCATCATCCAGACGGGGGTGATGTCAACAGGTTCACGGAGTAGAGCACGAAGGAAACGGTCATTCTTCAGCACAGACACGGAAAAGCTCCTATAATTTGTTCAATAATAATACTGATAGATTGTACACGTTATCTGATGCTTAAACACTGGGTTAAGTGTTTAAGCATGTTCATAAATATCAGTAACCAGCAAGCTAGTAACAGGCTGGTTTTTACCACAAGGGTATACATAGGGAGATTGGATACAATTGAAGTTGGTATAAAAACCATAAAAGAGCAGATAAAAAATCTGACTTTACTGCTTATAGGTGGTTATGGGTTGTTGGCTGCATAGCTGTTGAGCAAGATGGATGATGAGTTTTTTTGGCATATATTTATATTCTGTTTTGGATAGTCTGTGGCCAGCAAGAGCTTCAGATGCACTTGCTGTGGTGGAGTGTTATGCAGAGCCAGGCTGAAGAACTAAATCAAGAGGATAGTGACCGCGTAGCAGAAAAAGTTTTTGCTGCTCAGGTTAAGTATCTCTATAGCCAGCTGCCTGTCACGGTCATTGGGTCATTGGCTATTGTGAGTTGCATTGCCTATATGCTGTTTGGGACAGTATCCAGTACAGTTTTGATTATTTGGTACTCTGTATTTGTTGTCGTGACGCTGGTTCGCGGTTGGCAGCTTATGAGGTATCAGTATGCAGAGGATAAAGATTATCAACATTGGGCAAATACACACATTGTTAGTGCATTTTTAGGGGGCTGTTTGATAGGGGCTGTACCCATCATAGCGACTAATGCTCCACTAGAAATTCAAAGCTTTGTTTTATTTGTTATAGCAGGATTATGTGCGGGTGGTTTGTCTACGCATGCCTCTTTATTAAAAGCATTTATTGGTTTTTTAGTTCCAATAACGATGATTCCTGGTATTTGGTTTCTATGTCAGAGTGATCAGTATCATATGGTCAGCGGTGTAGTATTGGTGCTGTTTGCGTTGCTTATGGTGCGTTCGTGTCGTAATTATGCCGGCATGTTGGAGAATGCCCTGCAGCTCCAATTTTCAAATGAAATGCTTAATGCACATCTTGAGGAGGCAAGGGTTTCAGCTGAAGCAGCCTATGATGCAAAATCTATGTTTTTATCCAGTATGAGTCATGAATTGCGTACACCCATGAATGCTGTTTTGGGGTTTGCTCAGTTGATTGAAGATGATGAAGAAAATGCACTTAACGAAGAGCAGAATGAATATATAAATCAAATTAAAAAAGCGGGATGGCACTTACTCGATCTTATCAACAGTATATTGGATCTTGCTAAGTTGGAAGCAGACAAGGTGGAGGTTTTTCCAACAGTTGTACGTATAGGTGATGTGGTTAATGAGTGTGTAATGATTGTCTCTCCAATAGCCAAAAAGTCTGGTATTACTATTGATGATAATGCCAGCCGTTGTGATATTGAGGTTGTTGTGGATTGTATGCGCATGAAGCAGGTTATACTTAATCTGTTGTCTAACGGTATCAAGTATAACCGGGAGGGCGGTCGTTTAACCTTGGAGCCACCAGAAGTAAGAGATGATGTTTGTTATCTTGCCGTTACAGATACAGGTGTTGGGCTTGCACAGCAACAAATGGTCGATGTTTTTCTTCCTTTTAATCGAGTGGTTGAGCATGATTCTAAAATTGAGGGGACAGGCATTGGGTTGAATATTACCTGTAACTTGCTGGAACTTATGGGCGGACGTATTGGCGTGGAAAGCGAAAAAGGAGTAGGTAGTACTTTTTGGATTGAGGTTCCACTCGCAGAACAATCAAAAAGATAGGAGCGCATATGCGCTCCTATCTTTTTATATAGTATTTAATGTGAAAGCCTAACGAGGCAGATCTGTTGTTCCCATAAGAAATTTATCTACGGCGCGCGCGCATTGGCGACCTTCGCGTATAGCCCACACAACGAGAGATTGCCCCCTGCGCATATCACCCGCAACAAAGACTTTATCAATCGAGGTACTGTAGTTAGTGTCATTTGCCAACACATTACCCTGGACATTCAGCTCAACCCCCAGCTCTTCCAGCATGCCCTCATGTACGGGGTGCAGAAAACCCATCGCTAGAAATGCTTTTTCTGCGGGCAGTTCAAACTCAGAGCCTTCTATCTCTTTCATGCCCCACTTGCCTGCCTCATCCTGAGTCCACTCAACTTTGATGCAGTGAATGGCCTTGAGTTTGCCATTTTCGCCGGTGAATTTTTTGGTGGCTACACTCCACATGCGTTCGCATCCCTCTTCTTGTGAAGATGAAGTCCGCATCTTTTGTGGCCAGTCGGGCCAGGTAGTAGCTTTGTCCTCTTTTTCGGGAGGCTGCGGCATGATCTCTAACTGGGTAATAGAGAGTGCGCCCTGTCTGCTGGAAGTGCCAATACAGTCAGAGCCGGTATCACCACCACCAATGACGATAATGTGCTGATCTGTTGCTGTTATCTCTTCTTCCACAGGGATGTCATCAGCTGCTACACGTTTGTTACTTTGACGTAGAAAATCCATAGCATAGTGAACGCCTTCAAGTTCACGGCCAGGGACAGGCAGGTCACGAGATTTTTCTGATCCACCTGTCAGTACAACAGCATCATAGTCATTTGCCAGCTGTGAAGCAGGAATATCTACACCAATATGCACCTTGGGGCGGAACTCTACACCTTCTGCGCGCATCTGGCCGATGCGACGGTCAATAAGGTGTTTGCTGAGTTTGAAATCAGGGATGCCGTAGCGCATCAGCCCGCCAATACGGTCGTTTTTCTCGAATAGGGTAACAGCGTGTCCAGCACGGGCAAGCTGTTGGGAGCAAGCTAGACCGGCAGGGCCGGAGCCTATAATGGCAACCCGTTTGCCGCTTTTATGCGGGGGTACCTGAGGAACAATCCAGCCCTCTTTCCATGCGTTATCGACAATAGCGCATTCAATGGTTTTGATGGTGACAGGGTTGTCATCAATATTCAGAGTACAGGCGGCCTCGCAAGGTGCAGGGCAGATACGCCCCGTAAATTCAGGAAAGTTATTGGTGGAATGTAGTACGCCAATCGCTTGTTTCCACTCACCCTTATAAACCAGATCATTCCAGTCTGGGATGATGTTATTGACGGGGCAACCGTTGTGACAAAAGGGGATGCCGCAATCCATACAACGAGCACCCTGTTGGGTGATGGTCTCAATGTTGAGAGGGATAACGAATTCATTGTAGTGAGTTACCCGATCTGCGGCTGGCGCATAGGTTCGATCCTGACGGGGGAACTCCAGAAAGCCTGTGGGCTTACCCATTAACAACCCTCCTTAATACTATTTGTCGCCTGCTGCTGAGCCTGCTGTTCATGCAGTGCGCGGCGATATTCTACTGGCATAACCTTTACAAATTGTGGCAGGCACTTATCCCAATTATCCAGGATCTCTTTAGCGCGCTGGCTGCCGGTGTAATGTAAATGCTGTTCAATTAACTGTTTAAGGCGAACAGCGTCATAACGAGTCATGTCGTGGCTGACATCTACCCGGCCATGTGCCTCAAGGTCACCGCCTTGATGATCTAGAGCTTCAAGGGCATCATCTTCGGCAGTTATAGGTTCTAGCTCTACCATGGCCAGATTACAATGTTGCTCAAAGTCGCCTACGGTATCAAATACATAGGCGATACCGCCGCTCATGCCCGCTGCAAAGTTACGACCTGTAGAGCCAAGGCAGACCACAACGCCGCCAGTCATATATTCACAACCGTGGTCACCAACCCCTTCAACAACTGCAGTGGCGCCAGAATTTCGTACCGCAAAACGTTCGCCTGCAATGCCGTGCAGGTAAAGCTCCCCGCAGATTGCACCGTAGAGTGCTGTGTTACCTGCAATGATGTTTTCTTCCGGTACGATAGGCGTTACCTTAGGTGGGTAAACCATGATGCGACCACCGGATAGCCCTTTGCCCACGTAGTCGTTGGCTACACCTGACAATTCGATGGTGACACCTTTGGCCAGCCAGGCGCCAAAACTCTGCCCCGCTGTGCCTTGTGCTTTGATGTAGATACAGTCGTCCGGCAGGCCAGCATGACCATAACGACGGGCAACCTCACCCGAAAGCATGGTGCCAACGGTGCGGTTATAGTTATGTACATCGGTATCAATGCGAACAGGTGTGCCATTCTCTAAAGCAGGCATGGCTTGTTCGATTAGCTTATTATCCAGTGCCCGTTCTAGGCCATGATCCTGGCCTTCACTACGATAGATGCCTACGCCTGGAGCAGCCTCTGGCATGTGTAGGATGCGGGAGTAGTCCAGTCCCTTGGCTTTCCAGTGATTAATTGCCTCGCGGGTATTTAGGCGTGTGCGCTGGCCGATCATCTCATTGAATGAGCGGTAACCCAGCTTGGCCATCAATTGGCGTACCTCTTCAGCAATAAAGAAGAAGAAGTTGACCAGGTGCTCAGGCTTGCCTGAGAAGCGCTTACGCAGCTCAGGGTCTTGAGTAGCCACGCCGACAGGACAGGTATTGAGATGGCACTTACGCATCATGAGGCAGCCCTGCACAATCAGGGGTGCAGTGGCAAAACCGAACTCATCAGCGCCTAGCAGTGCGCCAATGACGACATCCCGACCGGTACGCAGGCCGCCGTCAACCTGTACAGCGATGCGGCTGCGCAGCTTGTTCATCACCAAGGTTTGGTGTGTTTCGGCCAGGCCGATCTCCCAAGGTGAGCCGGCATGTTTGATTGAAGTCAGTGGGCTAGCACCCGTACCGCCATCGTAGCCAGAGATGGTGACATGATCAGCGTGTGCTTTAGAGACACCCGCAGCCACGGTTCCCACGCCCACTTCGGAGACCAGCTTTACGCTGATCCGTGCTTTTGGATTGGCATTTTTCAGATCGTGGATCAGCTGAGCCAGATCCTCAATTGAGTAGATATCGTGATGTGGTGGTGGTGAGATCAGTGCCACACCTGGGGTGGAGTGACGTACCCGAGCGATGGTTTGGTTGACCTTGTGCCCTGGCAGTTGACCACCTTCACCCGGTTTTGCACCCTGAGCCATCTTGATTTGGATATCATCGGCATTTACCAGATACTCGGTGGTGACACCAAAACGACCGGAGGCTACCTGTTTGATGGCGGAGCGCATGGAATCACCATTTTCCATGATTTTAAAGCGCTCTGGCTCCTCACCACCCTCACCGGTATTGGATTTAGCACCCATGCGATTCATGGCGATGGCGATGGATGAGTGTGCTTCGTGGGAGATCGACCCATAAGACATTGCGCCGGTAGCGAAACGCTTGACGATATCTTTGGCGGGCTCCACCTCATCCAGTGGTACAGGTGCTGCACTAAAATCAAGGTCAAACAGGCCGCGTAGAGTCAGCAGCTCTTCGTTCTGCTCATTGATGATGCGGGCATACGCTTCATAGGTTTTGGCATCATTGGAGCGGGTGGCGTGTTGCAGCTTGGAGATGGTGTCGGCTGTCCACATGTGGCTTTCACCACGGGTGCGTACAGCGTATTCGCCACCAACATCCAGATGCTTACGGTAGATGTGGCTTTCGCCATAGGCATCACGATGCCAGCGAACAGCTTCTTCAGCAACCTCACGTAGTCCAATACCTTCAATTGTGGTTGCAGTGCCAGTGAAGTACCTCTCTACAAAACTGGTGGAGAGACCAATGACATCAAAGATCTGTGCACCACAGTATGACTGATAGGTGGAGATGCCCATCTTGGACATGACCTTCAGTAGTCCTTTATCGATAGCCTTGATAAAGCGCCAATGGATCTCATCTTCGGTAAGATCTTCTGGCAACTGGCGCCTCATATTAGAGAGGGTATCAAAGGCCAGATAGGGGTTGACTGCTTCCGCACCGTAACCGGCCAGCACGGCAAAGTGGTGAACCTCACGTACGGCACCTGTCTCTACAACTAGACCGGATGAGGTGCGTAGGCCGGTGTCTACCAGATGATGGTGCACGGCGGCGGTTGCCAACAGGGCTGGGATGGCGATGTGATCGGCATCCATGTTGCGGTCGGAGAGGATTAGAATGTTGAAACCGTCCCGAACCGCTTTTTCTGCTTCAGCGCAGACGGCATCAAGCGCTGCTTCCATGCCTTCTGCACCACGGTCAGCGGGATAACAGATATCTACGGTGTAGGTATGAAAGGCCTCACCGGTTAGGTCGTGGATGCGGCGAATGCGTTCCAGACCGGTGTTGGTGATAACCGGTTGGGTCACTTCTAAACGCTTGTGGCTGCCGCCCTGTTCTAAATCCAATAAATTAGGTCGTGGGCCGATCAGTGAAACCAGCGACATCACCAGCTCTTCGCGAATAGGGTCAATCGGTGGATTGGTAACCTGGGCGAAGTTCTGTTTGAAATAATTAAACAGTGGTTTGGCATGGTTAGATAAAACAGCAGGTGGGGTATCACCCCCCATAGAGCCGATGGCTTCTTGGCCGCTGAGAGCCATTGGTGTCAGCAGGTGTTTGATATCTTCCTGTGTAAAACCAAAGGCTTGTTGTTTATCTAATAGGGTATCTGCATCCGCTGCCATGGGAGGCACGACGGATGGTAGGTGACGTAGACGAATCTGGGTGCTATCCAGCCATTGTTGATAAGGGCGGGCAGAGGTTAGCTCCGCTTTGAGTTCGGCATCGTCGATGATGCAGCCCTTCTCCAGATCGATCAGCAACATCTTGCCCGGCTGTAGTCGCCATTTCTTGACGATCTTCTCTTCGGGGATCTCTAGTACACCCATCTCTGAAGCCATGACAATCTGATCATCATCGGTAATCAGATAACGGGCAGGGCGCAGGCCGTTGCGATCCAATGTTGCACCAATTTGACGGCCATCGGTAAAGGCAACGGCAGCGGGACCATCCCAAGGCTCCATCAATGCCGCATGGTATTCGTAGAAGGCCCGACGCTCAGGATCCATCAGTGGGTTCTTGGACCAAGCCTCTGGGATCAGCATCATCATGGCATGGGCCATGGAGTAGCCGCCAGCAACGAGTAGTTCCAGGGCATTATCGAAACAGGCGGTGTCAGACTGGCCTTCGGTAATCAGTGGCCAGACCTTCTCCATATCGTCACCCAGAATTTCGGATGACATGGTTTGGCGACGTGCGGCCATCCAGTTCTGGTTGCCACGAACGGTATTGATTTCGCCGTTGTGGGCAATCATGCGGAATGGTTGTGCCAGATTCCAGGTTGGGAAGGTGTTGGTAGAGAAGCGTTGATGCACCAAAGCCAGTGCAGAGCGCATCCGCTCATCGGCCAGATCATTGTAATAATCACCGACCTGCCCAGCCAGCAGCATACCTTTATAGAGCAGCGTACGAGAGGAGAGCGAGGTAAAATAGAATGAACTTCCATCTTCAACTGCAGCATCTCTAATGCTGTTCTCAATTTGTTTGCGAATGATAAACAGCTTGCGCTCAAAGACATTTTGATCAGCGGTCGCTCTCTCCATCCCTGGCTTCCGCGACACTTGGGCGTCCTGCCCATCGCAGTTGCTGCCACGGCCTATGAATACCTGGCGGATAAAGGGTTCGCTAGGCAGAACACTTTCGCCCAGGCCACTATTGTCTACAGGTACATCACGCCATCCCAGGAGGGTTTGTCCTTCTGCGGTGATGAAGCGCGCAACCGTGGCTTCACAGGTAGCACGGGAGCTTTCATTGCGAGGCAGAAAAACCATGCCTACAGCATATTCACCCTCTGGCGGTAGTTCGCAACCACTTACACCGCGCAGAAAGTCATCAGGAATTTGTAGCAGAATACCGGCGCCATCGCCGGCTAAGGGGTCTGCACCTACAGCACCGCGATGGGTTAGACGCTCCAGAATGGTCAGTCCATCCCGGATGATCTTATGACTTTTGCGCCCTTTGATATCAGCAACAAAGCCGATGCCGCAAGCATCATGTTCATTACGGGGATCGTAAAGTCCCTGTTTGGGTGGTAAAGCCCCTTGGCTCATACAGACCTCATTATTAAATAAATATAAAGCATGGGGATGGAAAGCATGTGTAAATGCTGGATTTACTTTATGCATCGTCCAGCATGACTGGACAGAAGGTATCCCGTTAGGTTGACCTCGATACTGAGGCCACACAGAACCGCATAGACTAACGGAAAATCGTTTTCTTCGCTAGCCTTGTGCAATTCTTCCGGATAAATTCATTGAAAAAGTGCTCAGGATAGCTAAGCTACGCTCTTGTTAGAGATGAACCAACATAGAATGTGTGATGTCACAAATAGAACTAAAGTGGCACGCCGCTACTGTTTAATCAAGAATTTAATAACCAATTAATGGAGAGAATATGAAATTACGTCACTGCTGGTTTCTGTTGATCTTGTTGCCATGCTTTGCCTTTGCTGGCCCTAATGACGCAGGGGCTTTTAAAGCAGGTGTTGAATATGAGGTGATGGGTAAGCCGCAACCCACGCAAACGGGTGAAAAAGTCGAAGTGCTGGAGTTGTTTTGGTATGGCTGTCCACACTGTTACAAGCTTGAACCTTTTATTGATCAATGGCTGGAAAAGAAGCCAGCTAATGCAACCTATATTCGTCTGCCAGCAGTCTTCAGTGCTGGCTGGATGATTCATGCTAAAGCTTTTTACGCGGCAGAAGCGATGGGTATTTTTGATAAAGTGCATAAGCCACTATTTGATGCCCTGCACGCTCAAAAGCGCAAATTATATACCGAAGAAACCATTGCGGATTTCTTTGCTGAGCTGGGTGTTGATCGGGCTGAATTTCTTAAAACCTACAACTCCTTTGCGGTGACTACCAAGGCTAACCGGGCAAAACAGATGACCCGGCGTTATGGCATCAGCGGTGTTCCTGCTGTGATTGTAAATGGTAAGTATCGTACTAGTGCTCACAAGGCGGGCGGTGAAGCGCGTTTGCTACAGGTGATCAATGCATTGGTAGCAAAAGAGGGTGCTAAATAGTATTTATCTCTATGGCAGAGAGTGGTTGCGGCCACTCTCTGCATCTCTGAGTGATTTTTCTTAATCTGCTCTATTTTGGCAAAATGGAATGAGCCATCATCACCCGCTTAGCTTGTCTACAGCATTGGCATATCGCTGCCACTGTTACTCCTGATGAGAGTTTTGTCGTGCTGAAATTGCGTTGCCGTATTTTTCTGTTTTCCCTACTAATCCCCTTATCGTTCTACGCAGGAGCAGGGACAATGAATGAGTCACCGATGGCCTATGTAACCTACTCCGCTGCGTTGCAGCAGCAATTAATGGCAGCGCTGAGTGCCATGGGGGCAGATTACCAGCCCAGAACGCGGCATTTGCAAGCGGATGGCAGCCCCAAATACACCAATCGTCTGATTTTGGAAGATTCACCCTATCTGCAACAGCATGCCCATAACCCGGTAAATTGGTACTCGTGGGGCAAAGAGGCATTTGAAAAAGCTAAGCGAGAGAACAAGCCTATCTTTCTCTCTATCGGTTACTCCACCTGTCACTGGTGTCATGTGATGGAGGAGGAGAGTTTTGATGACCCTGAAATTGCCGCGCTGTTAAACAGGTATTTTGTCGCCATCAAGGTTGATCGGGAGCGCAATCCTGATGTGGATAAAATCTATATGACGGCTGTAATGTTGCTGAATAAAAGTGGCGGCTGGCCTATGTCTAGCTTTCTTACACCCGAAGGTAAGACCTTCTTTGGTGGCACCTATTTTCCTCAGCCACAATTTGCCCAGCTACTCCGTCAGGTCAATGAGGTTTGGGGTCAGCAGGAGGAGGGGCTGCGTAAACAGGCTGATGAGGTAGCGCGCACGGTTGCACAGATCAATGCAGGAGAAGGTGCGGCCAGTAAATTGGGGGAGACGGCTGTTCAACAGGCTGTAATAGCCATTCTCAGTGGCCATGACAAGCTTAAAGGGGGGTTTAGCCCAGCGCCAAAATTCCCGCATGAGTCGGAGCTTTTTCTATTATTGGAGAGAGCCGAACGCCACAATAACAGGGAAGCACTGGCTGCGGTTGAAACCAGCCTTAAGGCGATGGCACAGGGGGGCATCTATGATCAGATCGGTGGAGGCTTTCATCGTTATGCTACAGATGAGAATTGGCTGATCCCCCACTTTGAAAAGATGCTCTACAACCAGGCGCATTTGGCACGCGCTTACCTGTTGGCCTGGCGGTTGACCGGCAACCCGCTCTATGAACGTGTGGCACGTGAAACCCTGGATTATGTTTTGCGAGATATGACGTTATCCGAAGGTGCCTTTTACTCCGCAACCGATGCAGACAGCGATGGGGAGGAGGGGCTGTTTTTTCTCTGGAGCAAGCAGCAGATCCAACAGGCGCTATCCCCAGAAGATGCCAAACTGGCAATTGATCTGTTTGGCATAACGGCTAACGGCAACTTTGAGGGCAGTAATATCCTGAACCTGTCGATTGCCCTTGATCGCTACGCCAAGCAAACAAAACAGCCTCTGCCTCGCTTATTAAAATCACTCGACCGGATTCGTGAACAGCTCCGACTGGTGCGGGAACAACGTATTCACCCACTGCGGGATGACAAGGTGATCACTGCCTGGAATGGCATGATGATCACCACACTGGCAATGGCAGGGGATCTATTTTCTGAACCCCGTTATCTGAATGCTGCAACCCAGGCGGCTGAGTTTATCTGGAGCAAAAATCACCGTGCTAAAGAGGGGCTGCTGCGGGTCTATCTGAATGGCAGCTCATCCGTTTCGGCCGCTCAGGATGATCATGCCTATTTTGCTGAAGGTCTGTTGCATCTTTACGATGCCACCCATAATCACCAATGGCTGGATCAAGCTCGCCAAATTACAGATGCTATGTTGAGCAAATTCTGGGATCAGGAGCGTGGCGGCTTCTATATGAACAGCGCTGTTGATGAACTTGCCTCCATGGGTCGCCCAAAGGATAGCAGTGATGATGCCACCCCATCAGGCAACTCTGTGGCACTACGGGTATTGGCCATGTTGGATAAACGGGCGGGTACGTTGGCGTATGGCATTAAGGCCAATGCCACGCTGGTGGCCTTTGCCGGGCTGATCAATCGTCGACCAGTGGGGTATGCCTATATGCTGACAGCAGCAGATGAGCTTTTAAGAGGGGAGCTGGGTGCTCACCAATATGCCGGGCGCGGTGTCGTGCAGGCAAAGGCTCAGGTGACAAGGGATGTGGAGGGAAAAAATTGGCTGGTAGTCGATATCAATATCGCCCCTAATTGGCATCTTAATGCCCATAAACCGTTGCAGGATTATTTGATCCCTACTGCACTGGAGTTGGGTGAGGCCGCATCAAATTGGCAATTGGGGGCAGTGATCTATCCTCTCCCTGAGACCAAAAGCCTGGGTTTTCAACGTGAGCCACTGGCGTTATATGAAAACACCCTTACCCTCCGAGCTGAGCTAAAACAGCAGGATAATAAGCAGGCAGAAGAGCCATTGGCTCTCCCGCTCAAGCTGAATCTACAGGCTTGTGATGATCGCATCTGTCTGCCACCAGAGCCCCTTAATCTTGGACTACCTTTAACCGTACTGGATTAAATATACGGGTTTTTCTTGCATGATTAAATTTAGGTTAAAAAATTGATTTCATTTCGCTGGCTGCCAATCTTTATTTTGGGTGCAAGTGTTGGCTATGGGGTGGCACGCTATCTTCAGCCTCAGTCGGTAAAAACTGAGATTATTCAACCTACAGCACAGATTACTGGCATTCATAAGCTGCCAGTCTATCAAGCTGCCTCAACCCAGCCAGCGCTTATCTCTCAACAAAGTAAGCCACTTTCCAAGAGTGAATCTGGCTATCTTTTATTGATCCGTGAAGCAGTATCAAACAAAGAACTCAGCAAGGCATTTGATCTGTTGGCAGAGGCACAACAGCAGTTTGGCATCAGTGCCCACCGCTTGGTTTTGCTAGCAGAACTTTATCAACGACGTAAAAATTTCAAGCAAGCCAGAGCTACTTTACATCAGGCACTTGAGGTTGATCCCACCATTACCGCACAGGTTTACCTGATGATTCGGCAGGTGGTTACCGCCCTTATCAATGCTCAGGTTGATGCATTGAGCTTCAACGAAAAGGTGCAGATACTCTCGGAAGAGATCATCAATGATCCGGGTTTTGCCAACTACTACATGCTGCTTGGGCGAGTCTATTACACGCATGAAGAATATGCTGATGCCATCACCAATCTAGCGTATGCATTGCAACTGGATCATACCCAGAGCCCGATACTTCAGCCGCTGATTGATGCGGCTAAACAACGGTTGGAGAATCCAGGGTTGGTTGAACTGCCCATCTCAGATCATGGCCGGGCGTTGAATGTGGATGTGAAGCTGAATAATCTCCCTCAAAGCTTTCGCTTTATTCTGGATACAGGTGCTTCATTTACAGCAATCTCTCTAGATGTAGCGCAGAAATTGGGTGTAACCATTTCATCTGATCAGCCTACTATTCAGATCAGTACAGCCAATGGCATGATTCAGGTGCCCATGGTTATTTTAAATGCCGTTAATCTCCAGGGTGCCTTGGTGGAGCAGGTGCCAGCTGTGGTGTTGAATGAGCTGAACGGCTTTGATGGGCTGTTAGGGCTAAGCTTCCTAAACCACTTTAATATTGATATAAATCAAGATGAGGGTAAGCTGCTCTTATTGAAAAATCCAACCAAATATATGACGCAATAAATCATCTATGACTACATTCTCTCTTCCCCCCAATCACCCCCAACGTTACCTACTGAATAACGAGGTTCATGCTCGACCTTGCACATCCCTCTATGCCCCAGAACGCACCAGCCATATTGCGCTTATGATGACAGCTGAGCAGCGGGTGGAAGAGCGGGAGGCACTTGCGGTCTTGTGTGAGCGTTATATCCAGCCCCCTCCAGCAGCTGGGGCAGATCATTTTGTTGCAGATCTCGGCCCTTTTCGGCTGCGTTGGGAGCAGCATGGTGAGTTCAGTACCTATACCTTCTATGTGCATGGCCCATTTAATGATGCCTTTACTGAGACGGCACTGGCGCTCGTGCCAGCTGAGTGGCTAAAATCACTGCCTGGACAGCTGATTGTTGGCACCCATGCAACGATTGTGCAGAGTGATGAACAGGGCGCAGACCTGGATGTTATCTCTCCCCTGTTTAGTGACAATACACTGATTGGGTCAGATGTTTCCGGTGGTGCTGCTCAGGTATTTACTGATTTCCGCATCCATTCTGATGGCTTTGGTCGTATCCTTATTTATGATCGTCGATTGCGCTCTCGCCAATTAGGTCGCCTGCTGCAACGCATGTTTGAGATAGAGGTCTATCGTATGATGGCGCTATTGACCTTTCCTATTGCCAGAAGGTTGATACCCCAGCTGACTGATGCAGATCAGCGCCTACTGTGTATTACAACAGAGATGTCTCAGGCGAGTAGTAACGAAGCCGATCTGTTGGACAATCTGACAATGCTTGCTGCTGAGGTTGAGCACAGTCAGTCATCAACTCAGTTTCGACTCAGTGCCTCTCAAGCGTACTTTCGCCTGGTTGGGCTGCGTATCAATGAGCTAAGGGAGGAGCGTATTCGGGGTATTCAGACGCTGGCTGAATTTATGGATCGACGGTTGGAACCCGCCATGAATACCTGTTCTGCTGTTGAGCGCCGCCAAATCACGCTCTCTAAACGTATTGCTCGTGCCAGCCAACTGCTGCGTACCCGGGTGGAGATTGCGCTGGAGCGTCAAAACCAAATCCTGCTTGAATCGATGGATCGCCGCGCCAAGCTTCAGCTGCGCTTGCAAGAGACAGTTGAAGGGCTCTCTGTAGCTGCTATTACATACTACGCTGCAAGTTTGGTGGGCTATATTGCTAAAGCCGGTAAAGAGATGGGTTTGCCTATTAATCCTGCATTGGTGATTGGTATCTCCATCCCTGTGATTGCGCTGCTTGTAACGGTAGGTGTGCGTTATATTCGACGGGCTGTGGAGAAAGCACAAACGAGTAATGCTTGAGTGAAGGACAAAGCGGCCGACTATACTTTCAGGGTAATTATAAAAAAGAGAGCTAATCCGTGAATAGTGAAGCTTCAAAAGCAGAGATTCTAATAGTCGATGACTCCAAGGTAATCCGTTGGGCAGCAAGCAAGATCCTGAGGAATGGTTATACGGTGCATGAAGCCTGCAATGGTTTGGAGGCTTGGGAGATACTGCAGCAGAATAAAAATATTGTAGCCGTATTCTCTGATCTTCAGATGGACGGCTCCGATGGCTATGAGCTGCTGGGCCTGATTCGTGGTTCGGATGATCAGCGTTTATTAAATCTGCCCGTCATTATCATCACAGGAAAGGATGATGATGATGACACCAGGGCAGAGGTGCTGAATCTGGGTGCGACCGATTTCATCATCAAACCATTTGATAGTGTCACCCTGAAGAATCGGGCGGCAGCCTATATTGGCTATAGTCAAAAGTTGGCTGAAGTAGAAGGTAAGCTGGAACAGGATAAGCTAACGGGGCTTGCCAATAAGCAGTTCTTTTTTACCCATGGTGAAAAGGATCTATCGCTAGCAGTGCGCCATGAGACAGAGCTGGCGGTTGCACTGATTGAGGTCGACCATTTTATGGATCTCATCAATACCTGTGGTAAACAGAATGCAGCGCGGGTATTGCTTAAAATTAGCCAAACCATTACAGGTAGTCTGCGTAAAGAGGATCTCTGTGCCCGTATCGCTACAGCCAGATTTGCGCTTATTCTGCCCTTGACCAACCGAGTAGGTAGCTTACGTTCTATTGAGCGTATCTGTGAAAAGATCAACTCGTTAGGGTTGCGGGTGGAAGGTAAACCGTTAAATGTTCAGATCAGTGCTGGAGTGGCAGGGGTTGATCCTGAACAGGGTTGTGCCAGCTTTACCCTGTTGGTTGAACAGGCAGAGGGCGCTCTAAATAAGGCCATTGCCAGTGGCGGTAGTAGCATGGTGAGCACAGGTGATAACGTGGTTCGTTCTCTGAGTGGAGGTACCGGTGCTCCTGCTCGTGAAGAGACTCCAGTGAGTCAAGAGGCTCCCGCTGAGCAGATACGAAGGGCGACGGATGAAAATCCGCTCGGCATGGAGATTATCCAGGCCATTGCCCAGATTGAAGCTGGGGTAGAGAGTGCCATTAGTTCAGATCAGCTGAGCAGCCTTATGCGCTCTGTTCTGCCATTGGTCAGCTATGCCAATAAAAAGCTGGATTTGGGCATGACGGCTGCACTTGAAGCCGCCAAAGAAAAACTAAAATAAGTACTATCCGCCAGATAAAACATGCGCACCATACAGGTGCCAGTAAATTTTACACTCTCCATTTGCTCACATTCATGGCCCCATGGTTATTTCCAAGCTCCTATCAAATAAGGGTGGTTGATTGGAAAATGACATGCTATCAACGATGGAAAAATTACCTCTAATCGCTCTATTTATCAGTTGGTTATAACATAGATGGATCACTAAGCTGCTCTATCGTGGCGTAGTCCAGGAAAAAGATATTGTTGCCTGTGCAAATGGGAAAGTAACCTTCCGATACAAAGAGAGTAAAACAAAGAAAATCAAGCTCAAGACGTCACGGGTGCAGAGTTTTTGTGGCTGGTCCTTCAGCATGTCTTGCCCAAGGGATTTAGACGGGCCAGGAATTTTGGTTTTCTGCACCCGAACAGCAAGCGACTGATTCAGTTGTTACAGTATCTGCTCAAACTGGATCCCCATCGCGCATTGGCCTGGGTCAAAAAGCGACCCCAGTTAACCTGTAGTTCTTGAGAACAAACAGATGTCAAAAAGATATTTTCATAAAGAGTAAAGGTATTTCACAATCAACGGGCTTGTCCAACAAACGGTTCAGATTGTGGCTTCGCGCTGCACACGAACCACCATCTAACCTTATTCGTTAGATGCCATTTTACCTGCTATATTAAGAATACGCACACTTAATACGCATATGACACAAAGGGTACATTTCATGCTGCGCATATATGACGAAAATGCAACAAAAAAAGCCACTAACCTTAGTATAAACAGTGATTTACTATCTAAGGCAAGAGAGCTGAAGATCAATTTATCAGCCACACTTGAGCAAGCCTTGGAAAGTGAATTGCGAGCCGCTGAACGACAAGCTTGGTTAAGAGATAACAAAAAAGCCATAAATTCCTTAAATAAGTTAGCTAACAACAACGGTCTGTTCTCAGATAACTATAGGGCTTTCTAATGAGCCAATTTATACTTTATCGAAACGAGGATAGCTCTTCGAATAGCACTTACCCTTATTTTATTGACATCCAAAACTCACTGCTCAGTGATTTAAATTCTCGGCTTGTTATTCCATTATCACCACATACGGCATTGCAAAATACAGATGTAAAAAAGTTGTGTCCTGTAATACGCCTTGATGAAGGCAACTTTGTTTTACTAACTCACCAAATGACCTCTGTACCAAAATCAATATTGAAGACAGAGGTAACATCTCTAGAAGACTTTCGTTACGAAATCCTTGCTGCAATTGATATGCTTATTTCTGGCATCTAACGCCGTAAATAACCTGTCATTTTGAGAGCGCTAGCGAACAAAATGTCAGGTTGATTTACTTTTTATAAAGTTATGATCTTTCATTTATTTTGCCTAAACGCATTAAACGGGTAGAAATGGCTCCCTTTGTTCTTATATGAATCGTAGCTAATTCATTAATATTTTTTCCTTTATCAAAGGCATTAATTAGACTTTCATCTTCTTCAGCTGTCCATGCCTTGCCCGAATTACCTGGAAGATCACTTTTTCTACTTTCAATCTTTTTAACTCTTTCCAATGCATTTACTGCAACAAATAGCGCTCTTACAACTTGAGGGTTATTAAATGTATTTTCTTTTTCTAGAACCTCTCCTGTTTCAGGATCAATTCCTTCCAATAACAACCGGACAATTTTTGTTGCTTCAGATAGCTCCATAGCTTGTATTTCTCGATGATTTATCTATTTAGTGCCTGACTGAAAACCACCAAACATGATTAAAAACAATGGGAAAAAGGGCCAGGACCCTTTTAAGCTCCTTTTCCACTCCCGCCTTTCCCGCCCATATGACTCAACCATGCCCTAATAAGCTTGTATAGCTAAAGAGAAGCAATTGCGCCCGGTTTTGACCGGGCGCTTTTTGTTTGCTCCAAACTTAATCGCTCAGTTAGTCCACATTCCGCTGCAACCAAAATTCCAACAGTGCCAGATGCCACAGCTTACTACCCTGTAGTCGGGTGTGGTGCTGTTCGGGCGCGTCGAGCAACATCTCAACATAGGCGCGGTTGTAGAGGCCACGTTCACGGCAGACCTGTGAATCTAGAATATCCCGCATAAAATCCAGAAACTCACCCCGTACATATTTTAGTGCAGGCATGGGGAAGTAGCCTTTTGGGCGATCAATAACGGCATCTGGCAGCAGTCCACGCGCCATGGCTTTAAGTGGGTATTTGCCGCCTTCTCGTAGCTTGAGTTCTGGCGGACATTGGGCAGCCAGCTCGACCAGTTGATGATCCAGAAAAGGCACACGTGCTTCCAATCCCCAGGCCATGGTCATGTTGTCGACACGCTTTACCGGATCATCCACGATCAGGGTGGTGGTATCCATGCGCAGCACTGCATCCATAAAGTTATCGGCACCGGGTTCAGCTAATAATTTGGAGATCAGCTGGGTGCTGTAATCTTCCCCACAGAAATCACCGGAGATCATTTGAAGAAGCTCACTGTGATCCCGATCAAAATAGTGTTTTGCAAAACGTTCCACAGCAGACCCCGTGGCTTCAGACTGCATACGTGGATACCAAAAATAGCCGCCGAAGACCTCATCGGCACCCTGGCCGGATTGTACGACCTTTATCTTTTTAGAGACCTGCTCAGCCAACAGATAGAAGGCAACGGCATCCTGACCAAACATGGGTTCAGCCATGGCATCGACCGCCTCGGGCAGGCGTTGCAGAACCTCGGCATTGGGCACACGATAGCGGTGATGGTTTGTAGCATAGTGTTTTGCCACCATGTCAGAGTAGACAAATTCATTGCCCTCCTCCTGTGGGGTATCTTCAAAGCCGACGGAGAAGGTGTTGATATCAGTGGCCCCGATCTCTGCCAGCAGTGCTACCAGTAGGCTGGAGTCAAGCCCACCTGAGAGCAGAACGCCAACAGGCACATCGGCAATCTCATTCCGACGACGTACAGCGGCACGCAGAGATTCATGGATGGCTTCCAACCAGTCATCGTCACTGCGAGAAGTTGCTGGCCGGGTTGCTGATAGTGTCCAGTATTGTTGTAGTTTTTGCCTACCTCCAGCTTCAATCAAAAGGGTATGGGCTGGAGGAAGTTTTTTGATACCAGAGAGAATGGTGTGGGGCGCAGGAACAACACCATGCAGCGTGAACTGGTGATGCAATCCAATTGGGTTGATGCGTGTGTCAATGTCGCCAGCGGCTAATAGCGCCTGCATATTGGAGGCAAAGCGGAACCGTTCTGTGTCAGCTGTGTAGTAGAGCGGTTTGATGCCGAAGCGATCCCGTGCCAGGAATAGCTGGTGTTTATGTTCATCCCAAATGGCAAAGGCAAACATGCCATGCAGCCGTTCGACACAGGCCTCGCCCCAGGTATGCCAGGCCTTGAGAATGACCTCACTGTCGCCCTCGGAGAAGAAGTGGTAGCCCTTGCCCTGAAGCTCACTGCGCAGCTCTTTATAGTTGTAGATAGCCCCATTAAAAACCAGAGACAGGCACAGTTCCTGGTCAACCAGAGGTTGGTCGGAGTGTTCAGAGAGGTCGATAACCGCCAGCCGCCGATGGCCAAACCCCAGGGGGCCATCACTAAAACTGCCGCCATGGTCAGGTCCGCGTCGTTCCAGGCAGGCTGTCATGCGCTGGATGGTTGCCAGATCAGCGGGTTGTTTATCAAATCTCAATTCACCACAAATACCGCACATTGCTTTATCCGTCCTTCAGGTTTTGGACAGGGGTGCCAAAGCCCCCGCCACCGGGTGTTTTGATGGTAAGCCGTTGGCCGGGCTTCAGTTGCCTGCAGGTCTTACCGGGTAGCTGTTCATCGTTGAGGTGATTTTGGCCTGCTTGACCGGGAGCACCACCGGCTATCCCCCAGGGTTTATGGCTACGCCGTTCGGTGAGTAGTGTCACCGTTGTGGGGGAGAGAAACTCAAATTCCCGGATCAGACCGTCTCCCCCTTTGTGCAGACCATCGCCACCTGATCCATGCCTGAGTTGGTAACGATTGATGCGCAGAGGAAAGCGGGATTCAAGTACTTCGATGGGTGTATTCAGGGTATTGGTCATGTGGGTTTGAACTCCGGATAGGCCATCATATTGAGCACCTGCCCCCATGCCACCGCCGATGGTTTCGTAATAGTCCCAATGTCCAGTAGTTGTCTCTCCGCCCATGGCGATGTTGTTCATGCTGCCATGGCTGGCAGCGGGGATCCGCTGTGGCAGCGCTTTGGCTAATGCACCCATCACCACATCCACCACCCGGGTGCTGGTTTCAACGTTGCCGGCAGCTACTGCTGCTGGGTAACGGGCATTGAGTAGCGTGCCCTCTGGGGCGTGTAGAGAGATGGGGCGAAAAGTGCCCGCACAAGCAGGGGTGTAGCTTGGCATGAGGCAGCGAAAAACATAGTAGACAGCCGCCGCCGCAACGGAGAGCGGGGCATTGATGTTGCCTGATACCTGTGGGGCGCTACCGGTAAAGTCTGCTTTTACCTTGCCATTGTTTACCGTTAGAGAGACGCGGATAGGAATGTTTTCATTGCCCTGTCCATCATTGTCCATCCAATCCTGAAATTGATATTTGCCATCGGGTATGGACCGCAGAGCGCTTACAGCCAGCTGTTCAGCGTAACTATTTAAAGCCTCCAATCCGGCTAAAAAACCGGGCAAGGTCTGCTTTGTGATCAGCGCTTGCAGACGGGTTAACCCAGTGCGGTTGGCACTGATCTGGGCGGCAAAGTCACCCTGAGACTCTTCTGGATTGCGGGTGTTGTCAGTAAGGTTATTCAGTAGATCCTGATTCAGCGAGCCATTCTGCATAAGATGCACAGGATCAATAATTTGTCCCTCTTCATGCAGGGTAGTAGAGACAGGCATTGAACCGGGTGTTTCTGCGCCAATATCAGCGTGATGGGCGCGATTAACGACAAATGCCGTCAATTTGTCGGAAATAAATAGTGGGGCAATAATGGTGACATCAGGCAGGTGTGTGCCACCAAGGTAGGGATTGTTGAGAATAACCATATCCCCAGCTTGCCACGCCAGTTGTGCCACGATGCCACGCATGGCAAAGGCCATGCTGCCCAGATGAACTGGGATGTGAGCGGCTTGCGCACAGAGTTCACCCTGCTGATCAAATACAGCGCAGGAGAAATCCAACCGGTCACGGATGTTGGGTGAAAATGCAGCATTACGCAGCACGGCCCCCATTTCATCGCATACCGCCTCTATACGACTGGAAAAAATACTTAGCTCTACAGGATTCACTGGGTTGCTAATTTAAGGTGGCAAAGAGAGATCGAAGAATACCTGAAGCGTTGATTCAATGCATCGTGCTTCATGTGAGCTATACTGATTGACAGTAGTCCAGACAAAAGTGATTTTAATTCTCATAATTGTTGCTATTGCCGCTGTTATTGATGTATGTCACTGCTTTCTGTTAAAAAAGTCTCTAGTATGTGACGTAGTTGACAGGTTAGACGATGCTCCTTGAGTATGTTTGTTTGATAAGGGCCGCCCCTTTCTAAAGAATGGGAACGCAAAGCCACCGATCTAAGGGAATTTATTCCTACGACAGCGGGGCTGCCGAGCCAACTTAATCTGATACGCTGGTCATCCGCAGGAAGGCTACGCCCATCATATATACCAAGCAGTATAGTTCTTATTTGCCAGCCCTTTCTCTTGATTCATCAATCAAGATCGTCTGAGTTTGTATCAAAATAAATGCGTTTAACCATGGCTTTTTTGGTGGCAACAATGGGAAAGGGAATCAATGTACTTGTAGTGGGTGGCTCACCCCTGCGTTACATCGTCAATACAACACATTCGGTTGTAGGGTTCTGCCTATAGGAAGCAAGCAATGGATTCAACGCAAGAAACAGGAGACAAGCGGCAAGTGTCCATCAGTACCTGGCGCTATCTTGCTGCTACAGTAGTGCCTTTGCTGCTACTTTTCTTCTCCATTTTTGGTGTAGTCCAATATCTGAATTCAGAAATCAGATTTACAGAAAATGAATTACATGGTGTCGCAGCTATTCAGACTATCCATGATGGAATTATCCATTTGCAAAAGATACGTGGCTTTTCAGAAATCAGTGCGCGCAAAGAAAATGCAGACAGGCAAAAGCTCGAATCACTGCAGAGACAGTTCATAGCAAACATTTCCACCCCACAATGGCAAATTCAGAGTACCAAATTCAGAGTAGAGAATGATGCCGCCAAGCTGCTAAAAGATGCGAACACACTATTTACAACTCCGCTTCATGCCATCCCACTAAAAGATCGTTTTCAACAATATACTCAGATCATTGAGGGGCAACGACAAATTATCCAGCTGATTGCTAACCGTGCCTATCTGATATTAGACCGTGAGTTTGAGTCTCATTACATGATGGATCTGCTCGTTAATCAGCTTCCGCAATTGATCGAGTTTATCGGGAGAGTCCGGGGAGTAGGTAGCGGGATATTAGCAAGCGGAGCGGTTAGCGATGAAGAGAAAATATTTTTCAGGGAACGCTTGACCGCAATCAACCTTGGAATTGAAAACATTACTAATGCTATTAATATTAAACTGACTGCTGCACCTCAATTGCAGAATATTATTAAACCTATAATTGAACAAGCGAATGAAGACGTAAGCCACTTTGTAGATGTGAGCAGCGCATTAATTACAGATGGCGCTATTCAGCCAGAAGCTGAGCATTATTTCTATGCTGGCACTAAAGTAATTGGTGCTTTCCAAAATGCTTACGAAAAAATCGGTATTCTACTCATTGACCACTTGAAGGAAAGACTGAAATCACATCAGAAGTTGCAGCTGTACACCATAATAGGCGCGTTACTAGCGGCTATTTTGATTAGCTACTTTATAAACTCCTTTTATCGGATAAATAGAGCTGCATTTAAAAAGATTGAGCAACTCTCTATTACCGACCCCCTCACTAAGTTGTACAACAGACGACACCTTTACCGGGTTTTCCCAAAAGAATTGCTTAGAGCTAGAAGAGAAAAGAAAAGTTTTGCATTTGGGATTTTGGATGTAGACCATTTCAAGCGTTATAACGATATGTATGGCCACCCAGAGGGAGACCTCATCCTAAAGAGAGTCGCTAATATATTAACAAAGGTTCTACGCAGGTCTGGGGATTTCGTGTTTCGTATCGGAGGAGAAGAGTTCTGTTTTCTTGTGACAGGGATGAATGAGGAAGCAACCGAGACACTGCTGGAACAGGTAAGACTGAGAATTATGGCGCTTAAAATTGAGCATAAGGGCAATGATGTTACGCCTTTCCTCACGGTTTCTATGGGGCTTGCTTACCTGAGTGAGGCGGGAGAGGTTAAAATAGAAGAGATAATAAAATGTGGGGATGACGCGTTATATAAGGCTAAAGATATGGGGAGAAATTGCTGGCATCTCGATCATATGGCGACTGGATCCCATAGTCATTCTGATGGAGCTTCAGTGATATCAATTAATCAAGGCAGACATATCTAAATACTGAGTTACATACTTGGTAATGGGCAGGAAGAAAGCGTTGGTATGGCAAATGGATAAGTGAAAGTTGGCTTACAATCATTGCCTGTTCTGCTGGTAGCTCTTCCAGCAGGATCTCAAGAATGTGGCTGGTCTCTGTTGCTTGTTCAGGTCGGTTTTATTCATTCATAAATAACACAACTTCACCTTTGCACTGCATTAGAATAGTGTCTGCTTCAGCTTGTTGCAGACTGCTTCCATGCGGCTGGAGAAATACGCAGTTCATTTGAATCCACTGGGCTGGCAGTTTAGGGTGGCCTTACATGTTTTTTGTTTCTTTTGAAAAAGTCGCTTGCTTCCTCAAATAGTACGGCATTAATGCAATAGTAATTGGTTTTGAATAAGATACATGCAAATGGCTTTAATGACAGAGCGCTATTAAATGCTTACATAGAAATAAGCAATACGTGACAATAGGTTAGTCTTTTTTGCATGGATGTTGGGTGGATACGTGTGGAGTAGCGTTGGCAACTGCATGTGTAATGCTACGATAGCTGACATTTAACCACTCTAGCTTGATGTGCAAAAAATATAAGTAAACTGTAGAGGGTCAATAAATGGCAATGCATAAGGTGCGAATGATAGGGAGTAGATTTAGAACTGCTGAGAAAGCGTCATCGCTTTCGCAATACCAGCATGCTGGCCTATGCGTACTTTTTGCGCTGATTTGCACTCTTTATTCGGGAATAGCGTTATCCAATCAAAGTGTAGATAGTGATGGCGATGGTCTGCCAGATGCCTATGAAGATAGTCGTGCATTCCTTGATCCACAAAATGCCGCTGATGCGGCATTAGATCAGGATGGTGATGGATACACTAATCATGATGAATATGTCCTAAACACAAACCCAGCCTCTGCAGCATCACCCGGTGAGGTACTGCTAGTAGATGATGATATTCCAGGGTTTAGTGCACTTTCCTCTTATACCACCGTACTTGATCAGCTTGGTGTAACTTATGATGTGATCAGTGCCGATGCAGTTGATGTATCAGCTCAGCTGGCAGTTCATAGAGCATATCCCAATATCTATAATAAAATCATATGGTTTAACGGGTGGTTTGAGACCGGCCCAGATCAAGCGGAAGAAACGGCTTTGGCGGCAACCCTGGATGCAGGGAAGTGTCTGCTTATAAGCGCACAGGATTATTATGCACATTCAAATTATACTAATGAAGTAACTGCCTTTATGAGTAGTTATCTGGGTGTTGCTTCTATGGTGGGTGAGGTTTCTACTGCTACAGTTTCTGGTGCTGGGAGATTTAGTGGGTTAGGTTCAGATAGTTTGATATATGATTGGTCAGACTTTAGTGATGCTGTTACTCCGGATAGTACGGCATTTATAGGGTTTATTGGAACAAATGGTAGTGCTGCTATTTTTAAAGAGACTGAGGTTTACCGAACAGGTTTTATGGCTTTTCCGTTAGAAGCTATTGCAGATGTAAATGATCGAGCTGAAATCATTGAGGCATTGCTCGATTATTGCGAAACAGGTCATCATGATTCTGATGGTGATGGAACGCCAGATATTGATGATCCAGATGATGACAATGATGGTCTGCCAGACAGCTATGAAGACAGCCATGCATTTCTTGACCCACTCAATGGTTCTGATGCGGCCTTAGATCAAGATGAAGATGGCCTTACCAATCTTCAAGAATATTCAGCGGGCAGTAACCCAACTAAAAAGGACACGGATCGGGATGGCCTTTCAGACAGATATGAGTTGGATAATAACCTTGATCCAACGGATGGCATTTGTCCAAGCTGGGTTTGTGGCGGTGGAAAAGGTTGGCGGCATGCAATTCTACTAATCAAATAGGTGCTAAGGTGCAATGGGGTAGAAGTGGTACTTACTTCGGGTCTCTTGCCTATTATTTGTAGCTAAAAAAGTATTAGCTTTTAGGTGGATCTCGTAACGCCAATGCCTCTTGATAGAGCTGGTTTTTCTTCTCTCCGGTTATCTGGGCGGTCAGTGCCGCAGCCTGTTTTACCGGCAGCTCTTTCAGCAAAATTTCAAGGATGCGAGTGGCCTCTGCCGTTTGCTCAGCATCGGCCTTTTTCTCAGCCCCAGCTACCAATAGCACAATCTCACCTTTGCGTTGCATTGGGTCGGCTTCAACCTGTTGCAGTAGCTCATCCAGTGGCGCGCTGATCAGGGTTTCGTGTAGCTTGGTTAGTTCCCGCGCCAACAGGGCAGGGCGATCTGCACCAAATACTAATTGCATATCCTGTAATGATTCGCGTATCCGGTGGTTTGATTCATAGAAAACCAGGGTGCAGTGTTCGTGTTTTAAGCCTTGCAGTCGTTCGCGGCGAGCGGCTTGGGTGCGGGGCAGGAATCCCTCAAACAGAAATCGGTCAGAAGGCAGGCCGGCAGCTGAAATGGCACAGATTGCTGCGCTGGCTCCAGGTATTGGGCAGACACGAATGCCGAGCTGGTGGCACTCACGCACGAGTGGAAATCCGGGGTCGCTGATCAGCGGTGTACCCGCATCAGAGATGAGCGCAATGGACTGGTTCTCTTTTAGACGTGCCAAAATGTTCTGCATGGCTTCCCGTTCGTTGTGCTCATGCATGGCGATCAATGGTGTGCTGATCCCAAAATGCCGCAGCAGGGGTTTGCTGTGACGGGTATCCTCCGCAGCGATAAGATTGACCTGTTTTAGAGTCTTCACCGCACGAGGTGAAAAATCATCTAGATTGCCGATGGGTGTTGCCACCACAAAGAGTACGCCTTTTTCGATTGACACTTTTCACCCCACGCAAGATACTCGTCACATCGTGCCTGCCTTAACAAAACCATGCAACTAACTAAATATATTTCAACCGTAAGCCTGTTATGCGCTCTATTGCTAACGGGTTGTGTTAGCCCCCAACTATCAACGCTGCTAAAACCTGCTGATGAGCAGGTGGTTTCGCCTGTGCCACAGGCGGAGCTGGATCGAGCCACCGAGTTAGAGCTGATGGGTGACCATGTTGCCGCTGCCGCACTCTATCAGAGTTTGGCAACACGGATGCCACCACCCTATCGCCAGAATCTACAGCTTCTGGCGGTTACTAATTTCCTATCGGCACAGGATGTGGAATCAGCCAGTGGGGTGCTGGCACAGATAGATGTTGCAGGATTGCCCCCCCTCTTTGATCTGCGCAAACGCCTGCATGCCTCCGAGCTGGCAACCAGAAATGGCAAGCTGAAAGAGGCTTTTTCGCTATTGGAAGAGCCACTGCCCGCAGATATCTCCACAGACCTTCAGCAACGCTATCATCGACAGCGGGCACAGATATTGCGGCTTGAGGGTAATTTGCTGGAGAGTGCGCGTGAATTGAGTCTGTTGGATCTGTTGATCACTGATCCATCGGCACGACTGCATAATCAGCAGGCTATTCTACAAACCCTGACTATCCTGACTGATGGGGCCTTGAGAATGTTCCAACCTGATCCACCTGGCTTGCAGGGTGGTTGGATGGAGTTGGCACGTATCATTAAGGGTTACGACGGTGATCCTGCCAATACCCAGATTCTATTGACTCAGTGGCGCACCCGCTTCCCGGTACACCCTGCACGCCCAGCGCTGCTGGAAGGCTACTACCAACGGTTGCAGGCGCAGTATCGACAGGTCAGCCATCTGGCCGTATTGTTGCCCCAATCCGGAGCTTTGGCTGAAGCGGCTGCTGCTTTGCGGGATGGTTTCATGGCCGCCTATTATCAACTGCCACTAGAAAAACGTCCGCAACTGCGCTTTTATGACAGCAGCAATGCAGCAGATACCTGGCCACTTTACCGGCAGGCGGTGGATGCGGGTGCTGATATGGTTATTGGCCCGTTGAATAAGGATGCTGTTTCACAGTTGGCGCGGGCCGGAGAGCTGGAGATTCCAGTGCTGGCCCTGAACCAGATACCGCCACAGATAGGACAACCAGAGAATCTGTTCCAATTTGGCCTGTCACCAGAGGATGAGGCTCGTCAAGCAGCAGAGCGTGCCTGGCAGGATGGCTTGTCACAGGCGCTGGTTATTATCCCCGAAGGCTCATGGGGTGAGCGCGTCCTCAATAGTTTTCGTGAGCGTTGGGAGACCTTGGGTGGCACGCTGTTGGAGCATCAAACCTATGATGCCAAAGGGCAGGATTTTTCCCAGCCGGTATTAACGCTACTGGATATTGATGAAAGCAAACAGCGGCATCGTGAGATGCAGCGTGTTTTGATACAGAATGTTAAATATGAACCTCGTCGTCGACAGGATGCCGATTTTGTATTTTTTGCTGCAAAAATTGAGATAGCACGCCAGATCCGACCACTTCTACAGTTCTACCATGCAGCAGATCTGCCGGTTTATGCTACCTCGCATATCTATACCGGAAACCCCGATGCCAAGAAGGATCGAGACTTGGAGGGTGTTAAGTTCCCGGATATTCCCTGGTTGCTGGTCAGTGAGAAAACGAGCCGTCTCTCTCAAGATGCACTTGCAGCGGTCTTTCCCAATGCCAAGCGTGCCTACCAACGGCTGTATGCTATGGGGATAGATAGCTTTAATCTGCTGCCACATTTAGAGCGGCTCAAGGTGAGTCCTTGGGAGACGCTGGATGGGCAGACTGGAAATCTCTATCTGGATGAGATTAATCAGGTGCACCGACGTTTGGTGTGGGCACAAATACGCAAAGGGTTACCTGATGTATTAGGCTATGCACCACGTATTGAATCAGGTTTAACCGCCCCTGGAGATGATCTGCCGCCGCTGATTTTTCCAACAGTAGTGCCTGCTGTGCCAGTACCACCTGCCGCAGTGCCAGTATCTGATACAGACAATCAGATATGAGGCCACTGCCAAGTGAGACAGGAGCTAAAGCAGAAGAGGTAGCGCGGATCTATCTGGAAAAACAGGGGCTGCGCTTGGTAGAGCGGAATTATCATTGCCGGCAAGGTGAGATTGACTTAATCATGCAGGAGGGTGAAACCCTGGCATTTATCGAAGTGCGCTACCGAAAAACCACGGGGTTTGGATCGCCCGCTGAGAGCGTCACCCCATCCAAACAGCGACGTATCATTTCGACGGCAAACCACTATCTGCAATCTAAAAATGGGCGCAAAATGCCACCCTGCCGTTTTGATATGTTGTCCATTGTGGGTAAAGAGCAGCAGAATATCGATTGGATTAGGGATGCATTCCAAGCCGACTTTTGATTAACCAAATATAGAGAACCAATGACCGAATTAACCAACCGTGTTAAACAGCTATTCACCGATAGCATTCAAGCCAAAACTGAGGCGCAGGATCTACTGGCAGCGCCTATTGCAGAGGCGGCTCAACTTATTGTTAGTCGTATGATGGAGGGGGGTAAAACCCTGAGCTGTGGCAATGGTGGATCAGCTGCAGATGCTCAGCATTTCTCATCTGAGATGCTGAACCGTTTTGATCGTGAACGCCCAGGGCTACCCGCCTTTGCGTTGACAACCGATAGCTCAACCATCACCTCAATTGCCAATGATTATGACTATGAAGAGGTGTTCGCCAAACAGGTGCGGGCATTGGGACAACCGGGAGATGTACTGCTGGCCATCAGTACCAGTGGCGCATCACCCAATGTTAATGCGGCTATTGAGGCGGCCCACGAACGTGAAATGTATGTGGTTGCGCTCAGTGGCAAGGATGGAGGGCGGATGGCTACCCTACTGAAGGATGGGGATACAGAGATACGTGTGCCCTCTGAGACTACAGCGCGCATTCAAGAGGTGCATCTGCTGGCTATCCATTGCCTGTGTGACTTAATCGACCAGCAGCTGCTGGGTTAAGGAGAGATTGACTATGAGAGCTACTTTTCTGATTGTGTTAGTTGCGCTGATTTTTCAGCTTGTAGGTTGCACAACTGCAGTAGTGGGTGGTGCAGCAACGGGAGCCGCGATGGTTCATGACCGTCGAACGGCGCCTACCATGCTGGAAGATCAAGCGGTTGAGATTAAAGCGTTGAAGTTGCTGCTGGATCATCCTGAGATCAGCAAGCACAGCAATATCAGCATCACCAGTTATAACCTGAAGGTACTGCTGTCGGGTGAGGCTGATACGCAGGGGATCAGTGATCGCTTTGCTGAACTGGTTAGTAATATTCAACGGGTCGAGCTAGTACATAATGAGGTTGTTATTGGCCCCAGTGGAACCTTGCTGGATCAAACCAATGATGTCTATCTGACCAGTAAAATTAAGTTTGCGTTGCTGAGTATCGATGGTGAAGGTTTTGATGCAACCCGTGTAAAGGTTGTTTCCTCTCAGGGAACAGCATTTTTGATGGGCATTATCAAACAGGACGTGGCGCAAAAGGTGGTAGAGAAGGTGCGCTTTGTCGCGGGTGTAAAGCGGGTAGTCAAGGTCTTTGAATACTACTGATTCAGCACCACAGCTTGCTTCGTCACTGATAGGTGAGCTACAGGCTATTGCCGGTGCTAAGAATCTGCTGACTGATCCGGCAGATTGCTGGTCTTATGGCTATGATAATAGTCGTCGCCAGGCGCTCCCCCAGGCTGTTGTTTTTGCCACTTGTCATAAACAGGTGCAAGATCTGGTGCAGCTGTGTAACCGCGAAAGCATCCCGCTGATTGCACGTGGTCGAGGTACAGGAACAACAGGTGCCACGGTGCCAGATCACGGTGGCATTGTGTTGTCGCTGGAACGCATGTCAAAAATTCTGGAGATTGATCCTGCCAACCGTTTGGCACGAGTAGAGCCGGGTGTTACCAATCAGACCTTACAGCTAGCCCTTGCAGAGCATGGTTTTTTTTGGCCGCCTGACCCTTCAAGTGCGGCAGTATGTTCAGTTGGCGGTAATTTAGCCTATAACTCAGCGGGACCTCGTGCGGTTAAATATGCCACAGTGCGTGAAAATACCCTGGGGTTACGTGCTGTCACAGGTTTAGGTGAGACAATTAAAACCGGCGTCATGACAACCAAAGGCGTAGTAGGGTATGACCTGACTCGCCTGCTGATTGGCTCTGAAGGCACGTTGGCTATTATTACCGAGGCGACACTAAAGTTAACGCCACTACCAGAAGCCAAATGCACCTTGCGTGCTACCTATCGGGATATCCATTCAGCTGCCGCCGCTGTCTCAGCCATTATGGCTCAACCTGTTACCCCCTGTGCTTTGGAATTTATGGATGGGGCATCCATTAAAATGGTGCGTAATTTCTCTGATCTACAGTTGGATGAAGAGGTTGGTGCGCTGTTGATGATTGAGGTGGATGGCCCGGAATATGGGCTGGATCAATCGGTGGCAGCGGTAGAGCAAGCGGCCAGGGTTGATGGTGTGGTTGATATCTATCGAGCCAAAACCGAAGAGGAGGTGGAGGCACTGTGGAAGACACGTAAGGCGCTTTCACCGGCCCTGCGTAGCGTTGCACCCAAGAAGATCAATGAAGATGTGGTGGTGCCAGTCTCTCGTATCCCAGCACTGATTGATGGGTTGGAGCAGTTGGCAAAGTGTTATCAGATTCGGATTGTGAATTTTGGCCATGCAGGTAATGGCAATATTCATGTCAATTTGCTGGTAAACCCAGATGACCCAGATGAGATGCAGCGGGCAACATTGTGCCTCAGTGATGTTTTTGATCTGGTTCTTAAGCTGGATGGTACTCTTTCAGGGGAGCATGGCGTTGGTCTAGAAAAAAGAGATTTTATTGACCGTGAAATTGACCCTGTCACACTACGATTGATGCATGACATTCGACGACAATTTGATCCAAATAACATCCTTAACCCAGGTAAGGGGTTGCCCGTTGCCGATTAACAGAGGTGTCCTTAAGCTTTGGTGTGAGTGGTCGATTACATAGCTAATCTATTTACAGCTAACCAATGGCAGACGAATCTATGAAAATAAACACGATATTTTTTGGACAGCAGGAGATTGATCCCGACACCATTATCACCTTTCCAAACGGGCTTCCAGGATTTGAAGAGTGTAAGCAGTTTAAATTGTTCCACTCTGATGAATGTGAGCCGCTGCAATGCCTGCAATCAGTAGATGATGTGGAAGCTTGTTTCTCGCTTATGGAGCCTACTTTGTTTGGGTATGAGTACGAAATGCTATTGAGTGATGAAGATTTGGAGCGGCTAAAGACTAATGATAAAGAAAACCTGGTGTTTTTTCTTATGGTCTATAAAGCAGATGATAGTGGTCAGCGTCGAGCAACAGACGCGCCAATGGAAGCCAATTGGAGGTCGCCCATTGTTATTAATGTAAAGGGTAGAATCGGCTTGCAAAAAACACTCGCTAACATAACCAAAACGACAAAAGTCAGCGGTGTTTAACTATTTTGAATGGGTGGCCTGCTAATTCCAAGGTACGTTATACATATCACTTTGGTTAACCGATTTCTTTTTTTGAACAACGGTCTTGGCTTTTGTTTTTTTAGTCTGTTTTTGTTTGTTAGTGGATAGAGCAAGAGATTCTTCTGATGTTGGTAGCCGTCCATTCTTTCTATAGAAATGAACAGACTGGTTATCAAATATATAACCTTTAAATGCCACAATGGTTGGTTTTGTATACTCAATCATTAGGCTATTGGCTTGCATTGAGCCAAGTCTGATGATTACCCGGTTATCAAAATGAATCTTATCGAATATCTCCATGCGCTCAGCCGAGCTAACGGAGCTGTCGAAATATATAGTGACGGTGGCTTGATTGAAAGCCAATATGCTGGTTATGGCAACCGGTGTTTTTGCCATGCCGGTTTTAGAGGAGATGCCTATAATAGTTCCTCCTCTTGAAGGAATAGCTTCAATTATCTTGTGCTGCAGGTCATCAGGTGCAGAAGCTGATTTTGTTACAGCAGCTTGCACAGTAATATCTACTTTATATATTTTTTGTATTGCCGCCTTTGCCTTGTTGGATAGACCAAAATCCCCTGTAAGTAGAGCAATCTTAATGGCATTCATAAACTGCTTTTTTTGATTGTCGTTATAGCGGGGTGAGACAGGTATTAAAGGGGTATGAAAAAGTTTATGCAGTGTGTCCTGAGCTTCGGGCTTGGCATTTTGCTCAATATATTCAGATGTGAAAAGTGTTTTATAAGATTGATCGGAGTAGTCAATAAGTGATCCGACATCATAGCCGCCTTCTACACCAAAAGGGGTGAAGCCTGCTATCTTTTCGTGCATTGTTGGTTGTGTAGATGGGTTACTTTGACAGCCAATCACTAAAAGGGTGGCAACGGCTATAATGGTACGTTTAGTGAAAGTCTTCATCCTGCTCCGCCTTCTTTAAAACCCCAGTTGATAATACCTTAACGCTAGAGTAGGTTTTAGTGCAAGGGGTGATTTTTTAGCCGTGATGCTCCAAGGTCAGAAAACGATATGAAAATGGATTTTTTTCATCAGCAGAATGTTCTTCTTGAGCTATTACTTGCCACTCAGCGGTATTGTACTCAGGAAAGAAAGCATCTCCTTCCACGGTCGTCTCTATCTGAGTGAGATAGAGACGATCAGCCTGCGGTAACATGGTAGCGTAAAATGCAGCGCCGCCTACAATCATTATCTCAGGAACATCTCCCACAGTGGCCAACGCCTCATCAATCGAGTGAACCACCAGACATCCTTCAGCTTGATAGTTCAGATCTCTGGTCACCACAATATGCGGTCGGTCAGGTAGCAGACCAGGTAGTGACTCCCATGTTTTGCGTCCCATAACAATGGGCTTGCCAACAGTCAGTGCCTTGAAGTGACGTAGGTCAGCGGGCAGATGCCAGGGCATCTTGTTATTGATGCCAATGACCCGGTTTTTAGCCATAGCTGCAATCAGAGAGATGATGGGGCGAACCTGTTTCATAGTATTCAAAGCATAACATGCCGTCTAAATGCGTGTGGGCAAAACCCAGCTAGACTTTAGTCTATAGGTTTTACTATTGAGGAGTGCCGAATGAGATTGATCACAACAACCGATATGTGTCAGTTGGTTCGTCATATAGGTCTGGATGAATTTAATGCACGGCTGCTAAAAAACCTGGAGGAGGATTTCAGCCGCTGGGAGCAGTTTCATCTAAGCCCCCGTCATGCGACACATTATCATCATGGTGTCATTGAACTGATGCCCAGCTCGGATGATGACCTTTATGCCTTCAAATACGTGAATGGGCACCCCAGCAATCCACAGCAGGGAAAGCTCTGTGTGGTGGCAGTTGGAATGCTGGCTGATGTAGCCACAGGGTATCCACTGATGCTGTGTGAAATGACCTGGTTGACGGCCCTGCGTACAGCATCCACGGCTGCACTGGGCGCGCAATATCTGGCCCGCAAAGAGAGTCATGTGCTGGCGATTATTGGCACCGGGGCTCAATCAGAATTTCAGGTCTCTGCCCTGGCCGGAGTGTGTGATATTCACGCAGTTCGTTACTATGACCCAGATGCCAAGGCGATGGCTAAGTTTGCCAATAATCTCAAAGGGCGCTTTTCACAGCTGCTGGCATGCAAAAGTGCAGAGGAGGCGGCTGAAGGCGCCAGCCTGATTGTTACAGCCACTGCAGCCAAGCGTCATAATCGGATTCTTACCCGGGATATGGTCAGCCCTGGAGCGCATATCCATGCGTTGGGTGGCGACTGCCCTGGCAAGACGGAATTGGATCCCGCGCTACTGGATCATGCCAAAATCGTGGTGGAATATAGCCCGCAGAGTCAAATAGAGGGTGAGATCCAAAACCGGCCAGAAGCCACAATCCATGCCGAACTGTGGGAGATTATCACGGGTCGTCGGCCAGGCCGTGAGAGTGATGAAGAGCTGACAATACTGGATTCGGTAGGCTTTGCACTGGAAGATTTTTCTGCTTTGCGACTGGTTAATGAGCTGGCTGAGGAGACGGGCATTGGCCAGGAGACCTCATTGATTCCTGATCTGAAAGACCCCAAAAATCTGTTTGGTGCCCTGCTGAACGACTAGCGCCAGCGGTCTCCATAGATTGAGCCCACCAGCTCTTCCACCAGCTGTTCTGTGCGGTGGTTTTTATCGCGCAGCGGGTTGAATTCAGAAATTTCCAGGCCAACCAAAGCGGGGTCTGATCCCAGCCCTTTCAGTGTTCGGGACAGTACAGCACCTGATAGACCACCAACAACGGGGACACCAACGCCCGGGGCATCTCGTGGATCTATTCCATCCAGATCAATGGTAATGCCGTAATGATGACAGCGACTGCGCATGCTATTTAGCACCCGGCGTAGCACAACCCCCAATCCGCCTGATCGGCGAATTCTGGCCATATCGTAAACCTGCACCCCCAGATGTTTGAGCAGTTGCTGTTCGGCCTTTTCATAGCTGCGTACGCCAATCAATACCAAACGTGATGGGTCAAGAAAAGGGTGCTGGCCATAAATATTGGCCAGCCTGGGGTCAGCCTGTCCCAACAGTGCAGCTAGTGGCATGCCGTGGATGTTGCCGGAACCTGAGGTGGCAAAGGTGTGTGAATCCATATGGGCATCAATCCAGATGAGTCCAAGGTTCTGCCGTTGCCGGATGGCCGAAAGTACGCCGCCCCAAACCCCCATGGCACAGGCGTGGTCACCGCCCATAAACACAAAGGGGCGTTGTTGCCTCACCAGTGTCTGCACCTGTTGTGAGAGATTATGGAAAAGCGCGCGTAGAGCAGTCTCTTTATCTGTCTCTGTGTGGGGTTCTAAAACCTGTTGCCAGTTTAGGAGTAGACCATGTTTCCGTGCCAATGCACCTACGATACCCGAGTGGCGCAACATGCGTGGTCCGCCGCAACAACCGAAACGATTGCCCGCGATACAGGATGCTGCACCAATAGCTTCAATTGTCCGCATATTTAATCTCCACTTAATACCTAAGTTTAGATTGAAAATCCCCCAAGGCTTTGAAAACAGGAACTAAACGGCGACGGGTGCCTTGATGTGTGGGTGCGATTGATAATCTACCAGTTCAAAATCGTCATAGGTGAAATCAAACAGTGAATCGATTGCAGGGTTTAATTTCATCGTGGGCAGCGGATAGGGTTCCCGTGAGAGTTGTAGCTCTACTTGTTCCAGATGGTTGAGATAGAGGTGAGCATCGCCAAAGGTGTGAATGAATTCGCCGGGTTGCAGGCCAGTAACCTGGGCGATCATCAATGTCAGCAGGGCATAAGAGGCGATATTGAAAGGCACGCCAAGGAAGATATCGGCACTGCGTTGATAGAGTTGGCAGGAGAGTTTGCCCTCTGCCACATAAAACTGAAACAGGCAGTGGCAGGGTGGCAGCGCCATTTGATCGACATAGGCTGGGTTCCAGGCAGTGACCATCAGTCGACGAGAATCTGGATTGTTGCGAATCTGTTCAATTAGGTTGCTGATTTGATCAATTGAGCCGCCGTTAGGGGCAGGCCAGGAGCGCCACTGATAGCCGTAAACAGGCCCCAGGTCACCCTTCTCATCGGCCCAATCATCCCAGATGCGAACACCATTGTCCTTTAGATATTTAATATTGGTATCGCCCTGCAAAAACCACAGCAACTCATGGATGATAGAGCGTAGGTGCAGTTTTTTGGTGGTGACGGCAGGAAAGCCATCAGCCAGATTAAAACGCATTTGGTGACCAAATAGACTGACCGTGCCGGTGCCGGTGCGATCCTCTTTGCGAACTCCGTTGTCCCGTACATGACGCATCAGATCCAGATATTGCTGCATAACTAAACGGCCTCTTTTTTTCGATAGGCTAAAACAAATAGAACAATGCCACCAATAATCATCGGTAAAGAGAGCACCTGCCCCATCGTCACCCAGTTAAAGGCCAGATACCCTAGGTGTGCATCGGGCATCCGCACAAACTCAACGCCAAATCGAAAGATGCCATACCCCAGTAGAAACAGCGCAGAGACGGCCATTACGGGGCGGGGTTTGGCAGAAAAGATCCATAGCAGAAGAAACAGTGCCACTCCTTCCAACGCTACTTCATAAAGCTGATTGGGGTGCAGGGGTGGTGTAAATTCAGTCCCGAATGGCAGATGCAATTTATAGGCGCACAGTTCAACAAATTCATTGCAAGGTACGCGCATTGCCCAAGGCACATTGCTGGGAGCACCCCACAGCTCACCATTGATAAAGTTGCCCATACGTCCGGCACCCAGACCAATAGGGACCAGTGGGGCAACAAAATCCATCATCTGGAAAAAGGTCATCTTTTGGCGACGGGCAAAAAACCACATGGCAACCAAAACACCCAAAAATCCGCCATGAAAAGACATTCCGCCTTTCCAGACAGCGATTAGAATTAGTGGATCATCAAGAAAACGGGAGAAGTCATAAAACAGCACATAACCAATACGCCCGCCTAGTACGACACCAAGTGCACCGTAAAAAAGCATATCGTCCACAGCTTCCAGCTTCCACCCTGAGTTGGGGCGTGCAGCGCGCAATCTGCCCAAACCCCAAGCACTGGCAAAGGCGGTTAGGTACATCAGGCCATACCAATGAACCTTAAGTGGGCCCAAGGCAACAAGAACAGGATCAATATCAGGATAGGTCAACATGGGTTGAGATTTTAAAGCAAAAAAGGATGTGCGGAGGAACGCTGTTCAAAAAGTATCATTGGGTATTTTTTTCAACCAAACGAATGCCATCTTTTTCGATGGTGATAATTCTTTCTTTGTACAAACCACCAATGGCTTTTTTAAAGGCTCCTTTACTCATGCCAAAGAGATCTGCAATGAGTTGAGGGTCAGATTTGTCATGTACGGGAGCAAATCCATTTTTTTGCTTTAAATAGATCAAAATAATTTTGGCATATTTGTCGCGCGTCTCCTGGCCGCCTTGGAGGCTGAGGTCAATCCTTCCATCAGGGCGGATATGTTTAATAAATCCCTTTTTGTTCTGGCCAAAACTTAAACGTTGATGCACCTCATCTTTGTATAACATGCCCCAGTGGCTGTGGTTAATAATCGCTTTGTAACCGAGATCGGTGCTGTTGGCGATAATTAAACTAACCGCTTGTCGAGGTTTAAAATCATGTGCTCTTTCATAATCAAGAAACTTGTCGACTTTGGATGATGCAGTAATCCGGCCATCAACCTTATCCAGATATAAATAGACCAAATAAGCGTGTTCAACTTCCATGGGTCTGTGTTGCTCACCAAAAGGGACTAACAGATCTTTATCCAGCCCCCAGTCTAAAAAAGCCCCCACATCAGTGAGAGCCAATACCTTGAGATAGGCGAATTCCCCTACGCGGGCTTTTGGGGTTTTTGTTGTGGCTATAGGTCTATCTTCAGAATCCAGATAAAGGAATACATCGATATAATCGCCTACGGACAGACCTTTTGGTGCTTGCTTGCGTGGTAACAATACCTCGTCAAGGTCACCGGCATCCAAATAGAAACCAAAAGGGACTGTTTTCACTACTTCTAATGTGTGATTCGTACCAATGCTGATCATTTCAGTGTCTCAAGGGTCTGCTGCTAATTGTTTTATGGTTCGGGTATCTATGCTTTGAGCTCTAACGACTGTGCAACTGCAGTGTGCCGGTGAGCTGAGCGACAGACTGCAGTTCGTGCCGTGCCAGATACTCTTGAATGCCTTGATTGATCTTTTGGCATACCAGCGGATCGTAGAACAGCGCCGTGCCGATGCCGACGGCGGTGGCTCCAGCGATTAGGAATTCAATAGCATCTTCAGCATTGCAGATGCCGCCCTGGCCGATGATGGGAATGCCGTGGTCACGGCAGACCTGATAGACCTGATGCACTTTGAGCAGCGCCACAGGTTTGATGGCTGGACCAGAGAGGCCGCCTTGGTTGTTGCCGATGATGGGGGTGCGGCTTTCGATGTCGATAGCCATGCCCATCAGGGTGTTGATCACTGAGAAGGCATCTGCCCCCGCTTCAATGCAGCCTTTGGCGTTGGTGGCGATGTCGGTCTGGTTGGGCGAGAGTTTGATAATCAGCGGTTTGTTGGTCATCTTGCGGCAGGCGGCTACCACCTTGGCTGACATGGCAGGGTCATTGCCAAAGGTAACACCGCCCTCTTTCACATTGGGGCAGGAGATGTTGATCTCGATGGCATCAATAGGGGAGTCGTTGAATCGTTCGGTAACCGCTTGATACTCTTCGATACTGGAGCCAGAGACATTGGCGATGAAGCGAGTCTCTTCAAAATCAAGTTGTGGCAGGATCTCATCCACTACCTTGGCGACACCAGGGTTTTGCAGACCAATGGCATTTAGCATCCCGTTGGGTGTTTCATAGACGCGATGGGGTGGATTGCCAGGGCGAGCCTCTCCGGTAGTACCTTTTAGGCAGATGGCCCCCGCATCGCGGTTGGAAAAGCCCTTCACCCGCGTATACTCTTCGCCAAAGCCGACACAGCCTGAGAGCAGTACCAGGGGGGTGTTGAAATGGAGCCCGCAGAAATCTACGGCCAAGGATGTGTCTGAATTTGATGCCATGAGATAGACCTATGTTTCATATTGTTCTGTTTGAGCCGGAGATACCACCCAATACGGGTAATATCATACGCCTGTGCGCCAATACTGGCAGCACTTTGCATTTAATTCATCCATTAGGTTTTACTTTGGATGATAAACGCCTGCGCCGTGCCGGGCTGGATTACCGTGAATGGGTGGGGGTGCAAGAGCACAAAAGCATGGCGGCCTTTATGTCGGCGTGCCAGCCAGCTCGTCTCTTTGCCTGCACCACGCGGGCTAGCCAATACTACACGGATGCTGCCTATGAAGCGGGGGACGCCTTGTTATTTGGGCCAGAGACGCGGGGACTGCCGCAATCCCTATTGGATGAGTTGCCGCCTGAACAGCTGATTCGCATCCCGATGCTGCCGGAAAACCGAAGTATGAATCTGTCGAATGCTGCGGCTGTCATTCTTTATGAAGCCTGGCGACAACAGGGGTTTGCCGGTGGCAGTTAGTATTCTGCCTTGATGTCTCTGGCCAATAGTCGATGCACGGCCTCTTTCGGATCTAACCCTTCGTAGAGTATCCGGTAGACCTGCTCGGTGATCGGCATCTCTACACCCAATTCATTGGCTTTGTCGAAAACCTCCTGGGCGGTGCCGACTCCCTCTACCTCTTGCCCAATCTCTTTGCGCGCCTGTTCGATGGTCAACCCCTTGGCTAGCGCCAATCCCATGCGCCGGTTGCGTGACTGGTTATCGGTGCAGGTGAGTGCCAGATCGCCCAGCCCAGCCAGTCCCATGAAGGTCTCAGGCTTGCCACCGACCGCTTGTCCCAATCGCATGATCTCAGCCAATCCACGGGTGATGAGGGCTGCACGGGTGTTGGCACCAAAGCCAAGACCATCGGCAATGCCAGCGGCGATGGCGAGCACATTTTTGGCACCGCCACCAATCTGTACGCCGATGATGTCATCACTGGTATAGGCACGAAAGCAGTCGGAGTTGAGATAACCAGCAAAGCGTTGGGCATGCTCAGCTGAAGGTGAAGCTACGGTGATAGCGGTTGGCAGGCCGGCGGCTACCTCCATGGCAAAGGTTGGGCCTGAGACTACAGCGATGGGCCGTTCACCTAATACTTCGAGTGTGACCTGATGCAGCAGCTTGCGGGTTTTTGGCTCAAGCCCTTTAGTGGCCCAGCTGACCGGGGTATCTGTGGCGATCAGTGGCTTGACGGCCTCCAGTGCCTGGCGGAAGGCGTGGCTGGGAACCACGACCAGCAGCTGGTCAGCACCTGTTACCGCTTCAGCCAGGTCAGAAACCGGCTGCAGTAGCTCAGGTAGTGGGATGCCCGGTAGATATTGCCGGTTCTCCCGATCTTGTTGCAGTGGCTCTATCTCTGCTTTGAGGTGTCCCCAAAGTCGCACGTTGTTGCCATTGCGGCTGAGCAGGATGGCCAGGGCAGTGCCCCAGGAACCTGCGCCCAGTACTGCGATGGTTGTTGTTGGCGACATAGTGGAGAGTCTCAGTTATGGCTAGTGTGTTGTAGCTTTGCTATCAGTCTTCTCTTTGGCGCTTTTTTCAGCCAGATGTTGGGCATAGAGCGCATCAAAATTAACAGGTGTAAGCACAAGCTGAGGGAAGCTGCCTTTCATGACCAGATCAGAGACCACTTCACGCAGATAGGGGAACAGGGTGTTGGGGCAGTAGCTGCCCAGCATGTGTCCCTTCTCCTCATCTGGAAAGCCCACGAGTCTGAAGATGCCAGCCTGCTGCGCCTCAACCAGGAAGGCTACCTTGCCGTCAACCTTGGTGGTAACAGTGACAGAGAGGACAACCTCATAGCTATCTTCACCTATCTGTTTGGCTTCGCTATTAAGGTTGAGGTTGGATTCGGGTTTCCACTCGCTGTTAAAGATTTGAGGGGCATTGGGTGTTTCGTAGGAGATATCTTTGGTGTAGATGCGCTGTATCGCAAACTCGCGTGGGGTCGCTGCTGTTTGCTCTTTTTTGTTATCAGTCATTTTAGGGTCCAGTTGTCAGGTTTATAGATTTTTAGGAGTCTGTAGGGCTAGAGAGAATCTACGGTGGAAAAATCATTTTGGCTAGATCTTAAAAGATGCTGGCTAGCTTTTTTTATTTTTATTTTTACTCAGAGGCAGATTAACGCTGATCCATGTTGCCATGCCGCCTTTTAGTTCGTAGACGTTTTCAAAGTCATTTGCACGCAATAGTTTGCAGATGCTACTGGATGTTGAACCGGTGTTGCAGGTAACAATGATGGGTTGTTCTTTATTTTTTAGCTGGTGGAGCTGATCTTTAAAACCGTTGCTGGGGATGTTAATGGCATTAATGATATGGCCTTTTGCATAATCTGCCATGGCGCGAACGTCGACGACCAGAGCATCTTCTCGGTTAATCAATTCTGTGAGGCGCGCTGGGTCGATAGCGGTTTTATTGGTGAGGCTTGCCCAGAGGTTCTGTGCCAGCAGCCCCAGCACAACAGCTAAACCGAGGAAGAGTGGAAAGTTGTTACTAACAAATTCGTTAAATTGTGCCATTTTTCATAGTGCCTGATTGGTATAAAATCCGGGGTCACGGTGTAGAAGTTATCTTCTGTACCATTCCATTAAGGTTAGTGATCCTGGGAACAAAAAATCTCTCGCATCATCTTGATAAGACGTAATGTGCGATTGTCGCTGATCCGGTAATAGACGCGGTTGGCATCTTTTCGGCACGCTAGGATACCCTTGTCCCGCAGAATGGCAAGATGTTGGGATATATTGCTTTGCGAAGTGCCAACATGATCAACGATATCCTGGACGCTGATTTCAGCATTGCCCAGTACGCACAGGATTTTTAGCCGTAGAGGATGAGACATCGCTTTAAGGGAGAGTGAGGCGCGGGCAATGTCATCATCATTTATTATGGGTGGTTTCATGGATGCATTTTGGTTCTAGTGACTGCTACATTAGCAAAACAGCATAGAATAATACTCTGTTTAGGTAAGGGTTGAGAACCTTTACCTGTTTTCTCAGGATTATAAGGAATAGCTTTGCCAGAGTTTGGGCGGCATGATTCAATAGTCCGATGACCAATTACGAAGATAAAAACTGATGATAGACAAAGTCAAACCCGTTGTACTGCTAATTCTGGATGGTTGGGGATATAGGGAAGGCGGTGATGATAACGCCATTCATGGTGCGCAGACGCCTGTATGGGATCGGCTCTGGCAACAGTACCCTCATACTTTGATTAGTACCTCGGGTGAGGCCGTTGGCTTACCGGATGGGCAGATGGGCAACTCAGAGGTTGGACATCTCAATTTAGGGGCAGGCCGGGTGGTCTATCAGGAGCTTTCTCGTATTGGTCGATCCATTGATTCGGGTGATTTCTATTCCAACCCTACCCTGACACAAGCGGTAGATCGTGCTGTCACCAATGGCAAAGCAGTGCATATCATGGGATTGTTATCGCCAGGTGGGGTGCACAGCCATGAAGAGCACATTCATGCCATGGCGCGAATGGCGGCGAAAAGGGGAGCTACAAAAATCTACATGCATGCCTTATTGGATGGTCGGGATGTGCCACCAAAAAGTGCAGAGCCTTCATTGCAGGCGATGAATAAGGTGTTTGCTGATCAGGGAGTTGGGCGTATTGCCAGCATTACAGGGCGTTACTACACCATGGATCGGGATCAGCGCTGGGAGCGTGTTGAGAAAGGCTATGCTGTCATGACTGAAGACAAGGCGGAGTTTAAAGCTGCTGATGCAATCACTGCTTTGCATCAGGCCTATGAGCGGGGTGAAACCGATGAATTTGTTGAGCCTACTCGAATCCAGGGGGCTGATGACAAACCTGCATTGATTGAAGATGGCGATGCGGTGATCTTCATGAACTACCGCTCAGATCGTGCCCGCGAGATTACCCAGGCCTTTATTGAATCTGATTTTAGTGGTTTTGACCGGCACGTCACACCAAAGCTGTCGAGCTTTGTAACCCTCACTCAATACAATCAGGCATTTGATACGCCGGTTGTTTTTCCGCCCAATGATCTGCATAACGTCTTTGGTGAGGTTATCGCGAAGCATGGTTTGCGGCAGCTGCGTCTGGCTGAGACTGAAAAATATGCCCACGTCACCTTCTTCTTTAATGGTGGACGGGAAGAGCCGTTTGAAAATGAAGATCGCATTTTGGTGCCATCACCCAAGGTGGCAACCTATGACCTGCAACCTGAGATGAGTGCCGATGAGGTTGCAGATAGGCTGATTGAGGCAATTGAAGGTGGGCAATATGATGTCATTATCTGCAATATGGCCAATCCAGATATGGTGGGACACACGGGTATTTATGCAGCAGCGGTTAAGGCGGTTGAGACAATAGACCGGAATCTGGGGCGAGTTATTGCGGCTATTGAAGGTGTGGGTGGTCAGATGTTGATAACGGCAGATCACGGTAATGTTGAGCAGATGCGAGATCCAGAGAGTGGGCAACCGCATACGGCACATACCCATAACCCTGTGCCGCTGATCTATGTTGGATCAGCTGCGGAGCTGGCAGAGCAGGGGTCACTCTGTGATCTCTCCCCTACGATGTTGAAACTACTGGGTTTGGATCAACCCGCAGAGATGGAAGGGCGACCCTTGGTGGATCATAGCTAAACACAGCTACTTACCGATTTATGATCCAATCACCCCGAGTACATTTTTTGCGGATACAAGGCGCTGGCATACTACTGTTTGGCATGATGACCTGTGCTCAAGCCACAGTGCTTGATACTAAACAGGAGAAGCTGAAAGAGGTTCGTGGACGTATCAGTAATCTTCAATCAGAGTTGGAGTCATCGAAAAATCAGCAGACGGAGCTGAATAAGAATCTACAAGTGGTAGAGCAGAAAATTGGTCAGTTAGCACGCCGTTTACGCGTGCTGGCAAGCAGCTTGAGCCGTCAACAGCAGCAGCTTAAACAGTTGCAGAAAAAACAGACTAAACAAGCGCAAGAGCTGGATACCCACCGCTCGCTTTTGTCACAGCAGATTCGCACGGCCTACGCCATGGGGCGGCAAGAACGCATAAAGATCCTGCTTAATCAGCAGGATCCTGCCACCATTAGCCGGGTTCTGGCCTATTACGACTATTTTAATCAGGCCAGAATGGAGCAGTTGGCACTCATTCAAGGACTGATAAAAAATCTACAGGAGACAGAGGCTGACCTTATTAGTGAGACTAATAGGTTGGAAGAGTTGCAGGCCAAAGAGCTGCAGCAGCAAGATGAGTTAAAAAAGGCGCAGGTGGCACGTTATGAGGTGGTTAAATCGCTTGCAGAAAAAATAAGCAGTCAGGGTCAAGAGCTGGGTGGATTGAAGCAGAATGAACATCAGCTGAAGTCTCTTATGCTGCGGTTACAGCAGGAGCTAGCACCACCCCCAGCCGAAGCCGAGGTGCATAAGGCTTTTCGCAGCTTGAAAGGGCGTTTGCCCTGGCCATCAAAAGGGAAACTCATTGCTCATTTTGGTTCGTCAAAAGGGGCCGGCCTGCGTTGGGATGGTGTGGTGATTGCCGGCCAGGAGGGTCAAGAGGTGAAGGCTGTACACCATGGGCGCGTTGCTTTTGCTGAGTGGCTGCGAGGATTTGGTCTGCTGCTGATTATTGACCATGGTAATGGTTACATGAGCCTTTATGGCCACAATCAGAGCCTGTTTAAAGAGGCGGGCGACTGGGTGGAGGCGGGTGAGATGATTGCTTTGGTCGGGAGCAGCGGTGGGCGGCTAAAGTCGGGTGTCTATTTTAGTATTCGTAAAAAAGGTAAGCCAGTTAACCCCAAACGCTGGTGTAAAAAAATAAAAGGTAACAGAGTGACTGGGGTTCTAAGGGTTAGCGGTAAGAGCGCGTTGGTAGAAAGTTGAGGAAAAATTTTAAATATCAGCTTATGCTGCTGAGTTCTATACTATTTAAGTTAAATATTTAAACAGGATCTGGGTTTAAAGATGAATCAAAGGTTGAAAGTTGTTCTGGCACTGATGCTGGGTTTAATGATTGGCGGGGCTTTTCTGCCAGATCGCGTGGCGATGGCTGAAGAGAACCAGGATGCAGCTCCTGCAACCTCAGATTCTGAGATGCCTCTGGAAGAGTTGCGCACCTTTGCTGAAATCTTTGGCCGCATTAAGCGTGACTACGTTGAGCCGGTGGAGGACCGAGTGCTGTTGGAACATGCTATTCGTGGCATGTTGGCGGGGCTTGACCCGCACTCGGCCTATTTAGGTGATGACGAATTTAAAGAGTTACGAGTAGGCACAACAGGCGAATTTGGCGGTTTAGGCATCGAAGTGGGAATGGAAAATGGCTTCGTAAAGGTTATCTCTCCTATTGATGACACCCCAGCACAACGAGCAGGCGTTGAAGCGGGTGACCTGATTATTCGTTTGGATGATAAGCCGGTTAAAGGTATGAGCCTCAATGATGCGGTTAAGATCATGCGTGGCAAGCCGGGCAGTAAAATCGTCATCATGGTGGTTCGTGAAGGGAGTAATGCACCCTTTCAGATAGAAATTATTCGCGACATTATCAAAACCAGCAGTGTTAAAGGGCGCATGCTGGCGGAAAAACTTGGCTATATTCGTATCTCCCACTTTCAGGCACACACCAGCGAGGATATGCTGAAAAATATTCAACGCTTAAAGGATGAGAGTGGGGGCACCCTGAAAGGATTGATTTTGGATCTGCGCAATAACCCGGGTGGCGTACTAAACGGTGCGGTGGCGGTTAGTGATGCCTTTCTTGAAGATGGGCTGATTGTCTATACCGAAGGGCGGGTTAAGGATTCTCAGCTTAAATTCAACGCAGCACCGGATGATGTGTTGGAGGGCGCACCCATCGTGGTATTGGTCAATGGTGGATCAGCCTCGGCCAGTGAGATTGTTGCGGGTGCTTTGCAGGATCGAAAACGCGCCATCATCATGGGTTCAGAGACCTTTGGTAAAGGGTCGGTTCAGACGGTTATCCCCATCTCCGAGAAACGGGCGATTAAACTGACAACAGCGCGCTACTACACTCCCTCTGGCCGATCCATTCAGGCTGAAGGCATCACCCCGGATATTGTGCTTGAAAATATAAAGGTGGCTGCCAAAAAAGAAACAGGGATGAATCACCTGAAAGAAGCCAACCTGGAAGGTCATCTGGACCAGGGGAATGGTAAAAAAGCACTCCCTAAAAAGAGTGACAATGGTTCTAAGGATAAACCACTGGCTGAGCGTGATTATCAATTAAATGAAGCACTCAACCTGCTCAAGGGTTTGGAGATTCTCAATCAGCGCAATTAATGCACATATGAACAACTACCAGAAAAGTAACATGCTACATGTCTCTCTGGTTTTGCTCATGCTGCTGATCAGTTGGGATGTGATAGCTGAAGAGCTGGATGCTGTACCGATGGAGCAGGCACAGCCAGTCATCTCCATCATTATTGATGATATGGGGCATCGGCTCCAGGATGGAAACAGGGCGCTGGAGCTGCCGGGCGCCGTTACCTATGCTTTTCTTCCACATGCACCTCATGCCCGTAAAATGGCAGAGCAGGCGCACGCCTCAGGAAAAGAGGTGATGTTGCATCTGCCGATGGATGCCCACGAAGGCGAGAAATTGGGGCCGGGTGGCCTATCCCTGCATATGACCCAACAGCAGTTTCAAGATGCGCTGGCCAGCAGTTTGGCTTCAGTGCCTCATGTGGTGGGGTTAAACAATCATATGGGGAGTCTATTGACGCGACACCCAGGAGCCATGGATTGGTTGATGGAAGATGTGCGGCAACGTGGCGACCTCTTTTTTGTGGACAGTCGCACCACCTCGCTGACGGTAGCTGAAAAGCTTGCCCGTGAGCACCAAATCCCCTCTGCTGGTCGGGATATTTTCTTGGATAATGTTCGTGAACCTAAATATATTCGTGAGCAGTTTCAACAACTCATTCGTCGGGCAAAGATCCGTGGCAAAGCGATTGGTATCGGCCATCCATTTCCTGAGACCATTGCTACCCTAGCTGAAGAGCTGGAAAAACTAGAAGAGAGTGGCGTTAAACTGGTTTTCATCTCTGAAACCATTGCTAAACGACAGAATATCCCACGGCAAGCCTCTTTATCCCCGCCACAGAAGGAAGTGAAGAGCGCTAAATAACCCGCATGGTTGATTGGCTGTGAAGCGCTGGAAAAACTGGGTAAGAGTGGCGTTAAACCCGTTTTTTGCTCTGAGATCATTGCAACTAAACAAAGGAATATTCCATGGCAAATGTCCTTGTCCCCCTCGCCGAAGGCTGTGAAGAGCTTGAAGCTGTCACCATTGTTGACCTACTACGAAGAGCCAATATTGAGGTAACAACTGCCGGTCTGACAGATGGATCAATCAAGGCTTCACGTGGTGTGATGCTCCTGCCAGATACCACGCTGGATGCAGTAATGACGCAGGATTTTGACATGATTGTCCTGCCAGGTGGCCTGCCTGGTTCTGATCACCTTGATAGTGATCCCCGCATTCGTGAACTGCTGAAACGAACAGCTGATCATGGCGGCTATGTTGCTGCCATCTGTGCTGCCCCCAAGGTGCTAGCCCATGCGGGTTTGCTAAATGGTAAGCGAGCTACCTGTTATCCCGGTGTACTGGGTCGGATGGATTTTCCACTGATAGGTATAAAGGATCTGCCTGTGGTGGTGGATGGGCAGGTGATTACTGGCCGAGGTCCTGGTGCTGCAATGGATTTTGCACTACAGCTGATTGAATCCCTGGTTGATCAGGATAAACGGCATGAGGTGGAAAAGGGGTTGGTCAGGTAGTTTTCGTTGATATGGTTTTGTGTGTGGAATCAATAATAAATTAACTGCCAGCTTGCGCCCGAGCTATCATCTGTTTAACCCGTGGTGCTGTATTGAGAGGTATCAGCTCTATATTTGGATGACTGTTAGTGAATACGCGGAATGCCTCATCAGCAAAAGCTTGGCCGATTTTATCTACGCCTTCAAAGTCGAGTATGACAGAGCGGAACCGCTCAACTCGATTTAATATTCGCTTAGCCTGAGATCTAGAGACGAGGCTTTCCCCTTCATAAAGTGCTAGTCGTACAGGAACCACAGTTTTTTCAAAACGATACTCATCAGGGCCGCTACTGTATTCGTCAAAGACAGCCCCAAGATCCTTGGTGCTATCTAAGGTAATCTCCATGTGGACGATTGTGCCCTCTTTATCCTGGTCGTTATGAAGAAGGTAGTCATTGGGAATATCATTGCTGTGAGAGAAACATAGGTCGCCAGAATCAATATGGAAGTAATCAAATGATCTGCTGGTGAAAAAGATACCTTCCCCTGTGTGATTATCTGGATCAGTAGTTAATTTTCCCTTGCTAAGCTCTAAAATTGATTCTCTGGGGTCAGGAAGGCCAAGTAGTCGAGCTATGTGCTTAAATATGCCCTCTCCATCATCAAAGATCTGAATGACGACTTTTTTCTCATTGCGCTTAGCAAAAATGATTACTGATTTTCCCTCTGAATGGTCAATTGCGTTATTTAGTATCTCAGTGAAGCCATAGTGACAAATTTCAGCCACAGTTTCTGGCAGATCTTCAAAGATGAATGAAAAGTCTTTACGATGGACAATGTGTTCATCCAGGTTGGCCAAAGGGTAGTGTGCAATATGTGACCGGACAGAACCTAATGAGTAGACTCTAGCTCTTGTGTGGCCAGTAGCAGCTAACTGTCCTTCTTTTACCAGTGCCGTTAAATGTTTGTGTATTGACTGTCTGGAAATATTAAATACTGAAGAAGCTGATGGGACGATGTCCTGACGGCCAGCACGTACAGCGTCGATCAGGAAATTTCTTATAATTTTAGTGCGGTCTGTAATCTGCCTGGTCATTGTAAACCTTTAGTCACTTAATTTTGCCATATAGTAAACTTAGTTTTACTGCATAGTAAACATGTTGGCTGTTTAAAGTAAGCTTAGTTCACTGGCTAAATTAAATGAAATTAAATCCCCAACTGCTCCCAAATCTCATCCACCCGCTGTTTAACCTCTGCTGACATCTCAATGGGTGTTCCCCACTCACGGTTGGTTTCCCCTGGCCACTTGTTAGTGGCATCAAAACCGATCTTTGAGCCCAGGCCTGATACAGGTGAGGCAAAGTCCAGATAATCAATGGGTGTGTTCTCGATCATGGTGGTATCGCGTGCTGGATCCATGCGGGTGGTCATGGCCCAGATGACATCGTTCCAATCGCGCACGTTAACGTCATCATCGGTGACGATCACGAATTTTGTGTACATAAACTGGCGTAGAAAGGACCAAATGCCCAGCATGACTCGCTTGGCATGTCCTGGGTACTGCTTCTTCATGCTCACCACGGCCATGCGATAGGAGCACCCTTCAGGTGGCAGGTAGAAGTCGATAATCTCTGGAAACTGTTTTTGCAGAATAGGCACGAAGACCTCATTCAGCGCCACACCCAGGATGGCAGGCTCATCGGGTGGACGGCCGGTATAGGTGCTGTGATAGATCGGTTTTTGCCGGTGAGTGAGGCGTTCGACGGTGAATACGGGGAAGTTGTCTACCTCATTGTAGTAGCCGGTGTGGTCGCCAAAGGGGCCTTCGGGAGCCATATCATCGGGGTAGATGTGTCCTTCCAGGACAAATTCGGCACTGGCAGGTACTTGCAGGTCAGAGATTAGTGCTTTGATTACTTCGGTGCGGCTGCCGCGCAGCAACCCGGCAAAGGCATACTCAGAGAGGGTGTCTGGCACTGGAGTGACGGCAGCCAGGATTGTGGCAGGGTCTGCGCCCAATGCGACAGCGACAGGGAATGGCTCTCCGGGATGCTTGATCTGCCACTCGCGAAAATCGAGTGCGCCACCGCGATGGGAGAGCCAGCGCATGATGACGCGATTTTTCCCGATCACCTGCATGCGGTAGATGCCGAGGTTTTGGCGTGACTTTTCTGGTCCGCGAGTAATGACTAAACCCCATGTAATCAGCGGCCCACCATCGCCTGGCCAGCAGATTTGTACTGGGAGTTTACCCAAATCGACCACTGCATCCTCTTTGATAACCTCTTGGCAGGGTGCGCGTTTCAGCTCTTTGGGCGCCATATCCAACACCTTGCGATACATGGGGAGTTTGCTTACAGCATCTTTCATCCCCTTGGGTGGCTCAGGCTCTTTTAATACAGAGAGTAGCTTGCCGACCTCTCGTAGTGCCTCTACGTTCTCTTCACCCATGCCCATGGCGACCCGTTTTGGGGTACCGAATAGATTGCCCAGCAGTGGAAATTCTGAGCCTTTAACCTTCTCAAACAGTAGCGCAGGGCCACCTGCGCGCAGGGTGCGGTCGCAGATCTCGGTGATCTCCAGATTGGGATCAACCTCCATGCTGACGCGCTTAAGCTCGCCTTTAGCCTCCAGCTGTTTAATGAAGTCGCGCAGGTCTTTGTATTTCATTCGGTGTCCGGCTAGTGTTTTTGTTAAATGGAGTTTACCAATCTGGTGAACGTGCTGGAATAAAAAGATCAGCACCTTGTTCGCCGTCAATGATGCTGAACAGCATGGCGTAGGGTACGCTCCAGAGGGTGTCTCCCACCTTGATCTTGGCCCGTTTTGGATTGAGCTTTTTGACAGTGCCAAACTGTTCCTCATTATCTTTTCCTCTGAAACCTACCCGATCATCAATGCGCAGTGAGAGCCGGTCAACCCCTTGTCTTTGTGGGGTGAGGTTTGTATCTGCATCTTCCAGATTGATTTGATAGAGGGGAATGCTCCAACGCTTGCCGGTTGCACCATCCTGAATGGTGGCACGAGTTTTTCGCACCTCTAATAGCTTGGCAGGTCTCAGTCGATTCTCCTGTTCATGGAAGTAGTTAATATCCATGCCTGGTCTGAGCTGTTGCTTGATGATTTTTAATCGATCGGGGTCATCCAGCAGTGTGCTGATTGCAGCTTGCAGGCGAAACAGCTCAAAGCTTGAGGCCTGCTGTAGCTCGGATAGTACGAGGTCATAGTTCACGGAAGTTGCCTATTTCAGTTTGTTAAGAAAAATCTTACATGGATAGTTTGGAAATGCCTATGTTGGTTTTAGCCTCGTAGTACCACAATAATTCCGCTTTTGAGATGGAATCTCAGCATGGAATTGGAAGTAGTAGCGGCATGGATCGCTTTTTCCCCTCGGTAGTATCTGGCAGCAGTTCTATTGTTGCTGATTCAGAAAGATGACTAGACACATCGAATCTGGAATTTATCCCCGGTTAATGGAATGTAGCCGGGGCTTTTTTTATTTTGCACCCCAATTAAAAGCAAACTCTCTGCATTGCCAGCTCTGGCAGTGCCAGTTAAGCTCTTTACATGAAAACAAACTCATTAGATGATCTTGTGGGTCGCAGTGAAAAGCTGTGGCAATCCTGGTGTGAGGTAGCAGGGGCTGAAGGGCTGGTTATCCCAAATGATGTGGATTTCATCAGTACACTCAAACAGGTTTGGGAGGGCAGTGATTATGTTGCCCAAAGCTGTCTCCGTGATCCCAATTTGCTGACTACCTTGCTGGAAAAAGGTGATCTGCTCAATTCATATCCCGTGGGCAGTATGGCTCAGCAACTGCAAGAGCAGCTGAGTGAGGCGGCTGATGAGGTTGCCTTGGCAAAGTCATTGCGCCAGTTTCGCCGTTATCAGATGGTGCGCGTTATCTGGCGGGATCTAATGAAAACCGCTCCCCTGGATGAGACGCTGGAAGATCTGAGTGCCCTGGCGGATGCCTGTATTGATGAAGCACTGAATAAGCTCTATGAGTGGGCCTGTGCCGAGCAGGGTATCCCCCGTGGTGAAGAGGGTGTGCAGCAGTACCTGGCGGTGCTTGGCATGGGTAAGTTGGGTGCTCGTGAGCTAAATCTCTCTTCCGATATTGATCTCATCTTTGCCTTTCCTGCACATGGTGAGGTGGAGGGTGCACGCCGTTTTCTCAGCAATGAGCAGTTTTTTCTCCGTCTCTGTCAGCGCTTGGTACAGGTGTTAAACCAGCAGGATGCCAATGGGTTTGTCTTTCGGGTGGATGTACGGCTGCGGCCTTTTGGTGATTCTGGTCCCTTGGCGATGAGTTTTGCCGCGATGGAGGATTACTACCAAACCCAGGCGCGGGAGTGGGAACGCTATGCCATGATCAAAGCACGGATTGTGGCCGGTAATCGTGAGGTTGGAGCTGAGTTGATGCAGATGCTCAAGCCCTTTGTCTATCGTCGCTATCTTGATTTTGGCGTGATTGAGGCCATCAGGGATATGAAAGGGCTTATCACCCAAGAGCTGAAGCGCAAAAGCATGGCGGACAACATTAAACTTGGCCCCGGTGGGATTCGTGAGATTGAGTTTATTGGCCAGGCCTTTCAGCTGGTGCGGGGTGGGCGTGACCCTGATCTACAGGTTCGCCCCATCCTCAAAGTACTTCGACTGTTGGGGGAGAAAGACCTGCTGCCAGCGTTTGTAGAACGGGAGTTGACCAATGCCTATGTTTTTCTGCGTCTGGCAGAGAACCGGCTTCAAGCCTGGCAGGATCAGCAAACCCACTCCCTGCCTGAAGATGAGCTAGGGCAGCTGCGACTGGCTCGCTCCATGGGCTTTGAGGATTGGAATGGTTTTTATACTGAGCTGGAGCAACATCGCCAGCGGGTACAGGCGCAATTCAACCAGGTATTTGCTGCGCCCCAAACAGAGGCAGAGGCGGAACAACATATCTTGATTTCTTTGTGGCAAGGGCGGCAGGAAGCAGAGGATGCGCATGAGATCTTGCAGGGTATTGGCTTTAATCACCCTGCTGAGAGCCTGGAACGGCTACATCAATTGCGTAGCTCACATGCCTGCCGTGCCTTGGGAGCAAAGGGTGGGCTGCGCATGGAACAGTTGATGCCGCTGCTGCTGGAGGCAATAGGTCAAACAGCTGAGCCAGACCAGGTGCTGGAGCGTTTGACGCCCCTGATTGAGGCCATTGCCCGGCGAACGGCCTATATTGCCCTGTTGGTGGAGCGGCCCTTGGCACTGTCACAGCTGGTGCGTCTTAGCGCCCAGAGCCTTTGGATTAGCCGTCAGTTGACGCGACACCCGCTACTGCTGGATGAGTTGCTGGATCCCCGTCGTCTGTATGAGCCTCTGCATCGAGGGGCGCTAGAGAAAGAGCTGGATAGCCTATTGGCGTCTTTGGATGCGGATGATCTGGAGCAGCAGATGGAGTCCCTGCGTCAGTTTACCCAGAGTAATATGCTTCGGGTGGCGGCAGCGGATGTGACGAATGCCATCCCGCTGATGGTGGTCAGTGACTACCTGACTGAGATTGCTGAGGTGGTAACGGCCCGGGTTTTGCAGCTGGCATGGGATAATCTTGTAGCGGTTAATGGCAAACCTGCTGATATTTTGGGTGAAGATACCGGCTTTGCCGTCATTGGCTACGGCAAGCTGGGTGGTATTGAGTTGGGGTATGGCTCAGACCTGGATATGGTTTTTCTGCATGGCAGTCAAAATCCTAATGCTATGACAGAGGGTGATCGCTCAGTGGGTAATGATGTTTTTTACATCCGCCTGGGTCAGCGCATTGTGCATATGTTTACCACACGTACGGCCTCGGGCATGCTATATGAGGCGGATATGCGGCTGCGCCCCAACGGAAATTCTGGCATGTTGGTTAGCTCCCTGAAGGCATTTGAAGGCTATCAGGATGATGAAGCCTGGACTTGGGAGCATCAGGCTTTGCTGCGGGCGCGAGCGGTTGCCGGTGATAAAAAGGTAATTGAGAAGTTTGAACATGTCCGCCATAAGATCCTCTCCCGTGAGCGTGACCCCGCGTTGTTGCAAAAAGAGGTGGTTGAGATGCGTGAAAAGATGCGCCAATCTCTGGATAAAACAAAGCCAGGACAATTTGATCTAAAGCAGGGTTCAGGCGGTATCGCAGATATTGAATTTATGGTTCAATATGCGGTTCTGCGATGGGCGCATAAATACCCGGATCTGCTTGAGTGGAGCGATAATATTCGTCTGCTTGAGACGCTTTCCAAGCGTCAATTGATGGAAGGAAAGGCGGCAGACAGACTGGCTGATGCCTATCGTGCCTTGCGCACGGCCTCACACCGTAAAAGTCTTCAAGACTCGCCGGCCATAGTGGCTGATGATGAGTTGGTTGAGGAGCGCAAGCTGGTTCAGGATATCTGGCAGGCCACCATGGTGGCCTGCCCATAAATTAACTGATTAACGAGTAATTGCTGTGGAGAAAATCCAATGTTAACAATGGCGGATCGTGATGGGGTCATCTGGCTCGACGGTGAAATGGTGCCCTGGCGTGAAGCGAAGATCCATGTCCTAACACATACCCTGCACTATGGTATGGGTGTGTTTGAAGGTGTACGCGCCTACAAGACAGACAAGGGTGCTGCGATCTTTCGTCTGCGTGATCACTCTGTTCGGCTGACGCGTTCTGCCCACATCCTGGGCATGCCAATGACCTATGATGTTGAGACCTTGGATGATGTACAGAAGCAGGTTGTACGTGAGAACAATCTCGATTCTGCCTATATCCGTCCCATGTGTTTCTACGGTTCAGAGGGTATGGGTCTGCGGGCTGATAACCTCAAGGTACATACCATGGTCGCGGCCTGGGAGTGGGGAGCCTATCTGGGCGAAGAGAATATGCAGAAGGGTATCCGTATTCGTACCTCCTCCTATAGCCGTCATCACGTCAATGTCACTATGTGTAAGGCCAAGGCCAACGGCAACTACATGAACTCCATGTTGGCACTGCAAGAGGCGCTCTCCTGTGGCTATGATGAGGCGATGCTGCTGGATACGGAAGGCTACGTGGCTGAAGGCAGCGGTGAGAATATCTTCCTGGTTCAGGATGGCACGCTGGTAACACCTGATACGACCTCTGCGCTGGATGGCATCACCCGTAATACCATTTTCCAGCTGGCAGCTGAGTTGGGCATCCCTGTAAAAGAGAAGCGCATTACCCGTGATGAGGTCTATATTGCTGATGAGCTTTTCTTTACCGGCACAGCGGCTGAAGTGACCCCGATCCGTGAGGTTGATAATCGCGCCATTGGTGATGGCGGACGTGGTCCGATCACAGAGCGGCTACAGAGCCTCTACTTTGATCAGGTACACGGCCGTCGTGATGAGCGCCCTGAGTGGCTGTCACTGGTTTAATCCGTTTCAAGTTAAATCTTACAAAATGCTTTAATCTCTAATCAGGAGAAAAAGATGACAGAAGAAAACCAAGCTGTAATCCAGGTCAGTCGTAAAGAGCTGCCACTGAGCTGTCCACCAAAAGATGCCAATGACTGGAGTGAACATCCAGTTGTTTTTCTCGATATTAAAAAGACAGGCAAAGCGGCCTGCAAATATTGTGGTGCCCGCTACGAACTTGTGGATTGAATCAATCACCTAAAATCCTCGTCGTCGGCCCCTCCTGGGTTGGCGACATGGTGATGGCTCAGAGTCTGTTTATTACCCTTAAACAGCGTGATCCTGAACCACAAATCGATGTATTGGCTCCTGGCTGGAGTCTGCCGCTGCTAGAACGCATGCCAGAGGTCACCGATGCCATTGATATGCCGCTTGGCCACGGCAAGCTTGATTTCAAGACCCGCTGGCAGCTGGGTCGTGAACTGCGTGATCGGCATTACGATCAGGCCATTCTCCTCCCCAACTCCCTAAAATCAGCACTTACCCCGTTCTGGGCGAAGATTCCTCAACGTACCGGCTGGCTGGGTGAGATGCGCTATGGCCTGCTTAATGATGCCCGCAAGTTGGATAAATCTCACCTCACGATGACGGTGCAGCGTTTCGTGGCTTTAGGCTTGGCTGCGGATTTTCAGGGGATTCCACAGATACCCACACCCAAACTCCAGGTTGATCAGGCTGCTGCTGAACAGGCGATGCAGATTCTGGGGATGGGAGAGAAAAAAAGGCCGGTGCTGGCACTCTGCCCGGGTGCGGAATTTGGTCCAGCCAAGCGTTGGCCAGAGGCACACTATGCCGAGTTGGCTGCTCGAAAGATGAAGCAAGGCTGGGATCTATGGATGTTTGGTTCAGCCAAGGATCAACCTGTCTGTGCTGAGATTATCAAACATACGGGAGGAGGCATTGACCTGAGTGGTCGTACCTCACTGGCACAGGCGGTAGATCTGCTCTCACTGGCGGATGCCGTGGTGAGTAATGACTCTGGTCTGATGCATGTGGCGGCTGCCTTGGATCGCCCGCTGGTGGCTGTCTACGGCTCCTCTGATCCGGGTTTTACTCCACCATTGAATGATCGTTCACAGGTTGTCACCCTGGGGCTTGATTGTAGTCCCTGCTTCAAACGAGAGTGCCCAAAAGGGCATCTCAAATGTTTGGAGGCACTCACAGTAGATCAGGTTGAGGAGGCTCTTAACGGAGTACTTTTGTGAAGGTACTGATTGTTAAAACCTCTTCACTGGGTGATGTCATTCATACCCTGCCTGCGGTGACAGATGCCGCTACGGCTATGCCTGCTATTCGATTTGATTGGGTGGTGGAAGAGGCTTTTGCAGAGATTCCAGATCTACATCCAGCAGTAAACCGAGCCATCCCTATTGCCTTGCGGCGCTGGCGTAAAGGGTGGAAAGCAGCCTTCAGCAGTGGTGAGATTGCCGCTTTTCTACGGGACCTGCGTTTGGAGAGTTACGACCTCATCATCGATGCCCAGGGGCTGATGTTTAAAAGCGCGCTGGTAGCGATGTTGGCCAAAGGGTTGCGAGCGGGCTATGACCGCAGTTCAGCCCGTGACCCCTGGGTAGCGCCAACCTATAAAAATCGTTACACCATCTCGCGTGAGCAGCATGCCATAGCACGTGTGCGACAGCTATTTGCTCAGGCGCTTAATTACAAGCTGCCAGAAACAGCACCAGAATATGGGTTAAGTAATATCCAGATAGGCGGCGGCCAAACAGAAAACAGCCCCTATCTGGTATTTCTGCATGGTACGACCTGGCCAAGCAAACATTGGCCCGAGCGCTATTGGGCAGAACTCATTACGCTGGCTACCCAACAGGGTCTGACCGTTCATCTTCCCTGGGGTGGAAGTGAAGAGAGAGCGCGTGCAGAGCGATTGGCGGCAGATCACCCTGCTGTCCAGATCCTGCCGCAAATGAACCTGACAGAATTGATGCAGGAGTTGCGTGGTGCAGTTGGTGTCATTGGGCTCGATAGTGGCCTTAGCCATCTGGCGGCTGCGCTGGCGGTTCCAGGGGTGACTATCTATGGTGCCACAAGAGCGGATCTGACAGGGGTGATGGGTGCCCATCATCAAAATCTAGTTGCAGAGTTCCCATGCGCCCCCTGCCTCAAACAGGTCTGTGACTATGTGGGTGAATCCAGTGTGCAACCCGCTTGTTATGAGCAGCTTACACCGATGGCTGTTTGGGATCGTTTCAAAAAACAGGCTCAATGGACGGCAGCATGAAGCTGGCCTTCGTCCTGTTCAAATATTTTCCCTATGGTGGGCTGCAGCGTGATATGTGCCGCATTGCGCAGGAGTGTCAGTCCTGGGGACATGAGATCCATGTCTATTGTTTGACTTGGGAGGGTGAGATTCCGCAAGGTTTTTCAGTGCATCAGGCGGAAGTGAAACGCCTGACCAATTATGCAAAGTATCAGGCATTCCACCGGGCATTGCGGGCCCGATTTGCTGATGAGGGCATCGATTGTGTTATCGGTTTTAACCGTATGCCAGGGCTGGACATCTATTATGCAGCAGATAGCTGTTTTAAAGAGAAGCTGTCACATCGCAGCAGATTGATCCAATTTAGCCCCCGTTACCGACACTTTCTGTATTTTGAAGAGGCTGTCTTTGGCCCTGATTCAAAGACGCACGCCCTGTTAATCTCACCCACACAGCAGAAAGAGTTTCTACATCACTACAACACAGCACCGGAGCGGCTGCACCTGCTACCCCCTGGTATTGCCAAGGATCGTAGGGTGCCAGTGGATGCTGCTGAGATCAGAAAAGAGTTCCGTAAAGAGTTTGGTTTGTCAGAGGATGATCGGCTGCTGCTGGCGATTGGCTCTGGCTTCAAAACTAAAGGGCTGGATCGAACACTGCAGGCCATTAAAGCGCTGCCGGAACAGCAAAGATCACGCACTCGGTTAATTGCCATGGGGACAGATAATCCGAAGGCCTTTATTAAAATGGCAAAGCAGCTGGGGTTGGAGCAGCAGTTTGAGATTATGTCTGGCCGAGATGATGTGCCGCGCTTCTTGCAAGGAGGCGATTTGCTGATTCACCCAGCCTATTATGAGAACACTGGCACTGTATTGTTGGAGGCGTTGGTTGCGGGTCTGCCGGTGTTGACTACGGCTAGTTGTGGCTATGCCTTTCATGTAGAGCGGAGTGGTGGTGGTCGTGTAGTACCATCCCCCTTTGAGCAGACGCAGTTAAACCATGATTTGGCTGAGATGCTGGACGCTCCCCAACGTGAACAGTGGCGAAATAGTGGAATTCACTATGGGCAGACGGAGGATCTTTACAGTATGCCAAAACTGGCTGCAGAGATTATTTTGCAACAGGCGTCTGATAAGTGATCTGGTTTTCACCAAAATTTCTGGCTGCTTGGGGGAAGGCGGCTCCCAGTATGGCGGAGATATTTAATATAACGGGTGAAATATATCGGGAACCTCCCGGAGCCAACCGCCGTACACTACGTTTAGAGCGTAAAGGGCAGGGGTTTTACCTCAAGCTGCATTGGGGTGTCGGTTGGCGTGAGATCATCAAAAACCTCACCAGTCTGCGCCTGCCGGTGCTGGGTGCAAAAAATGAGTGGCAAGCCATCCAAAAACTAGAACAGCTGGGTGTGGAGACCATGCAGCTGGCAGGTTATGGGCGTATTGGTTTGAATCCTGCGCAACAAAAATCCTTTGTAATTACTGAAGATCTGGCAGGCTGTGTCAGCCTTGAAGACTACTGCTGTGATTGGTCAGAAAAACCCCCTCCCTTCACCCAAAAAAGAGACTTGATCAAGCGTGTGGCAGAGATGGCGCGTTGCCTCCATCAGAACGGAGTGAATCACCGTGACCTTTATATCTGCCATTTTTTGTTACAGCTACCGTGGGATGGAAGCGAGAAGTCTTTGCGCCTGCATTTGATTGATCTGCATCGGGTGCAGCTCCGCAAGCAGACCCCTGTACGCTGGGTGGTAAAGGATGTTGGCTCTCTGCACTTCTCATCCATGGAGATAGGGTTAACTCGGCGGGATAGGTTACGTTTTCTGCGGATCTATTTTGGGCGGCCATTGCGCGAGATTTTGACTGATAAGGCGGGTTTTCTAAAAGCTGTACAGCAACGAGGAGATGCTCTATACCGTACCCGGCCACTGCCGGAAGCGGATTAAAACTCGCACCAAACCTTAATCGCTGGCAAAATCAGCGGTCTTATTCCAATTTTTTAGAAAAGAATTCACTTAATGATAGTTTTGGGCATATCCGGTGCGGTTAGTCACGACCCCTCAGCAGCACTTTTTATCGATGGCAAACTGGTTGCGGCGGCAGAGGAAGAGCGCTTTACCCGTGATAAGCATGCCAAGGGCTGCTTTCCCTATGAGGCAACCCGCTTCTGTCTGGAGTTTGCGGGTGTCCGCCCAGAAGATGTCAATGTGGTGGCCTTTCCGCATGCTGAGATCCCGCTCAGCAGCCCTGCCCGCTGGCACTATGCGGCTCGTCATTGGTATGCCCCAGATCGCGCACTAACAGCACTGTTCAATGGTAACCGTCGTCATCATCGCAATATGGTTCAGCTCAATAAGCTGATTACCGACCTGAATATTGGTGGTGGCAAGGTACGGATTGAGGCGGTGGAGCATCACCTGGCGCATGCCAGCAGTGCTTATCATCTGAGTGGTTTCAAAGAGAAGACGGCGATTCTTGGTATTGATGGTAAGGGAGAGTATGCCACTACCTTCTTTGGCTATGGTGAGAATGGACGTATCCATAAGATCAAAGAGTTTTATGATCCTGATTCCCTCGGGGGTCTCTATGGAGCGCTGACCGAATACCTTGGGTTTGAGATGCTGGATGGTGAATTCAAGGTGATGGGCATGGCACCTTATGGGGATCCCAAACGGTTTGATTTCTCTCGGTTGATCGAATTTGATGAGCGTGGCTTTAAGGTTAATACCGAACTGGTCAACGTGATTGGTCTACGCCGCTATAAAGATGCCAAAGGTAAAGGCTACTTCTTTAGCCCTAAATTGATTGACTGGCTGGGGCCAAAGCGTGAGGGAGATGCAATTGATGACCCTTACATCGATTATGCCGCCAGCATTCAGAATATTCTGGAAGAGGTCTCCCTCGGTCTGATCGAGTATTATCTCGGCGATATCCTGAAAGATACCGGCAAGATCTGCTTTGCAGGGGGTGTGGCTCTTAATGTAAAACTGAATCAACGTATCATTTCTCGCCCTGATGTGAAGGAGTTGTTTGTACAGCCAGCAGCCTCTGATGCAGGAACAGCCATTGGAGCGGCCTCTTATGTAGCCAATGAATTGGGAGATAGTATTGAGCCGATGGCTCATGCCTATCTCGGCCCCTGTTACACCAATGAACAGTGCATTGAGGCTTGTGAACAGCATGCAGAAAAGCCCAAATGGGAGCGTATTGAGCAGACCTCTCTGCGAGCAGCACAGCTGTTAGCGGATGGAAATCCAGTAGCCTGGTTCCAAGGACGTATGGAGTTTGGGCCACGCGCATTGGGTAATCGATCTATCCTGGGTGCGCCTAACACAGAAGGCATTGCTGATCGCATCAATGAACAGATCAAATACCGTGAACGTTGGCGCCCATTCTGCCCCAGCATGCTGGATCGGGTGGCAAAGCAGATGTTAAAGAGTGATCATCCCGCCCCCTATATGACCTTCACTTTTGATGTGGCTGAAGGATGGGCAGAGCGAGTACCGGAGGTGGTGCATGAGGATGGCACGGCGCGTGCCCAGATAGTGACCCCTGAGACCAATCCTCGTTACTATGAACTGATCGAAGAGCTGGAGAAGCATACCGGCAACGGTGTGGTTCTTAATACCTCTCTTAATCGGCGAGGTGAGCCAATGGTCTGTTCGCCTACTGATGCCCTCAATATGTTCTTCGGCTCAGATCTGGAGTATCTGATCATGGAAGATGTGTTGGTCACTAAATAGTCCGGGCAGCTGAGTAATGCTTCATCTGGCACGTCGTATGCAGCGGTTTCATGGGCGGAGGTTTTTGCTTGATCCAGGCTATGGGCCCCAGCTTGGTGAAATGGGTATTCATGCAGATATGGATTGGGCTAATTTTTCTGCTGGAGAGTTGATTTCAGACTCGCCAGCAACTCGCTGCTACCGAGTTGTCTTAAATAATGGTGATATCTTTTATTACAAACGTTATGTGGGTTCCATCAGGCGAGCGATGCGTTTTTGGATGCGCCCTGGTAAGGCGGCCGTTGAGGTCTGGGCTTATCGAAAACTGGCGGCATTAGGTATTCCATCATTGGATGTGATCGCATTTGGTGAGCGGCGTTTTTTTGGCGTAATGCGGGCAAGTTTTCTAATTACCCGTGCAGTGCCGAATAGTCAGGATCTAGACCGTTTTGCTTTGGATAAATGGTATCAGATGGCTGAACCCATGCGGCGGCGAGTCTATCAGGAGATCTCAAGTTCTCTATTGGAGCAGATGCGAGTAGCTCATAAAGGGGGCTTTTTTCACCATGATCTCAAGTGGCGGAATATCCTAGTTCAGAAAAAAGGTGAGCATTATTCAACTGTTTGGATTGATGCACCGCGTGCATCAACAATGCCACTTCGAGAACGCCGTGGAGCTGTTGTTGATTTTGCTGGGTTGGCACGCATCGCCATAAGTCTACTGAGTGTTTATGACCGGATGCGTTTTATCGCTAAATATATGGGAAATGAGCGTAAGCCAGGTGATGCAAAGCGACTGTATCAAGAGGTTGCAGCGAACCTTGGTCGCCGACCTCCAAAACCTCTTGTGTTACCCTCGCGTCAGTGAGTTGGATTGTTTCAATGGTTGATTGCTTCGCGCCTTAAAATTTATATGATGTTAAAGACGGCTACACTGATTTTAGAAAAGCATATTTATCTAATAAGCGCGCTATTGAGCCTGCTTATCTCTCTGTGGTTGTTTGCATCCAGCGATATTATCTCTCGTGATGGTACTGTATATATTAGGGCTGCCCAGGCTTTTCACAGTGGTGGAGTTAGTGCTGCCTTTGAAGTATGGAAGTGGCCATTTTATCCTATTGTTATTGCCATTATTCATAAGCTTACAGGGCTTGGTTTTGAGAACTCTGCTTACCTGCTCACAATTATATTTGAAACAATTATTAGCGTTACATTTGTAAAAATATACTCAAAGATTGCATTTGATGGTGCTCGCTTATGGGTGGCAATGCTTTTTATTCTTACCTTCGTTGCTTTGAATGGTTATAAAGCAGACATAATAAGAGGGTATGGATTCTGGGCATTCACTTTAGTTGCGGTTTATCAATTCATTGTTTATTTTCAAACTAAATATAAAATCAGAGCGTTTTTGTGGCAAGTATCAATTGTTATCGCCACGCTGTTTCGGCCTGAAGCAGTTGTTTTTGCAGTTCTTGCACCCTTCTATTTATTATTTAATCGTAGCTGTTTACGGCTTGAGAATTTCAAGCACCTGCTAATATTAAACTCAATATTTTTCCCAATGGGCTTGTTGACGATTAGCGCCATTATGTTTTCCAGTCAGTTGCAAGATATTGCATTTAGCAACCTGCCTCCACAGATTCAATATTTTTCACCAGAAATAGTTTTTTCTAACTTTAATACAGCAGTAGAGAATTTTACTCAGCATGTATTGCCGCTTGATTATTCTGCTCGTTACAGTCACTTGATGCTTGCTTCTGGCCTATTGAGCATGCTGCTGTTCAAGGTGATTAATAACTTAACCTTGATCTATTCAGGTATTTGGTTAATGGGTAGCTATAAACGCTGGATTAATTTAAAGCAAGAATCTTATATTATTTATTACTTTGTGCTCATTGCTTTTTTGATTGTGAGTGTTTTTCTCACTAGTCGGCTATTTATTTCATCTCGATACCTGGTTTTATTACTGCTTTTGGTTGGACTTGTTATCGTTCAATATCTTGATTATTTGATCGCATATTTAAGCAGGCAGAAAAAAAAAGTTGGGCAGGGACTTCTTTTTGCATTTATTGCCTTCCAGTTTTTAGATAGCGTTATTTCAACAGGGGCAAAAAAAACACCCATTAAACAGAGTAGTGAATGGATTAGTGAGCTTATAAAGCCAGGAGAGCGCATTGCATGTAATGAAGCTCGATATGCTCATTACACGCAACAAAAATGCTATTTTACAGACAGCCGCTTTTATGAAAGTTATACCCCGTCAGACATTCGTTTCTTAAAAGATAAAAATTACACTTATCTATTATTGTGGGTGAAGCATAAAAACACCACTATGCTGAAAACATTGGCGGGAGATGAGGATTTAATTCTATTAAAACGATTTGAAAATAAGAAAAAAGATGTTGGGCTGGTTTATAGAGTTAAAAACTGATTGGGTTCTGTTTTTCATCAAATAACTGTTTTAATTGGTTTAAGTCTGTTTTAAAGAAGAGTTCATTTTTCCTCACGGCTTTTCGAAAATAGTCATCATTTCCATGCCTGAATTGCTCTTGGCCAATTAATAAACCTATAAAAATCAGCTAAAAAAGCTTTACACGGGTAAACATTTGTAACGGTCAAAAGCGTGATTCACCCACCACAACTAGGTCACCCAAAGGGTGACAAGCCGGTGCCTGCTAAAAAACCAGCTCCTTGAGGCCATTCAGGTTGAGACATATGCTGGAATAATAGACATAGAATGGGATCAAGAAGCAGTAGTTACCCCAATGGGGCAGCTACCCTTTTTCATCCAATTCTTAAAATTAGGTGGCCGTTTTGAACTCTGGGTAAATGATTGTTCGTTACATTACCAAAGTAATAATGCACCCCAAATAGTCGATGTGCTGGGTTTCCTGTTTCTTTCAATACTTTCAGGTCACAGACGTTGTGCCCATATCACCAACCTGATGAGTGACCGTTTTATTCCAAACTATTGGGTATGAGAAAGTGCTTAGTGATGACTCTGCGCGCAGAGCCCTAATGAAAATTGATAAAAGCGCAGGGTTTGAGTGGCTACAGAAACATCTGCAATCTTGTTACGAACCTTTGCTAAAAAACTATGGATATTAGAGCTGATGTAACAGTCGAACCACTCTATGGGCATCAAGAAGGCGTTGAAAGGAGTGAGAACCAAATTATGTCACCAATACTCATATAGTTCATCATTGCCCCAATATGGAAGACATTTATGTCTGGATTATTTAATTCAGCAGGGTTGAATGATTTTTGAGAGCATGATGTAGATGAGGTGTCGGTGTTTTAAATTTAGCTAATTGAATTATTGGGTAATTCCTTGAGCAGCTGTGCAAGTTGCTTATGTACTTTAGATTCAAAAGCCCAATTTTGCATAAACCGCCTTAAATCCCGTTTGAATGCTTTTTCAAAACATCGTGAGCTTGTATGGGTTTTCATAGCATCTAAGTCAATAATAGATAACCCGCCTTCTGTAAGCAAAATATTATTAGCCTTTAAGTCACCATGGCTAAGATGTGAATGAATCATAGCTGTAAATAGCTGCCTGAAATCCTCGATTTGAACAGCTGTGACTTTATCTGTTTTAGTATATCTTGATAAGGCATCTTCTGCCGGATCATATCTGCTGACGTAAAAGGCTTTATGCCGTAGCCAACCAAGGCGATGCTCAATGATGGCTATTGGTTCAGGTGTTTTAATTCCTAATACGATTAATTGGTGTGCATTTTGCCAGGTTTTCCAGCCTCGGCTTGGCCGCCAAAATCGACTTAACCAGTGGCGAAAATCCTTTATATTATAACGTTTGATAACTATTTTTTGTCCTTGGCATTCAGCTAATGCAACAGTTGCGCTGTTCCCATCTTTGAGTCGAGGTGAATTTTCTACAAGTTCATCTAAATGGTTGTAAAAACTTTGCCACTCTTGATCTGCATATTCTCGTTTATAGATACGCAGTTCATGCCAGTTTTGCTCATGTATAAATTCACTGCAACTTCGGGTTGCCTTTTTAAGATATTTACGTATACGCCATTTTCTCCATTGATTGATTTGATCGCAAATTGCCTCATGAGAAGCGATTGGTTTAAAAATAGACTTTTGTTGATATAGTTTTAAAAAGTCATACAAAAACTGATCATAAATAATGGGTAGTTGAGAAAGGATGCAGGCTATATTTTTATTGATTTGTAACAAACGAGTATCTTCAGATTGACTCAGTAATGAAATATCACCGCAGTCAATTGCGTACAGTTGCTTCTCTTTTTTATGGTGTTGGACTAAGAAATTATTTAGGTGCAGATCAATTTGCTGAATATGGGCGTTATGCATTTTTGCAATAAGAGGCATTAGCTCTCTGATATAGGCTATTGATGATTGGTTTGGCTTCAATGCGATATGGCTTTCTAGTGATGTTGTTGAGGCTATATATTCATACAATACAAAGAATCCAGCGCTTTTTAATGAACCACTAAATAAAAGTGTGGGCGTTATGATTTTAGCGCTGATGAAATGTTTATAACCGGTTAGCTCTTGCTCATGATCGGCTGCTGATTTACCTGGGTGAATAAAAAGTTTGGCAATAACTGTTTGCCCTTGAAAAGTTGCTCGGCATACTATGCGCCGCCCTGGCAGTAGCCGTAATATTTCCAGGCATTCTAGAGTATTTGTGATGTCTGCCTGTGATTGTGTCGCGATCTCTAGTTGAAATGGAACAGGGGGATCATGTGTTATTTGCTGAAGTTGCATGCCGGTTGCATTTTTTATGATGCTTTAGTCGCTTGCTTAGCAGCAATTGCACGCCATATTTTTTTGGATGCGGCACTTAGTTTTTTTTCTTGGCGGTAGATTAGAAAGAACCGCATATAGTCCGTCCGCTGCCAGTATTCTGCATGGCGGGAGAGGGAGTAAAGGTCACGAAAAACAGCCCGACTTTTGAGAGGCTGCCAGCGCGCTTTTTCCAGATCAATCAGGCGCACATCGAATGTATCCTGAGACAATGGCTTGATGAAGATGTGTTTAAAATAAAGACAGCTGTGCTGGCGCTTGCCGGTATGCAGCCTTCGCAGCATCTCTGCCAATCGTTCAAATAAGGCCCGACGGGCTTTGATCGATGCCAGTATCCCTTCTCTGCCTGGACGGAATTTTTCTGTATCCATGGAACCAAACCCCTCCAGCTCACGTGTGAGCAGGATGCCTCGGTAATCTCCATCAATATGTCGTTTGCCAAAAAAAACGGGTTCCAGGGCTGGAACATTGAGCTGCTGAAAATGCTTGATGTTATCGAATTCACGAGCAAAGGTCAGGACGCCCCGAATGGGGTGCAGCAATGACTTGCACATGTGGTTTTCTTGCCGCTTGAGAAAGATCCCAATCTCCTTTCCCTCTGGCGATTTTAGTTGAATACGGGCAACGCCACTCCATCCGCCACGGCGGATATTGGGTTCCTCAAACCACTCTACATCCAAATCCCACAGTGCATCAAAGCTGTCCAGTCCGTTCTGCTGCAGGATTTCTCGCCAATCATCGGCGATAAAATCCATGGCTACTGAACCTTTAGAACATAGGTGCGCCACATGGCGTAGTAAGGAATAAAATCTAATTTGGCTTCGATGGTCAGGCCGCACTCTTTGAATTCATCTTCAATTATGCTTTGTGGGATTACAAAACGGTTTTGGTGGCCTTTTTTGCCGCGTTTTGCCTCATGCCGCTTGCGCTTCCAAGAACCTATATTGCCGTCTACCCAGAGTGAGATGATGATGCTGCTAGATGAGACGCGAGCCAGCTCTGATAGCAGTTTTAAACGGTCTTCATGCTCACCGATGTGGTGCATCAGTCGAATACAGAAGACAGACTCGACAAAGTTACCCTCTACCGGCAGATCAAAAGCGGAGCCTTGGAAGGTCTCAAAGCGGCTGGCCACCTCGGGTGGGCGAAATTTTAGCCCAGCATTGATCATGTCCTGGCTGTTGTCAGAGGCCCATAGTTTGCGGCCAGGGTCTTCTGTCAGCAGATCCCAAAATCGACCTGTACCGCAAGGCATATCCAGAATGCTTTTGGGGTTGCCAGCAATCTTGAGTGCCTTGGCGCAGACCTGGTGATCACGCCAGTTGGAGAGGCGACGCCAGAACTCCTGATCGTGTTTCTCAAAGTAGTAGCGGGCGTGGTCTTCGGTATATTTTTCGGAAAACTCCAACTCGGTTATATTTTGCTGTTTGTTGCTCATATCATATGGTTACCAGTGTGTTTCTGGGGAATTCGAACTTTTTTGTATCTTAGCATTTAGTGTATTTAAGTGTGTAAGTAAGAGCGGCTTTATGTTGGGCTTAAGGGTTTCTTGAAGACTGAGGTAATTTCATCTCCAGACTTGCAAAGTGCAGCAGCAAGAACATAGGCTCTGGCAAAAAAACGTCTAATCTTTCTTCTTTTAGAGGGCTTTCCTTTGTTTTTTGTTAGGTAATCCCAGCTATTTAGAAAGATTTTTGGTGATGAAGCGGTGTGCAGAGAAACGCTTTGAAAACCTTCTTGTGAGGTCAGCAGTTGCAGATTATTAGGTGCAAAAAGAATGAGGTGGCGAGGTGCGTCATTGGCATACCAGTTAGTGTTGAACCAACCGCGCCCAAGTGCTTGGCTATTAGGTGTTACCAGAATCATTATGCCACCTGGCTTAAGGATGCGGAATATTTCATTAATAAATGATTTTGGAGTCGCAATGTGTTCAATAACGTGTCGCGCCGTTATTACATCAAATCGATTATCAGGAAATGCAGCTGCAGAGAGTTCACCTGGAAATACTTTAAGCCCCGATTCTTTACAGGTTTGAACTGCAGTTGGATTAAATTCTACCCCCTCTACTTGCCAGCCAAGTTGCTGCATTGAGAGTAGGTACTTACCACCGCCACAGCCAATGTCTAATAAACGGCCTTCTACTTTATATGGGATGGTGTCACGGTAGGCAAATTTCCCAGTTAATTGACCTATCCAGTCAGGAAGGCCGCCAGAGATGTGCTTGTATCCATATGTTGTGCGTAAGATGGCCTTTTTTAGTGGGCTGCATTTTTTGACTTGGCCTGGTCGATATGGCTCATATTCATCTGGGTAAAAGGAGGCGATCTTTTCAGGACTGGGGATTGGGGTTTGGTAGATTGTTTGGCATGCATTGCAAGCAGCGTAGGTAAATTCACCAGGGAGTCCCATTAATAGATCTTTTCCAGTGTAGGCAAATTTGCCTGTGCCTCCGCAGACGGGGCAAAGTTGGGTGATATTCTGTAGGTTATTCGACATTGATTGAGTGGTTATTTAGATACTTTGAGATGGTTTTTTAAGTGTGGCAAGCATTTTCTGGAAATTGGCGGCTAAAGTAAAGTGCTCATGACAGCGTTGTTGTCCTGCGGCCCCCATGGTTTGGCGTAAATTTATGTTTTGAGCCAGTTGTTGAATAGCCTCTACCCACTCTTGCTCATTGGTAGCAAGTAGCCCGCTGATGCCATGTTGCACTATATCTTGATTAACGCCTGCAGATGAAGATATAACAGGCAGCCCTGCAGCCATATATTGCAATACTTTTAAGCCACACTTGCCACGAGTATAGGCATTATCTGGTAGAGGGGCGATACCAATATGTGCTGATGCTACTTCTTGTGCTTCCCGCTCTTGGGACCAAGGAATAGGTAGGATTTTTAGTTGGCTTGATTCTAGCGTGAAGTCGGCAATAATTTTGAGCCGTAATGTGGGTATTAGGGCAGAAGCAGCCTCAAGCGCAGGGATAATTGTTGTTAGATGTTTTTGGGTTGACTGGCTACCAATCCAGACAATATCCAGGTTGGCATTAGGTTTATCTGCTTGAATAGCATACTTTTTATCATCTACAGCAGTTGGAACAATAGTGGTGTTTGGATTGTACTGAGCAGCTTTTTCAGCTAGATAGCTGTTGCCTGCCCATACCTGATCACAGAGTGGAAGCGTAGTAGCAAAGCGTCTTTCTCTTCCTTTGGATGGCTCCCCGTTGCCCTTGGCAAAAATGGCATCATCAAATGTAAAGATAAGCTGCTGAGAATAATTGCGTAGTAATTTAGCAAATAAAGAGTCAAATGTACGGCGTACAATGACAACAGTATCTGCTCTTTTTGCTGCTTGTAGTAACTGAAATCGCCCACTTAATGAGTTTTTAATTTTAAGATGTGTAGGATGCCAACCTGCCTCTTCAAACAAAGGAAAGAAATCAGTTGCTCTATAGCGGGTGGAGGAGGCATTGATTCCTTTGCTGAGAAAGAGGATTTTTTGCTTATGAAGCATGTGGTGGTTTACCTAACTAATAGCTAGTGAGTGCAAATGTAGAGGCTTAGTTTGCTAGTGCAATTGGGCTTAATGACTCCCATCTTTGATGTCTTTACAGAGATTTTCAAGCTATTTTAGTAAAAGTGGTCTTACTATATAATTTTAAAAACCGCTAGAGGGCCGCCTAAATATATGTGTCGCACTTGCTGACCGCTATGGAGCGTGAAGTGAAGACAGTTAGTTCCTGATAGGCTGTCGTGTAAGCGAGTCGATTTTTTGCAGAGAAGTGCGAAATTTATCATGAGGTAGCGATGCTATCGGAATGATATGGATTAATAGCAAGGTAACAATATGAAAGCAGTAATTTTGGCTGGTGGATTGGGTACTCGAATTAGTGAAGAGACACACTTGAAGCCTAAGCCCATGATTGAGATTGGTGGCAAGCCAATTCTCTGGCATATCATGAAAACGTACAGTGCCCATGGTATTAACGATTTCATTATCTGCCTGGGATACAAGGGATATCTAATTAAAGAATATTTTGCCAATTATTATCTGCACACATCAGATGTAACATTTGATATGCAGGATAACTCGATGCAAATTCATCAAAACGCTGCTGAACCATGGAAAGTTACACTGGTGGATACTGGCGAGAAAACCATGACGGGAGGGCGCCTGAAGCGTGTTGCCCAATATTTGGATGAGCATAATTTCTGTTTTACCTATGGAGACGGAGTGTCAAATGTCGATCTGGGCGCCTTGATTGCATTTCATGAGAGTCAGGCGACGTTAGCTACAGTTACTGCAGTGCAACCCCCTGGCCGCTTTGGCGCACTGGATGTGACCGGCAATAAAATAAGCACATTCGAAGAAAAACCGCAGGGTGACGGCTCTTGGGTGAATGGAGGTTATTTTGTACTTTCCCCCAAGGTGCTGGATTATATAGAAGGTGGTGATGTAAGCGTGTGGGAGGCTGGATCGCTTCAGAGATTGGCTAATGAAGGTGAGTTGGCTGCATACCGCCATAACGGTTTTTGGCACCCGATGGATACGCTTCGTGATCGAACTCATCTCGAAGGGTTATGGGAGAGTGGCAAGGCCCCTTGGAAGGTCTGGAAGTGAACCCGGCATTCTGGAAGGATAGACGGGTTTTTGTAACCGGCCACACCGGGTTTAAAGGCAGCTGGCTTTGTCTGTGGCTAAAAAAACTTGGCGCCAAGGTGACTGGCTACGCCTTAGAGCCAGCAACCAGCCCCAGCCTTTTTGCTGCAGCTCATGTGAGCGATGGCATCTATTCGATCATTGGTGATGTGCGTAATCGAGAAGGATTGGCCAAGGCCATGTTGGAGGCGCAGCCGGAGGTGGTGATACATATGGCAGCACAGGCTTTGGTGCGCTACTCCTATCAGCATCCAGTTGAAACTTACGAAGTTAATGTGATGGGTGTCGTTCATCTCCTGGAGGCAGTACGGGAATGTGCTTCCGTGCATAGCGTGCTGGTAGTTACCAGTGACAAATGTTACGAAAATAGGGAGCGCAACGCCGGCTACTGCGAAGATGAAGCGATGGGTGGATTTGACCCCTATTCAAATAGCAAGGGTTGTGCTGAGCTGGTGGTTTCCGCCTACCGGCAGAGCTTTTTTACTGCCGATCAACGGGTGGCAGTGGCAACGGCCAGGGCGGGCAATGTAATTGGTGGCGGTGATTGGTCGAAAGACAGACTGATTCCTGATATGGTTCGCGCTTTTACAGCGGGTGAAAGCGTGTCTATACGTAATCCCGATGCGGTGCGCCCGTGGCAGCATGTATTCGAGGCATTGCACGGTTATCTCTTGTTGCTAGAAAAAATGGCAGAAAATACGCAAGCCTTTGCGCAAGGGTGGAATTTCGGCCCAGAAGATGCGGGTGCACAGGATGTGGCATGGATTGTTAAGCATTTTGTTGCAGGATGGGGTGATGCCGACTGGAATATTATACGTGATGCTGAAGAGCTGCATGAAGCACACACCCTGCGACTGAACTGTAATAAGGCTAGGCGGGAATTGAATTGGCGACCGGTTGTCGATCTTGAGCTTGCGCTGAAATGGATTGCAGACTGGTATTGCGGCTACTATGCCAAAGAGGATGTGGTGTTGCTTTCGCAGCAGCAACTGGAAGAATTTCAGAAGATGGTAGCAATATGAGTTTACATTGTCGTTTCTGCAACACACCGCTGACACAGAGTTTTTGTGACCTGGGCATGTCACCGTTATCGAATGCCAATATCCAGCCTGAGCAGATGAATCAGATGGAGCGCTTCTATCCGCTGCATGCCTATGTATGCAACAAGTGCTGGCTGGTACAGCTTGATTCATTTGAGGCGCCGGATCATATCTTTGATGCTGATTACGCCTATTTTTCATCCTATTCTGATAGCTGGCTAGCGCATGCAAACGCTTATGTAGAACAAATGACCCGACGCTGGCAGTTGGATGACAATAGCCATGTAGTTGAAATTGCCAGTAACGACGGCTATCTGTTGCAATATTTTGTTGCGCAAGGCATCCCCGTGCTGGGTGTGGAGCCGACAGCGAACACCGCAAGTGTGGCACGAGCTAAAAACGTGCCCACGCTGGAAAAATTCTTCGGTGTGGCAACTGCGACCGAATTGGCTAACGAAGGCAAATATGCCGATCTATTGTTGGGCAACAATGTGTTGGCGCATGTACCTAATTTGAATGATTTTGTTGGTGGCATGAAAATACTGCTTAAAGGTGATGGCGTAATCACCATGGAATTCCCGCATCTGTTACAACTTATTCGTAATAACCAGTTCGACACCATCTATCACGAACATTTCTCCTATCTTTCGTTTATAACAGTTGAACAAGTGTTTGCAGCGCACGGCCTGACGCTGTTCGACGTTGAGGAATTGTCTACACACGGTGGTTCTCTGCGCATTTACGCCAAACATAAAGAGGACAAGACAAAACCGGTTACAGATGCGGTGACAGCTTTGAAGCTCAAAGAGGTAGAAGCAGGACTCAATGAAGCGGCGGTTTACAGCTCTTTTGCAGAACAGGTGCGCGAAACCAAGCGTGGCTTGCTGGAGTTTCTTATTGAAGCCAAGCGCAACGGAAAATCGATTGTTGGATACGGTGCGCCAGCCAAAGGCAACACCTTGCTGAATTACTGCGGCGTACGCAGTGATTTTATTGATTACACCGTGGATCGCAGCCCGCATAAGCAGGGAACGTTCCTGCCAGGTACGCATATACCAATCCATCACCCCGAGCGCATAGCTGAGACAAAACCAGATTATATTCTCATCCTGCCATGGAATTTAAAGGAAGAGCTGATAGGGCAGCTCTCCTATGCAAGGGAGTGGGGAGCAAAATTCGTGCTGCCAATTCCGCGAGTTGAGGTTATCGATTGATTTTTACAGAGACTGGACTCGCTGGCGCCTTTGTTATTGATGTTGAACTGATTGAGGATGAACGCGGATTTTTTACCCGCAGTTGGTGCCGCAATGAATTTAAGGCGCATGGGCTGAATCCCAGGCTGGCGCAGTGCAATATTTCCTATAACAAAAAGATGGGCACGTTGCGAGGGATGCATTTCCAGCTTTCTCCTCATGAAGAGGCCAAACTGGTGCGCTGTGTGCGCGGCGCTATTTTTGATGTTATCGTTGATTTGCGTCCAGACTCTGCTACTTTTCTTTGCTGGCAAGGCCTGGAGTTGAGTGAAACAAACCGACGAGCTGTATACATTCCAGAGGGGTTTGCGCATGGTTTTCTGACGATGACAAACGATGCTGAGGTTTTTTATCAGATGTCCTCATGCTTTGTTCCCAGCAGTGCTGCCGGTATTCGCTGGGATGACCCGGCAATTGCGATCAACTGGCCAATACAACCGCAGTGCATCTCTGAGAAAGACCAGACCTATCCGGATCTGGCGGTATGAAACGGGTGATCGTGAGTGGCGCAAACGGCTTTATCGGGCGTTACACATTACCATTGTTGCTCAAGGAAGGATTCGATGTGCATGCCCTGAGCCGACCCGGAGAGACTACCCGGGTAGACGGGGTAAACTGGCATAAGATTGATTTGATGGATGACAGCGCGGTTGATACCTTGCTGCGTGATTTGCAAGCTACACATCTTTTACATCTAGCTTGGTATACCGAGCATGGCAAGTTCTGGCATGCGACTGAGAATCTGGATTGGGTTGCCTGTAGCCTGAATCTCCTCAAAGGATTTGTCATCCACGGCGGCAGACGTGTGCTTATGGCTGGCAGTTGCGCGGAATATGACTGGAGCAAAGGTCACTGCCTTGAGCAAGGCACGGAATGTATTCCAGGCACCCTGTATGGAACCAGCAAGCATGCCCTGCATCTGATTGCAGAAGCATATTGCGCGCAAACCAATATCAGCTTTGCCTGGGGGCGTATTTTTTTTCTCTATGGGCCGGGAGAAGCAATAGATCGATTTGTACCAGCTGTCATCAATGGTATGTTGCGGCAGGAAAAGGTGCCATGTTCAAACGGAGGCCAGTTGCGGGATTTTATGTATGTCGCAGATGTGGCCTCCGCCTTCGCTACCTTACTAGCAAGTAATCTGACGGGTGCTGTCAATATTGCTTCCGGAGAGTCATGTACGCTCAGGAGGATCGGTGAAATGATCATGCACCAAATCAAGGGAGATGGCCGGGTTGAATTTGGCGCGTTGCCAGATCGTCAAGGAGATCCCGCAGCTTTGACAGCGGATATCACACGCCTCTCTGACGAGTTAAGCTGGAGACCTGAGTATTCTCTTGAAGATGGCTTGGCAGAAACAATTGAGTGGTGGAAACAGCAACCGGAGAACAGCCGTGCCTGTTGATGCCTGTCCATTGTGTAAAGGGCAGCGACTTTCAGCGTTTTTGCATCGTCCATCCGTACCTGTACATCAGAACCTTCTTATGCAAAACCGCGATCAGGCTAGAGCCATTGTGCGTGGTGATTTGGTGATGACTGTCTGTGCTGATTGTGGATTTGTGTTTAATGCAGCATTTGCCCCTGAATTGATCAGCTATGGGGAGAGTTACGATAATAATCAAGGTTACTCATCAAGCTTCCAGCATCATCTGGATGATCTGATTGCATTATTGATTAATGAAAAAGGGGTCAGAGGTAGCCAGGTTGTTGAGGTGGGATGTGGTCAGGGTCAGTTTTTGCAGCGCCTTGTAGAAGAGGGTGATAATTACGGTACGGGGTTTGATCCAAGTTATACGGGGCCACGGGAAGTGATGAGTGGGCGCATGCATTTTGAGTCACGCTACTATGATGAAAACTGTACAGCAGTGCCAGCCGATGTGGTGATTTGCAGGCATGTGATCGAACATGTCCCTGACCCGGTGGGCCTGCTTAAGTCTGTTCGATCTGCAATCGGAACAAGAGCAAATGCAAAGGTGTTTTTTGAAACACCCTGTGTTGAATGGATACTAAAAAATGGTGTGGTGTGGGACTTTTTTTATGAGCATTGTTCGCTGTTTACTGCCTCGTCACTTTCCACTGCCGTTCAACTGGCTGGTTTTAGAGTGGATGAGGTCAAACATATTTTTGGCGACCAGTATCTGTGGTTGGAAGCAAGCCCCATTGACTCACAAGTAAATTTAGATGGCGCAAGGGTTTCCGAATTGGCAGTTACCTTTTCAAAACGTGAGACAGCATTATTTAAGTATTGGCAAGACCGTATATCACAACTTGCCGAGGATGGTCGCGTGGCATTGTGGGGGGCGGGTGCAAAAGGCGCTACATTTGCGAACCTTATTGATCCCCAATGTGAGTTGATTGATTGTCTGGTGGATCTGAATCCTAATAAGCAAGGAAAATATGTGGCGGGAACCGGGCACGCGATTGTTGGTCCACTCCAGTTAGGAGAGCGCAGAGTGACCCATGCAGTACTGATGAATCCAAATTATCGGCAGGAAAACGAAACCATTTTAAAGCATGCTGGAATTGCTACAAATCTAATAGAGTAGGTTGTTATGAAGCTAATCATTGATACTGATAATAAAACATTGACGCGCGAAGAAAACGGCAACTCCGTAGAGTTACCGTTGTATAGCAAAAAATCCTTTGAAGAAATTAGCCGCCAGTGGGTACGGGTGGGCTGGAATGAGAAATACCAGTACAGCTTTAGTTGGATGGGTAGGCCGATTATTCAGTTACCGGAAGATATGATCCGCACACAGGAGGTAATCTGGCGAGTGAAACCAGATGTAATTATTGAAACAGGTATCGCTCATGGTGGCTCACTGATCTATAACGCCAGCTTATGTAAGGCCATGGGGAAAGGGCGCGTCATCGGTGTGGATATCGAAATTCGTCCACATAACCGGGCAGCAGTTGAAGCGCATCCAATGGCAGAACTGATTACCATGATTGAAGGGAGTTCAACGGCACCTGACATTGTCAGCAAGGTTAAATCATTGGTGAAACCAGGCGAGACGGTACTGGTCATTCTGGATTCCAACCATACAAAACAACATGTGGCTGATGAACTTGAGGCATACCACGATTTGGTGACGCCGGGTTCCTATATCGTGGCAACTGACGGCATTATGAACGATTTGGCTGATGTTCCGCGCGGTGAGGCCGACTGGACCTGGAACCACCCTACAGATGCCGCAACAGAATTTGCTGCGGCACATTCTGATTTTGTAGTTGAGCAGCCTGTGTGGCCATTCAATGAAAGTGAACTCTCAGAAAACATCACACATTGGCCGGGAGCCTGGCTGCGCAAGAGGTAAGTACCTCGCATGTCCCTAGTTAGGAAGAACATCATTGCCAACCTGATTGGAAGTGGTTGGGTGGCCTTGATTTCAATTGCTTTTATTCCTCTCTACATCCATTTTATGGGCGTGGAGTCCTATGGACTGATAGGTTTTTACCTGACACTTCAGGCCCTGTTCGCTGTGCTGGATATGGGTTTGACAGCAACTATTTCCCGGGAGCTTGCGCGGCTGTCTGCTTTACAGGGAAAGGCGCAGGAAATGCGCAGTCTGGTGCGTACCCTGGAGATTGTATATTGGTGTGTTGCAATTGTGGTCATGGTTGTGGTTACGCTGCTTGCCCCATGGATTGCAACTCAATGGTTAAATGCCAGTGCGCTTTCTGAAGAAACAGTGCACATTTCAATCATCCTGATGGGCATGATGATTGGCCTACGCATGCCTTACGGGTTCTATAGTGGTGGACTTCTCGGTTTGCAACAGCAGGTGCTGCTTAATGTCATCAAGGTAGTTGCAGAGACATTAAGGAGTGGTGGGGTAGTGCTTATTCTCTGGTGGGTTTCACCTGAAATTACGGCTTTCTTTCTTTGGCAGTTGATAATATCTGCGCTGGGGGCAGCTATGATGGCTATGGCCCTCTGGAGCAGCCTGCCAGCGTCAGCAGCGAAGACGGTATACCAGGGCGCTATTATTCGACGTTTGTGGCGTTTTGCAGCCGGAATGAGTGTTATTTCGTTACTCTCTGCAATTCTCATCCAGATGGACAAGGTTATTTTGAGTAAGATGCTGTCACTGGAGGCATTTGCATATTACGCTTTCGCCTCCACTGTTGCGGTATGTCTTGCGGTGATCATTGGGCCTCTGTTTTCTGCGGTTTATCCACGGTTTACCCAGCTATTGGCAAATAATGAAGAGTCAGTGTTAAAAGGTTTATACCATAAAAGCTGTCAGTTGATGACGGTGCTGGTTATGCCCCTGGCCTTGGTGATCAGTTGTTTTTCGAGCGAGCTTTTACGTTTATGGACTCAAGACGAGGTGCTTGCTGGGCATGCGGCTCCAATTTTGAGTGTGCTTATTATAGGCACTGCACTTAACGGAATGATGACGCTTCCGTTTGCACTGCAACTGGCCCACGGTTGGACCAGGCTAGCCATCGGCATGAATATAGTAGCGATTATAGTTCTTTTACCGGCGCTGATTCTGGCTGTAGCGTCTTATGGGGCGTCTGGAGCAGCAGTGATCTGGCTGTTATTGAACGTCGGTTATATTATTTTTGGATTAACCTTAATGCATCGAAAGATATTCAGAGGTGAATTAAGGTATTGGCTCATATTTGATTTTGGTTTGCCTTTTTTGACCTCCATGGGCGTAATTATATGTTTTTGGTTATTATTGCCCAAAGATATGGGTACGTTCGGCCAATTGCTTTGGATTCTTATAACAGGCTTGGTGTCTTGCTGTATTGCCGCATGGACGGCACCTGCCATCAGGCTGGAGCTTTTGCAGCGAGTGCAGATTTGGAGATAGGCTGAATGAATTTCTCCTGTGAGAATAGATTAGAACACGCTCCTTACCCTAAGGCTTTGTGCAAGCAAATGGATGCATTTATCCATACATACAGAGAGCATATGAACGACAAAAAACATAAATATGATGCCATGTTTTTTCGCCGCATGGTTAACTATATCCGTAGAAAGGCAGGTATATTTTATCAAAAATCATATTCGCAATGCGGTGAAGATCTAATTGTTAATTACATCTTTAATACGCTAAAGATGGCGCACCCAAGCTATCTGGATATTGGCGCTCATCATCCGCGTTTTCTTAGTAATACCTACCTGTTTTATTGTCAAGGAAGCCGTGGCGTAAGTATTGAGCCTGACCCATTTCTGTTTAGGAAGATCAATAGAGCCAGAAGCAGGGATGTGAACCTCAACGTTGGGATGGCTGCTGAGCGTGGCATCTTGAATCTACACGTATTTTCAAGCCGGACACTGAATACTTTTTCAGAAGAAGAAGCGAACAAGTATGTGGATCAGGGTCATGAGCTGGTTGCTTCACATAAGGTTGATGTGATTACATTTGATGATGTTATGAACCAACACTTTGAGAGTCCGCCTGATTTTGTTTCCCTGGATGTAGAAGGGATGGATATGGAGATTCTGCAGTCCATAGACTTTTCCCGTTATCAACCAACAGTTTTCTGTATTGAAACGATCACATATTCCCGTGGCGGTGAAGGCAAGAAATTGACATTGATTGATGATGTCATGGCCGACCGAGGCTACTTAAAGTATGCCGATACCTATATCAACACGATATATGTTAGACGAGATCGCTGGCTTGGACAGACATAAGACCATGTTGCAACAGCCATTGGTGAGCATAGGGATTCCAACCTTCAATAGGGCAGAAGGCTTAAGGCGCACACTGGCCTGCATTTCTGGTCAAACATATCGCAATATCGAAATCATAGTTTCTGATAACTGTTCGCCCGGAAATGAAGTGAAGCATATCGCTGAAACTTTATTGCAGCATGATAAGCGGATCACTTATTTCAGACAGAATGAATCGCTGGGTATTGCTGGAAACTTTAAGTTTGTGTTGGGAAAGGCGACTGGTGATTACTTCATGTGGGCTGCAGATGATGATGAATGGTCAGCAGATTTTATTGAACAGTGCCTAAAGATATTGCAGCAGGATGGCGTCGTCTCTGTCATGAGCCATTTTGATATTGCCTACCGTTTTGATGACAGGCGAGAATCGGGCCGCGTGCCACGTCTGTCGATTGAAAATACAAAGGCGCAAAATGCATTGGCATTTCTTTCCTGTGTCACCCCCAGTCTTTTTTATGGTCTGCATAAACGTAGCAGCATAGGCTTTTTTTTACAGGACGATTTTTTTGACTTTTATGACTGCTATTTCATGTTTCGACTCACTTTGACAGGTCGGGTAGCTGTAATTGAACCCTGCCTTTACACTGCCGGTGTCGATGCACCTACCTACCAAGTAAAACCGGCCAAGAAACATCGTTTCACCCGGTTACAATATTCGCCACTATTGTTTAAGAGTGTTCGTCAGATCATTTCATCTCCCATAAAAATACACGAGAAAGTTTCCGTGATGCTCAAGCTGATTTGTGTAGTGATATCGCTATTCTTTTGTCATGAAATCAAAAGGGTTTTGCAGTGAGTATTAAACAGGTTTTGCTCAGCCGGATTAAATCGTCGGCAATTTTTAACTTCAATGTAGTAAATCGCGATGCATGGATTGCACGGCAGGCAGAATTGCTTCCCGAAGGAAGCAGGGTATTGGATGCCGGCGCTGGCTCTTGTCCATATAGAGCCTGCTTTGCGCATTGCGAATACAAAGCTCAGGATTTTGCAAGTCTGAATGGCGAGCAACTCAGTGGTGGAGAATACGGACAGATTGATTATGTCTGCGATATAACATCCATCCCTGTACCTGACGCATCATTTGACGCTATTCTTTGTTCAGAAGTTCTAGAGCATTTGCCGCAGCCAATAAAAGTAATCCGTGAGTTCGCAAGAATCCTCAAACCAGGTGGTAAAATCATTATCACAGCGCCGCTGGGATCAGGCATTCATCAAGACCCTTATCACTACTATGGCGGTTATACACCGTTCTGGTATGAACAGTTTTTGAGTGAATCCGGCTTTGGGTCAATTTGCGTTGAAGAGAATGCGGGCTCCCTAAGATCTTGCGCACAGGAATCACTGCGCTTTATTCAACTATCACGCCCCCTCAAGCTTGGTATGCCGCTCTGGATGGAGTTGCTATGGATACCTGTATGGTTGTTATTGTTGCCTTTCATGGCTGTAATTGCCCCATTCAGCAGTATGGTGCTCAATAATTATGACCGGGATAAACGGTTTACAATTGGCTACCATGTGACGGCAACAAAGCATGCTAGTGAAACTGGACGGTGAAAATACTCTGCGTTTTTGGGCAGCATAATTACGGTGATCCTAAGCGCGGACTGGGTTACGAATATACCAACTTTATTCCGGCATTGAAGAAACTTGGACACGAGATTCTTTTTTTTGAAAGCCTGAATAAGACCTGTTACAACGACTTTGCCGATATGAATAGGCAGTTGCTGCAAACGGTTGAGCGGGAAAAACCAGATGTTATTTTCTGTGTACTGATGACCTACGAGATATGGCTAGAGACACTGCAGCTCATTCGTGAGGGAAGCAATGCGGCTTTGATCCATTGGGCAACGGATGATTCATGGAAATATGAGCAGTGCTCGCGGTTTATCGCACCCTCATTTGATCTTCATGCAACCACCTATCCTTCTGCAATCGCTAAGGCGGCTGCAGAAGGCCTGGATAATTTTATGTTGACTCAATGGGCAGCGGACAGCGCACGGATGTTGCCTCCGCTGAATGCAGATCAATGCCAATATCAGGTTAGTTTTGTAGGTTCTGGTTATGGCAATCGTAAGCAGTGGGTGAAGGATCTAAAGCAGCGAGGAGTATCGGTTGATACATTTGGTTTCGGTTGGCCAAACGGGCCGGTGGCGGCTGAAGATATTGCCAGTATAATGCGTGGATCACAGGTCAGCCTGAATTTTGGTGACTCGGGCATTATCATTGAAAATGGTAAACCTGTGCGTAGCAGGCAGATCAAGGCACGGATATTTGAAGTGCCAGGAGCAGGTGGACTACTGGCCACCGAAAGCACTGAATATCTGGATGAGTACTATATACCTGATGAAGAGATCATCGTGTTTGAGGGTATTGATGAGCTGGTTGAAAAGATTGAATATCTACTCTCGCACCCCGAAAAACGCGATGTTGTTGCACAGGCGGGATACGCCAGAACAAAAGCAGAACATAGTTATGAGGCGCGCTTTGTGCCGTTAATTGAGCAGGTGCTTAAGCGTAGGCAAACACGTATTTCTGCAGTGCATGATATTGATTTTGAGTTGTTTGAAAAGATCGCAAAATCACATCGACCGCATCTGCTGTTGTCGCTACTCAAGATCCTGCTGTTACTACCATGCCTGTTGATCTGGGGCAAACGGAGAGGGCCAAGGGCAGCCAGACGTTTTCTGTTTGAATTCAGCTGGCGATATCTGGGTAAGAAGACCTATTCTGCAACGAATTGGCCCGGTCGTATATTTTACACGCACAGTTAAATGATTTGTGTTTTATCCCGGCAGTTAAGACAGGAAATGCTATGAAGGTCTTGGTATTAGGTGGCAACGGTTTTATTGGTTCACATGTGGTGGATCTGTTGCTTGCAGCCGGCCAAAAAGTGCGCGTGTTTGATCGCTCACCTGAACACTACCGTGGGCCAGTAAAACAGGTTGAATACCGGCTTGGCAGCTTTGACGACACATTCCAGATAGCCGAGGCATTGCAGGGAATGGATGCAGTTTGCCATCTGATTAGCACAACAGTTCCGAGCACCTCTAACCTTGATCCAGTTACTGATGTTAAAAGCAATCTGATCAATACATTGAACCTGCTGGAGCAGATGCGAAAAAAGGATTTACGTAGGATATTGTATCTCTCCTCTGGTGGTGCTGTGTATGGTAATCCTAAATCTTCACCGGTTAGTGAAAACTTTCCACTGAATCCAATCAGTTCCTATGGCGTTGTGAAGCTGGCAATTGAAAAATATTTGAAGATGTATCAGCAGCTTTATGGCTTGCAACCAATTATATTGCGCCCATCCAACCCTTATGGGCCTAGGCAGGGACATGTAGGCGTCCAAGGTCTGATTGGAACATTGCTTGCCAGGATGCTGGCAGGTGAGACGCTTGAAATATGGGGCGACGGTTCCATTGTGCGTGATTACATGCATGTAAGCGATCTTGCCCGCCTTTGTGTCAGTGCGTTAGCGAGTAACACATGTGGTGTATTCAATGCGGGTAGCGGTGTAGGTTATTCAATTAATGAGGTTATTAAATTGATTGGTGAGGTTGCAGATAAGGAGCTGCAGGTAACCTACCGTGAAGGTAGATCACTTGACGTAAAAGAGATAGTGCTTGATATCAGCATGGCTACGGCTCAATTTGGCTGGAAGCCTACCGTGGCATTGCCCAATGGCATCAGAGACCAGATGGAGTGGCTGAAGGGGCTGTGATGAGGAAAGCATCTGAAACAGACAGCAAGGCATTAGTGCAGCCGCTGGTAACAATTGCATTACCGGTATACAACGGTGCAGCTACGCTGGCTATGGCTATCCGTTCTATCCTGCAACAGAGTTTCCAGGACTGGGAATTGATTATTCTGGATGACGCTTCCACTGACCATGGCCTGGAGGTGATGCGTTCTTTCGCTGATCCGCGTATTCGCCTGGTTGCGGGTGAAGAAAATATTGGGCTTTCTGCACGCCTGAATATGGCAGTGGGCATGTCGAAGGGCACATATTTTGCCCGCATGGATCAGGATGATATTAGTTTCCATGAACGCATAGAAATGCAACTGGAGTTTTTACAATTACATCCTGAGATAGACCTGCTAGGGACGAATATAGCAGTATTTGATGATTTATATAGTTTGCAAGGGAAGCTATCTATCTGTGAGAAGCATGAAGATATTTGCGCAAAACCTTGGGGAGGTTTTTATCTTCCACACCCTACATGGATGGGAAGAGTAAATTGGTTCAAGGCCCATCGTTATCTTTCATTATCTGATGGGGCTGAAGACCAGAACCTATTATTACGCAGTTATTATGACAGCCGCTTTGCATGCTTGAACACGGTGCTTTTGTGTTACAGGCAGAACAAGCGCCCTTTAATGAAGACTTTCCGGGCTAGACTGATCTTTGCTAAAGCAGCGCTTCGGACCGATGTACGAAGTGATATCCGTTTTCTAAAAACTAGAATAATTTTTACACAGCTCGTGAAAAGTTGCGGGGATTTACTCGCGTCGACAGGTATGCCGGGATGTGAGAGAAAACTGCTGATGCTACAGAACGGTGAAGAGCAAACACTTACAAGGCTGTTTGATGAACTCAGGGACTAATGTCATGAAGCGTAGCGGCATGAACAATTTATCGTTACCTCTATGGGTAGCGCTTTTTTGCTACTCTACCGTCATTGGGCTACTCTTTCAGAAGCTTCTTTTACCCGGTATTCCATCCCTCCATGCAGGCCATGGATTGATGAGTAATGATGCTATTTATTTTCACCAGGTCGCAGAGGCAATGGCGGCTCATATCCTGTCTTTTGGATGGTCCTGGGATGCATTATGGTCGAGTAGTCCTGGATCCAGGGGTAATGTAACAGTTCTTGCGATCTTGTATGCCTTGTTCGGTCCGGATCCTTCGCTGGTCCTACCAATCAATGCAGCTTTTCATGCGACATCAGGCGTACTGCTGTATTTAATTGTGCAGTTGTTATGGCCGGGACGAGTTGGACAGACAGCGGGGGTTATTTCTGCAGCATTGTTTGTCACCTTTCCATCAAGTATCAACTGGTATGCTCAAGTTCACAAAGATGGCTATGCCATAGCAGGTACCTATCTGGTCCTCTATTCGTGGTTGAAGTATTTGCATCAACAAACCGATAAACATGCGGTTGTATTATTCGCAGTGGGAAGCTTGGCTGGAATGGCCCTCATAGCTTTTGTCCGACCATACAATCTGATGTTTTTAACTGTGGCAACGGGAGTATGGTTGGTATCCGTGGCATGTCTGTCAATTTTCCAGAGACAATGGAAGAGTAATTGGCGATACCTGTTCACTGCTGCATGTATGTGGCTCTTCATTGCGCTGGTTGCAATTTCTGTGGGTATGAAGGCAACAACCGGATCTAATACTTATGATACATGGGCAGGTTCTCAGGCTCCTCAAGCTACTCAAGTATGCTCTGATTGGACCTGGGAACCGAGCAATTTTCTACCCAGAGGCATCGAAAAACTTGCAGAGAAAGCCGCTAGAACTAGGGCGGGGTTGATATGTTCTAGCTATGATGCTGGCTCCAATGTAGATCGGGAACAATTGCCGAACAGTATTGTAGGGGTTGTTTCCTATATGCCTAGAGCACTTGAAATAGCCTTGCTTGGCCCTTTTCCCGATATGTGGCTGCATCCGTCCAGCATGTCGCGTCTTATAGGCGGCCTGGAAATTTTTATCTGGTATCTGCTTATACCGGGCTTTTTATTAGCGCTGTACAGATTGCGAGCCAATGGGTTGATGCTTTGTCTAGCATTTGCACTCTGTTATCTGGCTATTTATGGATTCACGATTGGAAATATGGGGACATTGCATAGGCTGCGATATCCATTTCTGTTTATTTTTATGGGTGTAGGTGTACTGGGTTGGGTCTACGCATTTTCTAAAAATAGCTTTTTCAGATCGAGGGTAGTACGCCGGTTTACGCGCATGCCTATAGTTCACGTGCAGGCTGATGCACTCTTATCAAGTGATAGTGCTGACAAAAAGAACAAAGAGCTTGGGGCGCTGAGAAAAACAGCTGTTGGTGGTGGTGTTTTTGTATCATTAATCACCGTTCTGTCATTTATCGGCTTCTTTTTCAGAGATGTAATTCTGGCGAATACATTTGGCTTTGGTGGTCAGATGGATGCCTTTTATATAGCCATGCTGATCCCGATGTTTTTTGTCAACGTTTTTGGGCAATCATTTGGTTCAACAAGTGTTTCAGTTTATATGCATGAGCGCCAACGCAGTGAAGCACATGGGGCTGCTGTTGCTCAGTATCTTGCATATAAAGTAACCCTGTTTTTGCTCGCATTGAGCCTTATTATAGCTATTCTGGCTCCTATTTTAGTCCCACTTCTGGGGTGGGAATTCACTCCTGAGACGCTTAAGCAGACCCAGTCTTTGTTATATCAAGTATTACCGCTTCTTATTTTTAGCGGCATGATTATATTGGGAAATGCCATTCTCAGTGCGCGGATGAATTTTACTGCTCCTGCATGGTCGCAGGCAGTTGTACCGCTGTTTGCCATTGCGTTTCTATTGGTTGCTAGTGATCAATGGGGCGTGTCTGCTGCTATTCTAGGTATGGTTGTAGGGCAGCTTGTTAATCTGGGGCTTGTACAGTATTACTTGAAGCGGGAACGATTAAGCGTAATGCCAAAAAGCAATAGTGGCTTTGCTGGAATCTCTAAAAGTAATAAAAAACAGTTTGCCTCACTGGTTTTGACTTCAATATTCCTACAGGTGTCATTGCTCATTGATAATGGGATGGCTGCCAGCCTAGTGCCTGGTAGCGTTGCGGTGCTTGGGTTGGGATACAAAGTCATTTTCTTTGTAACAGGAGTTATTGGAACCGGGGTGTCCATGGCTTTATTACCCTATTTTGTCGGTTTTGTCGTGAAACGAGATATGGTCTCTGCAAACCGCGAGCTATCGCTTCTTGTCTCTATAGCGACATTGCTGGGCATTTTTGTCAGCGTTATTGTTTATTATGCATCTTCACCACTGATACATCTCTTTTTTGCTGAAGGAAGTGTCGATGCTGGGGATATTGATGTGGTGATACGCGTGATCCATATGGGAATTCTTCAAATTCCATTTTTTGCCTGCCAGTTGATCTTGATAAAATATGCAACTGCATCGCACGATAACAAAGCCATTCTGATGGCTTCTGTTGTTGGCATGATTATTAACATCGTACTAAACTACGTGTTGATGCAAAGGATGGGTGTTGCAGGAATTGCTGCCGCAACCTCGCTCTCCATGTTCTGCAGTGCCTCTGTATTATTATGGATGGTGCATCGCCAGGGGAATATGTCATGGCTGGATGTCCTTTTTTCTGGACTAATCTGGTTGCTGTTCTTGACCATGATGCTATGTATACACTTTCAAAGTTATTCTGGAGTCATTGTATCAGTCATCGCGATGATTCTAGCGATCTATATATTGAACTCTGAGAAGACGGCTATGCTTGAATAGCTATTTTGATTGGTCACGGGATGAACCCATTGAAAGGTAGAATATGCATAGTGGTATCCAGTGAGATGACTGTTAAAGCGTTTTTGAAAGAACAAATCAAGGCGCTGTCTAAACAGTATGAAGTGACGCTGGTTGTTAATACTGAACTCGCTGATTTCGCAGGACAGAATGGTTTGCCTGTTAAAGTGGCTCCTCTTGCTATTGAACGAGCAATTAATCCTGTTGCTGATATGCGAGCATTGTTTTGTTTGATCCAGATATTTCGTCGACATCGCTTTACTATTATCCACTCTGTCACACCAAAAGCTGGACTGCTTGCCATGTTGGCTGGATGGATAACTGATGCCCCTTTTCGCATTCACACCTTTACTGGGCAGGTATGGGTAACCCAGCATGGGTTTTTGCGCCTATTACTGAAAAATATGGATCGCTTGCTTGCTGCATTGGCTACACATCTGCTGGCGGATAGTAGTTCGCAGCGCCAGTTTTTAATTGATCAGGGTATTACTCATGGGGCGAAGTTGAGTGTTCTGGCTGATGGATCAATTAGTGGTGTGGATCTAGATCGGTTCAGGCCGAATAATGCAGTTGGTACTGAGATCAGGGCCGAGCTGGGTATCAGCGATGATGATGTCCTGCTGTTATTTCTGGGGAGATTAAATCAGGATAAAGGGGTGCTTGATCTGGCTGTTGCTTTTGCTGATGTTGCTTCACATAAGGTTCATTTATTGCTTGTAGGGCCAGATGAAGGCGGATTAAAAAATGAGATTAAGCAGATAGTGGGTGTATATGCTGATCGACTCCATTTTGTTGATTATTCTGATAAGCCGGAGTCTTGGCTTGCCGCAGCAGATATATTCTGTTTGCCAAGTTACAGAGAGGGATTTGGCAGCGTGATTATTGAGGCGGCAGCCTGTGCTGTACCGGCAATTGGCTCAGATATTTATGGTATTTCAGATGCTATTAAGAATGGAGAAACGGGGTTGCTTGTTCCGGCGGGTGATAGTGGTAAATTGGCTGCAGCTATAAATCAGATGGTTTCACAGCCAGAGTGCAGGCATGATATGGGGGAAGCTGCACTGATGCGGGTGAGAAATGATTTTTCTGTAAAGCGACTGGTTGATGCCTGGTTGGATTATTATGATCGCTTACAATGAAACGATTGTTTGATTTTACTGCTGCGATAAGTGGTCTATGCCTGCTATGGCCAGTGTTGCTATTGGTGGCATTGCTGGTGCGTGTAAAGCTGGGTTCACCTATCTTGTTTAGGCAGCAGCGACCAGGTTTTCATGGTAAGCCATTTTATATTTATAAATTCCGTAGTATGAGTGATGCACAGGATGCTAAGGGAGTGCTGTTGCCTGATGTAGAACGTTTACTGCCATTCGGGCGTTTTTTGCGAGGATCTAGCCTTGATGAGTTGCCGCAGCTGTATAATGTGCTTAAAGGTGATCTGAGTCTAGTTGGTCCAAGAGCGCTGTTGATGGAGTATATGTCTTTGTACTCTTCTGAGCAGGCGCGACGTCATGAGGTAAGACCTGGTATTACCGGATGGGCTCAGGTTAACGGAAGAAATGCAATTAGCTGGGAAGAGCGTTTTGCGCTTGATGTTTGGTATGTTCAGCACCAAAATTTTTGGTTGGATTTGAAAATCCTTTGGATGACTGTAGCTAAAGTTTTGTGTAAAGAGGGTGTTAGTGAGGCTGGTCAGGCAACAATGAGTAAATTTATGGGGAGCGCCACAAATACAAAGGATTCATCATGAATGATATGTTTGTTTTTGGGGCTAGTGGTCATTCTAAAGTGGTTATTGATATTCTTGAGCATATGGGTGGCTATCGGGTGTTGGCGTTGGTTGATGATGATGATGCTCTTTGGGGGAAAGATTTTTTTAGTTATCCTGTAATTGGTGGCCGACAACAACTGTTGGATGAGGTGGTTTTGAGTGCTGCTTTTGGCATTGTTGCCATTGGAAATAATAAAGCACGCTTGCTTGTTGCTAATTGGCTTATGAAGCAAGGCTTTGTTTTGTGTAGCGCAATTCACCCAAGTGCACAAATTGGTCGTAATGTACATATTGGAGTGGGTACAGTTGTAATGGCTGGAGCTGTAATTAATTCAGGTACTTGGATAGGCGATAATGTTGTAATAAATACTGGGTCAACTATAGATCATGACTGCACTATTGAGAATGGAGCACATGTGGCTCCTGGGTGCAGTATTTGTGGGAATGTTAGTATTGGAGAGGCTTCATTAGTAGGGGTTGGAAGTACAATTATTCCTGGTATTACAATAGGTAAAAATGTAGTAGTTGGTGCGGGGGCGGTGGTAATTGCTCCTGTTTTTGATTGTGAGGTAGTTGTAGGAATGCCTGCTTATGCAATAGCTAAAAAGTAAAGTTATTAAATTATATATAAGTAGATGCAAAAACAGTTGTTTTTAATAGGATGTAAATTAATTAATGCATTATTTGAAATGCCGAATACAGTACCACAATGCGCCATTATTTCTCTATAAACGATGGCTTATGATTCAATGAAGATACCACCTTGGCCAGTATATGAGCATGATGAAATAGAAGCAGTTACTCATGTGTTGCAATCTGGGCAGGTAAATTACTGGACAGGGGCTGAAGGTAAGGCTTTTGAAAGAGAATTTGCTCAGTATTTTGGTGTAGAGCATGCTGTTGCTCTTGCAAATGGTAGCGTGGCATTAGAGTTGGCATTGCATGCTTTGGGTATTGGGGTTGGTGATGAAGTAATCGTCACATCACGCACTTTTATTGCATCTGCTAGTAGTATTGTTATGTGTGGGGCAACACCGGTATTTGCAGATGTAAATTCAGATAGCCAAAATATTACTGCGGACACTATCTATCCTCATATTACGTCTAAAACTCGCGCAATAATCTTAGTTCACCATGCTGGTTGGCCTTGTTGTATGGATTCTATATTGGCGTTGGCCGCAGAGTATAATCTTAAAGTAATTGAAGATTGTGCACAGGCACACGCTGCAACTTATAAGGGGCGCTTTGTAGGCACTTTTGGTGATGCGGCAGCTTTTTCTTTTTGCCAAGATAAGATCATGTCTACTGGTGGTGAAGGTGGCATGTTAATTCTTAGAGATGAGTCTGCTTGGAAGCGTGCTTGGGCTTATAAGGATCATGGCAAGAGTTATGATGCAGTTTATCAACATGTTAGTTCACCTGGGGTAATGTTTCGCTGGTTGCATGAATCATTTGGTACTAATTGGCGCATGACGGAGATGCAGGCTGCAATTGGACGGATACAACTGTCTAAGCTTGATGGCTGGGTAAAAATACGACGAGTGAATGCTAAAATATTTATAGACCGCTTGTCTCTAATTTCAGCTTTGCGTGTGCCAATACCTAGCAGTGATATTGTACCTGCTTATTATAAATTTTATGTTTTCATGCGCCCTGAGTGTTTAAAAATAGGGTGGGATCATAATGATATTATTACCGCTATTAATGCTGAAGGAGCGCCTTGTTTTAGTGGTAGTTGCAGTGAAGTTTATCGAGAAAAAGCTTTTATTGAGGCTGGTTTTGAACTACCAAAGTCCTTTCCTGTTACAAAAGAATTGGGGGAAACCAGTTTAATGTTCCCAGTACATCCTACCTTGACAGCAGCAAATATAGATAAAATCTGCATGGCCGTTGAAAAAGTATTTGCTGCAGCTTCAGTTTGATTTTTTTTTGCGTAAATTTTAAGTGTTTAAATACCATGTAGAGTTGTTTTTAAGCAAAGATGATTGTGTTAGAGGCATTTTTTAGTAATGCAGATGAAAATTCTGATAAATAATATTCGCCATAGATTGACGGTTTTTATACATGATCTATTAATGGTGCCTATTGCTTGGTTTGGTGCTTATTGGTTGCGCTTTAATTTGGATGTAATTCCCGATGAATTTTTTGATCGTGCGGTTGAAGTATTACCGCTTTTGATTATTGTTCATGCGGGGGTTAACTGGTTTTATGGGCTCTATCGTGGGATGTGGCGATATGCCTCAATTCCAGATTTGATTCGAATCCTACAAGCTGTAGCCATTGGTCTTGCTATAGGGTTTGGATTGTTGTTTCTCTTTTTACGTATGGAAGATATCCCGCGTTCAGTTCCTATTTTCTATGGTGTGCTGCTGGTAATGCTGCTCACCGGCCCCCGCTTCTTTTATCGCTGGTTGAAGGATCATCATATTGATTTACGAGTAGGCGAGCGAGTCCTGGTTGTCGGTGCGGGTAAGGCGGGTGAACTGTTGGTGCGAGATTTGTTGCGTAAGAGAGATCACTCTTATCTACCGGTAGCTTTCGTTGATAATAAAAAAAGGTGGCAAGGGCAAGAGATACATGGAGTGCCCGTGGTGGATGATTGTGAGGCTATTCCACAGGTGGTGGAAAAGTATACGATTGATTGTGTAATGTTAGCGGTGCCATCGGCAAAATCAGTACAAAGAAGGCGATTGGTAGAGTTATGTGAGCAAAGTGGAGTGCCCTTTCGTACTGTGCCTGAATTGGATGAACTAATGTCAGGTCGCGTGAGTATCAATCAGTTACGCGAGGTTTCGATTGAGGATCTGCTGGGGCGTGATCCTGTTGCACTGGATTGGGGTGGCATCCGCACCGGATTGGCAGGGAAAACTATACTAGTCACAGGTGGTGGTGGTTCTATTGGCGCTGAATTATGCCGACAGATTGCTCAGTTGGAACCGGCAAGCCTGCTGTTATTAGATCAATCAGAATTCAATCTATATTCCGTTGAAATGGAACTGAAAGAGCAGTTTCCAGTACTGCAACTGTATGCTTATATCGGTGATGTTGAGGATAGGGCGACTGTTGAGCAGCTGTTTTCCAGGCATACTCCTGATATTGTTTTTCATGCGGCGGCTTATAAACATGTTCCGCTGCTTGAGCATCAGGTGCGTGAAGCTGTGAATAATAATGTGCTTGGAACACGCAATGTTGCAGAGGCTGCAGATAGGCATAACTGTTCTGAATTTGTACTTATCTCCACTGATAAAGCAGTAAATCCGGCAAATGTGATGGGGTCTACAAAAAGATTAGCTGAGCTTTTTTGCCAGAATCTGGATGCCCGTTCAACAACCCGTTTTATAACAGTGCGCTTTGGTAATGTCTTGGATTCTGCGGGTAGCGTAGTTCCTCTGTTTCGTAAACAGATCGAGGCGGGTGGCCCGGTGACGGTCACTCACCCAGATATGGAGCGCTACTTTATGACCATTCCTGAAGCCTCCCAACTTATTATGCAGGCAGCTGCTATTGGAGATGGAGGTGAGATCTTTGTGCTGGACATGAATGAACCAGTAAAAATCAGCTACTTGGCAGAGCAGATGATTCGGTTGTCAGGCAAAACGTTGGGTGAAGATATCGAGATCAAGTACATTGGGCTGCGGCCGGGTGAAAAGCTCTATGAAGAGCTGTTTCATGAACAAGAAAAGCTGCAGCAGACAGGCCATGAGAAGATTCTGCTGGCTCAGCACCGTAAAGTAGATTGGGAGATGTTGAGTGGCGCTATGGCTGAAATGGAGCAAGCTTGCCAGCAGTTTGATAATGCCTGCTTGATGCAACAGCTACAGCAGCTTGTGCCAGAAAACCGTATAGGCCGAGCTGACTGAGTTCAAATGGGAAAACAAAAAGAACAACCATCTGCTCTATCACTGCTTCTGCCGCAATACTGGCCTGCCTGGTTTGGCATCTTTCTGCTTTGGCTCACTATCCTGTTGCCTTTTTCCTGGGTGATGGCGCTGGGCCGTGCTATCGGTCGACTGGGCTTTCGTTTTGCAAAGAAGCGGCGATCTATTGCTGATATTAATCTCCAACACTGCTTCCCAGAATGGGATGAAAGCCAGCGGCAGCAGATTTTAAAAGAGCATTTTGAAGCACTGGGCATGGGGTTGTTTGAGATCCCGATGGGCTGGTGGATGCCATCAAGTCGGTTACAGAAACTGGTGCGTATCGAAGGGTTGGAGCATATGGAAAATGCAAAGCAGAAGGGCAATGGCGTTATTATGCTCACTGCCCACTTTACCTCACTTGAGCTGGGTGGACGCCTGCTCTCATATCATGCCCCCTTCCATACGATGTATCGTCAGCATGATAATCCGGTGGTTGAAAAGATTATGGCTCGCAACCGCATCAGATGGTTGGAGAAGGCCATCCCGCGGGATGATGTGCGCAGTGTAATTCGCAGCCTTAAAGGCAACCATGCGATCTGGTATGCGCCTGATCAAAATGCCCAGCGCAAGACCGCGGTGTTTGTCGATTTTTTTGGTCAAGTTGCTTCAACCAGCACGGGAACGGCGCGGCTGGCAAAACTGACAAAAGCAGCTGTGGTCCCATACTCCATTGTAAGGCGTGAGGATGGCAGTGGTTACAATATAGTGCTGGAGCCTGCATTGAATGATTTTCCCACCGAAGACCTTGAGGCAGACACACAGCGGGTGAATGACCTTATTGAAGGTTGGGTCAGAAAAAATCCGGCGCAGTACCTCTGGATTCACCGGCGTTTTCGCACGCGCCCCACAAGAGGCGACCCCACACCCTACGACAACATCTAGCTACAAGCTTGCTGTATAATCGCCCCTTTTCATTTGCCTAATTCCACCATGTCTGAGCCAATCACAATGTCGAGCCGGGAACTCTATTTCCGGCTGCTGGGTCACGTCAAGCCCTACTGGCGGCAGTTTGGCAGTGCCATTCTGGCTACCGTTGTTTTGGGTGTTTCTGAAGCAGGCATTCCTGCGCTACTCAAACCACTGCTGGATGGAACCTTCGTTGATAAAGATCCAGATTATATGCTCTGGACGCCTATAGCGCTGGTCGCTCTGTTTCTTGTGCGGGGTGTGATGAGCTTTTGCAGCAGTGTGGCGTTTGAGTGGGTGTCGGGCAAGCTGGTCTATGACCTGCGCCGCTTGATGTTTGAGCGGATCCTTGGCTTCCCAACCGCCTATTTTGATGCCAACGCCACCGGTAATCTGATCAACAAGGCGACCTTCAATGTCAGCCAGGTGACGACAGCGGCGACGCGTGTGTTGGTCATTATGGTAAAGGATACTGTGGCCATTATCGGGTTGATTGGCTGGATGCTCTACCTGGATTGGCAGCTCACGCTGATGGTATTTATTCTGATACCAATAATAGGCCTGATGGTAAAGATATTGGCTGTGCGGTTGCGCAAAATCAGCCGAAAGCTGCAGGCCACCATGGGTGAGATGACGCATGCCCTAGAAGAGGCTTCACGTGGTCACAAGGTCATCAAGGTCTTTGGTGGTCAGAAAACAGAAAAGCAGCGCTTTGACAGCTTGGCCAATTGGGTGCGACGCTACAATCTGAAAGCCAAGGTTGCAGGCTCTGCTAACGCCCCGGTTGTTGAGGCGGTGGGGGCATTGATGCTGACTATTCTCATTGCCTCAGCGGAGGATATGACGGTTGGAGCCTTTGTCTCATTTCTGACGGCAATGGGTCTACTGTTCCCACCGATCAAACGGATTACCGGCATCAATCATCCACTGCAACGTGGCTTGGCAGCAGCAGAGTCTGTGTTTGGGCTAATTGATGAACCAGCTGAGCTGGACAGTGGTCGCCAACAGATTGAGCGAGCAACCGGCAGGCTTGAATTTAGTGCAATTACCTTTCGTTATGATCAGGCCTGCAAGGACGCGCTGAGCAATGTCAGTTTTACCGTGGAGCCGGGAACCACAGTGGCGCTGGTCGGCCCGTCGGGTGGTGGCAAAACCACCATTGCCAGTCTGATCCCCCGTTTCTATAACCCATCACAAGGGCAGATCTTGCTGGATGGAGTTGATATTCAGGCATTACAACTGCCCAATCTGCGTGACAATCTCTCTTACGTTGGGCAGGATCCCACGCTCTTTAATGATACGATCAAAGCCAATATTGCGTTTGGGCAGAAGCGCGAGCTGGATCAACAGGAACTGGAAAAAATAGCCAAATCAGCCCACGCGCTGGAGTTTATTCAAGGCCTGCCACAGGGGTTTGATACCATGGTGGGTGAAGATGGTGTACGCCTCTCAGGTGGGCAGCGTCAACGCATCGCCATTGCGCGTGCGTTACTCAAGGATGCGCCCGTGTTGATTCTGGATGAAGCCACTTCGGCACTGGATACAGAGTCGGAGCGTCATGTGCAGGCAGCACTGCATAGCCTGACAGCCAATCGAACAACACTTGTTATTGCACATCGACTCTCAACCATTGAGCATGCGGATCTGATTTTGGTAGTCAAAGAGGGACAGATTATCGAGCAGGGCAAACATGCTGAGCTATTGGCGGAGGAGGGTGAATACACCAAGCTTTACCGCAATCAGTTCCAGTCGGATGCTACTGAAGATGATCAGGCGGCACCGGTTGCAACGCCATGAGATTTATCTCTGGTGATGAATACCAGGTATTGATACAGGATGCCAAGGTGTTGGAGCGTGACACCTTTGGCGATAAGGTGTTGCGACGAAAGGATGATCGGATTATTAAGTTGTTTCGTATCAAGCGGCTGCTGAGCCTCTCGTTTATCTATCCCTACTCACTGAGGTTTTCCCAAAATGCCCGACAGCTCAACAAACTGGGTGTGCCATCGGTAGAGGTGGAGCAGCTCTTTTACTGTTCATCCTTTCGCCGGCATGGGGTTGTCTACCCGCTACTGCAAGGTGAAACATTGAATCATCTGCTGGAGAGTGAGCAGAATAAAGATGAGTTAATGCACCAGCTGGCCCAATTTATCGCCGAGCTGCATCGTAAAAAAATCTATTTTCGCTCGTTGCATCTGGGGAATATACTGCAACTGCTGGATGGCAGATTGGGGTTAATCGATGTGGCCGATCTCAGTTTTAATCGTTTTCCACTGACGCTCTGGCAGCGGCGGCGTAATTTTCGTCACCTGCTTCGGCGCCCTGAACACAGGGCGCTGTTTGAGCAATTTGGTCTTGAGCGATTCATCGAATACTATCTGTATGCGGCTAATATTCCGCAGCAAAAAAGAGCTGAATTTCAGTCTCTCTAATTTAAGGTTTTAAAGAACGACTATGGCCGTTGATATTCCCGAATTTGACCAGGCAAGAATTTTGGTGGTTGGTGATGTAATGCTTGATCGCTACTGGCACGGCAGTACTAATCGCATCTCACCCGAGGCCCCGGTGCCGGTGGTGCATGTGGGTGAAAATGAAGAGCGCCCTGGTGGCGCAGGCAACGTGGCGCTCAATATTGCGGTGCTGGGCGGGCAGGTGACCCTGATGGGGTTGGTTGGTGATGACGAGCCTGGACGTGCGCTGAATTCCACGCTCAGTAAAGCGGGGGTCGAGTGCTGTTTTGAACAGCTTCATCAATTTCCTACCATTACCAAACTACGTGTGATCAGTCGCCATCAGCAGCTTATCCGCATGGATTTTGAAGATGGTTTTCCTGGCTTTGATTCTGGCAATCTGCTGCTGGAATTTGAGAAACAGCTGGCTTCGCATGATGTGGTCGTGCTCTCTGATTATGGCAAAGGCACGCTGTGCAATATTGGGGAGTATATTCAGCGTGCTCGTGCGGCTGGAAAGTCAGTGTTGGTTGACCCCAAGCTTAAAGATTTTGCCCACTATAAAGGTGCAACTCTGATCACCCCCAACATGCAGGAGTTTGAGGCGGTTGTCGGGCGTTGTGAAAATGATGAAATGCTGGTTGAGCGAGGGCAGGCACTGCTGGAACAGCATGATTTGGGTGCGTTGCTGATTACCCGTGGTGAAAAAGGGATGACGCTGCTACAGCGCCAGGCTGAACCCCGGCATCTTCCCACCCATGCCCGTGAGGTCTTTGATGTGACGGGTGCAGGCGATACGGTGATCTCCGCATTGGCTGCTGGACTGGCGGCGGGCCTGCCACTGGAGTCGGCCACCCAGCTCTCCAATCTGGCGGCGGGTATTGTGGTTGGCAAGTTGGGAACGGCATCGGTTACGGTGGATGAGCTCAAATGGGCGCTGCATGAACACCAAGTGGTGCATCGCGGTGTGGTCACTGAAGAGCAGCTAGTAGAGGCGATGGCCACCTGTAAGGCACGCGGTGAGCGTATCGTCTTTACCAATGGCTGTTTTGATATCCTACATGCCGGGCATGTCACCTATCTGGAGCAGGCCAGTCGTATGGGTGATCGGCTGATTGTTGCGGTGAATGTGGATGAGACGGTACGTGCGCTTAAAGGGGCAGATCGTCCGGTTAATATTCTGGCAAGACGCATGACGGTACTGGCGGCTCTGGCCTGTGTCGATTGGGTCGTCCCTTTTTCAGAAGAGACACCAGAGCGGTTGATCTGCAATCTTGTGCCGGATTATCTAATAAAAGGCGGTGACAACAACCCGGATGATATCCCGGGTGCGCGCTGTGTGAGAGAGGCAGGTGGTGAGGTGCTGGTGATGAGTTATGTCGATAACTGTTCAACCACCGGCCTGATTGCAGAGATCCGTGAGCGGGATAAATCGTAGTAAAACTTAATGAGCAAACTAGTCTCGGTTGATGTTGTTATCTTTGGTGGTGGAATTGCCGGACTTTGGGCGTTAGCAAGGTTGCGTCAGGCTGGATATGCCGCCATTTTGCTTGAAACAAAAACACTCGGTGGTCTTCAGACAATTGCTGCCCAAGGCATCATCCACGGCGGCGCCAAGTATGCGTTAACAGGCAGTGCCAGTGATGCGACTCAGGCTATAGGTGATATGCCGCAACGTTGGCGAGCCTGTTTGGCGGGGGAGGGCGAACTGGATCTCAGTCGGGTTCGGGTGTTGTCCCAGCATCAATATCTTTGGTCTACCGAAAGCATCGGTTCACGCATGACAGGCTTTTTTGCCAGCAAGCTTATGCGCAGCCGCATGGCTGCTGTTGAAGGTGTGGATCGACCAAAACTACTTCAGTCTACCGCCTTTAAAGGCAACGTCTACCGGCTGGAAGAACCTGTGCTGGATGTGCCCTCTTTAGTAGCGGAGCTGGTGCGCCAGCAGGGCGATGCCTGTTTCCAGATTGAACCTGATGCGGTGCAGCTTGATGCTGCGCAACCGGGTTGTGTGAAGATCGCTACTTCAGCGGGCAGTGTCTCAATACAGGCACAGCAGCTGGTGCTTGCTGCTGGTGCAGGTAATGAGTCGCTATTAAAACAACTTGACCGTGAAACCCCACAGATGCAACGACGGCCACTGCATATGTTGATGGCCCGCGGACCGTTACCTTTACTCTATGCCCACTGCTTGGGCGCCAGTGCGAATCCACGTCTTACCATAACCAGTTATCCACTCGCAGAGGGTGAGATTGTTTGGCACCTTGGCGGCCAGGTTGCAGAGAGTGGTGTGGCGAGTGATGAAAAAGAGCATATTGCGGCAGGCCAAGCTGAACTTGCGGCACTGCTTCCCTGGCTTGATTTGACAGATATTCATTGGGCAACACGCCGAATTGATCGTGCCGAAATTGCCACCCCTGGCGGCAAACGCCCGGATAGCTGGCTTGTTCATAGCGAGCGGGATGTAATCACCGCCTGGCCCACCAAGCTTGCATTCGCCCCCTGCCTGGCAGCCGATGTATTACATTGCCTGGAGCAGGATGGAGTTCGCCCAAGTGGTGACGGAACAGTATCGATAGATCTACCTTGTGCGCCTCTCGCACAACCGCCCTGGAATGAGGTGAAAAGATGGAGTTAAGGCCGCTTGGTGATACGGGCATTATGGTCAGCCCACTGGGGTTGGGTACCGTCAAACTGGGGCGAAACCAACAGGTGAAATATCCTCAGCCGTTTGAGATTCCGGATGACAAGGCCGTTATTGATTTGCTATCCCTTGCTCGCGAACTGGGCATCAATCTGCTGGATACCGCGCCAGCCTACGGCAATAGCGAGGAACGCCTGGGGCAACTACTGCCAGGCTCCAGAGATGAGTGGGTCATCGTCTCCAAAGTGGGAGAGTTTTTTGAAGGCGGCAAGTCACACTTTGATTTCTCTTACGACACCACCATCCGCACCGTAGAGCAGAGCCTTCGTAACCTAAAGACTGACTATCTGGATGCGGTGCTGATCCACTCGGATGGTGATGACTACCGTGTTCTGAAACAAGAAGGTGTACTGGATGCTCTGCGCACATTAAAAGAGAAAGGCCTGATTCGCGCTCACGGCATGTCTACCAAAACCTTGGTCGGTGGCCTGCTTGCCGTCGTGGATACGGATATCGTTATGGTCACCTGCAACCTTGCCTATCAAGAAGAGCTGCCAGTAGTACGAGCAGCTGATTTTCGCAGCAGAGGCGTGTTGATTAAAAAAGCACTACAGAGCGGCCATGTTGAGGCAGGAGATGTCGAAAAGACTATGAGATTCATCTTTGCTCAGCCTGGAGTGAGTGGTGCTATTGTGGGTACGATTAACCCGATTCACTTAAAATCTAATATTGAGATACTGAGAGCGATTATTAGCTAATGTGAAGCTTTAGAAAGAAGGTGCAGATGCATTAGATGGGTTTTTTGGTGCAGCTGAAGTTATCATAAAAAGGGCAGTAGATATGCTTCCATCTGTTTCATTGTATAGATATGGCAGTATGCAGTATCATTAGCCTCTTATGCGATTGCAGCTTAGCAGGTATCTTACTGATTAATAAGCTGATTATCTGGAGTTTAGCATTGAATATCCGTAATATTTTTAGAATAACAGCCATACTCGTAGTTTCGGGAGCTGCGATTGGTTGTAAAAGCATGCCGGTGTCAGACAGTGTTAATCGTGTGGCTGAATTTCTTAGACTAACTTCCAGCACGGAAGATTATGCAGCTGAAGCTGTTGTCGAGCCGAAAGAAAGCCTTTTTGGCGAGCTTGATCAGTTTTTCAATGATGCCCCGGCGGGTGCAGAAAAGAAACTTGATAAAACCCCGTGGGGAGAGCGTGCCGAGATAGTGGTATCTGCCCCTTATTATGCTGCAAGCGGACGTAAGTGCCGTGGATTGAAGGTTAAGTTGGTTGCCTCAAAGCAAATGCGGGATGAGTTGGTATGCGATACAGCTTCTGGTTACTGGATTCCGGTTCGTGCGGTTACTCACCATAAAGAAACGCTATAGATTTATTCAGTTAATTAATGATGGTTCATAATCATGATGTATAAAGTAAGCACGCACCTTAAAATAGCAGTAGCTGCCACTTTTCTGATGTTTTTTGCTCAATACAGTTTTGCACTGGGTATTGAAGGTGGAAATGTTCCCTCTGATCAGGAAGCAGAAGCTATCCCTGACAAGTTGGAACCGGCCGCCCAAACCATCTGGACTACAGGCACATATGGCCCAAAGGCTACTGATGATTCAGAGGAAGAGATCACACCGTTTGGAGCATATCTGTTTGCAGGTGGCTTCAGGGGTGTGCGTGCTGATGGGTTGAACCCAACCTATCTTATTGCACCAGGCGACCGAATTACGCTACGGATCTGGGGCTCCATAGATGTTAACCGAGTGATGCCGGTGGATGCCCAAGGCAATGTGTTTATTCCGTCTGTGGGCCCTGTGAAAGTACAAGGTGTTACTCATAGTCAACTGGATGCTACGGTTCGCCGTGCAGTGCAAACCATCTACCCTGAAAATGTATATGTGTACACCAATTTGCAAGGGGTGCAGCCAGTAGCTGTTTTTGTAACTGGCTACGTTAAAATGCCTGGTCGATATGCAGGTACGCCGAATGACTCGATACTCTATTTTCTTGATCAAGCTGGAGGGGTAGATAGCAAGCTTGGGAGTTATCGTAAAATCCGGATAGTTAGAAATAGTAAGACTATTGCACATGTTGATCTCTATGATTTTCTGTTATCTGGTAGTCTCTCACGCATACAGTTTCGGGATGGTGACACAGTCATTGTTGAGGAGCGTGGACTGAAAGTAACTGTTGTGGGAGATGTAGAGCGCACTCATCATTATGAGCTTCACTCTGATGAATTACAGAGTGGGGCCTTATTGAAATTAGCGAGGCTTCGAGCCGATGTTTCGCATGTACTGCTTCGCGGTGTTCGTACTACAGGGCCAATATCTGTTTACTATCCATTAGCCGACTTCTCATCGGCTCTTTTACATGATGGTGATGAGGTTCTATTTAGCGCAGATCAACGAGAGAAATCCATCGTGGTTCAACTTGAGGGAAGTTTTTTTGGTCCATCAAGGTATGTGCTGCCAAAAGATGCAATGCTGCATGAGCTGCTGGATTCTATCGAAGTGCCTGAATCACTCACCGATGTAAACAGTATCTCTATTCGACGAGTAAGCATTGCTGAACGCCAAAAGAAATCACTTACAGAGAGCCTGCGCCGACTCGAAACCACCTACCTGGGTGCGCCTTCTTCTACTCCAGATGAAGCTCAGATCAGAGTTCGTGAAGCAGAACTGATTAATGATTTTGTTTCTCGAGTCTCTAACATTCAGCCCACTGGTCGACTGGTTGTTTCACAAAATGGCGCTATTTTTAATACCCGATTACAAGATGGGGATGTCATTACTATCCCAGAGCGATCAGATTCACTTTTGGTTAGCGGTGAAGTATTGATGGCGCAATCAATTGTCTACTCCTCAAAAATGGAAGTCGCTGATTACATCAAAAAATCGGGTGGATTTTCACAGCATGCTGATAAGGAACGGATTTTAATCGTTCGTCAAAGTGGCGAAGTTAGCGAGGCTACTGGAATGGAGTTAAAGCCAGGCGATGAAATACTGGTGTTGCCTGAAGTTCCCACTAAAAACCTACAATTGGCAACAAGCATAAGCCAGATTTTGTATCAGCTTGCGATTGCTGCAAAAGTAGCAATAGATCTTTAAGTGATGGTTGTACACAGCTCTGCGCCAGTGCTTGTATTACCTTGATATTGTCTGATGGAATAACTACGAAGCCTGCGCGCACTTCTTGGCAAGTAACAAGAAGTGTTTGGCATGCCATGTTTATGCGTGAGGCATTAGCTCGTACAACAGTTGATAGGTTTGCCTGGTTTTGGATGATAGTTGAACCAGCTGCGCATGTTGCAGTGATGGTGCTGCTTCGAACCTTTGTTGGAAATGCAAAATTTGTGACTGGAGCTGAGTTTGTGCCATGGATGATCACTGGGTTGCTTGCTTTTTTTTTATTTCGAGAGGGTTTAATGAGGTCCCTGGGAGCGATAGATGCTAATAAGGGGCTTTTTGCCTATCGTCAGGTTAAGCCTGTTGATCCCGTGTTGGTGCGTTGCTTTCTTGAAGGGGTACTAAAAACTTTTATTTTCCTTCTTTTTATTGCTGGTGGTGCGCTGTTGGGGATGGATATTATTCCTCATGACCCTTTGAGTGCTATTGCCAGTTGGTTGTCAATTTGGCTATTGGGAGTTGGGGCGGGGCTGGTAATTTCAGCTAGCGACGCTCTAATTCCTGAAATTGGTCGTGTGGTGAGAATTGCTATGCTGCCTCTTTTAATTATCTCTGGTGCAATGTTCCCACTGGATTTTTTATCGTACGATATTTTACAGTATCTGTTATATAACCCTATCGTGCATGGTATTGAAAGTCTGCGTCTAAGTTTTTTTGTTGGATATAGATCAATGAATGGAATTAGCATGATCTACCTCTGGTTATGTACTCTTTCGCTTATCGCTTTTGGTTTGATGTTGCATATCCGATATGAAAAACGTCTGAAAGCACAATGATTGAAGTTCGTAATCTATATAAACGCTATCATAATCACCATGGCAGTGATTGGGTGCTACGTGATATTAATGTCACTATCCCTAGAGGGGTTAATGTTGGGCTGATAGGAAGCAATGGGGCTGGTAAGTCAACTCTGTTGCGGTTGCTGGGAGGTATGGATTCACCGGATAAGGGTGAGATTGAGTGTAACTGCCGTATGTCATGGCCCATTGGGTTAACGGGTGGGTTTCAGGGCTCCATGACGGGTCGGCAGAATGTCAAGTTTGTTGCGCGTATTCATGGTAATGATATTGATATTGGACGGATTATTGATTGTGTTGAAGCGTTTGCCGAGATTGGCCCAGCCTTTGATGAACCCATCAAAACCTACTCAGCTGGTATGCGTGCCCGTTTGGCGTTTGGATTATCTTTAGCTTTTGATTTTGATGTTTATCTTTCGGATGAGGCTACTGCTGTGGGTGATGTGGCATTCAAAAAAAAGGCAGCCAAAGTTTTCAAGGAAAAAGTTGGCCAAGCTAGCTTAATTATGGTTTCCCATGGAGAGGCCATCCTCAAGGAACTCTGTCAGGCGGGTATTTTTCTTCACCAAGGTGAGGCCACTTGGTTTGATGATATAACAGATGCAATCAATGTTTACCATGAGAGCACTAAAAAGTAATGAAGCAATTTTTTAAGCAGAATCCCTATTGGTTAGCATGTGTTGTGGCTATTATTGCGGTAAGTGGTTATTGGGGGCTATGGGCCAGTGATCGCTATGTATCGCAGGCCAATGTTGTATTGGAAAGCCCCCAGATTGCGGCACCTATTTTTGATTTTTCGTCTCTGATTTCTGGTGGTGGCGGATCCGCTGCTGACCTATTGCTACTGCGCGACTACATGCTATCTGTTGATATGTTAAAAAAGCTGGATGCTGAATTGGATATTCGTGGTCACTATGCTCAGACAGGTATCGATATTTTCAGCCGCCTGCTTGACAAAGATGCGCCTATTGAAGAGTTGCACGAGTATTACTTATCCCGCTTTATTGTAGAACTTGATGATTATGCCAATGTGTTGCGTATTCAAGTGCAGGCATTTGATCCTGCAGCTGCGCATGCTATGGCTACGCTGTTACTGAAAGAGGGAGAGGGGCATATGAATGCCATGGGGCAGCGCTTGGCTTCTGAGCAGGTTCGTTTCCTTGATGATCAGGTTGAGCGATTGAGTGGTCGCCTGGATGCCTCTCGTGCCAGTCTGTTGAATTACCAGAATGAGCGTGGCCTAGTTTCACCAGCTGGTACAGTTGAAAGCTTGAGTGCGGTGGTAGGCGCCCTTGAAGGAGAGTTGGCTAGATTAAGGGCGCGCAAGACAGCAATAAGCAACTATCAGGGGCCACAGTCCCCAGAGATGGTTCGTGTTAACAATGAAATCAATGCCTTGCGTGGGCAGATTGATAAAGAGCAGGCACGTATGGCTCAAAAATCTGGTAATGCTCTTAACCGGCTTTCCTCTGAATATCAAACGCTTGAGCTGAAGGCGCAGTTTGCTCTTGAGACTTATTCCAGCGCTTTGGCTGCACTGGAAAATACCCGCATCGAAGCAGCAAGAAAACTTAAGCAGGTATCCGTACTGCAAAGCCCAACTTTTCCAGAATATCCAGTAAAACCGGCAAGACTCTACAATTCAGTAGTATTTGCCATTATCGCTATTTTTCTTGGTTTTATCGTTAATATGCTGGTATTGATTATAAAAGATCACAGGGATTAAGTATCGAAGCTGCGCAGAGTATAGTTTTATGGTTAGTAAATCTTGCTTCGTTCAAACCAAAATTGACAAACTTTTGATGGGTTACCCAGCATGTTGGCTTTTTTTGCTGCAGCAGAAGCCATCGCCAATGCCTCCTCTGGGTGATTAACCAAATAGTTGATACATTGATACCATTCATCAGGGTCATCTCCAGCTAACATGCCATCAACACCGTGTTCAACAACCTCTTCGTAGGGTGATCGACGGCTGTAAACTCCAACGCCCCCCATAATACTGATATCCAGAAACTTAATGTGTGATTTACCCCGGTTGAAGGCTGAATCCCAAAGTGGGGCCAGGCCGATATGTATCCGTCGCTGCCCTTGATAGGTCTGGAACTTATTCCATGGTAATGGTGGCACAGATGTTAAGCGTTCCAGACTTTGGAGTTTTTCAGGTGTATATTTTCCTAGCATCACCTCAAAGTGTAGATTGGGGTGATGCTGGTGTGCTATTTCAATGGCAGGCGCAATCTGATTGAGATCCTGCAAGTGAGCGCGTGTACCGTAATAACCAACACAGAGTGGCTGTGTTTTAAAATGCTCCAATGTGGGTAGAGGTGTCAGTAAAGGAGGGGTCAGTAGAGAGACTCTACCGTGTCGTTGTTTGAAGTGTTCAACAAGGTACTGAGAGGTGGCAACCACCTCATCTGCAAGAGCAAGTATGCGGGGTTGTTGCTCAACACTGATTTTAACCAGTCTTTGACGATAAGATTCAGGCAGCTCTTCAGCAGCGACTGCTGCACTCAGGTCATCATCAATCAGGTAGTAGATCCCTCCCAGTTGATTGCGGGAGGATTCTAGTAGGTCGAGCCATTTGGGAGCCAGGCTGCGGCAAATGAGGATATTAGCTTCCCGCAGCTTTGATAGTGCCATGCGCCTTGGCAAGTACCAGTGCTTAGTGTGTAACTTGGTTGAGCTGATTGAGAACTCTGCCTCTAACCATGGCGCGGCTGTAGCATAAAAGTAGATATCTTCGGTGGGTTCAGCACCGTCGCTTAATATTACCCATGGTTGGTAATCACTCATCAGTGCGGTGCCATTACTTTGGTGAAAAATCGGTGCGAATAAGCGTTAGATTGGGATTGTAGGCCGGATCAGTATGTAGCGCGCTTCCCCAGTGCTTGCGCATGTAGTCGGCTTCTCTGCGCAGGCGAGTTCGTTTTTTGCGAGTATCATTTGCACCACGAGAAACTGATTCGTGGTGATACAGTTCGGCGTAAGGGGTCCACAGGTTACGATACCCAGCTTCCCGCACTTTGAGGCAGAAATCGACATCATTGAATGCTATTGCTAAGTTTTCATTAAGCCCTTTGACTTCTTCAAATACTGATTTGCGTACCAGCAGGCAGGCTCCAGTTACAGCAGATAGATTTTGCACCAACTTAAGGCGTGAACAATAACCTGGCTCATTGCGGCAAAAGTGTTTATGGACATGATCTGCTATACCACCGATACCAAGAATAATGCCGGCATGTTGTATTGTGTCATTAAGGTAATAGAGTTTGGCACCTACACAGCCGATATCATCACGGCATGCATGGGATACCATCTCTTCAAGCCAGCCACCATTGATTACTTTAATGTCATTATTTAATAGACCGAGAATGCTGCCTTTAGCAAGGGTGGCGCCAAAATTATTGATAGCTGAATAGTTAAACTCATGATCCCAGGGGTGAATAGTGACTCGGTGGTCAGCTGAGATTGATTGCAAATAGCTCAAAGTATCAGGACAGCTGCTTTGATTGTTCAGAATGATTATTTCGTAGTTAGCATAGGTGGTCTTTTCCAAAATGGAATCCACACACTGTTTGAGAACTTGGTAGCCATCCCGTGTTGGAATTATCAGGCTGACGAGAGGGGGGGGGCGTGGAATAGGCCACCGAATTCGGTAAGTATTGGGCAGCATCCCTGCTTCTATCTTTACTTCTGCTGCAGAGTGTCCAAAGCGATAGGCAAGTGCCTTTACTTCAGTATTGTTGGGGTTGGTGTTTTCTGAAGAGTATGAGCTGGTTGAGCCTTCTACGAAGCGCCAGTGATACAATATCTCAGGAATATGAACAATCTGCTCATCTTTCAACTGTGAGGTGCAATGCAATAGAAGATCATGGTTCTGATTGCCCTCTACTTCGACTCTGAAGCCGTTGATAGTTTTAATCAGCTCGGCTTTATATATAGCAAGATGAGATATATAGTTTTGTGATAGCAACAGATCCGGATTCCAGTCCGGTTTGAAGTTAGGTTCAAAGCGATTGCTGTTTATATCAATCTTGTCTTCATCGCTATAGAAAATTGCTGCCTGAGGTGACTTGTTTAATTCTTCTATGATTCGGTAGAGTGCGTGTTTAGCCAGCAGGCCGTTGTGATTTAGTAGAGCGACGTAATCACCATGCACAAGGGCTAAGGCGTCTTTACTGGCGGCTGTTATATCCTTATTTGTCTTGCAAAAAAATAACTCAATGCGTTTGTCCCCAGCAGCATATTTTTCCAGCAAAGTTTTAGTGTGATCTAGTGTGGAGGTATCACATGTGATGCAGAGCTGCCAGTGGGGATAAGACTGATTCAGTACGGATGCTATGCACTGGTGAAGCTGGTTCTCATTGGCGTTGTAGATAGGTAGTAGCACAGAGATCAGAGGTTGCAGAGCCATGGCTTCCAGAGCTTGTGCAATAGCTTTGCTGCTTGGTAAGTTTGGCTTTTCACTCTGCTCGATCCAGCTGTTATAGTTTCGTGCAATGGAATGCTTAATGAAGGTTTCGTTGTATCGAGTTAGTGCGATTTTGTGCCAGTGTATGCCCGTATTTTGGGCTTCAGCCTTGAGTTTGCTGATGATTTCATGCTTTTGATTGTCCCGGTACAGGTGGTGTATGTTTGCTAGTCGTTGCGCCAGATGTTTTTGCGAAAATAAGAGCGTTAACCAAGCATGGTAGATGTGACGATTAGATGTTTTTCTTTGTGATGCGGACTGTCTGAAGTTGAGTGCTTGCAGAGATGCAGGAAGATAGTGGAATTGCTTTGATATGCACAAAGTTCGTAGTAGTGGATACAATATTCTCTTAATTATTAAAATCATAAGCTGCAGAAAGTTATGCTGCTATTAATGGTCAATTGCTGTAGATGTAAGTTCATCTTCGTAATAACTTAAGAGAATTGCAATTAGTTTTTTGCAGAAATATTTACAGGGCCAGTTTCACTGAAAGTTTTGTCTATTATCACTAATAGCGAGTAATTTAACTTTTCTAGCGAGGTCGTGATCAACATTGTTTTCTATGTAGTCTGAAATATTTTTTATAGTATCTCGGTCCCTGTGCATGAGCCTTTTTGACCTATTGAAAATCGGCATCATTGCCTGCTTTAATTCTTCCTCTATATTTAATCCCAACCATGTAAATATTTCGAGTATCTTGCTGCTGCTTGATAATAATGTTTCATAGTCAATAACCATTATTGACCTTCTATAGGCCTCATTTTCCATTAAGGTTAGTAATTTTCTATTATTGATATTAAAATCCATGCAAGCTTTTTTAAAATCATGCAGTCTATGCCATGTATGATCTTTGCCGATTAATGCATTTTTGTGTCTTTGGTTATATGACAGGGCGATATCATTAATATCTCGATAAATGTGCAAAATACGAATTTTATCTGGAGTAAAATTTTGTTCTGTTATAGCCCAAGAACATAAGAAATTAGGCCGTTTGTCTCCTATGTAGGTTGCATCATTTAGTTTTTCTCGCAATGTTTGCCATCGATCAGCAGCTGGGCGGCTTTCCCAGTTGCCACTATATATGTGGTTAGGTAAAAACATATCAGGGTGGTAACCATAAGACATATCATATCTTTCTTGAAATAAGGCAATCTTTGAATGGCTATTTAATAAGTCGCTAAAAGCAGAGGTACCAGAACGAGGTGTTCCACTGATAAAAATAAATTTCTTATTCGCATTAGGTAATGACCTATTAAATAAATAAATACCATTATTGTTTAAATGGTCTTTGGTTTTATGGAGTTTATCACTTACCTGCTGTAGGTAACTGATATTTACATGATCATCCGTCAACATTCTCGCTTTTAGCAAAAGCAACACTACACTTATATTTTTTGGAAATTGTTTCTCTGCAACTTTAAGCAGCTTTAATGCAGCTACCGCATCACCAGATTCGATGTTAAGCCATGCTTGCCGAATATAACTTTTAGGATAATTTGGGAATTTTTCTCGGGCTAGCTCCCACCGTTTTATTGCCTCATCTAAGTCTTTAAGCTTTGTAGCAACCTCTGCATATTGAAAAAAGGCTTCTGGAAAATCAGGAAACTCAGAGATGATTTTCTGAAAATAATCATCGGCATCGTCCGCTTTACAGTCCTCAATAAGCTTTTTACCTTCTACAAGCTTATGCTCAAGTGTTGGCCATAACTTTTTCATTGCTAGCTTGGAAACAATTTTGTTCAGAAACTTACCAGATGATTTCATTGGGTGTATTGCTTTCCTTCCAAGTTGCTCATTGTAAAAGGGCATTGCTTTTTGTTGGTTAGCAAGGAGATTTTACTAAATACAACTAAGATATGAATTAAACTAATGTTGTGTGATTTAAGTTCTTTTTTGCTTAAGCATGAACAGCATATGCTTATTGCTCCCAAGTAAAAATCAACTCCTATTTTATCTGGCGACTCACTCATCCAAGAGTGGTAATACATGATTAATGTGATTTGTCAGCTAGCTTTTTGTATATTTAGTAGTGTCTGCATTTCTATTAAGCCACTAAATTAATAGTGCAGATCTGGCCTTATAAGCCACGCGTGCAGTTTTGTAAGACCCCAAATTATTGGGTAAGCGTATAGCCCATTTCTACTAGCCATGCTCCTGCTATATCATTAATGGCAGCAATCTGCTCTTTATGAAGATCCTTGTGATAACGTCCTATCGCACCAGACTGAAGATGATTGTTATGCAATAGAGATATTTTATCATAGATGTTTGTTTCATTTGCTTTAACCCAGGCTGATGAAGCGGAGTTGATTCTGTCTTTTTGGGCATCATAAGAAAGTGATTCGGCAATATGATTAACTAGGGTATCTGCGCACTTGATGCCAAGATAGTTAGAGATGTTAGCTACTTCAGATGCTATTGATGGGACGACATCCTCATATCTTGATATATAGATAGAAGGTAAAGTCCGCCAATTTGCGTCTGTTGCTAAAATAGCAGTCAGCCAACTTTCCAGTTTTTTACCTGTAAGGCATACTGAGTTTTTTTCTTGGTATGAGCTTAGAACGTCACGTAAGTCTCGGTAGATATAGAGGGAGGTGGATTGTCCACTTACACACAATTCTTTGACTGTCTCAGTTAACTGATGGGTTTTAAAAGTGCTTAAGCCTGTCTCTGGCCGACCAACTAGAATTAAGGGATGCTCTGAAGCATTATGCCAGGTTGTTCGTTGGCCTATATTTAGGTGCTCAATTAGCTCAGATGCAATCTGATACTGCAATGTTGAGCCGGATCGCAGCATTCCGCCACAAAAGAGCCATCCTTTTTTTATTCTCACTTTCTGGCCATGTTGTAATTGCTTAAAAACCACTGATAGGCATTCTGCAGCCCTTCTTCAAGGGAGATTGATGCCTCCCAGCCCAGTGCTTTTAGACGGGAAACATCCATCAACTTTCGTGGTGTACCGTCAGGTTTGCTGCTATCAAAGCTCAGTTTGCCGGTGAAGCCTGTGACATGAGCAACTGTTTCGGCTAGCTCTCGAATTGTGCAATCTACACCTGTGCCTACGTTGATATGAGATAGCATTGGTAGTGTGTTTGCCTGATAGGTTTCACTGTCCAGTTCCATCACGTGCACACTGGCAGCGGCCATATCATCCACATGAAGGAACTCCCTCATTGGCTTGCCGCTACCCCAAATAACCACTTCATCTGCTTTGGATTGTACTGCCTCATGAAAGCGGCGCAGTAGAGCAGGAATGACATGACTATTCTCTGGATGGAAGTTGTCATTTGGCCCATAGAGATTGGTTGGCATTACGCTACGGTAATCATGGCCATACTGGCGGTTATAACTTTCGCACAGTTTGATGCCAGCTATCTTGGCAATGGCATAGGGCTCGTTGGTGGGTTCCAGTACGCCAGTCAGCAATGCCTCTTCCTTCATTGGTTGCTCGGCCATCTTGGGGTAGATGCAGGAAGAGCCGAGGAACAACAGCTTCTGCACGCCCACTGAATGTGCGGCATGAATGATGTTGGCCTCAATCATCAGATTCTCATAGATGAATTCAGCTGGATAGGTGCTATTGGCGTGGATACCTCCTACCTTTGCAGCTGCCAGATAGACTTGAGTGATGCCCTCATGCTCGAAAAAAGCGTGTACGGCGGCCTGATCTAACAGGTTAAGCTCATCACGTCTGCGAGTAATGATGTTGGTATATCCTAGTTCCTGGAGGTGCCGAATAATGGCAGACCCAACCATGCCTTGATGGCCAGCAACAAAGATGGTTTGTGATAAATTACAGGCCATGGTCAGTGTTCCGCCTGAATGGGTAACTCATAGCCATGCTCTTTCAGTAGCGCATGACGCCGCGCTTCATGTAGGTCGGTGGCTACCATTTCAGCGCACATCTCCTGCACCGTAATTTCCGGCACCCAGCCCAGCTCCTCCTTGGCTTTAGTTGGATCACCTAAGAGAGTCTCTACCTCAGCAGGGCGGAAGTAACGCGGGTCAACTGCAATAATTACATCTCCCACCGTTAGTGCTGGTGCCTTGTCACCTTCTATAGCTTCAATAATGCCCTTTTCATTCACACCCTCGCCCTCGAAAGAGAGTGTTAGCCCTAACTCCTGTGCTGACATTTTGATGAAGTCGCGAACTGATATTTGCTGACCAGTTGCAATGACAAAATCCTGTGGCTCTTCTTGTTGCAGCATCATCCACTGCATACGAACGTAATCCTTGGCATGTCCCCAGTCACGTAGTGAATCCATGTTGCCCATGTATAGGCGTTTTTCCAGCCCTTGTGCAATATTAGATAAGCCGCGTGTGATCTTGCGGGTGACAAATGTCTCCCCACGGCGTGGGGATTCATGATTAAACAGAATTCCGTTGCAGGCATACATGTTGTATGCCTCGCGATAATTTATCGTGATCCAGTAAGCATAGAGTTTTGCCGCGGCATAGGGGCTGCGCGGATAAAAGGGGGTAGTTTCTTTTTGGGGTGTTTCCTGAACCAGGCCAAATAGCTCTGAGGTAGATGCTTGATAAAAACGTGTCTTCTTCTCTAGCCCCAGTAAGCGAATGGCTTCAAGTAGGCGGAGAGTGCCAATACCATCTACATCGGCTGTATATTCAGGTGATTCGAAGCTTACAGCTACATGGGATTGCGCGGCCAGGTTGTAAACTTCATCTGGCTGCACCTCCTGAAGAATGCGGGTCAGATTGGAACTATCGGTAAGATCACCATAGTGGAGCTTAAAGCGCTGATTGCCAGCGTGCGGATCCTGATAGATGTGATCCACGCGTTGCGTGTTGAAGGATGATGCACGACGCTTAATGCCATGCACCTCATAGCCTTTTTCCAATAAAAACTCAGCCAAATAGGAACCATCTTGGCCAGTAATTCCCGTAACAAGTGCTTTTTTCATGTGAACCCCATTATTAATTGCGGTCACACTATACCGAATTGTGCTCAATCGCTAAAGCTATCATAAGGAAGTGATATTATTGTCAATATGCTTTTGAGTTTATGCAGATGCAATTAGTGTTGTGCTGGGTCTTAAACCGATAGGATGCTGTATTTTTCTATTCCTGCTAAGCAGGAATGTATTTCAAACTCCTGATCCTAAAATTTCGAAAAAAGTATTTTATGTGGCCAAATATGGCAAATGACAAAACCCCTAAAATATTAGGTGTTTAGGTCTTGAGTTTGCGCTATAGAAGTAGATTTCGTGCTATAGATTTGATAGATTGACAAAAAAAGCGTGGGCGTAGTGGGTTGCCCTGCTGCTTGTTTGCAGCAATGCTTGTAAATAATAAAGTTCATGTAGGCTCTAAGTTTTTGAGTTGCATATATTGTAAATGCTTACCTGTTTTGTATATTTCGAAGTACAAAAACATAGTGCATGGAGAAGTAAATGGTTGGTAAGAAAGTTATTGGATTTCTTAGTCTTTTATTGGCTTATGAAGCTGCCTCTGCAGCAAATGTTGCTCTAAACAGCACCTACATCAATATCGACTCTGATCATGGTGCATCAGCCGGTATTTTTGATGGCGCACTGACGGGATCAGCGTTTGTTTCAAAAGTATGGCATGCATCAGACGAGTTTGAGGTGGGTTTTATCTCCGCTGATTCTTCTGTTCACTTCAATGATGGTGTGGGCGGAAGCCGCTGGAACTGGGATTCAGAGGAGTGGAGCAATTACTGGTTGGACGGGCCGTTGCCGTCAGAGAGTGTCTTTAGGCATGACCTGTATCAGGACTACATGTCGCATGCTGCAGGAACCCTCGACTGGTCTTTTAGCGGTAATTATACGGTCACCAATAATTTGGTTGAAGCAGGTATAACTGAGATCGATGACGGTGAAACCTACCCATTTGAATGGTTGTTGATGTTTACCCCTGATGCTGATATCTATATCACATCTGAGTTTGAAATCTACTCTGGGATAGAGTCGTGTTATTCTTGCAGCCCTGGCATCAATATAGATGAGGATGCGTCTGAAGTTACTTCCACCATAGGTTTAAAAAAAGGCACCGTAGCCCTAGGGCTGTCCGATGTTAATGGTATGTATCTTATCCAGGACAGGGGATCGTGGGTCGAATGTGCCCAAGGGGATGTTGATGGTGATCTAAATGACTATTCTGAGGTATGCACCACAGCCGATGGTAAAAAATCTATCGCTCTGCAGGAGATGGAGATTTGGGAGCAGCTGGTAACCTTCAATGGCACTGGGGGTTGTACAGTTCAGCTTGATGCGGGTTGGGAAATGGCTATTGGGCACACCGGGCAAGCCATTGATGATGCCTCTGTTTATTCCGAAGACTATGTAAACGAAACAACTGATGTCACGAACTGTAGCTATACGGTAAGTGGTGTGGACAATATTCATTTAACTGTCACGTATGATTGGGGTGACGGCCCAGAAACTGATATTTATGACCTGAAGACATCTGCAAGTAAGCGTTATTTAAGCGGTTTGGGGCTACTTAAAGGTTCACTGCCTACTCCTGCTGGAGTTGAGTGGGACTATTTTCGAGGCACCGCTACTGGCATGAAGGTAAATCAGAATCCTTCGGTCACCAGCTATAGCGGCACATATCTTGGCTACTATAAAGGCTCCACGTATTGGGATGACTGCATGCTGGATTCAGATTTGCCGTGCCCAACGGAGAGGCGGGCAGCCAGTCATTATAACGCCAGAGTTGCGGTAACATTTAATGGAGCCTCCAGCTGTACCTGGAAGGAATATAAGAGTAGTGCAACGTTGAAGACGATACCTACTGATTATGATGGGGCTTATAATTATCACTCTAGTACAGTTCAAACACTAAGCTGCTCCTACGCGATAGATGGCTCAGTGGATCAAAAAGTTATTTTAACTGTGGATGGTATGCTGCGAGACGCATACATTAGTGATGATGGACACACCATTCTCTTCCACCGCGGTTATGCGTCAGGCACAGCAGCTAATAATATGACGAACAACCCAACTGCTGCTGATTATTGGCTGGACTGGATGACCTATATTGCTAGAAAAGCAGGATGGGTTACTGGTGCAATGATTAAGTATGATGGCGTAATATCTGATACCATAATCAATGCTTGGTTTGATATGGATACAGATGGAGATGGAATAAAGGATAGGTCTGATCCAGACGATGATAATGATGGGCTGCCCGATACTTATGAAAACGGCTATGCCTTCCTTGATCCGCTTAATTCAACCGATGCAACTCAGGACCAGGACAGTGACGGCCTCACAAATCTTCAAGAATATCAGGCTGGTGCCGATCCAATAAAAAAAGATACGGACAATGATGGCTTGTCAGATAAATACGAAGTTGACAATAATATTGATCCAACAGATGGCATCTGCCCCGCATGGGTTTGCGGCGGATCAGGAGGCTGGCGCCATGCAATATCATTACAATGATTTGATAAATTGCGCGTAATCGGTGCAAATAAGAGAGGTAGTTCACAGTTTACCTGGTTGGAACTAAAGCATATCCATAGCAAGGTCGATAACATTTACGAAGACGCTGCGGATGTACTGATAAATGGCTGATATAGCCGATAAAAGGCATTCGAAAAACTGAGCATTAGCTTTATACTCCATAGTCAAATAGTATTTTATTGAAAATGAAATAAGGAAGGCAGATATGAAACGAGTAATGATGGTATTTGGGATAGTCGCTTTTATGCTTGTAGCAGCCCCGGTTCATGCGGCAAAAGGTTATTTTCGTGGAACCATAGTTAAAACCATGGTGACAGACGGCGTATGGGGTGGGTGCATTGCAAAAATGGATGTCGATTTTACAGGAACATTGCCAAGCTGTCCTGGTGGTTGGGTTGCCTTTAGCTGCACAGGAACACATTCAGCGAAAGATATAGCCTATCGCAAGTTTGATGCCGCGCAGATGTCACAAGCGTTGAGTCGCAAGGTTGGTGTGACATTGGATGATACGAAAAAGCATGATGGATACTGCTACGGTGTTCTCATAGAGGTGTTGCCAGCACCTGCTGCACCGTAATGGGCTGATTTATAAATGATATCACCTCAGTTAACTGGAGTAGCCTTGGCGGTTATTATTGGGGCAGGTGTCTATTATGTTATGGATGATGATGTGATAGTAAATGCTGCCTTGCAAGAAGTTATGAAGGTCGAGGGTGGATCGGTCAATAATGTAGCAAACCACTTGGCTAGTCATCGAGGCGGCGTGACCGCCAGAGCGATGCGCCAAGAAAAAACGCTGCAGCGGCAGCATCAAGAAAAGGTGGCCTCTGTTTTGCCGCCTAGGGAGCGTGAGCAAGGTGATGGTATGTCGCTCTTAGATGCTTCTTTAGAAGAAGAGACGGCTTTGAATGCTGATGACTCTCCGGGTGTTTTTGCAGACGCTGCTTATGATGAGCCTGTTAATTACGACGGTGCGGATATTGGGCCAGATCCCGAAGAGCATTTGCTAACTGCCTTGGCAGGCGAAAGTGATGCTGGCATATCGGCTGGCATATCGGCTGGTAAATTTGCAAGTGCTGATAATTTCCCTGGTGTTTTTGCGGACGCTGCTTATGATGAACCTGTTAATTATGACGCAGGTTTTGGGCCAGACCCCGAAGACCATCTGCTAACTCCCTCAGTAGCTGAAAGTGATGTTGATATATTATCTATGGGTGGGTTTTTGAGCGCTGATATTTCCCCTGGTGTTTTTGCAGATGATGATTATCATTAAAAGTATGGTGCGTAACTTCCTAGTATTTCAGTAGCTCGCTCATCTGTAAGCCCTTCTATAATTCAATTTAGGTAAACCACCGCCTCTGGCGGTGAGACTCGAAAAGGCTCTGCCGTTCCGGCGTGCATTGAAGATAATGACCTCCTTTTGAACCGGCAAATTCTATAGGAGGTCATTATGAGAGGGTGGCAAAGCCAAACTCACGTTAAGCATTATTGCAGATATCATGTTGTATTTATTCCAAAGTATCGCAGAAAATCGATATATGGAACCCTAAGAAAAGACATAGAAGGTATTTTCAAAGAGCTCTGTCGTCAGTATGGCATTGAGTTAGAGGGAGGGGCATGCAATGGGTGATCATGTGCATATGCTTTTGATGATCCCACCTAAGCATAGTGTGGCTCATGCTATTGGGTTTTTAAAAGGAAATTCAGCGATACGAACATTTAGGGATTATTTGCAAGTGATGCAAAATTTCACGGGTAGACACTTTTTGGCTCGGGGTTACTGCGTAAGTACGGTAGGCTTAGATGAGGTGATGATACCGTAAGTATTTTCAAAACCAGGAGCCAGAAGAAAAATGCCTGGAGCAGATGAAACTGGCAGGAGTTTAACAAAAATAGCCCCTTCCAGGGACTTTCATCATACCACCCGTTCTACGGGTGGTTATGATTGGCTGTAGATTAGTTTTTGGTGAGTGTTATATGGTATTTGCGGACTTATCCTATATATTTCAGTCCCACCATTTCTTGTTTCTTGTTTCTTGTTTCATGGTGTTTTATTTATCATTTAGGCTTTAAAACAAAGCCTGTTTGGTAGCCTTTTAGGTTTGGAATGATATCAACAACGTCAAAGCATAAATTCAGTCTTCGGCAGAAGAACTCAGAATGATAAATGGCGGCAAGCCACCATGGTGAGGACTGAATTGTAATAAACCCCCTCTCTCGAAGATATGAGTCAGTTATATTGTTGTCCCTTATATATTTCGGAACCTTTTTAATGCCATTGACATCTTCCTTTGCAACTTTGTTGAGTTGATCAAGGCTCAGCTCGGTTGTTGCAGTAAAAATAGCAAGACCATTGTTGGAGAGGCATCTATGTAGCTCAAGAACCCAGGATGTGCTCATGTCTTTTATGTGAGTAAAAACTGATCCTGCAAAGATGAAATCAAAAAAACCATCCTTTACTGGAAGATGTGGTGAAGTTGTATTGGCAAAAAACTTGAAAGGTGGCATAAGGTTTTTTTGACACCATTCGATTGCTGCTGCATCAATGTCACAACCCCAAATATCTACTCCTCTATTAGCTTCCTCGGCAAACCAACGAGTAACTCTTGCTCCTGAACATCCAAAATCAAGAACTTTTTCACCAGGATTAAATTGAAAACCGGCACTTAATGCGGCCTTTCTGAATCTGTTTGCTTGAATCTCTCCTCCGGCTAAGTATTTAGCTTCGCTTTCTGTGTCGTACCAGTGCCAAAATTTCTCTGGGGGAATTGGTAGACAATTGCTGTCTGATGATGTTTCTGAATACAGTACCGGTGTTGATTGGTCTTCTTGTTGTGTTGGGTAGTATGTTCCGGAAAGGCTGTCGACATGAAGAAGAAGGCTCTGGAGGAGTTTAATGTCCTCTGCTTGTTTGCCACCAGGAGAGAATAAAGATGAATTTCTAGACATTATACTTACCTCAAATTCAGTTAATAATTCTATAAATATTAATAATTACCTTTAGCAGAATGATACCACCAAATGCTAAGGGCAGTTGTTATTTCAATGCAGTGCTAGTGGTAGTTTAGAAGGATTGCGCAGCAACCCTGTGACATATATATGGCTAGAACAATTGCCCAGATTAATTAATCATTAGGCGCCCTCTCCCGGCTATAATTTAGAGTGTTTATTATGTACCTTCATCACATTTACTTGCACCAAAGGATATTTAAACTACTGGGTGCTCCATGCTCTTCGTAGGTTTTGTTAATAGAATGCAGCCATGTCTTGTTATAGGCGGCCTCGCTCATCACGTAGAGGTCGTTGTCTGCGTTCATAGTCCTAAAGTCTATATTTTTATTGATTGTAGTAATGTTTTGAAAGAAGTGATTGGTGATTTTGTTGGACCAGAAATGATCTTTTTTTAATACTATATCAAATAGATGTAGGCTGTATCCTCCAGTTTTCAGAACGCGTTGTATATCCATAATGATGTTATCGAAAAGTGATGGATCATGCTGTGGTACATGCTCGAGGGCTGAAATAGAAAATACAAAGTCAAAGTATTTATCTGGGAGTTCTTGATTAAAATTTCCCATGTAATCTCGAACTAAATGATAGGGTTGTTTGCCAATATCCTTTGGGCCATTACCAACACCGTCTAGTTTGTCGATTTCCCAGCACTCATAGGTGTTTGCCAAGTGCTCAAGGATTCGTGATTGTCCACCGCCGACATCAAGGATGCTTGACCCTACGGGTATATTGTCTTGAATGAATTTCAGAACAAGCAAATCCTGGTAGACTTTTAATTGCTCAACATGCTGATCCATTTGCCTGCCGAAGAGAGATACATCAATTGATTTGAAGAAATCCCAGTGGGTTTTTTTAGCATAAGTAAAGCTATTGAAATTGTCGGGTGTTATTTTATGTGCATTTTGAGTATTTTGTGCTGTGGGATTGTTAGTGGCATGGTGGGTTTTCTTATGGCTATGCTCTTTTTGTTTGGTTGTGGCGTTAAATAGAACATGCTCTTTATTGAGAAGCGGTGTAGGAGGTAAGTTGCATGAAGGTGTCGTCTGGAAATTTTCAACATAGTGATGCCTAACTGAACCTAACGCGCTCTTCTCTATAATTGATAGCTTGCCATCTGAATAGTTGATTTTTAATAGACGCTGGTTTACTGAGGTGCTTTCACCCAAGGCGCGTAGTATGCTCTTTCGCTTATTTGAGCTGATACATGCATCCATTTCGTTGATATATGCTTCTTTATTGATCTGTGATAATTGTCCTTCGGTAATTCTGAAGCCTCCAAGTGGGTATGAGCACTGTATGTACTTTGCATAAGCTGCGAACAGCCGCCATAAATTCCAGTCACCAGCATACTTGAACGTTCTTAGCATATTGGGTGCATCCACTTTATCCCATAACCACCTGCGGAAAAAGACACCCTCTTGTTGTACAAATCCCCAGTGCTGGCCGTCGCACAACCCGCAAGCGATGATATCGGTAGGGGCTGGCCTGGGGAATTGTGTAATTGAAATGCCATCACGCACAATATTTGTTGCACCGCCTATCCATGATGCGTGCTCGCTACCAAAACCTGTGCCAATTTTATCGATCAAGGCCAGTGCCCCCGGCATCAAGATGTCATCTGCATTAATCCAGGTCATGAAGGAGGTCGAACCAATTGCCATATGATCAAATCCGGTGACGATGGCGTCGTACATCCCGGAGTCTGCGGAGCTGCTGTATGTGAAGTTAATGCTTTGGCACTGGATAGGAAATTGTCCGCTATCGATGAAAGACTTCCATCGCTCAAGTAACTCGATGGTTCCATCATGGGAATCACCATCTTGAATATGATAGGTGATATCAAAATTACCAGCCTGGGTGACAATGCTCAAGATTGTCTGTTCAATTGTGTTGATAGCATTCTGACACGGCGTTACAACATAGATCATAACAAAACCTTAAATATTGGCGGCTGCAGCAAGCCATGAGGTATAAAAAGGCTCATCATTGAGATTTTAGGCGTTACCATTAGTAAATGTTTTTCCTGCTGCAATAGAGGCATGATAACTGTGGCTTACTGTTTGTTTATACTAAAAATAAACTGGTTGATATCCGCTCGTCTTTTTTGAACATCTTCGCCTACATAAGCGCCATTCCACAAAGCTTCTAGACACACTACCAATCTATCAAAATCTCCCTTACGTTCATACTTGGTAATTATTCTAGACATGCGTTCTTTGTTCTCTTTTCCGAGATGGGATGAGGCCGTGCGAAGCCCAGCTAGGATAGCCGTGGGGTATGCCTTCAGTAGCCGCACATTCCGGGCTAGGGCGATCATCTGACCATGTGCATGAAAGATTGGCTCTTTACCAGATAGTCCTGGATTACGGCGGTCATAGACTGTCCCTATGCCTCCAGACCATATCCAACCGCCTTTAGCAGCCAGCATTAGTCGCATTTTGAATGCCCAGTCTTCATACATATTTAGGGCAACATCGAAGCCTTCTGCAATAGTGAAGAGGGATTTAGGGAACATCATGTCGCGAGGTACAGGCGCTGAGCGTGATGTAAGCATCTGGAGAATTGCGGCAGTGGGTTTGCCAGAATATGCAGATGTGTCCATGATCGAATTCTCGGTCTTGTTTAACAGGGCTATATTGCTGAAGGCCACTTTATCAGTGCTACCATCCAAGGTTGAATACTCCAGCTCTAGTTTCCCGGGTAAGAAGAGGTCATCACCGTCCAGGGTGGTGATGTAGTCTGTATTCATGTCCCGAATGGCCAAGTCACGGTTGGCTGCTACACCAACATTCTCTGGACGTAGCACAAGCTGAATATTTTTATGCCGAGCAGCTAGTTTCTTAAGCAGTGCTTGGGATCCATCGGTGGAGCAGTCGTCAGCGACAACGATGAGATCAGGTTTTTTTGACTGCAAAAGTACGGAACAAATTGATTCCTCGATGGTGCTCACATTGTTGAAATTTGTGATTAGCACTCCGAGGGTTGGCTTTTTAGAAGGTGGAGTTGCTTTGATAAATTGTTTTTTGCGCATTTCTGCAAGAGCTGTTTCATTTGCACCAAACTCACTCATTGCTTGTGCTACAGTGAATATTTTCTGCTTAGCGGCTTCTTTGCCACTAGCGTTTCCAACACGCCCTTGATGAGCGAGGCAGTTCTTCAGCTTGATTCGCCACATCACTGCCGTGTGGTCAGGTTTTTCAGTCAGGAGTAGTGACTGTACATACTTGCGCTTGTTGTATTTTTGTAGGAGTGCATTACGAAACTGATTACTGTCTTGGGCATAAACATCGATATTTTTCAATCGTGTGAAATACCACTCAAGCTCATCATTCATCAGCTCGATGGATCTGTTATCCAAATAGGAGACTGATGTCCTTGGTCCCGCATCATTACTGAAGAGTTTTGTATCAAGATGTGTATCCTTGATACCGCAGAACTTGAAGATCTGCTTCATTATGCCGCTATTGTCCTTAATATATTTTTCATAAGGAACAAGCATGACTCGATCTGGGAATTTCTGATACGTCCGGATGCTAGCCTCGGTAAAGTAATGCCACCAAAGGACAGACCACTCCATTTCATTTTTGATCTTACTGGCGTCCAAGTTAGCGTTGAAGAGGCTGTTTACTTCATTGACGAAACGATGCTTATCGGAAGGATGGAACTCGTCACCGTAGAAGGTGAATAGGCCTAGTCCAGAGTTTACCGTGTCTATAACGTTTCTTGTGACCGCAATAACCTTAAGATTCTCGAATCGCGTTAGTGCTGCCTCAATTCTTCCTGCACCTCGAATGACCTTGGCCATAACATTGTCAGGCGCGGTCTGGCTGGCGGCTGGTGCTGGCCCAAATACACGCTTCAACCATGCATCATGCAGCATATGATGGTTTGATAAAAAAAGTGGGGTGTTACAGTGAACGGTCATATTAAATAAGCCGACCTGGCCAACATTAAATGGCTGTCCGTGCGTATCAGCGGTTGATTCAATCTCAGGTATATTCCATAAGTAAGGCTCATAAACGCATCGCCCCCCACCATGCTGAGCAAGAAGTGCTTTACCAATAATTTCATACAGAGTTGTTGTCCCAGATCGTCCAATTCCAGAAATTAAAATTGCCATATTCCACCTAAAGAAGCAAAAGGAGCTGAGCATGCTCCTGTTTATTGATATTCCCAAGTTCAACCTGTCGATTGTACTCGTTGGTAAGCGCTGCCTTGTATGGCGTATCGCTGTAATGTTTTGTTATGACACGTATGCGCTCCTTCTGTCTTTCTACATAACCTACTGATGCACCTACATTGAAAGGCTTTCTGCAGCAAATTAGCCAGGGGATTTTTCGGAATGAATAATTCATTACCTTGGCTTTAGAGAAGAGGTCGTAGTCTCCAGCAATGCGGTAAGTTTCATCAAACTGTAATTTTTTATAAATACTTGTACGCCCACATATAGATTGATGGTCTAGGCTCATGCCCAGCCAGTGCTGATGGTTTGGTCGATAGAGATGTAAATGATTATCTTCTCTCCTTTCAACATTTGAATAGAGGAAGTCGTCTCCAGTATTTAAGTGTTGAACATATTTAGAAACAGTATCGTAGGAATAAAATATATCATCAGCATTCATAAAAAACAGCCATTCTCCAGAAGCCATGTTGATCCCTTTATTCATGGCGTTATAGATGCCATTATCCTTCTCAATCTTGTATTTTGCGATTTGACTAGATAGTTTTTTTACATAATATGATGTTAGATCGGTGGAAAGTCCATCGATGACAATCCATTCAATGTTTGAATAATTTTGCTCAAGAATGCTTCTTGCAGTGATTAAGAGTCCTTGTGCGTCATTTCGTACTATCGTGACTACAGATACCTTTGGGTTGTTTTTCATGTGACGTGTTTATTTGAATAATATGTTGCAAGGCTATGTTGTATGTGAACTTGCTTTAATAGGGATATGCATGCTGTGTATTTATTAGAATGAAGAATAATTAGTTTGCGCTGTTCGCTTTCTTGCTGAACCAGTCGTCCCATTGCATTTCTATGCAATGATATCCGTTATGCGCCATTAAAGCTCTAATCCCAGCCCGTTGTTCAGTAAAGTTATGCTCGACAGTTAACATTTTGATGTTCCATTTTTCAAATGGAAATGCCTCCAAAATTTCCAGTTCACTCCCTTCGGTATCGATGCTCAGGTAGTCAATGGTTTTTGGAGCATCGTGTTGCAGTAAAAAATCGTGGAGTGAGATAGTCTCGATAGTCATGTTGGCATCACTTAGTTCTGCATACCCCGCTCTGCGATGGGCATTATTATCGGTGCTGATGTGTTTCTTCATGCCTCCATAGGCATCAGCAAAGACAAACTCAATTTCCTCACCTGTGGCTGCGCCAATACAGGCGTTGCTGACAATGCAATTTCGATTCTCTTTAAGTTGGGCGAAAAACTTTGGATTTGGTTCAGCACAAATCCCCTTCCAACTAAACTTTTTTTCCAATAGCCAAGAGTTACTTAAAAGGATGCCGTCTGTTGCGCCAAATTCTACAAAAAACCCGTTATGCTTATAGTTGGTTTGCTCTAGCACCCATAAATCTTGGCCAAGCTGTGATACTGCACATTTTTTTAATCTTTCTAGCTGTGCAGGGTCATTTGGATCAATGTTGGATTCAGTGTGATTGTTGCCTGTAGAGCCAGAAAAAATTTGCTGACGTTGTTGGGCAAGGGAGAGTTCATGGCTCAATAACTCAACTTCTGTTTGTAGTACTTTATAATGCGCTTCTTGCTGGTGTGGTTTTTGTGTTTGATTGTGAGTGACTTGTAGTTGTTTATCGACAAGTGTAGCTGCCTGGGGTAGCAATCCCATACGAGCCATTTCGCGTACTGAACGCGCATGGCTCACTAGTGCTGTATCCTTTGTGCCAATTGCCGTTACAGATGCTTCAAAGTGGTGCGTGATACGAGATTCATCTTGATTTAGTGCGGCGGCTCTCCCTAATGTATTGTGCACGCCTGCAATAAGAACTTGCGCAACGACCCGGGGTGGGCATCCCCATTTAAGAGACAAACGTGTATATGTGCGTGCCTTTTCATGTGCGCCCAGCTGTTGGTGGGCGCTGGCGATAAGGAGGGCGAAACGGTCGCGATCTGGATGTGTGCGCAGTGAATCTAGATCCAATGCAGTAAGCTGCTGCCATTCGCCAAAAAACCAGTGTGTTTTTGCGCGGGCAAGCGTAGCTTCATCAGCTCCTTCTAGAATGGGTGCCATCTCTTGCTCGGCTAGCTCCAGAGTAGGCTGTACATCTATCGGTTGCGTTTCGGTGTTCTGCTGTACATCTGTTGAAGATGTCTGCTGGCGAAGCTCGATTTTTCGCACTTTGTGCAGGCGCTTTTTTGTTTTCTTTTTAGAACGCTTTTTCACGAATCAGGATATCCTTGATAAGTTCAATCTGTGCTTCTGCTTTTACAAATTCGGTGTCTAGCATGGGCAGCCTATGGTTGAGCTCCCCAAGTTGCTGTTCGAGCTTTTCTACTTCTTCCTGTTTTTGCGCTAGCTGTTGCTGGTTGTTATCTGCGCGCTGTTTTTCTTGGTCACGTTGTTGGTGGTGAGCTGTAGCAAGCTGTGTCTGCTCGGCCTTAGCCTGGTTGGCCTTATCCAGCTGTGCTTTATTTTCAGCTGTGAGCTTTGCCTGCTCATCGCTTGCTTTGGTGAGTTGTTCTAGCTGAATTAGGCGATCATTTGCCAGCTTTTCCTGATGGGCTCTGGTCTGGTTGGCTTTTTCCAATTGTTCTTTATGTTCAGCTACCAGCTTTGCCTGCTCATCTCTTGCTTTGGTGAGCTGTTCAATCTGAGTTAGGCGATCATTTGCCAGCTTTTCCTGATTAGCTCTGGTCTGGTTGGCTTTTTCCAATTGTTCTTTATGTTCAGCTACCAGCTTTGTCTGCTCATCTCTTGCTTTGGTGAGCTGTTCTATCTGAGTTAGGCGATCATTTGCCAGCTTTTCCTGATTAGCTCTGGTCTGGTTGGTTTTTTCCAATTGTTCTTTATGTTCAGCTACCAGCTTTGCCTGCTCATCTCTTGCTTTGGTGAGTTGCTCTATCTGAGTTAGACGGACATTTGCCAGCTTTTCCTGGTTAGCTTTGGCCTGGTTGGCTTTTTCCAATTGCTCTTTATGTTCAGCTACCAGCTTTACCTGTTCATCCCTTGCTTTGGTGAGTTGTTCTATCTGAGTTTTCTGTTGGTTGAGCTGTGTATCATGATCACTTGTTAGTTGAGTTAGTCGAGTTAGTTGCTGTTTAAGTTGGCGATGGCGTAGTTGCAGCTTATTACGTTTTAGCATCCAACAGGGGCGGTCTAAATCATGACTATTGTCTTCTTGAAAAAGATCAAAGCCTTGATCTTGGAGCCATTGGAGAATAGTGGCTGCTGGCTCGCCTTCCTCGTATAAAGCTTGGTTGCCACAGTGGAGTTGTAGTTGGTCAAAAAGATGTAGCTGATCAGCTTGCTGGATCGCTTTAAGTACCGCAAGCTCCTCACCTGGCAGGTCGATAGTCAGCCAGTTATGCTGGTCTGCCTGTAGCTCTAGAGGTTGAAGTAGAGCAGAGGGTGCGGTGGCTTCTGTTTGAACGGTCTGTACGGTTTTGAGGCCAGGAAAAAGCTTTAAGAGGTTGGAGTTGGCCTGGTGCAGGCCGCTAACATCTGGCAGGTTGTAGCGGTAAAACATAGCAGAGCCGGGTTGACCTGCTACTGCTTTGTTGATGATTTTGACGTGTGGGAAATCATTAGTGCGTGCTTGAAGTGTTTTGGTCAGCTGTGGGTCAGCCTCGACTAGTAGCAGGTGTGTTGGCTTTGAGGCGAGATAACCCTCCAGTTCACTACAACGACCGGCACCAAGATGGATGATGGTATCCACTGGTGTGGAGTGCGGTATATGAGGATTACATGGTTCTTGGTGCATATATGCGCTTAGCTCATTTTAGTAGTGGTTGAGGAGGAATTATGCCCGCCTCATTCTAGCCTTCTCTCTTGACGAAGGGTTATATGGTTACACTCTGGCTTGTTGGCAATAACCCTTTTTCTTGTCCAAATTGAATGTAGTGGATTAGCGGGTTGATTGCAGTGGTAGATATATCGGGGTTGGTAGCCAAGTAGAATATAGTATCAAATTTTGGTGATGGGTTGCGCCCTTCATCTGCCCCGTAGTGCAGATAGTGTTTAATAGGATCTATATTTCTTTTGGCTAGGTCAGGGTACTTAGCCAGATACCACTCTTCATCAAAAAGACCGGACTCTTTTAGTAGTTTGATCTGTGAACATTCTGTTTTGTACGCTTTGCTCATTTGTCTGAATGGTTTGGTAATAGCTTGAATTATTGTGATTATAGATGAGCTAGGTGTTGCTTTTGGATTGGTCTCTGTCTCTGTGATTTCCGGTTTGAGGTGTGTGACAGCTTTTAAAAAATCGTGTAATTCTTGTTTATCAGTGGTTGAGAGATAACCTGTGATGCTGTGAGCAAACTCTTCTAGATGCGCTTTGGTATCATTAAAATGCTGCCTTTGAGGGGCGGGAGTTAGTAATTCATCAGCATAAGTTTTGAACCAGTGTAGGGGGCAGTTGCCTAGATATTGCGCTATCACCTGCATACTCTCGCGGATAACGGTTTCCCGTTGATTTAACGTAATACAGCTGCTATGTAATCGGGAGCTAGCTTGTAGTGTATTAACAAAGCCTATGGCATCTGGGTGTTGGCTGAAAATGCGTAGCCACCATTCGAGGTCGAAAGCTGTTTTTAGATTCTCGTCCAACCCTCCGTGCTTTTTTATTACTTCCTTGCGTAGAAACACAGTAGGCTGGCAGATAAAGCAGCCATCGGCAAATGCCTGAAGAGGGGTATCGGGCTGCTGGGTTGGATAATATCCCATGGCCTGATTGTGCTCATCGATGTGCTGGCCGTGCCCGTATACCATCAACCATGCGGGGTGTGCATTTAGTGACTGAACAGCACGCTCTAGTGCGCCTGGCATGTAGATGTCATCACTGTTTAGCCAGCCAATAATGTCACCCTGAGCCATTGCTATTGCTTTGTTGACTGCGTGGGCAGGCCCTTGATCTGCTTCTGAATACCAGCGTAGTCGGCTATTGGTTTCTTGTGTCAGGCGACTCAGGATGGTTTGGGTGCCATCTGTGGAACCTCCATCCATGACAATAAGTTCTAATAGTGAGCTTGATTGAGTTAATACGCTACGTATGGACTGCTCTATAAAGGCAGCCTGATTGAATGATGGCATGACCACGGATACTGTGGCTAGGCGTTGAGGTATTTCAGTCATGCAATTGATCCGTATGCTGCTAACTGCTTTTCCCGCTGTAAAGCTGTGTTGAGGAGTGCTGACATTGGTTTGAGATTATATAATGACTTATCAGCGTGATGGCTGCCGACCCTCATCTTGTCCGTATTGGATATAATGAATCAGGGGATTGATTTCAGTGGTAGCAACATCAGGGTTGGTGGCTAGATAATATGCAGTATTGAATTCCCGTGATGGATTGCGTCCTTCTGATGCGCCATAGAGTAGGTAGTGTTGGATGGGGTCAATACCGGCTTGAGCTACGTCAGGATATTCAGCAAGATACCACTCGTTGTTGAAAAGACTGGACTCTTTGAGTAGGTGAACCTGCTTTGCCACTCTTTTTTTTGTTTTGCTCATAGGCCTAAAAAGTTTTGAAAAGATGCCGGTAGAGTTGTTTGCTTTCTGGGGCTTAGTTGGGCAGGGCTCTTCAGTTGCCTGTTTATTTTCAGATTGCTGTTCGAACTCCTGGTATTTTAGGAAATAATGTTCCAGCTCTTCTTGTACCTGATGCAGCTGTAAAAGTAGTAGCTCGTTTTCTTGCTCGGCCTCTTTGTTGGCTGCATCTTCTTTGGTCCGCTGCTCAATCTGTGTCCGAAGTTGCTGCTGTTCATCAGCTAACCTTTTGCATCTCTTTTCCTCTATGTGTTTGTTGGTCGCACCTTCATTGGTCAGCTGCTCAATCTGTTTTCGAAGTTGCTGCTTTTCATCAGCCAACCTTTTGCATCTCTTTTCCTCTATTTGAGTTTTTTGTCTGGCCTCATTCACTTCTTGCTGGAGTTGCTTTAGCTTGGTCTTGTGTTCAGTCTGGGCCTGTTCGAGCTGTTGCTTTTGCAGGAAAATTGCTTCGAGTTCTTCTTGTACCTGGTGTAGCTGCAATAACAGCAGTTCATTTTCTTGTGCTGTTTCTTTATTGGTTGCCTCTAGTTTTTCCTGAGAGTGCCTAGTCTGAGTGAGCTGTGCCTGGTGATCGGCTGCTAGCTTTGTTTGTTCGTCTCTTGCCTGCGTCAGCTGTTCAAGTTGTACTTGCCATTGCTGATAGCTATGGCAAGCCTCTATTGGCTGCGGGGGGTTATGAGCGGCTGTCTCACCGAGTGGTTGGGCGCTTGCCTCTAGCTCCATTTGCAGGTTCTGAACAGCCAGCTGCTCATGCAGGAGCTGGCTGGCCAGTAGGCGTTCCAGAGCAGGTGCGGTAGTTGTGGGGGAGGGTGATGGAGTTGCTGATTGTAGTGTGAGTCCAATGTGTTGGCAGGCACTGGCCAATGCTTCCGGGTGCTGGGCAGCTGTTTCAGCATCAAGTAACAGGCTGCGGTGCCGATTGCGACGCTGAAAGCGCAGCAACTGCTGGTTGGTTGTCTGCCAAGCTTCAATAAACTGCTCTGGATCTGCTTTTTGCTGAAGGGCGTAAGCTAGGGCGTTTTCTGAGCGATTGTAGAACAGCAGAAAATTAGCTTGGGGAAACGTTGAGGCCCAGAAATCAAGAAGCCACAAGTTTCTGCTATCTGCCCACAGCAAAGGAACACTCAGTTTGTCCAGAAGTAGGGATGCTGCCTTTTTGATCTGATTGGAATCGGGTTGGATAGCCTGATTGAGCTGAAGTTGATTTGTTATATTGCTCTCTTGGAATAGCTCATCGCACCATTTAGTAAAAGTATTTCCGGTCTCTTCAAGCCCTAATTGTCGTAAGGCAGGCAATGAGGTTTCCCAGCCGCTATGTGGGCAACCGGTAGTTATCACTATGTTCATGTATGCGTCGTCTTGTTTGATTGCCAGTTGTGGTGCCATATTTTTTGCGGGTTGCCCTGTTCCTACTGGTGGTCATTGATCTTTGCAATGGACTATAGCATTTTTATAAATTTTTGCCTCGTTGTATAGGTACACTTTGCTCAAAAATATTGCTGTTAGCTGTATGGTTGATGGGCGCTGGATTCGAGCGGATGATAACTGTTCACTGCGTAACCTGAGAGCTGGATCGCATTTTTACAGGTAGGCACTATTACAAATGTAAGCAGTGATATAGACTGCCATCTAAGGGTTGCGAAGATGTTTAAAACCCTCAAGGTTAGGGGTTTGATGCAAACGTCACTGTAAAGTTTGTAATAATCTTTATGGCCTTAAACAGGGAATATTCAAACATAGATAATATTATGGCTTAGCGAGTGGCAGCGGCTATCCAAAGTTGATTACTTCAAGGTTTAAGTGTAATGCAAAGTGGTAATACCATAGGTTGGGCAGCATTGATTATTGTATTGCTGGCTGCTGGTTATGCTTTTCAGCAGGAAAAAAGCGTTCAAAGCACTGCTCCAGTAGATTCAGTGGATCTTAACTCTTCCGTAGCTCCTTCTCATGTAGAGCTGCCTGAAACAAAGGAGGTCAGCAGACAGGAGGGTTCTCTAAGAAATGATGTAAAAACTAAAACAGTTAAGCGGCTCTCTATAGTAAAGGAGGCGTTAGATGAAAGTGGTTTGCCAACAGGGCTGCCACCTGAAGATATGGTGCTTGACCCCGATGCTGAACAGAGCGGGTATGAGGCTGATGTTGTTCCCATTAATATAGGTGAATATATTGACCCAGATTCTGAGGATTCTTTGGCATCCCATTCTGGTGTTGAAGAGGAAGTTCAACATATCGGAGAGTATATAGACCCTGACGCAGATGCTTCGTTAATGGCGCCAGGGCCTGAAGTGGCACCACAGCATATTGGGCCATTTATAGATGTTGATAGTGAAGGGGGGTCTCATGCTGTTCAGGGAGGGCCAGAAGAGGTGATTAATATTGGTGAATATATTCCTGTTCCTGATGAGGCATTCTAAAAACTGAGCAACTTAGATATGCATGTTTTTTGTTAGAAAGAGGCATCATTATAGATCTGTTTTTATTGAGCTGAGTTGTTGTTTTATTTCATACAGGCGTTTTGCATACCTAGCACCCATGGTGGCTGGGCTAAAATCAAATGTTCTTGGTTTTATGGGTCTCGGCTTAGTGAGGATGTTTCGCATCAGCTCTGCAGCATGATCGATGTCTGGATCAGCCCAGCTTTGGCCATCGGCATGAAAGTACTCTCTGTTGCGCACATTCTGGCGCTGACATCGCACCAATCCGACGCGCTCTTCTGTGCAAAAATCGAGATTTCCAGAAAAATTTGTGGCAATAAGTTGTAAATCTAACATTAAGGCTTCAGCGAGTCCTCGTCCAAAGCCTTCTGCGCGGTGTAACGATACATAGCAGTCGCAGCACTGGTATAGCGCTAATACTTCAGGTCGGCGCAATGTTGTGTCAATGAGGTGAATGCGTGAATCTGTGTTAATGAGGCTCTTCAGCCGTTTCCACTCTTTACTGCTTTTGTTGATATGGCTTACTTTAACGACCAGGCCAACCCCATCCCCCTTAGAAGCAGGGAAGGCGCGTTGAAATGCATGGATAACTGCTTTTGGGTTTTTACGAGCAAGTGTAGAGTTAAAGTCAAATGAGAAGACAAAGAGATACTCATCTTTAGGTAAGCCAAAATCTTTGCGCTCCATTGGTGCAATGTTATCGATGGTGACAGGGAGTGACATTGTATAGATGGGGCATTTTGCCCTTCGGTATGCATTTGCAGTGTAACGACTGATGCCCCAAATCTCGTCAACCATACCGAATGCGTGGGAGCAGCTTGTTGGCCAGTCGGGTAATTCCCAAGGCCAAAATCCGATGTTATAGCGATTTTCAAATACGGCGAGACCCTGTGCGCAGGCATAATGGACTTGTTCGATGCCAGTGGTGCAGAAAATATTGATGGCATAGAGCGGTTTGTCGATGAGCCATTGGTTGGCGCTGTTGTCTTTTTGTGAAACATTCTCGCCGGGTTTAACGTTGATAATGCAAAAGGGGATGTTCTGTGACTGTAGAGAAAGTGCAACCAGCCTGACATCTTCTCCGATACCAAGCTCACCCTGTGCGTAGCCAAAGAGGTTTACACCAAATGGAAAGAGCGATTTTAATAATGGCCTTTGAATGACTGGTATTTGACCTGTCTTGTTGGCCAGTTGAAGCTGTGATGGCTTTTGTTTGAGTCGCTCTCTAACCCATGCCAGCTCACGTAGCGCGGGTATGGGTAAGCGTATATAGAATTGGTCAAGCCCGGCTGGCAATAGCGCCTTGTCAGGTTCAGTGGTGGTGCTGCTGTCATTAATGGCTAATTGTGCAGCCTTGCTGGTTTGTTCTTTTGGGGGTTGAAAAATATCGTTTAGATCAAACTCTTCGGCTAGCTGTTGTACGGCTTTTTTAGCATCTTTCTTTTTTAATTGGAGCGTATCGATCAGCGATTCGATGGTTCCAAATTGCTTCTCCATATACTTTATTTGCCATACACTTGGTGGTGGCAGCATAAGCTTGTGTCGTTCTCCACGCCAAAAAGCACGGGCAGTACTGTGTCTGGCTTGCGCATCCCTCATCATGGGGGCGGTGAAATAGCGATAGCGGGAGACTCCGTAGAGAAACATGGCAACTGAAAAGCCGTTGGGCCACTGGTCATTCTTGATTGCAGGAAGTGAGAGTGGTTGTGCCAGGGCGGCATCCCACTCAGGTATTGACTGCAAAATGGCAAATTTTCGCCGACCTTCAATGGCACACCAAGCTAGAAATCGTACAAAGTATTTTGGCTTCCCCTTGTGGAGTGGGAAGCGCTGCTGCAAAAACGGGCGTAAGTGCCAAATTGCAAGCATGGCACCGTAGATTGGAGTGGGCAGGTGGAAGGGCATTGCGATTGGGGTAAGCAAGCCATGTGCTTCTTGCTTGTTTCCACTAAAGCCAACTATTGTCTCGAGGTTATTTGCCACGGCTCTAGCGTTATCTGTCGGGTTGCTCATGAAGATGTATTATAAGGCGCTTGAAGTTGGTAGTTGCTAATTTATCTATGCTTGATTTTAATGTTATTTGAATTCAGGTGCTTCGGAAGTTCAAAGTCTAGCCTGTTCTAACATGGACTCAGCTATTGTCATACAGGTGGCCAATCTTGTTTCTGCAATCATAGCACTTACTCTAGTATTGTTAGAGCTGGTATGATTATCCATTGACTCTGACAGTATGTATCAGATTGCTGAGGGTGACATGAAGCTAAATGCTAAAATTGGCGGTCTGTCGTGTGTCAAGATGTTCTGGGGGGAGCTGTTCGACTTACAAGAGATTAAAATAAAATCTCGTACCCTACCAGCGCTAAAGCAAGATAAAACGCCATGATTTTCCGAAAACTCGGTACAAGATTTCAATGACAAAAAAAGTAGCGATCACAGGATATTCATTTAGGTTTCCCGGTCAGAATGACGCCAATTTATGGCAAAATCTACTTGATGGTGAGGATCTTGTAACGGAGGTTGATCCTGAGCGGTGGGCTACAGAGACATTCCGTCATCCAAATAAGAAACAACCAGGGCACAGCTATTCATTTGCAGCCGGGTCGATCGGAGATGCCTCACTCTTCGATGCGCAGTTTTTTGGAATTTCCCCGCGAGAAGCTGCTTCAATGGACCCTCAGCAGCGCCTGCTGCTGGAGCTAAGCTGGGAAGCCTTAGAAAATTCTGGAATCAGGCCTTCTGCTATTAGAGGCAGCAATAGCGGGGTATATATTGGTATTTCCAGTTCAGATTATGCCTTTGGTCTGCTGGATGACCTTGCCGCGATTGATTCATCGGTAGCAACGGGTACCACTTCAAGCATTGCGGCCAATCGTATCTCATATGTTTTTGATCTGCACGGCCCTAGCATGGCCATTGATACCGCCTGCTCTTCATCCATGGTCGCCTTTCATCAGGCTTGCCGTTCGATAATCTCTGGCGAAAGTGACTTAGCGTTAGCTGGTGGCGTCAGTCTTCACTTGCATCCCTATAGCTTCATTATCTTTTCTAAAGCCACCATGCTGTCTGAGCGTGGACGCTGCAATGTTTTCGATGCATCAGGAGATGGTTACGTCCGTTCTGAAGGTGGCGGTATTTTTGTGCTTAAGGATTATGATCAGGCAGTTGCTGATGGTGATCCCATTCTGGCGGTTGTTGCCGCATCGGCTATCAACACTGACGGTCACAAGACAGGGATAACGGTTCCCAGTTCAGAAGCCCAGGCAGCGCTTTTGAAACAAACCTACGATCGAGCGGGTATCCCCCCTGAATCGATCGATTATATTGAAGCCCATGGCACGGGTACGGCAGTTGGTGATCCAATAGAGACGCAAGCTATTGGGGATGCCTTGGGCAAACGGCGCCCTAAAGAGAGGCCACTTCCCATTGGGTCGGTTAAGAGTAATCTTGGTCACCTTGAACCTGCTTCTGGGGTCGCGGGGTTGGTGAAAGCGCTACTCTGTATTCAGCATCGAACAGTGCCTGCCACTATTGGGATTAAGAGACCAAATCCAAAAATAAAGCTGGATGATTGGAACCTTGAGGTTGTCACCCAAAATCGTGCCTTAGATAAAAAGAAAAAACTCATTATTGGTATCAACTCCTTCGGTTTTGGTGGTGCCAACGCGCATGTCATTCTGGAAAGTCATGATGCTCCCAAGGCTGATGGTCAATATCAAGGCGCACTTCCACCCCTGATCCTGTCAGCAAAAAGTGCCAATGCGCTAGTAGATCTTGCTCAAAGCTATTACCCATTATTACAAAACCAGTCGGCAGAAGAATATTGTGACCTGGCTTACAGTGCGGCTTTTAATCGTGACTGGCATGAACACCGTGCAATCATTTCTGGGGTATCTACCGAAGAAATCAGCAAAATGTTGCTGGATTTCACTGAGAATACTGATGCACCGATAGAGTCATGCATAGCACCTGCCACTCCTCACGGAGCCGCCTTCATATATTCGGGCAATGGTTCACAGTGGTTTGGTATGGGCAAGTGCCTGCTCAAGGACGCCGTCTTCAAGGAATCTATTCGACAGGTAGACGCCCTATTTAAACAGTATGCTGATTACTCACTTGAATCAGAGCTTTCAGGTCTTAATGGTAACGGCCGTTTTGAATACACTGAGATTGCGCAACCGGCGCTTTTTGCCCTGCAAGTGGGCATCACCAATATGCTGCGCCAACGCGGTATCCAGCCAACCGCTGTTGCCGGTCATAGTGTAGGGGAGGTTGCCGCTGCTTGGGCCGCTGGTGCTCTGACGCTGGCTGATGCTGTCCAGGTCATCTACCATCGCAGTCACTCGCAGGGTACCACCAAGGGCAATGGGCAAATGACCGCTGTGGCGTTGAATGAAAGTGCTGTGCAAACGCTGCTAGAGCAGCTGGAACTTGATGGCCCGCTGGTGGTTGCCGGAGTGAACAGCTCACGTGGAGTTACGGTCACGGGTGATGCCAAGGCACTGGACAGACTGGAGTCTGCCCTTTCTGGAGAGGATGTTCGCCATAAACGGCTGGATCTTGATTATGCCTTCCACAGTCCGGCAATGGATGCAATCCAACCTGATGTTGTGGCGGCACTTGAGTCTTTACAGCCCAAAGCAGCTGCCATTCCTTTTTGCTCAACAGTGACCGGTGAGCAACTGGAAGGCAGCGAGCTTGATGGAACATATTGGTGGCATAACATCCGTAAGCCAGTGCTGTTCAAGCAAGCGATCAACAGCATCATTGGGCAGGGTAACAATATCTTTATTGAGGTTGGCCCGCATGCTGTTTTAAGTGGCTACATCAATGACTGCCTGAGAGATGCTGATATTGATGGTCGTGTTATAGCTACAGTCAGCCGTGATGATGATCAGCCCCAGCAGGTATGGAGTGCTGCAAATCAAGCTGTTATTACGGGTGCAAATATCGATTGGGGGCAAATATTTCCTTCATCCGCCAGCTTTACCCAGTTACCTAACTACCCATGGCAACGTGAGCGCCACTGGATTCAAGCAACATCTGAATCCCTGGGACTTATTGATCGGCGCAGTGTGCATCCACTATTGGGTTATGCCCTTAAACAGCAGGAGCTTACCTGGGAAAACCGGATAGATACCCAGCGCCCGGCCATGTTGGCTGACCATGTGGTCGATAAATCGGCAATCTTTCCGGGGACAGGGTATGCCGAGCTTGCTTTGGCAGCTGCCAAGGCTTGGCTTCCTGAAGAAACGGTGGCGGATATTGAAGAGCTTGAAATCCTCTTGCCGCTGTTACTCAACGAGCAGTTAGCAAAAGAAATTCGCTTAAGCATTGATCCGAAAGATGGCAGTTTTCATGTTATCGGTCGGGAATATACGGGTTTGGAACCCTGGGCTCTGCATGCTAAAGGTCGGATTATGGTAGAGCCTCATGACCTTCCGCTCTTACTGAGTGCCCCCCCGGTTCCCACTCGCCAACCTGATTTTGTTGCGAGTGGCCATGAAACCCTGACCCATGCAGTCGGCCTTGATTATGGTCCGGCATTCCAATGTATCGATCACGGCTGGGTTGACGGCAACAATGCATTAGCCATCCTAAGAATACCTGATGTCATCGTTTCTGATCTGGAACAGATGCACCTTCACCCTGCTATTCTAGATTGTACATTTCAGCTGATCATTCAGCTCTTGCGAGATGAACTGGATGTTCACCAGGGTATAGTATTCGTGCCCTCTAAAATTGGCAGAATCACCTTTTGTGCCAATATGGGCCGCCCCCATCTTGTCCAGGCCAGGATGCTGCACCGTGCACCTCACTCCCTGACCGCTGAGTTTGTCATTTTTGATGTGGATGGTGATCCTATTGCAGTGATCAAAGAGGCCCGTTTCAGGGGGGTTCGCCTGAAAAAAGGCGCAACGGATCATCTGAGTTTCCTGAGCTATTACGGTAGACCCAAACCATACCCTTTTACAGCGTCCGCCTTTGCTTCACTTGGTTTTGACACCATTCAAGCTGCGATAAGCGACATGGTGAAGCGCAATCTCTTTCAAGGTCCTAACCACCGTTATATGGAAGAGGTTGAGCCGCTGCTGGATAGCCTGTGCGGCCAATTTGCGACAGAAGCTTTCCAGCAACTCGCCACTGATGGGAAATGCATTTCAAGGGATGCTCTCCTGGCCTGCCGGGAAAAGACACCTGAGATAGCCCTCTTTCTTGATCATCTTCTTGACTGGACGCAAGAGTACCAGGCCCTTACGGCATGCGGGCAGGAGAAGGACCTTCAGCTTGATCAGGAAAACCAGGCTTCTGCACAAGAGATTTGGAATATTCTTGTGGCTGATTACCCCGATTTCTTCCCCATCATTCACACTGTGGGGCGCGTGGGAACAAACCTATGTTCGATCTTGAATGGTGATCTGGCCGTATCGAAACTGTTATCTGAAAATGCAGCTCTATCAATACCCATTACACAGGTACTGGGGGCTAATCGTAAGCAGAAGGTGGGGCAGGTTATCAGGGATCTGATTGGCTTGGGGTTATCACAACTTCCAGAGGGGCGACGGTTTGCGTTATTGGAAGTCAGTTACAAAGCGCCTCTATTTACCATGGATGCCTGTCTCTCCATGGATTTTGAACGCTGTGACTACACCTTTGCTACCCTCTCAGCAGAGGCGCAGGAAGATTTTACCCGCCTGCAGGAATATTATCCTGACCTTCGTTCGCAATTAATTGCACAGGAACCGGAGCAGGAGAGTGGCCCTCCGGCAGACCTTGCGCACTTCATTATTGTGACGCTTGATTTCAATGAGACATCACAGGCATTGAAGGCCCTGGAATTTGCCAAATCACAACTGGCTCCAGGTGGGACACTACTTCTGACCGGACAGCATCCATCGTGCTGGATAGATTTTGCATTTGGCGGCCATCCGGGCTGGTTCCGTGAATCTGAAGGAAGTAGATTGTCGACCCAACGGCCTATTAATTTCTGGCAACAGCAGTTGTTGCAGCTCGGTCTCATTTGCGGTGACCCACTGGAGTTGTCCCCTGGTGGCCTATCCGATATTTTCTTCCTGCTGGCCCGTCGCGAAGAGGCGGATGTCGTGCTGCCACCACCGAAAGTGGAGCAGCGACAAAACTGGATGATACTGGCAGATAAAAATGACACCTCATCCAAACTTGCTGAGCTACTGCAGGCGCAGCTTCAGGCTAGTGGTGACCAGGTACTCAAGATCTTTGTTGAGGAGATCAAGGATTATGATTTTCTGCTCATGGAAGCCATCGAAAAACGGGGCAACCTCGACGGCATCATAAATCTCGCCGGACTCAAGTCACCTACGCGTGAAATTGAAGCCACGGAATGCGTGAATCACCAGGTTGATCGTTGCACCACGGCAGCTGATTTGATTCACGCCTGTGAAAATACCCAGACAGATACTACCTGTTGGATGATCACAGCAGGTGCAGCTAGGGATCTGCTCCCGACTGAAGGGCGACCAGCGCAACAATCAATATCGCCGGATAGCGCATTTTGGGGCTTTTGCCGCAGCCTGATGAATGAGGCCTCCAATTTTAGTGTCTGTCTGATCGACCTCGAAACGCCTGTGGTAGAAAAGCCCTTGATTCTGGCTATAGCAAGGGAGTTTGAGCAGAGGGATGAAGAGCAGGAGGTTATTCTAACCGCCACAGGAGAACGCTTTGTACCGCGCATGCGCCTTGAACCAAGCGAGCAGCAGCCAAATGCAAATGTTTGCAGTGATGAATCGTCCGGTGACACTAATGTATGCCTGGGCTTTCAATTTCCCGGACAACTACGCAACTTGCGCTGGGAGTCTGCTCCATGCGCCGCTATTGGTGATGACGAAGTAGAAATTGAGGTTCATGCTACGGGTCTCAATTTCCGGGATCTTATGTATGCCATGGGACTGCTGTCAGATGAAGCCGTTGAGAACGGCTTTGCCGGTCCCACACTGGGGCTGGAATTTGCTGGAACTGTTCAGCGTATTGGTCCTAAGTCTGTGGGTTTCTCTATTGGCGATAAGGTCGTAGGGTTTGGCCCCTCCAGTTTTAGCCAGCGTGTGGTTACAAAAACCTCTGCTATCTCTCATATCCCACCCAGCCTCTCTTTTGAAGCGGCTGCCACTATCCCCAGTGTCTTTTTTACCGTTTATTATGCGCTGCATCACCTTGCCAGATTGCAGGAGGGTGAAAAAGTACTTATCCATGGGGCAGCGGGTGGTATTGGCATTGCGGCAATTCAACTGGCTAAATCAATGGGGGCCGAGGTTTATGCAACGGCAGGCTCAGATGAGAAGCGTGACTTTCTGGATCTGCTTGGGGCGGATCATATTTTTGACTCCCGCTCACTGGCATTTGCAGATGAGATTCTTGCCCAAACGGATGGTAAGGGGATTGATGTTGTCTTGAACTCGCTTGCGGGTGAGGCCATCAATCGAAACTTCCAGGTGCTTAGACCCTTTGGCCGCTTTCTGGAGCTGGGCAAGCGTGATTTCTATGAAAATACCAAGGTTGGCCTTCGTCCGTTCCGTAACAATATCAGCTACTTTGGTATCGATGCCGATCAGTTGATACTGGAGTGCCCTGAGCTGACTGGGAGACTATTCTCTGAAGTCATGGCGCTGTTTGCCGAGGGTACGCTTAACCCACTGCCTTATCATGTCTTTGAGGCAGAAAATATTATTGATGCCTTCCGGTATATGCAGCAGGCTCGCCATATCGGAAAAATCGTGGTTACCTATCGTAATGGTATTAACCATGTCCACCAACCCATTCAGCACAACCAACAAAAGCTTGAACTATCAGCTGACGGAGCTTATTTGGTGACGGGCGGTCTGGGTGGTTTTGGTCTGAAAACAGCTGAATGGCTGGCTGAAAAAGGTGCCAGATATCTCGTATTAATCAGTCGAAGCGGGCCTACCTCTGATGAGGCCAAACAGGCCATTCAACGGCTGAAGCAACAGGGTGTGGATGTTTTTGCTGAAGCTTGTGATGTCACGGATCAGAAAGCCCTGGAGGAGCTGCTGACGAAAATCAGCTATGCCTGCCCGCCCCTCAGAGGCGTTGTTCATGCTGCCGCAGTTATTGATGACAGCCTGGTCTATAACATGGATAGTGAGCAGATTCGTCGTGTGTTGAACCCCAAAATACTGGGTGCTCAATACCTGCACCAGATGACGCTTGATAAGCCGTTGGATTTTTTCATCCTATTCTCCTCGGCTACCACGCTCTTTGGAAACGCTGGTCAAGCCAACTATGTTGCCGCCAATAGTTGGTTGGAGGCCTTGGCGAGCAATCGGCGTGCCATGGGATTGCCTGCTACTTGCGTGCGCTGGGGTGCCATTGACGATGCCGGTTTTCTGGCCCGCAATGAGAAGATCAAGGATGCCCTGCAGAGTCGGATGGGCGGCGGTGCTATAAGTTCAGCTGTTGCCCTTGAGACACTGGAAAACCTGCTGCTCACGAACCGGTCCGGCCTTGGTGTTCTGGAGTTGGATTGGAGTGTGCTGGCACGCTCACTTCCCAGTGCCGGAACACCCAAATTTAGTGAAGTTGCCCGTGGAGCGGCTGATGGAAAAGACCACAATCGTGACAGTATTGAGGATATCCAGCATCTGCTGACTGAGCTTCCTGAGGCTGAGCTTGCAGAACTATTTATTGGAATGATTAAAAGTGATGTGGGTGAAGTGCTTCGGATTGCCCCAGAGAAGATAGACCCAACCCGCTCCATTCATGAGATGGGGCTTGACTCACTGATGGGCGTTGAGCTGGTGACAACCCTGGAAGATCGTTTTGGCATTCGCCTACCCGTCATGGCGCTAAGGGAAAGCTCAACAATCACCAAGCTTGCTATGGTTATCATTGATCAACTCAAAGGGCATGAGGAGACTGATGCGCCGAATGAATCAGATAATATGCGGGATCAGATCCAGAATCTATCTGAACAGCACGGCGTTGATACCAACTTGAATGATGCCAACGATCTTGTATTTCAGCTTCAGAACGACAATGAAAAAGAAAATAACACGATAATCATATAACCATGGCTAAAAAACCTGCTTCAGGCCTCACGGCTCAACTCAAGGAAAAGCTGATCCAGAAAGCACTAGATCGAAAGTTGCGTCATGCTGAGCAGGCGGGTTCAGATAATATCAAAGGGATGGCTGGCGAAGCCATCCGGATTCCAGAGGAGTGTTATAACTTCCAGCTGCACCCTGGTTATCAGCAACTGCTCATCCTTAATGATGGTGCCAAGAGGCTGGGAGTCAGCAATCCGTACTTTAAGCTACACCAAGGTCTTGCGGACGCTACTACGCAAATTAATGACAGGCAGTTCATCAACTTCGCCAGTTACAACTATCTGGGGCTGAATGGGCACCCTGAAGTCAATGAAGCAGCCAAAGCAGCAATAGATTGTTATGGCACATCAGTATCGGCCAGTCGAGCTGTTTCAGGTGAGCGCCCCATCCACCGGGAGCTGGAAAAGAGTATAGCCAAAGCCTATGGGGTCGATAGCGCGGTGGCTTTTGTGAGTGGGCATGCCACCAATGTCACGACAATTGGTTATCTGTTTGGAAACAATGATCTCATCCTGCATGATGAACTGATCCACAACAGCGTTCTTCAGGGAGCATTGCTCTCAGGCGCTCGACGCCTCTCCTTTCCACATAATGACCTGGATGCATTGGATAGGATCTTGATGGAACAACGCCGTCAATTTGAGCGCGTGCTGATTGTGGTTGAAGGCATCTATAGTATGGATGGGGATTATCCTAACCTGCCCAGACTGATCGAAATCAAAAGCAAACATAAAGCCTTTTTGATGGTGGATGAGGCTCATTCGTTTGGCGTTATGGGGGCAACGGGAAAGGGCATCCGAGAGCACTTTGGTGTTGATGGCAAAGAGGTGGATATGTGGATGGGCACCATGAGCAAGGCGCTTGCCGGCTGTGGCGGCTATATTGCTGGGGAGCATGCCTTGATTGATCACCTGAAATTTTTGGCTCCTGGGTTTCTTTATAGTGTTGGCATGGCTCCGCCACTTGCCGCTGCATCGCTTGCTGCCCTGCAATGCATGCAGCGTGAGCCCGAGCGGGTTACCACCCTGCAGGAGCGTGGGAAACTGTTTCTGCAACTGGCTAAATCTGCTGATATTGATACCGGTGCCAGCATGGGGCTTGCGGTTATCCCCGCCATTATTGGCAGCTCTCTCAATGCAGCCCGCTTGTCTGCCGCCCTCCATGAGCAGGGCATTAATGCACAGCCCATTGTCTATCCAGCCGTACCGGAAAAAACGGCCCGTTTACGTTTCTTTATCTCTTGCCAACACACCACAGCCCAAATAGAAACCACCATTGAGGTCTTGGCAAAAGAGATAGGTCGGTTGTAAGCAGCTCTTTGGCAACCCCAGACAAGCAACTGACAAACCTCACAGTAATGCGTAAACAGCCTCAACTACGAAAACGCCATGCCTTCTACGTCATGGGTTTTGATCCTCGCGGTACATCTTATTACCACGCCCAACTCAGGCGTGAGGCCCGGATCTCAGCAAGGCGTGGCTTTAGCCATTTTAAGGTTGGTAAGCTGGAATCAAACTGGCAGTACGGGGAGCAGTGTCACTGCGAGCTTTCGCAAGACCCCTCACTTGAAGAGCTTCAGGTTGAGTTCTTATCGATTACAGACATTGTTCGCGGATATTTTGACCAAAGCATCGTCTGTAGATTAATAAATGGATTGGGTCTGCTGTGGGTTGCACTGAGCTCTGGCTTTGCTATTAAGGTCATACGGAAAGCCCCCCAGTTTGCACTGTTTACATTCTATGCATTTATTCTGTTGTTTCTTGGTTTTTTCACGGCTGTCGGCCTGGGTATGGGGGCAGCTCTTTTCCTCGATCCTGATTATGCACTTGCGGGAGGAATACTAACTACACTTGCTCTCCTCGGTGTAATTACTGCGTTTTTAATCCGACTGGAAAACCGGCTTTATACCTTTTATCTGTTGGGTGGTTTTGTATTTGAGCACAACGCTATTACAGGGCACCTCCCTGTGCTGGAGCAGCGCATGGAGAGTTTTGTTGAGCGGATTGTTCATGTATTAAATGAAAGTGGGGAGGATGAGGAGGTCTTGCTCATCGGCCACAGCAATGGAGGGTTGCTTGCCATCCGGCTTGCTGCAGCGATTTTACGGCAATGTACACCGAAGCAAGCCAGTAGGTTTTCTCTGCTCACCCTCGGCAATCAAGCTGCATTAGCCTATTATCCTGGGACAGAGGGTTTCCTCAGTGATGTAAAAACCTTGGCGGAAACCCCAGGCTTTACCTGGCGAGATATCTTTGCGCCACAGGATGCTATCAGTAGTGGACGATTTGATCCCTTGAAAGAGCTAAATATTCCCAGACCGTCGCCATGTTCTCTCACCCTGCACTCGGCGCGCTTCAAGGAGGTGCTTACAGCATCAACCTATCAACGTCTCCGTTACAATGTCCTTAAACTACATATGCAATATTTAAAGGCCAGTGAGACTGGCAATGGCTTTAACTACTTGAAGACCCTGGAAAGCCCTGACTGGTTTTCTAAACTGAAGATCTAAGCAAAGCCAACCCCAGCTCACTCGCTTGCAGTTTTCTTTGCTGCGGCTGATGCTTATTATCGTCACTATGCCAGATTGAATAGTTTGTAGTCCCACTGTCGAATTCAGTGGCTGCATATACTTTTGGCATAATGGCTACATGGTCACCATACCAGCAAAGTCGACTGGGGCGGTCGGCTGCTGTGAGCGCTGCTTGTAGCTCACGGCACATTTTTCCGGCATTTTCGATATGGCGTAGATAGACGGTCAAATCATCTAAACCAGCAGGTGGTGGTGTCTGATGATAACGTGCTCTATCTGCATCCATTACCTGTTCATAATGCAGTGGCCCATGGTTTTCCATGGTGATCACAAAAATAAACAGTGGTTCTTTGGCCGTTTCCAGTAATTGCTTCACCATGCTGGCTACCGCCACATCACTCACATAGGGGCCACATCTGGGTGCATGGGTAAATGCGCGGATATCAATGAATTCATCAAAACCCAGTGAAGGGAAAACGTGATTGCGTCGGTAAAAATTTGCTGAATAGGGATGAATACAGATGGTTTGGTATCCAGCCCGTTTCATTGCTCTTGGTAAGGTCGGCAAGGTACTAAAATCCATCTTGCGGTAGGGGTTGAATCGATACACTCCCTGTTCTGCTTCACTAAGGCCAGACAATACGGCGAACTCAGTGCGCACGGTATTGGCGCCCCGTGCTGGGACATCCAGGTTGCCGTGAATCCAGGAGGCTTTGCGGAGTTCATCCCACCACGCATACACGTCTGAATTAACCGATTCATGGACGGGTCGGGCATCAAAAAAGGATTCGCTTTGTACCAACACCATATGAGGAGCGGCAGCTCCAGTCGGTAACGCATCTGCTAAAGCCTTCCACTCTTTTCCCACAAAGTGGGCGGGTTTGCGTTCAGCCAGGGCATAGGCCCAGATGCAGGTTAAAAAACCATGCTGCTTCAGATCAGCGTTGGCGCTAAAACTCATGGCAGGTGCATTGCGCTTCAAAAGTGCGCCAGCAAGCAACAACAGGACGGCAACAGAGATAATAAAATTATGCCAACCGAGTTCCTGAATTAAACTATTTTCCAGCATAAGTGCCAGGTATACGGCAAAGAAAAACAGCCCCAATAATATTACCGTGCGCCCTATGCCAAAAAAGGGCAAATAGAGGCGCGGGTGGCGAAGCAGATCGGTGAAATATTCGAAATCCATAAATACGAAAGGTTCTCGCATCAGCTGCTGTTTGACATTGCTGATGACCACCAGTAGCAACATCAGCGCAAAACCATTGGCTGCGGCAAACCAGGGGCGCTGCCATAGCAAAAGCTCGGCGGCAAAGAGCAGTGTCCATACGCCAAGGTGAATCTGCCAGGCGATTATGGTGCGCTGCAGAAAGCGTGGGCGGGGGGTTATTGCTATCTCGGCAATGGTAGCTGTCAGTAGCCCGATGCAGTAGGCCGGCGCCAATGCTAACCATAAATCAGGCACGGTAATTCATCCAGCTGAGGATGCGCTGTGCAACGGCTGGGTGTGACACGGAAAGTAACCAGGTACCTAGATTTAACGGGAAGGGAAAGCTTATACGGGGTCTGTTTTTCTCCAGCCCACGCTGGATGATTTGTGCTGCTCTTTCGGGCGTAAGAAGAAAGGGTTTTGGACCGGGCATATTTTGACACATCGCAGATTCTACATAGCCTGGCATGATCACATTTACTTTGATTCCCTCTGGCGCAAGCCAGCCCCGCAAGGCTTCACCATAGGATTTCAGCGCTGCCTTGCTAGCACAGTAACTGGGTGTTACAGGCAGACCAAAATAGGCTGCCAGGGAGCTCATTAATGCAATCTGTCCTTTTCCTCGTTGCCGCATGCCGGGTAGCACCGCGTGTACCAAAGCCATGGTTGAGCGCAGGTTGGTGTTGAGTAGCATCTCCACCTCTTCCCATGACTCTCCCGCACCATCCGAGCCGATATTGATATTCATTCCAGCATTGGCAATGACAAGATCCAACGGGGTTTGCTCATCCACCTGCAATATCCACTCCTTTTGTGCCGCAATATCTCTGACATCCATCTCATGCGTGTAAGTCAGTGCTCCAGCCGCTATACAAGCTGATGAAAGAGCAGTTAGCTTATCCCTGTTTCTGCCTTGAAGGATGAGTGTTACCCCCGGTGCGGCGTAGGCTTTGGCAAGCGCGCCGCCTATGGCTCCGGTTGCTCCGGTAATCAGTACGGTCAATGGCTGTTTTGACTTCACAACAACGCCTCCTGGTGGGTCATGCTTAACAGTTTGTCCAGAGGGGATTGTGCTTGCTCTAGGCGTTGGTAGCAGTTGGCAGCTCCGAGCTCAATCCCTACCTGACTATAGAAACCGCCGTTTATCTGGACAGTATGGAGTACTGTATTCTTGAAGTTGTGGAACAGTTGTTGATCTGGTGTTTCGCAATGGTGCCAGAAGCTATCTAGCGTTCCTTGAAAGGTAAGCCCGGGCATATCGTATATGGCCTTCCCCAAGGCGATAGTAGGGCAGTTGTGAGCGAGTGCTGAGATCCCTACTGAGCTGTTTATGGTGACTACACCGCGTCCGTGCTCAAGTAGGGAGAGCAGATCTCCACTTTCCAGGTACAGTATGCGCCCTGCAATCTTTAGGCGGCGTTGCAGGCGCTCAATCCAGGCTGCGTAATCGGTAAAACCGGTATCCAGGGGGTGGTTCTTGATCACCAGCTGGGTATTTGTTGGGGCGTGGCGAATGAAAGAGTTAATGACCTTTTTGATAAAATAGAGCATGCCTCCGGACGAGCTGTGTTCCCTGATTTGACTGTCGCTATCCAGTTGCAGAGGTAGCAGGTAGAAGGGGTCTCTGCTGCGCAATAGTTTTTCAATCATACGTTTGTCACGATGTTCAAAGTAGGGCATTTTTGCAAACCTTCGACCCCAACCATAGAACTCAACCCCTGAGATGTGTGGACGGTGGGTGCGATATCCTTTGTACAGCAGGGGATTAAGCAGGTTGGGTAAATGGTAACCAACCTCATGTAGTGCGAGTAGGCGCATTGGATTGGAAACTGGCTTGCCTGGGCCATAATCAGGCACCAGTTTGCCAACCTCGCGATACCAGTCTGGATCATTGGGCAAGCGAGAGTATCCATTGATTCCGCCCTCTTCGAGGGTGATCCAGTTAGGCCGGAAATATCCCTCCTCTAATACATGTACCCTGGCACCATATTGAGCTGCAATAGGAATAGCTGCACGGTTGACTGGGCGAGTATCACCCAGCATGACCACATCAGTGATCCCAGCCGCACTGAACTTTTCGTCAAGGTAGGCCGGTAGCGAGCTGACGGGGTCACGGAAATTCCAGGCAGGCAGCTTCCTCCAGTAGACGGCATCTCCAGCATTGAAGTTGATTCGGTAAACCTGATGCCCCTTGTTGCTAAGGATCTCCCCCAAACGTGAAAAAAAAGGGCTGGTGCAGCCTTGTAGGAACAGAAAAGCCCGTCTATTTGCTTTGGCTGAACTCACTGCACCCCCACCACGCTGTGCAAAACTTTCACATTAGTGACAGCGCTTCTGACTACGGGTTTTATGTCCAAAATAATCAAGCTGTTTTCAATTGAAACCTGTGAAGAATTGCTTAGTTTTGGTGAAGGAAGATGTATTAGGTAGAAATCATATCCTGGATGGTGCGCCATTGCCCAGCTGTTTACAGTATGCACCTGTGGACAGTGCCTTACCTGAACAGAACGCCCTGGATAAAGTGCTTTAACTTGGATGTTTGCTGAGTGACCCAGGGTGGGCGGATGTGAATCTCTTGACTCTTATCCAGTGAGGCCTTCAGTTGAGTGATGGTGGATTCTGGCGTGGTGAATGCTTTGGTAGCAATATTGAGATATCTGGGATAAAGGATGAGTGTTCCTGCAATCAGTTGATTTAATTCTAAAACCCTTGTCCTTCGCTCAGAGGTGTGGCGGTCTTCGGTCAACCCCCAGCCGGCATAAAATGGCAGGCCATAGGTTATAACCTGCTTTTTTCTTAACAGTGCCTCAAAGCCGACTAGAGAGGTCATTGTATGAATCTCATCTGCTAAATCCAGACAGCTGGCAATGGGGGTATCAGTGATGACCTGATTACAATTTGCTGATGTTTGGGCATCAATCCTGCGGCCACCTTTTCGGTTGCCACTTAATATATCCGGGTGAGGTTTATAGATAATGTAGGCGTTGGGGCTGCGCTCCCTTACGGCTTTGAGCAGATCAAGATTGGTTTTAATATCGAAGCAACCCAGTCGTATGGAGGCATCATCCTCCACTTGGCCAGGCACAAGGATGATGCGTTGACCTGGGACGGCCGAGTGTACAAGTGGCTTGTTTTGGCTGAAGTTATATTTGCTGAGTCCAGAGGCTACAATGGTCTTGCGTAAATGTTCTGCCCGGCTGAGGATGGCTGTGCTGAATGGCTCTTGTTGCAGAATTATCTCAAGGTCACTGGGTTGGGTGGGGTCGAAATAGACCCCTGTTTTGTCGAGTACCAGGGATGCTGGGGCCGTCAGGTCTGACCCTAAACCGATGGATCGCAAAAAGCCATCTTCCATGCGCCAGATAGGTATATTGAGACGGGTTGCCAGTGCGCTGATTTTACTGTTTTCACGGGTTCCCCAAACCACTATTCGTGCATCTTCTTTGGGTTGATCACGCATGATCTGTTGAGCAGAGTCGACAAATTTTATTCGGTTCCATGGCGAGCGAAGATAGCTGCGTACATACCCCCGCTTCCAAATACCAAACCCAATGCAGTAAAGCGTTCCCCTATTCTGCTTAAACCAATGCCGCTGGAGTGCTAAGTGCGTGATGATATGCTCTATTTCACAGCGAGTATCTGTTTCAGGGTCGATATAATGGGCGTATAGAATGTATGCGGCTGCAAATAACTGTTCAATTGAACGTCTCTTTTTGCGCCTTGGGGTGTTTTTTCGGTCATTGGTTAGCCCCCAGCCAGCATAAAAGGGGATGCCAAAGCAGGTTACTGATTTGCCCAGCATTAAGGCCTCGAAGCCTAGTTGAGAGGTGACGGCATAAACCTCATCAACTTGCTGTAGGAGGTGAATTGGATTGATGTTGTCTGAGATGAGGCGTATCCGATCCATGCTTGAAGTTGTATCAAGGTGGCCTTGTTTTTTACCGGCAATTACATCGGGATGAATTTTGACAATAATCTCTGCGTCAGGGTGCTCATCCAGCGCGGCTTGTAACATGATGTTGAAGCTTTCTGCGGTTGCCTGGCCGTATTGAATAGAGAGATCACCTGCTGTTTGATCAATAACCAAAACTCTATATCTGTTTTTAGTACCCAGGTTGAGTTCCGGGCTATCGTTATATTTTGAAAGTTTGTTGCTGATGATTTGATCAATGCATGTTTTAGCGCGGCAAAGCAGACGGCTATCGTCCAATGGGTCTTGGGCAGCTATGGAGGATGCGCTGATTAGCTGTTGGAAAGGGGGCAGGTCAGGTAGGTGTTGATAATCATTATTCAGGATGTTTTCAACCCTTGATGGTTGGGTTGCATCGTAATATATACCTAGATCATCAATCACTATGGAGAGTGGCGGGCTTTTATTAACACCTAATCCGACAGAGCGTAAAAAACCATCTTCGAGTGTCAGGTAGGCTTGATTATGTAATTGAGCGTTATGGCGAGCCTGTTTAGTGTTCTGTTTTTTCCCCCAGCCAACTATGAAGCTGTCATTTTTTGTGCGGAATAGTGTTGATAAAATGGGTATCTGCCAAGCGGTTTTTTTTACCCCAAGAAAAGCAGCTAGCCTGGGTGTTCTGTAGATTCCAAAGGAAAATGTTTGTGCCTGTTGCTTTGTCATTTATCTATATTGTTAACATCGGTTGTCTGCAAATAATATGATGTGACCACCCAGTTTCACATATGAACGTGATTTTGTCCTTGTTTCGGTGTGACCTTTATAGATAAAGGTTATAAGCTGAAGTTATCCAAATAACTATTTTTGATTATTAATGCGCCACTTTTATACTCTCCTGTTGTACATGGCCCTGCCTTTGGTTCTTTTGCGCCTGCTCTGGCGTAGTCGAAATGCGCCTGGATATAGGGCGCGTTTGAAAGAGCGTTTTGGCTTGTTTGCTCCTTTTGATGCGACTCATACGCTGTGGATTCACGCGGTCTCCGTAGGTGAGGTGCAGGCGGCTGTCCCTTTGGTTAAATTGTTGCAAGAGCGTTATCCCGAGCAGGCTATTGTTATTACCACCACTACGCCGACAGGTTCCCAGCGAGTGAGGGAATTGTTTGATGATGATCTGTTTCATGTCTATGCGCCTTATGACCTGCCTTTGATGATGGAGCGTTTTATTCAGCGAGCTAAGCCGCAAATCGTAGTATTGATGGAGACGGAGATATGGCCCAATCTGCTAGCAACGTGTAAGCAGCATGGTATTCCATCAATTTTGGCTAATGCGCGGTTGTCCCAACGTTCGGCTAAAGGGTATGCCCGCCTTGGGGAATTTACCCGGCAGACTTTTGGGGATATAGGCTGGGTGGCCGCTCAGGCTCCGGCGGATGCTGAACGCTTTATCGCACTGGGTGTGCATTCAGATCAGATGACAGTGACGGGGAGCATTAAATTTGATGCCAGGTTACCGGCGAGCTTGAATGAACAGGCAGATGTCATTCGTCGTACTTGGGGGCATGAGCGCCCGGTCTGGGTGGCTGCCAGCACTCATGAAGGTGAGGATGGGCAAGTGTTGCAGGCGCATAAGCAGATTCGACTGCAACTGCCTGAGGCTTTATTGGTGCTAGTGCCCAGGCATCCAGAGCGTTTTGATAGTGTTGCCGCGCTGTGTAAAAAATCGGGATTTAACGTGGTGCGTCGTTCCGATCAATCAAACTGTACGCTTGAAACCGGTATCTTTCTTGGGGATACGGTGGGTGAGCTACCCATGTTTTTAGCAGGGGTAGATGTGGCATTTATGGGGGGTAGCCTGATAAAACATGGTGGGCATAATATGTTGGAGCCTGCGGCCTTGGGTGTCCCCGTTGTCTTTGGACCACATAATTTTAATTTTGCCGCCATCAGTGAATTGTTGCTGGAAGAAGATGCGGCTGTCATGGTGAATGGTGCCGATGAGTTGGCAGCCGTAGTCGAGGCATGGCTGGGTGATGCCAGTGAGCGTTCCCGTATTGGTGAGAATGGTCGCCGGGTGGTTGAACAGAACCGGGGGGCTTTGAATAAATTGGCAGCGTTGATTGATGATCTGCTATGCACCTTAGAGAAGTCAAAAACCAATAACGTATAAAAGGAATCTGCTTCCTATCAAATTTGACCGAGAGAGTGGCTGTAATTATATTAGGCGCATCATGTCACAGAGAGGATAGTCTCCTGAGGTAGGAGCTAATAAAAAAATGCAACAGAGCAGACGTATTACAGATCGACGTACTCAAGAGATATCCCCTTTTAGCCACCATCGCCTACTAGGCAGGCGGCGTGAATTACGCAGAAATGATGTGAAGGATGCGGTAGTCGATTGTTTGGACCTCTATCCCAAGCGGTTCATGGTGGTTGCCGTATCACTTATGTTGCTTTGCCTTATGGATGCAATCAATACCCTGCATCTACTTAATCGGGGAGCTAGTGAGATTAACCCAGTGATGGATCTACTGATTCAGCAAAGCCCCCAGCTATTCATTATGTGCAAGTTGCTGTTAACGGGCCTGGGTATGATTATGTTGATGGCCTATCACAATGAGAGAATCAGTATTGGCATTAGAGTGCGCTCAATTTTGTATGGTGTATTGCTCTGTTATGCCGTGTTGATTCTGTATCAATGGAGCTTGTTTCATTTGTTGGGTTGATTTTAGGCCGGCTATTTTCAATTTTGCCTGCTGTTTTGCTGGGTGCAGGTTGAGTGTTTTTATACTCGCATGCCGTATACTACCGATAAGAATAATGAATGAGAGCATAGGCAAGCGATATGGCTACTTACGCCATCGGCGATGTGCAGGGCTGTTATAGCGAACTTCAACGGTTACTGGACAAGATTAAGTTTGACCCAACAAATGACACCCTTTGGTTTGTGGGTGATCTGGTAAATCGTGGCCCTCACTCGCTAGAGGTTTTGCGTTTTGTTAAAGGGCTTGACCGCGCGGCTGTTACCGTTCTTGGTAATCATGATCTGCATCTGCTGGCTATCGCTCAAGGTAATCCCAAACATAAAGATAAAGCACATACGTTGGATGCCATTCTGGCGGCTGATGATCGGGAAGAGCTGATTGATTGGCTTCGTCGATGCCCTTTGATGTACCACGATGCCAAACTCAATTTCACTATGTTGCATGGTGGCTTGCCGCCACAGTGGGATCTTCCAACTGCTCTGGCGCTTGCACAAGAGTTGCATGAGGCATTGGTAGGACCAGGCTTCCATGATTTCTGTCAGCATATGTATGGTAATAATCCGAGTTACTGGTCTGCTGAATTACAGGGTATAGATCGATTGCGTTTTATAACCAACTGCCTGACTCGTCTGCGCTATTGTGACAAGCAGGGAGGGCTGGCACTTAGGGAAAAAGGCGCGCCGGGAAGCCAGGAAAAAGGTTATCTGCCCTGGTTTGAGCACCCACATCGTGCCAGCCGCCGTGAGCGCATTGTTTTTGGGCATTGGTCTACTCTGGGTTATCACGCGGACGATAATGTCTGGAGTATTGATACAGGCTGCCTCTGGGGTGGTTCGCTGACTGCACTGAGGCTGCGAAAGAAAAAGAAGCCAAAGCCAACGCATCTTGTTTGCCCGGAGGCGTGTAAACCGGGCTAAACTACTTTTTGATTATCATCACTAAATCAACAGGAGAATCACCATGCGTTGTCATGAGATAGATTACAAAATTATTGGTCATGAGATGCAGCTGCTCGAAGTGGAGCTTGACCCAGGTGAGACTGTGGTTGCAGAAGCGGGTGGCATGACTTACATGGAGCAGGATATTGAGTTTGAAACCAAGATGGGTGATGGTGCTGACCCTGATCAGGGGCTTTTTGGCAAGATGTTTGGTGCGGGCAAACGTATGTTGACGGGTGAGTCAGCCTTTACCACCCACTTCACCAATGAAGGAAGCCAGAAGCGTAAGGCAGGCTTTGCTGCGCCCTACCCAGGCAACATCATTGCGCTTAATATGGCTGAGATTGGCGGTGAATTTATTTGCCAGAAAGACGCCTTCCTCTGTGCAGCACTGGGCACCAAGATTGGCATCACCTTTAATAAAAAGTTGGGTAGTGGCCTGTTTGGTGGAGAGGGCTTCATCCTACAAAAGCTGGAGGGTGATGGTATGGCTTTTGCTCAGGCAGGTGGCACTATCATCAAAAAAGAGCTGCAAGGTGAGACGCTACGAGTGGACACAGGTTGTTTGGTTGGATTCACTCGCGGCATTGAATATGATATTGAAATGGCGGGTGGATTAAAGTCCATGGTTTTTGGTGGAGAAGGAATGTTCTTGGCCACCCTGAGTGGCACGGGTACGGTTTGGTTACAGAGCCTGCCTTTTTCACGCATGGCAGATCGCATTCTTGCGCATGCCACTGAAGCAGGTGGAAAGGAGCAGGGTGAGGATTAATTGATGATCTTCATTGGCTATAATGATTGCAGAGGTAATATCCAATGACGGAAAAAAAAGCGGCAAGATTTAAAAAATTCTCTGAAAGCTGTCCTGATTGCAGTGGTATGGGGATCATTACCCGCTACTACGGCGGGGGGCAATTCATATCTGAGATCGACTGTAAGCGATGCCTTGGGCGTGGTGATATTGGTAACTGTGTCCGCTGTAAAGGCACGGGCTTTATGCCGGTTGATGAAGAGAGTAAAGAGGGTGGTGTTGAGTGCCCAGATTGTCATGGGATAGGAGCAATAGGCGATTGCATACATTGCGGTGGATTGGGCGTTATGCAGAGCGATGAAGTGGACTGTGGTGATTGTGATGGGCTTGGGTTCTTGGACAAGGATTAGCTGAATAGGTCTAATCCTAATGGAGTTGGGTTGCTTTCTGAAAAAGCCCAATGTTTTTAAACGCCCCTGTTTTACAGGGGCGTTTTTTTATTGGAAGGGAATACTGTCACCGTTGTCTCTTCATCTATTTGCCTAGGGGGCTATTCCAGTCGCTTGCCGTGGTGAGCTTGCACCCCCTATAAAAGCAATGAGCACCGTCTACCGCCTTCGAGCGGTGGCAGTGCTATTGGCAAACAGCGATCTTCGGCTGCAATATGTCGTCGCGGCTGCCATTCACGTTAACGATGCTCACATCCAGCGAACGGGTTAAAGCATCGAAGTTAGCACCGGTAGGGTAGTTGAAGCTGATTGCCACTTCGTCGCCTGCATGGACTTGCATGGGTTCATCGAGAGGGACGATGAGATATTGGTTGAACCAGTCGATGGTGCGCTGTTCTTCCAGTATGACTGCCAGGATGTTTTTGGTGATCAGGCGTAAGGCATTGAGCTGGCCGTCTGTGCTGATCTGTATGCTTCCATCCCAGCTACAGGTTTGAGGTATCGCATCTTCGTAGGAGAATATCTGGAATACCGCAGGATCGCTTAGGTCTTGAGTTTTTTCCTGGATGGCGACGGGGTTTTGGAAAGCGATGATGGGAGCGTAGAAGCCTTCGTAGTTAAAATCCTGTTGTACGGGTTGTATCGCCTGGATACAAGCTTCGGGCACAAAGATTGGCAGCGGCCCGCCGAATTTTTCTAGATAGCGCCGCTTGAATCCGCGAATCATTGAGGCCTGTTTTTCCCGCAGCAGCCCTACATGAAGCATTTCACAAATCACTACATCAACAGGTTCGGGAGGAAGATATTGGCTAGCGTCTGCCTGAATGATTTCCACTTTATTTCCGTTGGCGTTCTGGCGCAGTATACGGCGTGCTGTCTCAACCAGTTCCGGGTTTTGCTCCACGTAGCGCACATGGGCAGCTTGTTGTGCAGCAAAAATAGATAGCACACCGGTTCCTCCTCCCAGTTCCAGCACTTTGGCATTGGGATGCACGACATGCTGAAGTGCCGCTTTGAAACCTTGCATGCGCACAGTGTCATTGAGCATGTTGAAGTGGTAGTGCATCGGTATAAACTGACCTAGCACCAATTGGTCGATTTGTGTCGTCATCGCTTATCCTCTCTTGTTATTGATAGCGTAGCATTGTAGTGAGGCAGGTTTTTCCATCTTGCTCGCCAGACCAACACACCCTGCTTGGCGAAAAAAACATCTGCAACATGCATGCCGGTTTCTTCTTCCAAGCAAGATGTGTTGATGGAGAGGACCCTGCAGCGGCTATCATTGCCGTAGTCATGATGATATAGGGTGCTAGCAACTTGCTGAGTGTTTCCTTGCGGCAATATTGTTCCAGGTGGGGAGTCCTTGCGGCAATGGGATTCCGGGGAGGGCTTAGCTTTTGTTTCAGAACCTGCAGCGCTTACTATATGGCGCTTGGTGTGCTGGCTTTCTTATGCATGTAAATGATCGTCCAAGAATTATAATAATATTTTTTTTCATGCCTATTAAGCGTAAGGCAGTAGCTAAAAATGCATGTAGTTAAGCTAATGCCTCACCATTAAATTTAATCCCCACCCAGCCTGTTTTCATAAAGTTACGAATGTTTTGGTGATCTGTACCATTGGGGTGTTGCAATACATCTTCACGGTAGTAGTGTCCAAAGCAAGCTAGGGTCTGCTCTTCTGTTAAACCATGTAGCTGCCCAAATGCATATATCTTGCAGGAGCCTGAATTTTCTCCTGCCTCGTTGACTAGATCGCCATTGTGAAATGAGGTTGGAATGAATTTATATGTTTCATCAATGAGCGCTATGGTTTGTTCAAATTCAATGGTTTCTGGTTTGTCTTTGAGTGTTTGTAGAAAGACTTCAAGTATCATGAGGTGAACTCTGTTAGGTGGTGAAAGTGGTGTGTTAGATAGGGAGGTGGGTGACATATTAATCCTGCTCTTTTAACCAGCGTGCTTCGGCTGTTTGGTCGGAGTGGCGGGCATCCACCCAGCGGTCACCTTCAGGTGTGTTCTCTTTTTTCCAAAAGGGCGCGCGGCTTTTAAGATAGTCGATAATAAACTCACAGGCCTGAAAGGCTTCGCCTCGATGGCTGCTGGTGACAGCAACCATTACGATAGGGTCTTGTGGCTTTAGCTCACCAACCCGATGGATGACCCGGGTGCCGATTAGATCCCAACGTTCGTTGGCTTCGGCGACAATGCTCTCCAACGCCCTTTCTGTCATGCCGGGATAGTGTTCCAGGGTCATGGTACTGACAGCATCGCCTTCATTGATATCACGCATCAGCCCGACAAATGAGACCAGCGCACCGATGGCTGGACTCTCGGCGCGCAGTTCGTCCTGTACGGCGGTGATATCGAAGGGTTCGGTCTGTACGGAGATGTAGCTCATATTTGAATCAACCGCCTGTAACAGGTGGAAAGAAGGCCACTTCATCGCCATCTTTGATGCGGGTGGTTGGGTTGGCAACCTCTTGGTTGACAGCAGACATCATGGTTGGGCCGCCAAATGCCTCTTCCCAGATGCCGCCCCGGTGGCGTAACAGGTTGACTAGGGAGGCAATGTCGGTGAGATCTGTGGTCAGTTCCAGCTGTTCTGATTCGGTCTTCAGCTGCTCTCGCAAACGGGCGAAATAGAGGATATTGATCATGATAAAAGCTCATTGAAGGGAAGAAATTGTACCTTCTCTCCTTTGTTTAAGGTCTGCTGCTCGGGGATGACAGCCAGGCCATTGGCCCAGGTCAGGGAGCTGAGCATGCCGGATGAGCGGCTTTTGAAGAGGCTGACATGGGCTGTGCCGCTCTCATCCAGCTCAAGCCGGGCGCGGGCAAACTCACGGCGTTTGTCGGGTTTGTTCCAGTCAAAGTTTGTGACGGCGGTGATGGGTGTTGGTAAGACGCCCTCGGTGACCCCCTGGCTGCTCAGAATGTAGGGGCGGGCAAACAGGCAGAAGGTGACAAACAGGGAGACGGGGTTGCCGGGTGCGCCGATAAATGGCGTGTCGCCAATGTGACCAAAGGCAAGCGGCTTGCCGGGGCGGATGGCGATTTTCCAGAGATCCAGAGAGCCGAGTTTCTCTACCGCTGGTTTGACGTGATCCTCTTCGCCGACGGAGACACCACCTGAGGCGAGCACCAGATCGGCCTGCTCAGCGCCGCGTGCCAGCGCATCACAGGTTGCCTCAAAGGTATCTTCAACGATACCAAGGTTGGTGACCTCACAGCCCAGAGTCTCCAGCAGACCAATCAGGGTGAACTGATTGGAGTTGAAGATTTGACCCGGCCCCAGTTCGCCACCAGGCATGATCAATTCATCGCCACTGGAGAAGAGCGCCACCTTGAGTTTGCGGTAGACAGATACCTGAGCCACACCTACAGAGGCGGCAGCCCCAAGGTGTTGCGGGCCAAGGCGGATGCCAGGGTTAAGAATTTGCTGCCCCTTGCTGCAATCTTCACCCGCGCGCCGGATGTTGGCGCCGGATGGAACCACCTGCTTGATCAGCACCTGATCCCCCGTCTGTTCACACACCTCTTGAATTACCACGGCATCGGCATCTGGTGGCACGGGTGCGCCGGTAAAGATGCGTGCGGCTGTGCCAGGTTTTAGAGGATCACCAGCAACACCGGCAGGAATGCGCTGTGAAATGGGCAGGGTGGTGTTTTCCTGGGTCAGGTCCGCAGTGTTAACCGCATACCCATCCATGGCGCTGTTATCCCAGGGTGGAACATCGGTCAGGCTAAAGACTGGCTGAGCCAGTACCCGCCCTAGGGCTTCACTGATTGGGACCTGTTCCACTTCAGTGACAGGTTTAACGTTGGACAGCAGGAGCTCAAGCGCCTCTTCAGGGGTCTTGAGAGGGCCGAACATAGGAACAGAACCGCAACCGCATTCACTCATAATGCCTACTTTAAATGGTTAGTTAGAAAGTGCGTAGGACATTACTATAGGTGGAGATAGGACTCAAATATAAGCAGCTTATTTAGGGATTTGGTTGCTTTGCCTCGCGCTGTTTATCTTCATCCAAAACATGGCGGATGGCCTTTAGCATGACGGAAGGTGGTGTCCCGTGGGGGAAGATAAAGCGCAAAGCACCATTAGAAGTGATCAGACAGATTACGGAGGAGTGGTTGACGGCGTAACCAATGGGGGAATCTTCAAGTTCTGCTTCATAATATTGGGCGCCATATAGCTTGGCAGTTGTGGCAACCTCCTCTGCTGTTCCGGTTACGCCGATTAGATTGGGGTGAAAATAGCTGACATATTCGGCCAGCTTGTCAGGGGTATCACGCTTCGGATCAACGCTGACAAAAATCCCCTGTACCTTTTTTAGTTCTTCACTATTCAGGCCATTTAGTGCCTGGGCTAAAAAAGAGAGAGCAGAGGGGCAGATGTCAGGGCAAGTGGTGTAGCCAAAGTAGAGCATCACCACCTTGCCGCGGAAATCCTGTAGCGCCACAGGGCCAGAGGCGGCGTGCAGAATAAAGTCTCCGCCAGGAGGTGCCTCTTGTAGTGGCGGGATTTGTACCTGTTTAGTGCCAGTCTGCCCGATGCTGCCTGCAGGCTTATCAGTAGCATGCAGCAGCGCAGGGCTGATAACGGCTATAAGAGATAATACAATAATGGTGGATCGAAGCATGGTTTGAAATCTCAGAAATGGATACTCTCTTATAATTTAGTGATCACTATTGTGCAAAAAAGTTTTAACAAAATGGGCATAAAGTTTAATTTCAGTCTGAAATATAAAAAATAGCGTGGCTTTAAGGCTAAAAAACAGGGTGACTTGATATCCCTCAAAGGAAATAGCGGTGCTGGTGGTGACAATGGAGTATCTGTTTGCCTGACAGTATGAAATCAAGAGCCATTGCGGACTTGATAACTAATGAATAAATAGCGATTACTATTTCATTTGGAATGACTGAAGAGGAAAAATCATGTCTGCAAAATTTATACTGCTGCCCAGTAAAACACCTGAACACACCCGTTTGATCAAGATTCCAGAGCATTATGATGGGCATGAGGCATTCCGCCATACCACAGGCCTTATTGCGGGTGTGGAAGAGGAGAACCCTGATTACACGTGGGATGACATAGCTGAAACGTTAGAGGCACAAGGTTTTGAAGTGGTGGACTATATTATGGGTCCGGGGCTGGATTGATCTGTTTTATGCCCCACGGTGTTGCAGGATGTTTAGTGCCTATTTGTATTTGAGGCGAGAGTAGAACGCTGGACGGCGATCACTGAATAGATCACTGAGAGGCGTGACATTTTTGTCTCTGGCCTGTGCTAAATCAATGTTGGCGATATAAAGCGCCTCTTCTTCAGTTGATGATTGATGCACTAAAACCCCTTTTGGCCCGGCTATCTGGCTTTGGCCGGTAAAATTGAGGGTTCCTCTGAGGCGGATGTCAGAACCTGTCCGGTTGGTCGTGATTGCAAAAATACCATTTTCCATACAGCGGGTCAGCATTGCCTGCTGACACCAGGGTAAAACCAGATTGGAGGGGTGGCAGATCAGGTCAGCACCCTGTAGTGCCAGGGTTCGCGCAACTTCGGGAAAGGCCCAGTCGTAGCAAACCATCAATCCAACCTTCATGCCGTTAATGTTGCAAATCTGAAGAGGTTTGTCGCCAGGGTCAAAATATTCAGATTCGGTATTAAAGAGGTGGAGTTTGCGGTAGGTTTGAATAATGCCTTCACTATTAATCAGAAGGGCGCTGTTAAAAATTTTGTCCTCTGCCTTTTCAGCAAACCCCGTGACCAAATGAAAATTATTGTCACGGCATAGTTGTATCAGAGCGGCAATGGTAGCAGAGGCCTCTGGGGTTTCTGCTAGTGTCGCCAGCTCCTCTCGATTTTGAAAATAGTAACCGGTAAATGCCAGCTCTGGCAGAACAATAATATCGGCATCAACCCCACTTAATGCGGTAACCACTTTGGATAGGTTTGCAGACACGGCACCAAATTCAGGTGCAAACTGATAGAAGCCAACCCTAGCTGTTAAATTAGGCATAAAAAATCTTAAAGTAGTTCAATGGTTCCGCTGGCAGTTACTTGAATCGTCTGTTTGCCTGCTTCAAGAGGGGGGGCGTTGACGGCATTAATCTCCATGCTGGCTTGTGCTCTGAACATGGGCTGAACAGCTCTGCCAGATGTGTTGATATCCATTTGTACCAGTCGGTAGTTGCTATGCTCCCATGTTTTACTTATAAGCTTGGCGCGTGCTTTAAAGGCGTCAATAGCTTGGGTGATTAGCCTGTTTTCTGCTTCGCTCCGTCTTTTTTGGGAAATCTTATAACGGATATTTTCTATCATAAGATGTTGTTGTAGTTCGCCGATAAGTTGACTTATCGCTACGGTGTCTTGACTTGTGAGGCGCAGCGACTGCTTCACTCGCCAGCCATCCTGAGACTGCTTGTGGTAGGTAGGAGTGGTGTGATAATCCAATGTCTGCACCGTGATATTGGGCACCTGTTTTGCTTGTTGGACGGCCCATTTAATATCCTGGTTTACCTGTTTTGCCAGGTTGCTGGCGATCTGCCCCTCTTTTTGGGTGTAGAGCTGCACAACCAGGGTGTCATTTTCTATCTCGTCAGTGGTGCTGACAGATAGGTTTATGTGGTCGTAGGTTGTTTTCTTATCGCCTGCGAATGCAGGGCTAATAAAGAGGCAGAGTAGTAATAGTGACACTATCGGAAAGGATGCTAATCGATGAGTCATAATGATTCCCTATCTAATTAATGATGATTTAAATATTACTCTAATTGATGCTGTGGGGTGTGTTGTTTTCTGGCGATTGGGGTGATTGTCTGAAAAAAGACCTATTCCTGCTTGCAGGATGCTGACTGGGGCGGCAAGATTCCCCTAAATCAAGTTATATAAATAGTTTGGAGAGATACAAATGCGTGCTGTACAGATGACAGAGCCGGGATCACCGGATGTATTGCAACTGGTTGAGATTGCTGAGCCTGAGGTACAGACCCGTACCCAGGTGAAGATCCGAATGATGGCTGCTGGAGTTAACCCTATCGACACCAAGGTTCGTGCCAATGCGCCTTTTTACCCGCATGACCTGCCAGCCGTGCTGGGGTGTGATGGTGCAGGTGTGGTGATGGAGGTGGGATCAGATGTCACTCGTTTCAAACCGGGTGATGCTGTTTGGTTTTGTCATGGGGGGCTGGGGCTGGAACAAGGCACTTACGCCCAGTTTACAGTCGTTGAAGAGGCCTATCTTCAGCATAAACCCAAAAAGCTGAGTTTTGCTGAGGCGGCTGCCGCACCACTGGTATTGATCACGGCATGGGAGGCTGTTATCGAACGTGGTCGCCTACAGGCTGGGCAAACTGTATTGGTCCATGGTGGTGCTGGCGGTGTGGGGCATGTTGCGATTCAGCTGGCTCAATCGGGTGGTGCTCGGGTCTGTGCAACAGTAGGCGATGAAGAGCAAGCGATGCTAGTGCAGGATCTGGGGGCAGAGGAGTTTATCTTCTATCGTCAGCGTGACTTTGTAGAGGCGGTGCTGGCTTGGACTCACAATAAGGGTGTGGATATTGCTTTGGATACGGTTGGGCCGGATAACTTCCGTCGCACTATTCCAGCAGTGGCTTATGCGGGTAGCCTCGTAACCCTGCTTGATCCTGGTTCAGATATGGATTGGACTGAGGCGCGCAATAAAAATCTCAATATTGGATTTGAGCTGATGCTCACCCCGATGCTGCGGGATGATCTGCCCACTGCTCGCGCTCATCAGGTAGAGATACTGCGTCGTTGTGCGGGCTGGGTGGATACAGGCAAGCTCAAGATTCACGTGAGCCGTAAGTTTCCATTGGAGAAGGCAGCAGATGCTCACCGGCTTATTGAGCAGGGGCATACTCGAGGTAAAATAGTGCTGGAGATTGAGAATTGGGAGCTGCCAGTTGCTTAATTTATAAGAGGTATTTAATTGAGTTTGGGCCGCATTATCGGTTAGCTATTATTTGACCATGCACCAGCGCTTCTGGTATATATGGCGGCTCGTCGATAAGACATAGTAGAATAGTAAAGAATTAGTGGGGGCATCGATGGCAGTAGTCAGCCACTACTTACGCAGGCATAACCGCCAGCAAGTGTTCCACAAATCATAAAACAGCAGGTTTAATCATGAAAAAATGCTTGGTAACAGTTTTAGTAGTTATGGGGATGATGGTAGCCGGTGGCGCTCAGGCCGCAGGTGATGCAGCAGCAGGACAAGCCAGAGCAGCTTTATGTATTGCCTGCCATGGCCCAGGTGGAAACAGCCTGAATCCAATGTGGCCAAAACTAGCGGGTCAGCATCCAGATTACATCATAAAACAACTTCAGTCGTTTAAAGGCGGCGTACGAAAAGATCCTATGATGGCACCTATGGCCTTAGCGCTAGATGAGAAAGCTATGGCTGATCTTGCGGCTTATTTTTCTAGTCAGGAAAGAAGCGCGGGTGTTACTGCAGCAGATAAGGTTGAGCTGGGCGGAAAAATCTATCGTGGTGGCAATAAACTTTCTGGTGTGGCGGCTTGTATGGCTTGTCACGGTCCTTCGGGTGCTGGCAATCCAGCCGCTAACTTCCCGAATTTGGCAGGTCAGCAGGCGATATATGTAGAGAAGGCACTGAAGGATTTCCGTTCTGGCGCACGTGTCACGGATCCAAACATGATGATGCGTGGTGTAGCTGCAAAGATGACGGATGCTGAGATCTCAGCTGTTGCTCAGTTTGTTCAGGGTTTAAAGAACTAAAGCGAGCTATATTGCTTGTTGTATAGAGGGCGACCAGCTGGTCGCCCTTTTTTGTGTCTGGAAGAAATCTGTTTCTGAACTAACATTAATGGTATTCAGCTCGCGCCTATAGATGTAGAAAATGCTTTCTATGCTGCGGCTTGCTATGTGATTTATCTGATTTTTGAGTGACAAAATGCAGCGAATACGTGTTTTAAGCTATAACATTCAAGCGGGAATTGATACCCAAAGCTATCGTGGTTATGTGACCCATAGCTGGAAGCACATGCTGCCTCATCGGGATCGTGAGAGAAACCTGAATCGCATATCAGGATTGCTGCATGATTATGATCTGGTGGGTTTGCAGGAAGTTGATTCAGGCAGCTTACGGACGGGCTTTGTCGATCAAACGCAGTATTTGGCGAAACGGGCAGGGTTTCCTCACTGGCATAAGCAGGTGAACCGTAACCTGGGTAAGTTTGCGCAACACAGCAATGGCTTGTTAAGCCATTTTCGACCTTCTTTAGTAACTGAGCATAAATTGCCAGGGTTACCAGGCCGGGGGGCAATTTTATGTCATTTTGGTCGTCCTGATCATGGGTTGCTGGTGTGCATTCTGCACTTGGCTTTGGGGCGGCGGGCGCGAATGCGGCAGCTCTCCTACATTAGTGAGCTTATGGCTGGCTACCCTTATACTATTATAATGGGCGATTTGAACTGTGGGGCAGATTCACCTGAGGTGACTTTATTGATGGATCGATTGAATCTATGGGAACCTACGGTTCAGGAAAGCACCTTTCCCAGCTGGCGACCAATGAAGAAGATTGACCATATATTGGTATCACGCACTTTAGGCATTGAAAAAGCGCGGGTTTTGAATTATCTCTGCTCAGATCACCTGCCCGTTAGCTTGGATGTATTGCTGCCCAAAGAATTAGATATGGCAGCCTAATTCAACACAACCTGTGATAAGAATTTATGACGGAAATTGATTGGAAAGATAAATACCGCCTTTTAGCAGAACAGCAGGGTATTGATGAGGCAGAGCAAGCAGAAATAGAGGCGTTGCTTTGCCGAACAATTAGTCGCTTGACGCTTGCTGCAAGCGGACTAAACCCTAGTTTGGACCCAAAGCTTAAGAAAATTCACAATGCTATTCGTAATGGTGTTAACCCAGAGCTAAAAGTCACCCTTGAAAGGTTACTAGAAGCATTGATGCATGTGAGTGAGCAGGAGGCTGCCACTGGGGATGAAATACCTGCGTCTGATGATCTATTTCAGCGATTATTGAGTCGCATCAAGCATGTGGGTAAACCAGCAGCTCAGTTGAATAAATTAATCAAACAACTAAGAGCTGATCCAGCAAATGCATCAGATGCGCAGCTAGATGAATTACTGGAGTTTATTGCACCTAAAAATGCGGTTGTCGGTAGTGCCACCAAACCAGGGTTATTTGGACGTATTTTTAAGCAGGGCGATAATGCGAGTAAGGACACGGCGAATGCTATAGCAATAGATCCCAACCGAGTATTGTTGGGTCTATTAGAGAAGCTGAATTGGCCGGGATATTTGGCAGGAGAGATGGCTGCACTGATGGTTCGCCTGGGAAGAGGGGCGGATGCAGAAGCCTGGATTCCTGTTTTGGATGATTTGGGTAGGCTGGTTACCTCAGCTCTGGGAGATATACAGACTGAAATGCGAGCGACTGAGGATTTTCTCAGTGAGCTGACGGTTCGTCTGCAAGAGCTTGATCAGTATATGGCAGGTGCCAAATCTGATCATGTGAGTTCAAGTGAAAATGGGCAAACCCTGGATGCAGCAGTGCGGGGTGAGATGGGGAAAATACAGCGCGGCCTCTCCATTACAGCAGATCTTGAGACACTAAAATCCAGCATTTCTACACATCTAAATACTATTCAGGGGCATGTCAATATACATCTGGAAGCTGAAGAGATGCGACGCAAGAGTGCATCAGTTAAAGAGATGGCACTGCGTGAGCGTTTGCATTTGCTGGAGGATGAAACCGCGGGTCTTCATGCCAAAGTGATGAGTGCAAAATCAAAGGCATTGGAAGATCCTGTCACAGGGCTGCCTAACAGGATAGCCTACGATGATCGCTTGGCTACAGAGGTTGCGCGGTGGAAGCGAACTAAAAATCCATTGGTTATATTGGTTTGGGATATTGATGATTTTAAGCAGATCAATGATCGCTTTGGCCATTTGGCAGGAGATAAAGCATTAGGCGTTATAGGGCGTATTTTAAGTACTCGTCCCAGAGAGTTGGATTTTGTGGGGCGTTATGGAGGTGAGGAGTTTGTGATGTTGCTGGTGGATTCCAACCTTGAAAATGCTAAAAAATTAGCAAATGAAATCAGAGAAACAATATCTGAAAGTGGATTTCACTCATCAGCAAAAGAGAAAATATCGATTACCATCTCATGCGGTATCTCTGAGTTTCGCGAAGGTGATACCTCTGATGAGGTTTTTGCACGGGCAGATGAAGCGATGTATCAAGCAAAGCGTGAGGGCAAAAACCGTGTCGTCGTGGCAGGAGGTAGTGTTTAAGGTGTTGCGTAATACGTAGTTGGTATAAGTGCCGCCGTTAAAATCACCCTGCCTTCCATCATCTAATTCCTGTAGCCTTTCTGTTATGCCTGAGAGAATAAAAAAGCTAGAACAATGGTTGACCCACCAAGTTGGCTTTTCCCACTTTTCATTAGAGCCGGCCTCGGGCGATGCCAGCTTTCGGCGTTATTTCCGTATCAGCCTGAACGATAAAAGTTTTATCGCAATGGATGCGCCGCCTGAAAAAGAAGATTGTCATCCCTTTGTGGCTATTGCCCAGCAGCTAAGAGTTGCTGGACTCAATGTGCCATCAATTCACCATCAGGATTTAAAACAGGGTTTTTTGCTGCTTGATGATTTTGGCTCAATACTTTATCTGGATATTCTTAATTCTGATAATGCAGACCAGCTCTACAGTGATGCAATGCATTCACTCGTGCAGCTACAGAGTAATGTGTCAGCAGAAACACTGCCACTTTATAATCGGGCACTGCTGATGCAGGAGATGGAGCTATTTCGAGAGTGGCTACTGCAGAAACATCTGCGGCTCTCCCTTACAGATAGTGACCACATACAGCTTACCCAAATCTTTGAACTGCTGGCTGATAATGCTTTAGAGCAACCTCAGGTTGCTGTTCACCGTGACTATCACTCCCGTAATCTGATGCAGACTGAGCCTAACCCTGGCATTTTGGATTTTCAGGATGCAGTCAATGGCCCAGTAACTTACGACCTGGTTTCACTGCTACGTGATTGCTACATCCAATGGCCTACAGATCAGGTTGAGTTATGGGCTATGGCCTATTTTAAGCAGGCAGTTAAAAGTGGTGTGCTATTGAGTAAGCATGAAAAACAATTTCTACAGTGGTTTGACCTAATGGGAGTGCAGCGCCATCTTAAGGCGGCGGGTATATTCGCCCGCCTAAATCAGCGTGACGGCAAATCAGGCTATCTTAAGGATATCCCCAGAACTCTGGGGTATATCGTCGAGGTTGCATTTCACCGTCCTCAGCTAAAGGGGTTAGCTAAGCTTATTGCCGATAAAGTGTTGCCTGGCCTGTAAGAGTACAAATATGCCTACGTGCGTCAGGTTGCACCATTGCTGCGTGGTGAGATAAAGGCCTTATGAAAAAGATGGGGTATGAGTAGATGCAAGGGCATGCGTAGAAAATGAGCGCGGATAAACAGGAGTAGTCGCGCTGTTCCAGAAAGCCAGTCACGACAACTGAGATGATCAGGCGCTAAAGCCCGGAGAAACAGCATATCCATCCAATAGGGCATAAAAGCAGGCGGGCTGCCGGCTTGTGATGCAATTATGGTTTCTTCTGGAATAGGCGTATTCAAGAATTTTTTACTATAGCGCAATGCATAATAGAGCGGCCGGGTGAGATCCATCTCTTTTGCGCGTTCAACCAATTCGGACCAAAAGGCCTCCTGGTTGCCAAAATGGCGCAGTAACCCATCTAAATCCACCAGGTCACGCAGACCATGCTCTAGTTCTCCATCATGAAACAGGTGGGTGGCGCTATGGAGTACCATATCTGCCGGACTGAGAACATACAGGCTGTTATCCTCATTTACTGAGATTGCAGCCTGTAGCAACTTCTTTGGTGATGGATGCAACCGGGCTGTTTCAGGAAGGATGTTGTGATGCACATCCAGAGTGGTATTGCGCGTTGCATGGCGTAGAGGCGGTAGTTCATGCATCCAGGTGCGGTAGTAGCGTTGATCGTAGGCATCGTGGGTGGTGAGCATCCAGCCTTTCAGCCGTAGTGTTTGCTCGACTTCCTCAATCGCCTCTTTTGGAACCAGAATATCAATGTCAGAAAATAGCCTCCCTTTAGCCACCGGCAAGTCAGCTATCAGGTAGGCAGAGCCTTTAAGAAGTGTGATGGGTTGCTTCAGAGCCTTTAAGGCTTCGAGAATACATTTGACTTCCCAGTGAACATCGCGCTGATGTTTGTCTGTCAACGTGCGGGCTGATTCCAGGTGATTACGTGGGCGCTCTGGTATTGAGTTCAGCTCACCTAACCGATCAATGGCATCATGTAGATTTGTGAGCAAGCCGGCGCCTCGTGCTTGTCGAATGAGCAAATCCCATGAGGAGAGCGAAAGAGAGAGCATGTTCTCGGGGTGGTTAAGTGCATGCAGCAATATGGGAGGAGGACTGCTCATTTGGTGGTAGATATTAAAGTGCCAAAAAAGCTTACTTTATCAGGCTGGCGGCTCTAATTGTGAGAAAATGCTCACGGCATCTGACAGGTTGCTGTAACTAAAATCGTAGCAGTCACACTGATCCAGCATGTTGGTTAATAGATTAAAGCCATTCACGCCATGTATGCTGTAATTAAAGGCGTTGTCTCCCAGTGCGATACAGGCTTTAGCCTTGGAGTGAGGTGTTAGGGTAGCTGCTGCTCCAGCAATATATTTTGGAAAAATCACCCATGCCGGCTGTGCCGGTTGATCTGATTTTTCAACACTGTCAGCAGGTGGTTTCATAAGGGCAACAGCCCCCTTATGGGTGTCCACTGTTATGGGGCTGAGTGTGGCCTGAGGTGCAAAGCGCCGTATTACCTCAATAGAATCATTCTTCAAGCCTACAGGTCTGGCCAATGGAGTGGCCTGGCCATTGTGCAGATCCAGCAGTGTGAGCTCATCAGATAGCAAGCGCCAGCCGTTATGGACCAAGCCAGCACAGAGGGTGCTTTTTCCTGAGCCTGGTGGGGCGGGCATGATGACGGCATGCCCCTCTTTTTCAATAACTGCAGCATGAATAATGAGATATTGGTGGGCATGCTGTGAAATGGCCCAGTTTAGGCCCCATTCAAATAAAGGTAATGCCTGTCCTGCTGGAAATGGGTTGAAGGGTGCTGTGCCATCAAAGTAAAAATCGATCTGAGGCTGAAGCCAGCGTCTTAGCCCTGGTGGTCGATCAACAGAAATATGGAAATCTGAAAATTCAGCATATTCACAGATTAAGGCATCACTATACAGTGTATGTAAGCTTTCTATTAAATCAGGTGCTTGTGTTGAAATCTGGGTAATGAAGGGGCCAGTCTGGAGGGAAATACCTTCAGTCCTTAATTGCCTCTTCAATATTGAAGCATCTAGCTCACCCAGTCTCATTAGTTCTCTATTGTCGCTAAGCCGAGGCTCTTAAATTGAAAAAGAGTATTTTGAAGCCACTTTGTTGCTTCTTCAGATGGAACAGCCTCAAATAGCTCGCTGAGGCCTTTTTCTAACTGAGGTATTGTTTGAGGGGCTTTTTGTAAAGATTGAAGCAGCACCGCCTCCGCCTCTCCAAGCAAATGGGTGGATCCTGATGCATTGTTATAGAGCAGATGCTCATTGTTCCAGCTATGCCAAATAAATTGGCTCTCTGGTGTTACCTGCCAGGATGGCATTATGGATCGTTAGGATTTTCACTGTCATAGCCATGATGATGCAGCCAGTTTAAGCTTTCTACAAATCCAGCTGTTCCATGCTTGTCTGTAATAAGAGTGCGCATCTGTGTAGGTGTATAGCCAAAACTCTCTCCCCATGCGGCAGCATTAAGTAGGGCTGCCGCATAGTGAAATGCTGCATTTCCTGGTGATAAACCTTGTTTGTAGTCATTGTCGTGGAAAATCTGCATTACTGTAGGGTATGCGATAGGCAGCGTGCCAGCGTGAGCAGATGTGAGTGGTGGCGACCATGTTCCAGGGGTTGTGCCCATTAATGTATCCAGAGTAGCTGCTTGGCCTATAGCAGTAATATAAGTCTGTTTTTCGGTGGAGCTGAATGGGTTATTAGGATCAGCAACGGCAGCATTAAGCTCAGCGATGGTGGGCACAGAATAATCATGATCCCACTGGTTGCTCACGTTAAGAGGGTTGAGTGGCCCCGGATTAAAACCACCTTTCCCCCAGTCATCTGGAGTAGTGCTAGACCAGTATGTTTTCCAGTAACCAGGTGATCTCCCCTCGCATGTATGGCCCTCAGGACGCCCAGAAGGGTGAACTGAACCCCAACCAGAGATAGAGCAAAAATTGCGTGCTAGCGCAGGCCTGCTTGCAAGGGTCATGATGACTGGAGTTGCAGCTAGCCCAGTTATCAGCTTCCGGCGAGAAGCATGAACGCCTTTCTCTTTAGCAGATGAAGAAGCGTTATCTGAAGCGCTGCTTTTCTGATCAGATGATGGTGGCTGTGTTCCTTGCGTGGTCATAGGTCTTCTCTGCATCCGAATAACAATTATAAAGTACCCCTGCGATTATCACAGGGGCGAATCTATATAGAGTGTAAATGATTCTAAGAAACTAGCAAGATGTGTACCGCGATGTTTATCTGCTTGATTTAATAAGATTTGCGCTGCTGGTGTTAGTTGGCACTTACCCTTGTGTTGTATAAAAAATTGACAGTTTAATTAGGAAATGTATGTGTTAATCGTTGGAGTGTTGTAGATATTTTTGACTAAAAACAATAAGTTATACTTGTTTTTTGTTTTGTGCAGCACTGTAAAAAAACCTGACAGCAGTGCGTGACAGGATTTAGCACAATGCAAATTATTTTCCCGATGCTATCTGTATAAATGAATAGGCGTATGTGTGAATTAATTGCCTATCTTTTATTTTGTACAAGAGTTCTCCAGGCTGGGTTTAACTATATGAAGTTTGAGTTGGATTAATAGCCCATAGATGATTATGCCACCGCTATCGGCAACCCAATCAAGTAGTGAGAATGAGCGGTATGGGATGTGGTATTGGATGATCTCTATGAGTAGCCCATAGGCTATGAGTGGAGCCCATATCGACCAGTTAAAATCTTTTTTTGGAAAAGAGAGATCTGCCAGCATGCTTAAAATAAAGAAGCTGGCAAAGTGAGCAAACTTGTCATTTACATCAGTGGCTGCAGAATGGGTTATCTCGGCTGTTGTGGCATAGATTGTGACAACCAATGCCAGAAATAGCAGAAAACGGCATGCGATGATGCCGGATCGATTTAGGGTAATCATGGGCATGCTGGTAAATTATTTGTCCTGTTCGCGGGCAATGGCTCGGTAGCCGATGTCGGTGCGGTAGAAGGCATCCTTCCAATGGATTTGCTGAGCCAGTGCATAGGCATTTTGTTGGGCTAGCGCTACGGTCTCTCCTAGTGCGGTTGCGCAGAGTACGCGACCACCGCTGGTAACAATCTCGCCATCCTTCTCTGAAGTGCCTGCATGGAATAGCTTGCTCTCTTTAGATCCGCTGTTCTCGGGCAGGCCGCTGATAATCTCGCCTTTGGCATAGCTTGCTGGGTATCCGCCTGCTGCTAATACGACTCCGAGTGCAGGCCGGCTGTCCCATTCAGTGTTGCATTCGTCCAGTTTGCCATCCAGGGCTGCATTGCAAAGTTCGACCAGATCTGAGCGCATGCGTAGCATAATGGGTTGGGTTTCAGGATCACCGAAGCGACAGTTGTATTCCAGCACCTTGGGGATGCCATTGCTGTCTACCATAACCCCTGCATAGAGAAAGCCAGTGTAAGGGTGACCTTCGGCGGCCATGCCTTCAACGGTGGGACGGATCACTTCATCCATGATGCGGTTATGCATTTCAGGTGTTACGACGGGGGCGGGTGAGTATGCACCCATACCACCGGTGTTGGGGCCTTTGTCGCCGTTATCACGAGCCTTATGATCCTGGGATGTGGCCATGGGCAGGATATTTTTGCCATCGACCATTACAATGAAGCTGGCCTCTTCGCCCTCTAGAAATTCCTCAATTACTACGCGATGACCCGCATCACCAAAGCTGTTGCCAGAGAGCATATCTTTGACCGTCTCTTCGGCGGTCGCCATATCATCTGTGATGATGACTCCTTTGCCTGCTGCCAGCCCATCGGCCTTGATGACGATAGGCATGCCAACTTGCTGTAGATAGGCCAGGGCCGGCTCAATCTCAGTGAAGTTACCGTAGGCTGCTGTGGGTATATCGTGGCGTGCCAGGAAGTCTTTGGTGAAGGCCTTCGAGCCTTCCAGCTGAGCGGCTCCCTGAGTGGGCCCGAAACAGCGCTGACCAGCAGAGGTGAAAGCATCAACTATACCCGCTACAAGTGGAGCCTCGGGGCCGACAATGGTCAGACCAACCTTCTGCTCTTGGGCAAAGGCCAAGAGTCCGTCAATATCCTCTGCACTTATAGCAACGTTTTTTAGTTTGGATTCGAGTGCTGTGCCGGCATTGCCAGGAGCCACGAAGACCTTCTCTGCCTGTGGCGATTGGGCTGCCTTCCAAGCCAGTGCATGTTCGCGTCCGCCGCCGCCGATGATAAGGATATTCATATAGGGTCTCTTGATTCTTAAAACTTAAAATTACCCATCAGCGATGGGAGATGATGCCTCGATCACTGGCCTCAAAGAAGCGGATAATGTGCTGTACTTCTTCTGTTGGTTCATTGGTTTTTAGCTGAGCAAGCGCATCAGCTGGCTTGAGGCCAGATTTATAGATCACTTTGTAGGCTTGTTTGATGGCTTTGCGCTGCTTTGGTGTGAAGTTGTTGCGCCGCAGACCAATGGTGTTGAGACCGACAATCTCTGCCCGATGGCCATCGGCTACTACGTAAGGTGGCACATCCTGTGGAACACCGGTAACACCGGCCACCATGGCATAGGCACCAATTTTACAAAACTGATGAGTGGCGGTATGCCCAGAGAGAAAGATGTGGTGCTCCATCTCAACATGCCCTGCCAGGATGGCGTTATTGGCAAAGATATTGTGATCGCCCACAATGCAATCATGTCCGATATGGGAGTAGCTCATCATGTAATTATGGCTACCAATAATAGTGCCATGATCGGTCTTCACGCCTCGGCTAATATTGACCCCTTCTTTAAAGTGGTTGTGATCACCAATGGTGAGGGGCTTGCTCTTTTCGGGGGTGTAGGTTAGATCCTGTGGTTCGCTACCCAGTGTCACACCGTGGCAGGCCCGGTTGTGGCGCCCTATCTGTGTGGCACTGTAGATGCGTACGTTGCTTTCAATAATACAGCCTTCGCCAACCACCGCCCCTGCCTCAATGATAGAGAAGGGGCCGACGGTGACAGAAGGGTGCAGCTTTGCACCCTCTTCAATGATTGCAGTTGGATGGATGCTCATTTGCGCGATTAGTGGCGGAAATGTCGCATGCTGGTGAAAACCATAGCGATGTTGTGCTCATCAGCGGCAGCAATCACCTCTTCATCCCGCATGGAGCCACCAGGTTGGATGACGGCTACAATGCCTGCGGCCGCGGCATTATCCAGGCCATCACGGAAGGGGAAGAAAGCATCAGATGCCATGACAGAACCAGGAACTGCTAAACCGGCATGTTCAGCTTTAATGCCTGCAATACGGGCACTGTTGATTCGGCTCATCTGACCTGCACCAACACCAATGGTCATGCCGTTCTTGCCGTAGACGATAGCGTTGGATTTGACATATTTAGCCACACGCCAGGTAAACAGCAGATCAATCATCTCTTGCTCGGTAGGCGTGCGTTTAGTGACGACTTTGAGTTCATTGTGCAGCGCCAGATCGGCGTCCTGCACAAGCAGACCGCCATTGACTCGTTTGTAGTCCAATCGTGAACCCTGTTCTGGCCACTCACCGCATGCCAGCAGGCGCACATTCTTTTTGCTGCTGACAACCTCAATGGCCGCAGGGGAGATGCTTGGGGCGATGATCACCTCAACAAATTGACGATCAACGATGGCTTTTGCGGTTTCAGCATCCAGCTCACGGTTGAAGGCGATGATGCCGCCGAAGGCAGATTCGGTATCGGTGTTGTAGGCGCGGTTATAAGCATCCAGCAGGTTGTCGCCCAGCGCTACGCCGCAAGGGTTGGCATGTTTGACGATAACGCAGGCGGGGCCTTCATTGAACTGTTTAACGCACTCCAAAGCCGCATCGGTATCGGCGATATTGTTATAAGAGAGTTCTTTGCCTTGTAGCTGTTTGGCGGTAGCGATGCCTGCCTCAGTGACATTGCGTTCAACAAAGAAGGCGGCCTTTTGATGCGGGTTTTCACCATAACGCATGGTCTGAACCTGCTGGAACTGTAGACTCAGGGTGCGTGGGAAATCGGTCACTTCACCGCTGGTACGTGCACCCAGATAGTTGGCAATAGCCCCATCATAATGAGCAGTGTGCTCAAAGGTTTTTACTGCCAAGTCAAAGCGGGTGGCATCACTGACTGCACCATTATTGGCGGCCATCTCTTCCAGAATGCGGCTATAGTCAGCTGCATCGGTAACAACAGTAACAGCGGCGTGGTTCTTGGCTGCGGCGCGTAACATTGTTGGGCCACCGATATCGATATTTTCGATAGCGGTTGGCAGGTCACAGTCTGGATTAGCAACGGTGGCTTCGAAGGGATAAAGATTGACCACGACCATGTCGATGGGAGGAATATCATGTGCAGCCATGACGGCTTCATCGATGCCACGGCGAGCCAGGATGCCGCCATGCACTTTAGGGTGCAGGGTTTTTACCCGACCATCCATCATCTCTGGGAAACCTGTGTAGTCACCTACTTCAATGACGGGGATGCTGTGCTCAATCAGTAGTTTGGCGGTTCCACCAGTGGAGAGAATCTCTATGTCTTGCTGATGCAGGCTGCGGGCAAAATCTACAACGCCGCTTTTGTCAGATACGCTGATGAGCGCACGGGTAATGGTTGTCATGATGATCTCGTTAGTAAGTGAAAAAATCTGTTATTGGTCTAAATCGTATAGCGCCAGTTTTTTGCGCAGGGTGCTGCGGCTGATGCCTAGGATTTCAGCAGCGCGGGTTTGGTTGCCGCCTGCATACTCCATTACTGTTTCCAGTAGTGGTGGTTCAACTTGTGATAAAACCATCTGATAGAGTCCGCTGGCACCATAGCCGTTTAGGTGCTGGAAGTAATCTTTCATGGTGGCGCGTACTTGATCGCCCAGAGGCTCAACCATGATTTTGTTATGATGAATGGATTCTGAGGTTATTTGTTCTGTTTGTGATGTCATTAAGCTCATGCCGCAATGCCCCCTTTTTCTGCCCATTGGGCAAAAAAATCCCCGATAAAAGTAAGTTGTTGTGTTGTTGAGTCGCTGTTATTGATCTGTTTTCTAAAGGTCGCACTGCCGGGTAGGGTTTTGCTATACCAGGCGATGTGCTTGCGGGCGATCTGTACGCCCTGGTGTTCACCATAGAAGCTGTAAAGTTGCTCCAGGTGCCCTAATAGGATAGTGCTAATTTGATTGGGTGAAAGTGGCTGAAGTTTTTCCCCTGTTTTTAGAAAATGTAAAATTTCATTAAAGATCCAGGGGCGACCTTGGGCGGCGCGGCCAATCATTAGGCCATCAGCTTTGGTGTAATCAAGCACCTCTCTGGCTTTTTCAGGGGTGCAGATATCACCATTGGCAATAACCGGGATACTGATGGACTGTTTGATTTGGCGGATGGTTTCAAACTCAGCTTCACCTGAAAAGCCGCATTCACGGGTGCGTCCGTGAACTGTCACTGCCTGAATGCCACTCTGCTCGGCAATGTGAGCAATGGAGAGACCATTGCGCTGCTCAGGATCCCAGCCGGTGCGAATCTTTAGGGTAACAGGCACATCAACAGCTTGGGTTACGTTCTCTAGAATCTGCTGCACCAGTGACTCATCTTTAAGAAGAGCTGACCCCGCGTTTACCCGGCAGACCTTCTTGGCAGGGCAGCCCATATTGATGTCAATGATTTGAGCGCCGTGATCTACATTGATACGCGCAGCAGCGGCCATTTTTTTAGGGTCAGCCCCTAAGATTTGTATGGAGATCGGTGCAGGTTCACCATCTAATATCAGGCGACGCATGGTTTTTGGGTTGCCCCAAAGTGTAGAGTCTGAAGAGACCATCTCTGATACGGCCATGCCGGCACCCAGTGAGCGGCAGAGGCGGCGAAAAGGTAGATCGGTCACGCCGGCCATAGGCGCAAGCAGGAGATTGTTCGTCAATTGATGAGGGCCAATGCGCATACAGTTGCTTAATTTTTTGTTTGCCAGGGTATGGCAAAAAGGGGCGTTTATAATACGCCTAAAAATTGTACAGTAAAAGTGCTGGCGGGATCGGTTGTTAAATTTATAAGTGATTGATACTTAGTGTAAAAGCTGATGTGCTTGATGCGTAATGCTATGTAAATCAATTGTTTATAAATGACGAATAAAATGTCTATTTTTTATACAGGCTAGAAAAATCAAACTCAAAGCTGGTTACGCCTATGCCGGGGTCTTCAATGGCCATTTCAATCTGCTGAGAAAACCCAGGTGGCATGAGTTGATTGGGATCACTATTGGAAGGTAGATATTCAGCTGGAGAGAAACTGCGTCGGGCAATGAGTAGGCCGTCGGTTGTTAAAAGACTGAGTGATAGCAAGGGGTATGGCTGACTAAAAGACGCTTGGTTTTTAATGGTTAGCTGTGCAAGCAGTGCTTCAATGTTGTCTGGATGAGATGCAATCTGCCTTTGGGTAATGGCGATAAGCGTGAGGTCTTGTCGTTGTGGCACTTGGCAGTTGGCATAGTGGCATAACTGCTCCAGCAGCATGCGACCTTCTGGGTAGATGATCACTTTTTCACGTTCAAACCATGCTAATTGTAGTGCGGCTACTGCGAGTAGTGTGGTGCTGGTTAAGAGCCAAAGTAGTGAGGCAAAAAGAGTGCGTTTTTTTGTAGGTGTTGCGAGTAAGTCATCGATAGAGAGCGGTGCTGAGCCAGCATGGGCAGCGGTTTCAGGTTCTGCTGTTAGCGGTGAAGGTTCAAGCTCTTTTTGAATATCATCTATCGTGGATTCAACATGTGTTGATTGATAGGTTTCAGTTGGGCAGGCGTCTTCTGTATCACTCTCAATATGGTTATTTTGGTTGGAGGCAGGCTCTTCAGTTGGTTGGGCGTCCTGAGGTGCTGCCTCTATTGCAGCTTCTTCCAGTATATTTTCACGGGCATTAAATACCTGTTCGCAGCGATAGCAGTGAGCCAGGCCATCAGCCATGGTGAGCTGATCTTCTCGAATACGGAAGATGGTTTGGCAGCTGGGGCAGCGGGTTAACATATCCTTGTACCCTCTAGTGCAACCCACTCATCCTGAATGATGGGAGGTTGCATCTTAAAATGGCGGTTAAATGCCTGGCTGACTTCATCGGCCTGTGCAGTCAGAATGCCGGAGAGGATGATGCGGCCGCCAGGTTTTACATGTGATGCCAATAGTGGCTCAAGCTGGATGAGTGTGCCTGCCAGAATGTTGGCCAGTAGGATATCCACTTGAATAGCCGGCATCTGGCAGGGTTCTTTGATCTCTAGCCTGGAGTCAACGTGGTTTTTCTTTGCATTATCCAGTGTCGCTTGCAGGGCTTGTGGGTCATGGTCGGTAGCAATGGCTCGTTCAGCGCCTAATAACAGTGCGGCAACGGCCAGTATCCCAGAGCCGCAACCAAAGTCGATGATGGTCTGGTTTTCCAGATTGATGCTATCAAGCCACTTGAGGCAGAGTGCTGTCGTGGGGTGAGTGCCGGTTCCAAAGGCCAGTCCAGGGTCTAGCTCCATGATGATCGCGTTGTTTGATTCGGGGCTCTGGCCAGTTGGGCAGACCCAGAGGCGCTGACCAAACTGCATGGGGTGAAAGTCGGCTAACCAAGCGCGCTCCCAGGCTTGATCTTCCAATCGCTCTATCTTTAGCTGACGGGATACATCGCTGTTCAGGCTCTGGTTGATGCAGCTACGTAGGTTGTCAGGATTGCTGTCACCTTCAAATAGGGCGGTAATTTGAGTCGATGGCCACAGTGGGGTCTCATTTAGCCCCGGCTCTAATATAGGCTCATCCCCGGCATCACCCAGGGTGACAGAGAGTGCGCCCATATTTTCGAACAGCGCCTCGATAAGAGGAGCCTGCTCTTTTGAGGTGATAAGAGAGAGTTGGAGCCACATGTGATAATCCGTTTTGGGCTACTGGTTTAGTGCCCCGTCACTGTTGATGCATCCCTAGCTTTTTTTCCAGGTAGTGGATATTAACGCCACCCGCTTTAAAGCCTTCGTCACTGATAATGTCACATTGCAGTGGAATGTTGGTTTTGATGCCATCAATCACCATTTCGCTCAGTGCGGTACTCATACGTGCCAGTGCAGATTGGCGATCTGAGCCATGGGCAATCAGTTTGCCAATCATGGAGTCATAGTACTGAGGCACTGTGTAGCCATTGTAGATATGCGTATCCAGGCGAATGCCAGGGCCTCCAGCCGGGTGAAACTGGGTGATAGTGCCAGGGCAGGGCATAAAATTAGTTGGATCTTCAGCGTTGATGCGGCATTCGATAGCGTGCCCGCGCAGCTGAATATCTTCCTGCTTGTAGCGCAGTTTTTCACCGGCTGAGATAAGAATCTGCTCTTTGATGATATCCACGCCGGTCACCATTTCGGTGACAGGGTGCTCTACCTGCACGCGGGTATTCATCTCAATAAAGTAGAATTCACCGTTTTCATACAGAAATTCAAAGGTGCCTGCGCCGCGATAGCCGATGGTACGACAGGCTTCAGCACAGCGATTCCCCATCTTTTGTCGCAGCTCTTCGGTAATGCCAGGGGCAGGAGCCTCTTCGACTACTTTTTGGTGACGGCGTTGCATGGAGCAGTCACGTTCACCCAGATGGATGGCGTTGCCATGTTGGTCAGCAAGCACTTGGAATTCAACGTGGCGTGGTGCCTCCAGAAACTTCTCCATATAGACTTCGTCATTGCCAAAGGCAGCACCTGCTTCAGCCTTGGTTAAGGAGATGGCGTTCAGTAATGTAGCTTCAGAGTGAACCACCCGCATGCCGCGACCACCACCACCACCAGAGGCTTTGATGATGACGGGGTAGCCAATCTTACGTGCAACATTTAGGGTTCGTTTATTGTTGTCGTTCAGTGGCCCATCAGATCCGGGTACACAAGGTACACCCGCCTTTTTCATCATCTCAATGGCTTTGATCTTGTCGCCCATGGTGCGGATGGTTTCGGGCCTGGGGCCAATGAAGGTAAAGCCGCTGTTTTCGACGCGTTCGGCAAAGTCTGCGTTTTCTGAGAGAAAACCGTACCCAGGGTGAATAGCGACAGCATCAGTCACCTCGGCGGCGCTGATGATGGCGGGTACATTTAGGTAGCTATCGATAGAAGCTGCGGGGCCTATGCAGACAGATTCATCTGCCAGGCGTACATGTTTTAGATCCCGGTCGGCTTCTGAGTGGATGGCGACGGTGCCAATGCCGAGTTCACGGCAGGCGCGTAGAATTCGGAGTGCAATCTCGCCCCGGTTGGCGATTACGATTTTTTCTTTCATTCGATGATAAACAGCGGTTGATTGTATTCAACGGGTTGGCCATTCTCAGCCAATATTTTTTTCACCACACCGCTCTTGTCTGATTCGATCTGGTTGAGAATCTTCATTGCTTCAATAATGCAGAGGGTGTCGCCCTGGCTTACCTGCTGTCCCTCTTCAACAAAGGATTTGCTACCGGGGCTGGCGGCGCGATAGAAGGTGCCAACCATTGGGGATGTGATCTGATGCCCGCTGATCTCTTCCTGCTCAGGTTTTGTATCAGCCACTGGGGCGGCAGCTGCTGTAATAGCAACGGCCGGCGCGGCGGCAACCTGGGTGCTTTGAACGGGGAAGGCGCTGGCTCTGCTGATGCGAACAGATTCTTCACCTTCGTGGATTTCAATCTCTGCAATGTCGGACTCTTCCAGCAGTTCAATAAGTTTTTTAACTTTTCTAATATCCATTGAGATGACCTGTGTCTATGTTTTGTTTCTATCCGCATCGGCTAGCCGTTTAATCACAGCCTGCAAAGCAAGTTCATAACCTTGGGCGCCTAGGCCGCAGATTATCCCTTGAGCGATGTCGGAGAAATAGGAGTGTTGGCGAAATTCTTCCCGAGCATGCACATTTGAAAGGTGTACCTCGATGAATGGGATATCAGTACCCAGTAGAGCATCCCGTAGCGCGACACTGGTGTGAGTGAAAGCGGCGGGGTTGATAATGATGTAAGCCGTTTTGTTGCTATGTGCCTGGTGGATCTGTTCCACAAGTTCGTGTTCGGCATTGCTCTGCATAAAACGCAGTTTATGCCCTGCCTGCTGTGCCAGCTTATCCAGCGCGGCTTGGATTGAATCCAGGGTGTCGTGGCCATATAGCGCAGGCTCACGGGTTCCCAGCAAATTTAGGTTTGGGCCATTGAGTACTAAGATAGTGGACATGTTTATCAACTCAGGTTAGCTCAAAATTATAGGCTGAATCTGGCTGTGCTGCCGCCATTCTGCAATTTGCGGATTTTGCAGAAGTTCGGGGAGTTTGTCCAGTTTTCTTGAAAGATAGGATCAGGTTGTCTCTTTTTATTGAATTTAACGGAGAGCTCGATCGGCGTGGGCAGCAAATTCATCGGCCGCCATAAAGCCTACAAGCCGATGGTTGCGTCGTTCTTGGCCGTTGCGGTCATAAAAAATGATACCGGGTGGCCCTGCCAGACCAAAGCGACCTTCAATGAGTGCTTTATCTATCTCATCATAAGCAGTGACATCTGCCTGTAGCAGCTGGTAGTTGGATAGCACATTGATGACTTTGGGGTCTGAAAATGTGTAGCGTTCCATCTCTTTGCACGAGACGCACCAGTCTGCGATAAAATCGAGCATGACGGGTTTGCCTTGGGCACTGGCTGCAGCCAGCTCACGGTCAAGATCAGCTACGCTTTTGATAGATTTCCACGCTACATGTGCTGGGGCAGTGGTGCTGACTGCTGCACCCAGTCCCAAACCACGCAGAGGTTGAACTGTATCTTTTCCACCCGCTGCTGTGCCGACCAACATGAGTGCGCCATAGATCATCATTACTACGCCCAGTCCTTTCCAGAGGTGATCCCATCCACTGGCTTCAATGGGTAGTACACGTAAGGCTCCCATGTAGATGGCACTGACAACCAGCAGTATGCCCCACAGTGCCATTGATACTGGGGCGGGGATGATGCGTTCCAACATGACAATGGCAACGGCCAGCAGGCCCACGCCAAATACGGCTTTAACGGCATCCATCCATGCGCCGGCTTTGGGGAGCAGTTTACCGGCAGAGGCTCCCAGTATAAGTAGTGGTGTGCCCATACCCATGCTGAGTGCAAACAGGCTGATACCGCCACGCATCCAATCACCGGTTTGACCAATCACAATCAGGGCGGCAGCCAGAGGTGGAGCGACACAGGGGCCAACGATTAGGGCAGATAGAAAACCCATAATAGCAACGCCAACCAAGCTGCCACTGCGCTGTTTGTTGCTAACGGCAGTTAATTTGGTTTGCAGTCCATGTGGAAGCTGAAGCTCATAAAAGCCAAACATGGAGAGAGCCAGAAATACAAAGACGGCAACAAAGGCGCTTAATACCCAGGGATCCTGAAAAGCCACTTGTAGGTTTCCACCCAGCAGACCCATGGCGATGCCAATGGATGTATAGGTAATGGCCATCGCCAATACATAGACCAGCGACAGTATAAAGGCCTTGCTTTGAGTGATCTTGGTGCCATGTCCGGCGATGATGCCGGAGAGGATGGGGATCATCGGGAAGATGCAGGGTGTGAGTGCCAGTGCCAGCCCCGCGCCAAAAAATACAGCAACGACCAGCCAGATGCTCTCATTGACCAGTATGTCAGCCAATCGATCCTGCTCTGCGACAACCTCTTCGGTCGTTATGCTGGGGGTTGCCAGGTTTAAAGGTGCATCAGAAATAGCGGTTGGTTTTGTAGCTGCGGGCAGATTGAGTGTGGTTTTTTGTGTGACAGGTGGATAGCAGATGCCAAGGTCAGCACAGCCTTGGTATTTGATCTCCAGTTCAATGGGGGATGCTGTAATATTGGTGCGAATAAGTGGTACTAGCAGGTCGATATCGTCATAGAAGACGGCCAGTTCGCCAATAGTACCATCTGGGCGCAGGGCATCCTGTTTGACGGTTGGCTTTGGCAGATTGTAGTTGCCGATGCTGATGCCTTCGGCATCTATTAACTTGACCTCTAGTTTGTCGTAGTAGAGGTAGGTCTCATCAGCGATTCGCCATAACAGGCGGAGCTGCTCTGGGCTTTCTACCTCAGCACTGAATTGGTATGCCTCTTCTACGCGTAAGGGTTCATCATTGCTGCCAAATTTTAGGCTGGATAGAAAACCCTCTGCCTGTGCAGAGAGTGAGATTAGCAGTGGAAAAAGAAGAAAGAGTATGTGTTTCATAAATTTTTTGTACATTGTGTAACCCAATTCAGGTACCCAGTCAGACCCTGATCTACAGGGACAGCGATGATTTCAGGAAGTTCATAGGGGTGCAGCGAGAGGAGTGCCTGCTCAAGATCTTGATAGCGTGATTGATCTGTTTTAACCAGCATTAGTACCTCATTATCCATCTCCAGCTTGTCCTGCCATTTATAGATAGAGATGATCTTTGGAATTATGTTGATGCAGGCAGCAACGCCCTGTTCGACCAGGGTGCTTGCAATCTCTTCTGCCGCGATCTGAGTGGGGCAGGTGCAGAGTACGATGAGGGTGGAAGATGGCATCGCGCAAAGATACAGGATAATAGGGGCGGTTGTCAGTTGCCGCCGAGTAGATAGTTGTCAGAGAGTGGAGGTCGGGGTATGGTGTTTGTCTCATCCATAACGCGCTTTGGCTATGAATCCTGGCTTTATATTTTTATTGATCTTTGTTGGTGCTCCTGCCGTTGAGCTTTACTTTATGGTGCAGGTAGGTACTGAAATTGGTGCTTTTTCTACCGTAATGCTGGTGTTATTCACAGCGGCGTTGGGTGGTGTGCTGGTTCGGGTACAAGGCTTTACCACGGCCATGCGGGTCAGAGAGAGCATGGGGCGTGGTGAAATCCCTGCCATCGAGATGATGGAGGGGATATTGCTATTAATCGCCGGCCTGTTGCTGTTGCTCCCCGGGTTTGTGACCGATGCCCTTGGTTTTATCTGCCTGATTCCAGCGGCTCGCCGTGGCATCGTGCTGTGGTTTCTCAAGCGCAGTAATGCTATCTGGCCTGCCTCATCCGCAGTGCAGCCAAAATCTGATTCAGATCCCCGTATTATTGATGCCGAATATCGGCGTGAAGATGATTAAGTCTTAAAAATCCCGTTCCCCTAAACAATAGGCATGTGGTTTGGGTGTTTGTATTTGAGAGCCAATCATCCGTGGCAGGGTTTTTTCTTCCCTTTAAGTTAATCTTTTTTTTTAGCCGCCCCTTGACTATGCACTTTTCGCCCCTATTATTAGCACTCACATGTGGCGAGTGCTAATAGCTTGCCGCTTTAAACTTGTGAAATAATTTATCTAGCTACTACTAACGGAGATAGCAATCAATGAATATTCGTCCGCTGCACGATCGTGTGATCGTTCGTCGTAAGGAAGAAGAGCGCACCACCGCAGGTGGCATTATCCTTCCAGATGCTGCTACTGAGAAACAGATGTTGGGTGAGATCCTGGCTGCTGGTCATGGCAAGATCCTGGAAAATGGCGACGTACGTCCTCTGGATGTAAAGGTTGGCGACACCGTGCTGTTTGGCAAGTACTCCGGTACTGAGGTGAAGGTTGACGGTGAAGATCTTCTCGTCATGCGCGAAGAAGATATCGTGGGTGTTGTAGAGTCCTAATCCAGCTCTCAGCAACCTTTGTAAGGGGTTTTGCGCGATAGCTCGCTGCAAACTCTACACACTGACAAACACTATTTATTTAAGGAATATATCATGGCAAAAGAAGTTAAATTTGGTGATGACTCCCGTATGCGCATGTTGGCCGGTGTCAACGTGCTGGCTAATGCGGTAAAGGTTACCCTGGGTCCTAAGGGCCGTAACGTGGTTCTGGAGAAGAGCTTTGGCGCTCCAACCGTAACCAAAGATGGCGTATCTGTAGCTAAAGAGATTGAGCTGTCTGATAGGTTCGAAAACATGGGCGCTCAGATGGTTAAGGAGGTTGCTTCCCAGACCTCTGATGTTGCTGGTGACGGTACCACAACCGCAACCGTACTGGCTCAGGCTATGCTGCGTGAAGGCACCAAGGCTGTAGCTGCTGGAATGAACCCAATGGATCTGAAACGCGGCCTTGATAAGGCCGTTATTGCTGCTGTTGAAGAGCTGAAAGCCATGTCCGAGCCTTGTGCTGATGATAAAGCTATCACTCAGGTAGGCACCATCTCCGCCAACTCTGATACAACTATCGGTGAGAAGATTGCCGAAGCCATGCAGAAGGTGGGTAAAGAGGGCGTTATCACCGTTGAAGAGGGTACTACCTTTGAGATGGAGCTGGATGTTGTTGAGGGCATGCAGTTTGACCGCGGTTACCTCTCTCCTTACTTCATCAACAATCAGCAGAACATGAGTGCTGAGCTGGAATCCCCTTACATCCTGCTGGTTGAGAAGAAGATCTCCAATATCCGTGATCTGCTGCCTACCCTGGAAGCTGTTGCTAAATCGGGCAAGCCACTGCTGATCATCTCTGAAGATGTTGAAGGCGAAGCGCTGGCTACTTTGGTTGTTAACAGCATCCGCGGCATCGTTAAGGTCTGTGCCGTAAAAGCGCCTGGTTTTGGTGATCGTCGTAAAGCCATGCTGCAGGATATCGCTATCCTGACCGGCGCTACCGTGATCTCTGAAGAGGTCGGTCTTTCTCTAGAGAAGGCCGGTCTTGAAGAGCTGGGTACCGCTAAGAAGATCCAGATCACTAAAGAGACCACCACCATAATCGATGGTGCTGGCAGTGAGAATGATATCAAGGCTCGTGTTGAGCAGGTTCGCGCCCAGATCGAAGAAGCTACCTCTGATTACGACAAAGAGAAGCTGCAAGAGCGTGTTGCCAAACTGGCTGGCGGTGTTGCTGTGATCAAGGTCGGAGCTGCTACCGAAGTTGAGATGAAAGAGAAGAAAGCCCGTGTTGAAGATGCGCTGCATGCAACCCGTGCTGCAGTAGAAGAGGGTGTTGTTCCTGGTGGTGGTGTTGCACTGGTTCGTGCCCTGCAGGCCATCAAAGACCTCAAGGGTGACAACCACGATCAGGATGTTGGCATCACTCTGGCACGTCGCGCCATGGAAGAGCCACTGCGTCAAATCGTTATCAACTGTGGTGAAGAGGGTTCCGTGGTTCTCAATAAGGTTGCAGAGCACAAAGGTAACTATGGCTATAATGCCGGTACCGGTGAGTATGGCGATATGATCGAAATGGGTATCCTGGATCCAACCAAGGTGACCCGCGCTGCGCTGCAAAATGCGGCTTCTGTAGCGGGCCTGATGATCACCACCGAAGCGATGGTGGCAGAAGAGCCAAAAGAAGATGCCGGTGGCATGCCAGATATGGGCGGCATGGGCGGCATGGGTGGTATGGGTGGTATGGGCGGCATGATGTAAGCTGTTTGTAACAACTGTACGTTAAAAGCCCCGCTAGTTTTAGCGGGGCTTTTTTATTAGGTAAAGATTTAAAATTAAGTATGCCGGGTAGATAGTTGCGCTTCTCTGGTGGTATTGTTGAGTAAATTAGTTAGTTTAGAGGTGATTGCGTGGAATTGAATGGTGCTGAGATTCTGATTCAGAGTCTAAAAAAAGAGGGCATTGGACATCTGTTTGGGTATCCCGGTGGAGCAGTGTTGCACATCTATGATGCGCTCTTTCAGCAACAGGATGTTAAGCATATTCTAGTGCGGCATGAGCAGGCAGCTATTCATGCGGCGGATGGCTATGCTCGCGCCACGGGGCAACCTGGTGTTGCGCTGGTTACTTCTGGTCCTGGTGCTACCAATGCATTGACGGGTATTGCCACAGCCTTCATGGATTCTATTCCAATGGTGGTCTTTACGGGTCAAGTGCCTACGCCGTTTATTGGCAGTGATGCCTTCCAAGAGGTGGACGCTATTGGTATTACGCGCCCCTGTGTAAAACATAATTTTCTGGTTAAGGATGTCCATGACCTGGCTGAGACCATTAAAAAGGCATTCTATATTGCAACTTCAGGGCGGCCTGGCCCTGTTGTTATCGATGTACCAAAAGATGTGACTGATCCCTTGATCAAAATCCCTTTCCGCTATCCTAAAAAGGTTACGTTGCGCTCTTATAATCCTGTGAAAAAAGGCCATAAGGGGCAGATTAAAAAGGCAGTTGACCTGATGCTGTCAGCCAGCCAACCGGTGATCTATTCTGGTGGTGGTGTGGTCATTGGCGATGGTGTCAAAGAGTTACGTGAGTTGGTGAAAATTCTGGGTTTTCCTATTACCAGCACTTTGATGGGATTGGGTGCTTATCCTGCTACCGATAAACAATTTCTTGGCATGTTGGGAATGCACGGCACCTATGAAGCCAATATGGCGATGCATGATTGTGATGTGTTGATTGCTATTGGCGCACGTTTTGATGATCGTGTTACAGGCAAAATAAAAGAGTTTTGCCCGGATGCCAAGATTATTCACATCGATATTGACCCAGCCTCTATCTCCAAGAATGTGCGGGTGCATATTCCCATCGTGGGTTTGGTACAGGAGGTGCTGACTGAGATGGTCAAGATAGTGAAAGAGCATAAGTGCCAGCCTGATGCAGCGCTGCTTAAATCATGGTGGTCACAGATCAATGAATGGCGGGAGAAGGAGTGCCTGCAATACGATGCTGAAAGTGAATTGATAAAACCACAGCTAGCGATTGAAACTCTGCAAAAAATTGCGGGTGATGATGTTTATGTGGCTTCAGATGTGGGTCAGCATCAGATGTGGGCGGCACAGCATTTTAAGTTTGATCAGCCGGCACGTTGGCTCAATTCAGGTGGTTTTGGCACCATGGGTTTTGGCTTGCCTGCGGCTATTGGGGCTAAATTGGCGCACCCTGCATCTGAGGTAATCTGCATAACGGGTGATGGTAGCCTACAGATGAATATTCAGGAGTTGGCAACCTGCAAGCAATATAATCTGCCGCTAAAAATTATTTTGCTCAATAATAATCATCTGGGTATGGTGCGTCAGCTACAGGAATTTTTTATGGATGGGCGCTATTCAGCGGTAGCGTTGGATGGCTCGCCAAACTTTGTCAAAGTGGCTGAAGCCTATGGACATGTGGGCATGCGCGTAGAGAAACCAGCAGAGCTGGAATCTACGTTACGTAAGGCCTTTGCAATAAAGGATCAGCTGGTATTGGTTGAGGTAATGATTGACCAAGAAGAGAATGTTTATCCGATGATTGAAGCGGGCCAAGGTCAGCACAAGATGCACCTTGCGCCGAGTTGTAGCTGCTGTTCAGAGGATTAGTTATTAAACCAGTCAGGTAGCAATGCTACTTGGCTGGTCTCTTATCTCCACAGTGCCTTTTGTTCCTTATTCCAATAAGTGCTAGTAATAGAGCGAATAACCTATTTTGGCGATAAGGCGCGTCATGTAAAATAGATCATCACACCCGGTTTAATTAACCGGGTTTTTTATTTTAGTTTTAAGAGGAATGCACTGTGATTGAAGCGGAAAAATACATCAAGCAGGAAGATTTTGAACGGCTAGAGGTTGCCCTGCAGGATTATTTGGACGAGAAGATTGATCACAACCAATTGGTTGGCGAGCGTCTGATGCTCGGGGTTTATGGCCAGTGGCAGGAAAATCTCTGTATGGTTCGTTCTAAATTGCCGGGTGGTGATGTGCCGCTCTCCTATCTTCTGGGTTATGCAGAAGGACTGGATGCAGTTGACTGTATGGAGACCGTTCATATTACGACCCGTCAGGATATTCAGTACAACGATGTACCGCTTGACCAGACTCCAAAGCTACTGCGCTTGTTGGCAGAGCATAACATCACAACACGTGAAGCCTGTGGTAACACAGTGCGAAATGTCTCCGGCTGCCCTATGGCGACTGTCTGTCAGCGTGAGCATGTGGATGTTATCCCTTATATCGAATCAACAGCAGCCTACTTGGTACGCAATCCACTGACGCAATCACTGCCACGTAAATTTAAGATCACCTACTCTGGTTGTGAGGCTGATTGTGCCCAGGGTGCAATTCAGGATCTAGGTTTTGTAGCAACCCGAAATAGCGAAGGCCAACCAGGCTTTAAAGTACTTGCGGGTGGCGGATTAGGGCCGCAATCACGTCAGGCTATCGTTATTGAGGAATTTTTGCCTGAGGAGATGTTGCTGCCTGCATCGCAAGCGGTATTGGCAATGCATGATAAATATTCAGATCGTAAACGGAAGTCTCGTTCACGTATCAAGTTCCTGGTTGAGCGTTTTGGCGCAGAAGGTTTCATCGAAAAATATCGTGAAGAGCTGGCACGTACCGCTGCTGCCTTTGATGTGGATCTGGCACCAGCTGGCCAATGGCGACAGGCGCAGGAAGATGCAGCAGCCTGTGGGCATGGCGCGCCTCGGCAGGTAACGGCTCAGCATCAAGCTGATCTATTTGCAGTACCCGTGCATGTGCCAGGTGGGGATTTAACAGCAGGTCAGCTTCGAGGTTTGCATAAGCTCTTAACGGAGCAGGGCTATTCGCACCTGCGTGCAACCCAGGATCAGGAACTGATTGTTTTTAATGTACTCGAACAAGGTATCCCTGCTTTGGTTGAGGGTTTAAAAGCATTGGATTTAGGTCTGATTGAGCCAGGCACTGATGTGGTGGCTTGTCCGGGTACTACGACGTGCCAGTTAGGCATCACCTCGTCACGTGTGGTGGCGAAGATGCTGGATGGTGGTGCAGATGATCTGGTTATCCGTGTTAATGGCTGCCAAAACAACTGTGCGCACTCTGATCTTGCCGATATTGGTTTTTACGGAAAAGGTCGTCGACACTTTGGTCAGTTAATACCCACTTACGCTATACGCCTTGGTGGCTGTGGGATGGCGGGTGGTGATTTGGCCTTTGCTGGACCAGAGGTGCCGGCTGTGCGTGTCCCTATTGCGGTAAAACGGATTGCAGATGCCTTTGCTGAGCGGCAAGAAGAGAATGAGAAATTCTCTGCCTGGAGCCGTCGGTTAGGGCCAGATTATTTTGATAAGCTGCTGGAAGATCTAACTCAAGTACGTGAGTTTGAGTTGCCTATGCTGCAACGTGATCATGGTGATAGCGCTGTGTTTAAGGTGCAATCGACAGGTGTGGGTGAGTGTGCGGGCGCATCGATTGATCCTGTGGATAAATTTCTGCTTGATATTGCTTATGAGCGCAACCTGCGTAATGCCTTTGCTGTCAAGCGTAAATTCAGAGAGGCCGCGGAGAGTATGGAGAATGTATTCTCCCTGGTTGGGCGCGCGTTGCTGACAGCCTCAGGTGCTGAAGAGACTAACCCAGCAGAAGACCAGATGGTTGCAGCGGTGATAGCCGCCTTGCCTGATGATCAGGCGGTGTCAGAGGCGTATGCTGAGCGTTTCACTACTTTTACTGATTGGTCTGCAGATCTGGATGAGCTGGATTATCCCAACTTGATTAAAGAGACTGATGCTTGGCTTAAACGTGCGCGTATGTCTTGCCGTACTATGCAGGCCAAGCGTAATAAAAAATAATCAAATACCAGCTGTCAGCAGCCCCGCCAATTGAAGGTGGGGCTGCTTCCTTCCTCTTTTTGCATGCTATTTACTCTCTAGCTAGAGCAGTTCACTGATTAATCCAGGGCGGGTTATTATAAGGTGTGCGCATAACAAAATAGTAATCCAATGTTGTATTAGCGATAAAGAAATAATAGATTACCTTCCTGGCAAATTAATGCACCTAAGTCTTTAGGGTGTGAATCAATCGCATCTCTTTGCGGTGTGCCTGGATAAATGGCGCAAATAATCATAATAGTGAATGTGAATGCGGCTGAGGTAAATCGGCAGCTACTGCATTTTGCATAATTCAAAGATGCTGAATCTTTTAATTTAGAGCTGGTGTGTTAGATGAATGAGATGGCAAGCATTCAACAGATTGATGAGCTGATTGCAGAGTGTTGCTCTTCAGAATGGAGAGCTATTCTGGAAGAGAGTAGAGAGATAGAGGAGTACCCAAAAGGTAGCTATATCTTTCGAGAAGGTGATGCAGCTAAACGGACTAAAATTATAATAAAAGGGAAGGCAAAGGTGTTTATCACCTATAAAACAGGGAGGGAGCAAATTGTGCGTCTTGCGATGAATGGGCAAATTGTTGGTCACAGAGGGTTCGGTGGTGACCATCAATATTCGGCAAGTTGCAAAGCATTGGTGGATACAACGGTAGCACACATCCCGCTCACCCTCTTTCAAGAAGCATTAATGGCAAATAATCTATTTTGCTACCGTTTTATGATGTTCTTTGCGGAAGAGCTGCGTGCCTCTGAATCACACCTAAAGAGTTTTGCAAATCTGGATGTGCGTCAGCGCATGGCAGAGGCGCTCATATATAACCTCAAAACATTTGGATATAGTAGGAAAAGAAAAAAAATATTAAGCCACGCATTAAGCCGGAAGGATTTTTCCAGCATGATTGGGGCAACCTATGAATCAGTTGTGCGTGTTTTGAGTGATTTTGATAAAAGTGGTGTGATACAAATACTTAATAAAGATATAAAGATACTAAACTCCAGAGAGTTGGATAGGATTAGAAAAGGGGTTTAGTATCTTGCGGCAGCTAAGGATGCCACTGTTAATTCTGGAGCTTCTTATACCCAACGGGTTGTAAAAGCAGAAGAGGGAGGGCGAGAGCATGATTATTGTTCCTGCACTATCCCTGCGTTGCGGCTCTTTTTTCAGCTATCTTCGCTCTTCGCCAATTGTGGGTAGGCGCATTAGACGACCCCACCATCACCCAACTATAAATTGGAGTCCCCATGCCGCAGAAAATGACTATGACCACTAAAATCCTTATCTGGATGGTCTGCGGGCTGCTGCTCGGAAGCCTGATCAACGCCTTCGCCTCCGACGTGGCCTTCGTTCAGGATTACCTAGTCAATGGTCTGTTTCATGTTATTGGCGCAATGTTCATCAGCGCCCTGAAGATGCTGGTGGTACCGCTGGTCACCTTTTCACTGATCTGTGGTGTCTGCGGCATCGGTGATGTCAACACCCTGGGTCGGGTGGGACTCAAAGCCTTTCTGCTATTTATGCTGACCACTGCCCTGGCCATCACCTTGGCCATTACCGTCGCCGTGTTGGTGGGGCCAGGAGAAGGCTTCGATATGGCAGCGGTGGCACAAAGTGAATTCATCGCACCGCCGGCACCGCCACTGAGCCAGGTCATCATCGACCTCATTCCCAGCAATCCGGTGGCCGCCTATGCCAACGGCAATATGTTGCAGATTATCTTTTTTACCATCCTGTTCTCCGTCTGTGTCTTGATGGTGGGTGAGCCAGGTCGCCCTATCGCCGAAGGTGCCGAGCGCCTTAATGCAGTGATGATGCAGGTAGTGACCGTGGTGATGCAGATTGCCCCCTTTGGTGTTTTTGCCCTGATGGCCAAAACCTTCTCCCAGCAGGGTCTGGGGATGATCCTGCCAATGATCAGTTACTTTGGTGTGGTGGCAGTGGTGCTGTTGCTTCATGCAACTGGGACCCTGATGCTGTTGCTGAAGCTGCTGGGGCGAGTCAGCCCTTTGACATTCATGCGCAAGATGCGTGCAGTGCAGGTGTTTGCCTTCAGCACCTCCAGCTCCAATGCCACCATCCCGGTCACTCTGCGTACCGTGGAGAAGCGTATCGGTGTCGATAACTCTACTGCCTCCTTCGTGGTGCCTTTCGGTGCCACTATCAATATGGACGGTACCGCCATCATGCAGGGCGTGGCCACGGTCTTCATCGCTAATGTCTACGGCATTGAGCTGGGCATTACCGGCTATCTCACCGTCATCGGTATGGCTGTGCTAGCCTCCATTGGCACCGCCGGAGTACCCGGTGTAGGGCTGATCATGCTGGCCATGGTGTTTAATCAGGTAGGCCTGCCGGTAGAGGGGATTGCACTCATCATGGGGGTAGACCGGCTGTTGGATATGATGCGCACCGCCGTCAATGTCACCGGCGATGCTGCCGTGACCACCATTGTTGCGCAGAGCGAAAATGAGCTCTGCATGGAGACCTTCAATGATCCCGGTGCAGGTGTGGTAGAGGAGGTGCATCTTCCTCATGGGCAGCCAAGTCAGAGCGCTGGTTAGGCTGGATCTTTTTTAGCCTGGTTGGGCGCCTTGCTTTTTATGCCCATGCGCTGCCCTCCAAGGTGTTTTCGCACCGTAAATAAGAGACCGTTTTAATTAGTTGATACTGAAATATAAGTAACCCACTGTAATATAGAGAAAATAATTCCGATAGTTAGCGTTTCTAGCCGGGCACTAATTAGTCCGTGAGCCTCAAAGTCCTTAAGAATGCGGCTAACCACTTCGCGAGAGGTTCCGAGGTCTGAGGCAATCTCCAGCGACAGGGTCTTGAAACAACTAAAAGCAAAGATATATGATTGCAAGACCAGACCCTGTAACTCGCAATAAGATATGCCAAACTAATTTACTACCCACAGGAAGGTCTATCGCCAGCCTTATGGGGTATACCTCTAATCATATGCATTGGGTTACAATGTGGTAATCGGTTAAGTTTTAATTCAACCATCATCCAATAGATGGGTTCGATGACTGTTCAACCTAGTCAAAGTGAAAAACTGAGGAAAAATTAAATGCCAAGCCAACGTACTAAACAGCTATCGGTGTTGACAATGAACACCGTAGGCTTCACCGCATGTTTTGCCGTGTGGGTCATGTTTTCTATTATCGGTATCCCAATCAAAACGGGATTGAACCTTTCAGATACTCAATTTGGTATCTTGGCTGCCACACCTATTTTAACCGGCTCTATCTTGCGTTTGCCGCTTGGAATGATGACTGATAAATTTGGTGGTCGCCCAGTCTTCTTCTGGTTGATGGCCGCTATCATCATTCCACTGTTCCTGATCTCCAAGGCGACTGAATATTGGCAGTTTATTGTTCTTGGCCTGTTTGTTGGTTGTGCGGGTGCCTCATTCTCTGTTGGTATTGCCTACACCGCACGCTGGTTTTCAAAAGAGACTGCCGGTTTTGCCATGGGCATCTTTGGTGCCGGTAATGCAGGTGCTGCACTGACCAAGTTTGTCGCTCCCTCCATTGTTGTCGCGATGGGCTGGGAGATGGTGCCTGTCATCTATGCTATTGGCATGACCGTCATCTGTATTCTCTTCTGGTTTTTTACCTACTCTGATCCTGATCATCTGGTTGAAGATAGCGTGAGTATTGGTGATCAGCTAAGAGTGTTGAATGACCCAAAAATCTGGAAATATTGCCAATACTACTCGCTGGTGTTTGGTGGTTTTGTTGCACTGTCGCTCTGGATGACCAAGTATTACATGGGTGTCTACGGACATGAGATTCAGACCGCTGCGCTGTTGGCGGCAATCTTCGTTCTGCCTTCAGGTGTGATTAGGGCTCTTGGTGGTTGGATGTCCGATAAGTGGGGCGCCCATCAAGTCACCTTCTGGGTTATGTGGGTGAGCCTTGTCTCTCTCCTTGTAATGGCTTTACCCTCGTCCGAAATGCTGATCCATACCAATGGCGAAGATATTTCAATGCATATGGGTGTTAATGAGTGGGTCTTTACCTTCTTCTTGTTCGTAGTGGGTATCGCTTGGGGCTTTGGCAAGGCCTCAGTCTTCAAATACCTCTCAGATGAGTACAAGGATAATATGGGCGCAGTCTCGGGTATCGTAGGGCTGGCAGGCGGATTGGGTGGTTTTACCCTGCCTATCATGTTCGGCATGTTGATGGATGCAACAGGCGTTGCTTCGACTGCTTTCATGCTGCTGTTTGGTGTCACGCTAGTCTCATTGATGTGGATGCAGTACTCAGGTGAACGCCGTCTGGATAGCGACGCGAGAAAACTCCAGGCTGCTGCAGCTACCAAGGAAAAAGCAGTAGATACGCTTTAGCAACAACTTATGTAAGGGGTGAGCAGGGCATCTGTTCACCCCTAAATATCCACTTCTGCAACTGACATCCCAGATCCCATGGGATCACTTTGAAACAGAATTCTCGCCTTATATGAAAAATGGTTGCCAGAAAAATTCAAGAGTCCAAATATATCTTGGATATGAATATTTCAGCGTCGACTAATTATGCTCTTTTGGCGTTGTTGTTTGGTTTTTGCGGTTGTTTATAGATTTGCGTGGGCTTGGCTTTCTGCCATCAAATACGCCAATCACTTGACATTAACCAAGGTCGTGAAAATCCATTTGATCTATATTAGGCGTTATCGCCATAAGTGCCATGTCTGGCTTGTGATGTAACTTATTGTTTCCACGGTTATTTTGGCTCATGGCGTGGCCTTTTTTACTTCATTGCGTGAGAAATAGGCTATAGCCCTTACTGTATATAAGGGTATACTCACTTAGCCATGATTCCGGTATATTAGGGTGGCCAATAAACGCGGCGCACCATATACACGGACAGCTATCAAGCAGATAAAGGCTCAATGGCAAACTAACCCAGTGATGGGTATGAAGCGATAATAATAATGAATTGATTTTTTTCACCAGCGCAGGTCAGTAGGGATAATGGCACCAGCCTCCCGCTGCCATAGAGTAAGCATTTTTTACGCGTAGGCTGATTTCACAATCATTTAGAGGAATAGCAGATATGAGTACAAGCAAAAAACGCAGACTATTTTTCAAGCGGGCCGCATTGGCCGTGAGCATGGCAATCGGACTTAGTTTGAGCGCCAGTCCAGTGGTAGCAGAGGTTGGTGAGCCAGAAAAAGAGGACTTGAAGTTTGGCTTCATTAAACTAACCGACATGGCTCCCCTGGCGGTTGCCTACGAGAAGGGTTACTTTGAGGATGAGGGACTCTATGTCACGCTGGAGGCTCAGGCCAACTGGAAGGTGCTGCTGGATCGGGTGATCGATGGTCAACTGGACGGAGCCCACATGCTGGCCGGTCAGCCACTCGGAGCCACCATCGGTTTCGGTACCAAGGCACATATTATCACCGCCTTCTCGATGGATCTGAACGGCAATGCAATCACTGTCTCTAATGATATTTGGAGTCAGATGAAAAAGCATGTCCCACATGATAAGGCCGGCAAGCCGATACATCCTATCAAGGCGGATGCACTGAAAGTCATCGTGGATAAATTTAAACAGGACGGCAAACCATTTAACATGGGCATGGTCTTCCCCGTCTCCACCCACAATTACGAGCTGCGCTACTGGCTGGCTGCTGGCGGCATCCACCCCGGTTACTACGCCCCAAAAACGGGTGACATCACTGGTATGATCAAGGCTGATGTCCTGCTCTCCGTTACGCCTCCACCACAAATGCCCGCTACTATGGATGCAGGCACCATCTACGGCTACTGCGTAGGCGAGCCTTGGAACCAGCAGGCAGTCTTCAAAGGGATTGGAGTGCCGGTAATCACCGACTACGAGATCTGGAAAGACAACCCGGAGAAGGTCTTCGGTGTTGATAAAGGGTGGGCTGACAAATATCCCAATACCCATATTCGGGTAGTCAAGGCGATGATTCGTGCCGCTAAGTGGCTGGATGGGGGCAAGGATGGCTTAGGCAATCGTGCGGAGGCTACTAAACTCATATCCAAGAGCGAGTATGTGGGCGCGGATTATGAGGTGATTGCCAACTCTATGACCGGTACCTTTGAGTACGAAAAAGGTGACAAGCGTTTGCTGCCGGACTTCAACGTCTTTTTCCGCTACAACGCTACCTATCCCTACTATTCGGATGCCATCTGGTACCTGACCCAGATGCGCCGCTGGGGTCAGATTGCCGAGCAGAAGCCGGATAGCTGGTACATGGATGTGGCCAAGAGGGTTTACCGTCCGGATATCTATGCCCAGGCAGCCAAAGCGCTTATCGCTGAGGGTCACGCCCAGGCTTCAGACTTTCCTGATCTGGATAAAGAGAGCGGCTTTAAACCACCTCAGAGTGAGTTCATCGATGGTATTACCTACGATGGCACCGCCCCCAATGCCTATTTGGAGCAGTTTCCAATCGGACTCAAAGGCAATACGGTGGTGGGTAGCAAATAGCTGACATCGATCGTGAACCACCCTCCGTCCTGTGGCGGAGGGTGATTTTTTAGGTAGAGCTCTCTGGTAATTATGCTTGAGCAGTGAAGTGGCATTACCAGAAAGCCTTTCAACCCAATTTTTTTAATGCAGGAACGCAACAATGATTAACCGATTGATTAACCGACTGATTCACTTTTTAGAATTATCAGGGTTCACCTGGTTCATCCCCTTTATCCGGCTGGCGCAGGGTGAAGATCCAAAGCAGCAGTTCAAAAGCATGTGGACAATGATCGGTATTCCAGTACTCGCCTTTGCTATCTTTCTCTTCGTTTGGGATCAGTCGGCTCCTCAAATCAAGACGAGCCTGGGAGCCATCCCGGGTCCAGCTCAGGTGGTAGAAGCTGCGGACGGCCTGCTGGTTGAACACTTTGAAGAGCGGGAAAAGGCTAAAGCATTCTTTGAACGACAGGAGAAGCGCAACGCCAAAAAATTAGAGAAGAACCCGGATGCCAAGGTGAAGACGCGTAACTGGACTGGCAAACCCACCTATCTGGATCAGATCATTACCAGCCTTTGGACCGTCTTTTTCGGCTTCGCTATCGCCACCTTCCTTGCGGTGCCGCTGGGTATTTTGTGTGGTATGAGCGAAACCATTCAGACTGCCATCAACCCACTGATCCAGATCTTCAAACCGGTCTCGCCGCTCGCCTGGCTGCCGATCGTTACCCTGATCGTCAGCGCCACCTATGTGGTGACCGATGACAGCTGGTTTGACAAGGCCTTTCTCACTTCGGCCATCACGGTGACGCTCTGCTCCCTCTGGCCGACGCTGATCAATACTTCGGTCGGGGTCTCCTCTATCGACAAGGATCTGATGAATGTCTCCAAGGTGCTGCAACTGAGCTGGTGGACCAAGGTAGTCAAAATTGTACTCCCCTCTTCCCTGCCGCTGATCTTCACCGGCATGCGCCTCTCTCTCGGGGTTGGTTGGATGGTGCTGATTGCGGCAGAGATGTTGGCGCAGAACCCCGGTCTCGGAAAATTTGTCTGGGACGAGTTCCAGAACGGCAGCTCCCAGTCGCTGGCGCGCATTATGGTCGCTGTCTTTACCATCGGCTTTATCGGCTTCCTGCTGGATCGATTCATGCAGACCCTGCAGAAGTTATCCACCTTTAGCGACCAACGTTAGGAGAGGGTGAGAGATGTCACATCTGGTAATAAAAAACCTATGCAAATCCTACGGCAGCGGCAACAACGTGACACCGGTACTCAAGGATATCAACCTCTCGATTGAAGAGGGGGAGTTCGTGGCTATCCTCGGCTTCTCCGGTAGTGGTAAGAGTACCCTAATCGCTGCTGTCGCCGGGTTGATTGAACCTGATAGTGGCGAGGTTCTGAAACAGGGTAAGCCGATCAAAGGGCCGGGAACTGACCGTGGAGTGATCTTCCAGAGCTATTCACTCATGCCCTGGCTTACGGTATGGGGCAATATCGCCCTTGGAGTGGATAAAGTCTTCTCCAAGTGGTCTGCAGAGAAGCGCCATGCACATGTGGAAAAATATGTGGAGATGGTGGGGCTGTCACACGCCTCGCACCAGCGTCCGGCAGAGCTATCCGGCGGCATGCGCCAGCGGGTTGCAGTTGCCCGCGCGTTGGCGATCAACCCCGATATCCTGCTATTGGATGAACCGCTGAGTGCGCTGGATGCACTGACCCGCTCAAAATTACAGGATGAGATTGAGGCGATCTGGGAGAGCGACAAAAAGACGGTCATCCTGATTACCAATGATGTGGATGAGGCTGTGCTGCTGGCCGACCGTATCATCCCACTCAAACCGGGTCCCAATGCCACTCTGGGGCCAGAGTTCAAGGTCAACCTCCCTCGCCCTCGTGACCGTGCAGGGATGAACCATGACGAAAACTTCAAACGGCTACGCAACGATGTGACAAAGTACCTGATGCAAGTGGGTATGGAGCAGCCCGATGGTGTGGACGGTTCTGCCATCAAGCTGCCAGGGGTAAACCCCAACACTGCCGCCGAGTTTGATAAGGCCACACCCCGAGAAATCAAGAAGGTCAAAGAGCATCTGGGTCAGGAACACTATCTTGAGTTCTCCAAGCTGGACAAGGTCTACCCAACCCCCAAAGGTCCGCTCACGGTGGTAGAGGATTTCAACCTCCAAATGAAGAAGGGGGAGTTCATCACCCTGATTGGTCACTCCGGCTGCGGCAAATCCACGGTACTCTCCATGACTGCCGGACTCAACGATATCAGCAGTGGCAGCATTATCCTCGATAACAAAGAGGTGATCACCGCTGGCCCCGATCGTGGCGTAGTGTTTCAGGCTCCGAGCCTCTTCCCTTGGCTTACCGCATACGAGAATGTAGCGCTGGGCGTTGAACGGGTCTATCCCCATGCCTCCAAGGCAGAACGCCAGGATATTATTGAGTACTACCTGCACCGGGTAAACCTCGGGGACTCAATCCACAAACATGCTTCCGACATGTCAAATGGTATGCGGCAGCGTGTTGGTATCGCCCGTGCTTTCGCCCTCTCACCTAAGCTTCTACTGCTGGATGAACCCTTCGGCATGCTCGATTCACTCACCCGCTGGGAGCTGCAAGAGGTATTGATGGAGGTGTGGCAACGCACCCAGGTAACGGCTGTGATGGTCACCCATGATGTGGATGAGGCGATCCTGATGGCCGACCGAGTGATAATGATGACCAACGGCCCACGCGCCCGAGTAGGCAAGATCATGGAGGTGCCACTACCGAGGCCGCGCTCCCGTAAGACCCTGCTGGAACACCCGGACTACTACAAACTGCGCGAGCAGCTAATCGGCTTCCTAGAGGAGTATGAAAAGGGGCCGGCGGCAAAGGAGACCGACACTGCATGACCCTGATATAAATTCTCATACCAGCAGGGTGGGTACGTTTTTTGTACCCACGCGCTCAATACAGGCTGGTACCCAGGGTGTTTGCACGCCGCACATAAGAGACCATTTTAATTGCCCTCTTTTGGCATTGTTGCTTGATTTTTTGTAGCTAATGATAGATTCATGTGGGCAAAAAAACTTGCCCCCTGCACAACTGATTTTTCTAGATTCAATTGCAAGAGGAAGCCAATATCACCTTGAAAGAGTGCTAGAGGGTGAGGGGAGTTAGCCAATTGTTTTTCCATGGCGGCTGAGCGTGTGAAGCTAGCAAGTGCAAGAAAAATATAAGTAAATTATTCAGTAATAGAGTTGCCTGAATAGGGGGTTTGGAAAGCAAAAAAACACAAGTAAAATGCTGAGTTAATTACATCAGTAAAACGCTTGGGTATATATATAAGTACAGTTGTCGGGTATATATATAAGTAGAATAATCAAGTATTTACAGAATCTGGCCGGTTTTAAAAAAGATGCAAAAAATAACCTATAAAGCAGAGGGAATTGATCTGTATCATTTTTTGATTTTGTGTCCCGGTGATACCTTTTCCTATGTAGATGGAGTTAGCAAAAAAGCAGGGAGCAGAAGTAATAGGGCTGATGTTGATTTCGTTTCACATTGAGACAATTGTTCCTTCAGATAACCTTTGGGGAGCTTAGTCTAATTACTCACAGTATTATCTGAGTTACAGGTATCGGAAGTATTTAAATTGTTCTGTATTTTGTTTGCTTAAATTAAGTTTTATGATCTAGATCATTTTTTGACCTAGATCATGGGCTGTAAAGTGTGGTTGAATTTAAACTGTCTACGCTGTTACAACTGACCAGGCAAGAGTCATGCTGAATAGTTTATTTAGATCGATACCATTTTAAGCAGTTGGATCCCCGGTTTGGTGGAATGGTATTGCATTCATCAATATGGTGAGCCCCCTGTTACATAAGTGGGCATCAATTTATATTATTGGTGTTTTTGAGTTACAAACCGAGTGGAACTTTAAACATTTACGAGGCTGAATAAATGTCTGATATAAAAGAATGGAATGTGGAGGATGAAGCATTCTGGGAACGGGAAGGAAAGAAGGTTGCTAATCGTAACCTTTGGATATCTATACCAAGTCTGCTTTGCGGGTTTGCTGTATGGCTTTATTGGGGCATTATTACTGTACAGATGCTCAACCTAGGGTTTCCATTCCAGAAATCCGAACTGTTTACACTGATGGCTATTGCCGGTTTTACCGGCGCCACACTGCGTATCCCGAGTAGCTTCTTTATTCGAATTGCGGGTGGACGTAATACCATCTTTTTCACCACAGCGTTGCTGATGATACCGGCTGCTGGCGCTGGTATTGCGTTGCAAGATGCAAACACCCCGCTTTGGGTGTTCCAATGCCTGGCTTTCCTTTCCGGTTTTGGTGGCGGTAACTTTGCTTCTTCAATGTCCAATATCAGTTTTTTCTTTCCAAAGAAGCAGCAGGGTCTGGCGCTTGGTTTGAATGCTGGCCTGGGTAATGCAGGTGTAACCACCATGCAGATTCTAGTGCCATTGGCAATGACCATGGGGCTCTTTGGTGGTGAATCCATGACACTCCAGAGCACCTCTGGTACGTTGATTGGTAAGATTCCAGCGGGTACCGAAACCTATCTGCACAATGCTGGTTTTATCTGGCTGGTTTTTCTGATTCCACTGGCGATCGCTGGTTGGTTTGGGATGAATAACCTGCGTACTGAGCACATTTCACCGCATATTGGTTCGCCTATTGGTGCTATGGGTAAAATTACCGGCCTATTGATCATAGGCTTTATTGGTGCTGCTGCTGGCCTCTATATCATTCTGCCTGCTCCGGTTGGTCTCGGTGCTCCAAACTGGGCTAAATGGCCCGTGATTATTGGTGTGCTCTTTGCTGTGGTTATGATGATGAAGCTGGTGCCAGGCGATATCAAACCGAACCTGGCGCGCCAGTTCAAGATTTTCCACCATAAACACACCTGGATCATGAGTATCATCTACGTCATGACCTTCGGTAGCTTTATTGGTTATGCAGCAGGTTTCCCACTATCTATTAAGGTAGTCTTCGGCTTCCAGCACCTTGCAGATGCTGCTGGTGGTGCGATGACGCATAATACGAAGAACCCTAATGGGCCGTCCGCCTTGACCTATGCCTGGATGGGGCCGTTCATCGGTGCTTTCATTCGCCCAGTCGGGGGTTGGATTGCGGATAAAGTTGGCGGTGCAAAGGTAACCCATTGGGTTTCAATCACCATGGTTGGTAGCGCGCTGGGTGTGGCTTACTTCATGAAAGCAGCTTATGCCTCACCAACACCAGAAGAGTTCTTCTGGCCTTTCTTCCTGCTCTTCCTGCTTCTGTTCGCAGCAACCGGTATTGGTAACGGCTCTACCTTCCGTACCATTGCAATGGTGTTCGATAAGGAGCAAGCTGGACCAGTGCTTGGCTGGACCTCTGCGGTTGCTGCTTATGGTGCTTTCATTATTCCGAAGGTGTTTGGTGAGCAGATTAAGGCAACCACGCCTGAGAATGCACTATATGGCTTTGCTATCTTCTACTTTGTTTGCTTATGTCTGAACTGGTGGTACTACCTAGGACCTAAACGGGAATATGACAACCCATAGCATTACCTGCTGAAGAAAGCGGCAACAATTTCGATTGTTGCCGCTTTTCGCAGCTTTAGAGTTTAATAAACACACATAAAAAATATGTTTCTTCAAGCGCATAGTCAAATGAGAGGTTACAAATTATGAGTCACTTCATTGACCGTCTACGATTCTTTTCGAAGACGCCCGAGACTTTTTCTAAAGGACACGGAATAGTGACCACCGATGATAGGGCCTGGGAAGACACCTATCGCAATCGTTGGCGTCACGATAAAGTTGTCCGTTCAACTCACGGTGTAAATTGCACGGGTGGTTGTTCATGGAAAATTTTTGTCAAGAATGGTTTGGTTGCATACGAAATGCAGCAAACCGATTATCCACGTACCCGTGATGATTTGCCTAACCATGAGCCGCGTGGCTGCCAACGTGGTGCTAGCTTCTCATGGTATCTCTATAGCCCGCACCGTATTAAATATCCATTATTACGTGGTCGTTTGATGGAGCTTTATCGTGCAGAGCGTGCTGCTGGACAGGATCCAGTTGAAGCGTGGGCGGCTATCCAGGCTGATCCAGCTAAGCGTAAGAAATATACTGCTGTGCGTGGTTTGGGTGGTTTTGTACGTAGTGACTGGAATGAAGTAACTGAAATTATTGCAGCTGCAAACGTCTATACCATTAAAAAATGGGGTCCTGATCGTATCTATGGTTTCTCACCGATTCCTGCGATGTCAATGATCAGCTATGCCGCTGGCTCTCGCTATCTCTCCTTGATCGGTGGCGCCTGTGGTTCATTCTACGATTGGTATTGCGATCTACCCGCTGCATCACCACAGGTTTGGGGTGAGCAGACGGACGTACCTGAAGCAGCCGATTGGTATAACTCTAAGTACATCATCATCTGCGGTGCTAACCTGCCGATGACACGTACACCTGATGCACACTTTGCAATTGAATCACGCTATAACGGTACTAAGATCGTATCCATGGCGCCTGATTATGCAGAGTTCGTAAAATTTGCTGATCTGTGGATGCCGGTTAAACAAGGACATGACTCGGCCGCCTTCATGTGCATGACACATGTTGCTCTAAATGAGTTCCATGTTCAAAAGCAAGATCCATACTTTTTGGAATATGCGCGCAAATATACCGATCTGCCGATGCAGGTTATGTTGCGCAAAGATGGCGATCGCTACGTTTCAGATCGATTCCTTCGTGCGTCAGATTTTGACAACAGCATGGGCGAGACCAATAATCCAGAATGGAAAACGGTTGTCTATGACTCTAAAACCAGCGCTTTTGTCTGTCCTAACGGGTCAGTAGGTTTCCGCTGGGGCGAAGATGGCAAATGGAACCTGTTGCCTAAGAACTCTTCTGACCAGTCTGATATCGAAGCTGAGCTGACAAACATTGGAGCTAGCGATGATGTTGTAACGATTACCTTCCCGCACTTTGCCCCAGGCGAAGCTGACACCATCCAGCGTAATGTTCCTGTGCGCAAGCTGACTATCGCTGGAGAAGAGGTTTTAGTGACCTCTGTCTACGATATGACGATTGCACAGTACGGCATTGACCGTGGTTTAGGTGACAATCTTGCTACGGGATATGACGATGCCTCAATTGCCTACACTCCAGCTTGGGGTGAAAAGGTCTGCGGTGTTAGAGCTGATCTGCTTGAACGTACCGGTCGTGAATTTGCTGATAATGCCTCTAAGACCCGGGGTAAATCCATGGTCATCATGGGTGCGGCTATCAACCACTGGTACCACAATGATTTGGGCTACCGTAGCATCATGAATCTGCTGCACCTCTGTGGTTGCGTAGGTCAGTCAGGTGGTGGTTGGGCTCACTATGTTGGACAAGAGAAGCTGCGTCCACAAGCTGGTTGGGCTCCTGTAGCTTTTGCGCTTGATTGGCATCGTCCACCACGCCACATGAACAGCACCACCTACTGGTATTTCCATACCGATCAGTGGCGTTATGAGAAGGTTGAAGCTGACGACGTCATGGGTGCTACGGCTAAGGCTAAATACAAGGGTTATCAGTTAGGTGATTACAACGTCGTTTCACAACGTCTGGGTTGGTTACCTTCTGCGCCACACTTTAACAAAAATCCACTGGCTATTGTTGAGGCGGCTGAAAAGGCGGGTGCAACCGATGAAGCGGGTGTTTCCAGCTACATGGTTGATCAGCTCAAGAGTGGCGATCTGGCCTTTGCTTGTGAAGACATTGATGCGGAAGAGAATTTTCCACGTAACCTCTTCGTCTGGCGTGCCAACCTGCTGGGCTGTTCTGCTAAAGGGCATGAGTACTTCCTGAAGCACCTGGTTGGTGCTCAGAATGGTGTTATGCAGGAAGGTACTGACGGCAAGCGCTCAAAAGAGATCAAGTGGCGTGAAGAGGCTCCAGTTGGAAAGCTGGATCTGATGGTTGATATCAACTTCCGTCTTAACTCTACGGGTGCCTATTCAGACATTATTTTGCCAACAGCAACCTGGTATGAGAAGGCTGATCTTAACACCACCGATATGCATCCTTTTGTGCATCCGCTGGGCAAAGCCGTTGATCCTGCCTGGGAAGCCAGATCAGATTGGCAGATCTTCCGTACTATCGCCAAGAAATTCTCTGAATTGTCAGAGACGCATCTTGGTACCCGCAAAGATGTTGTCGCGCTGCCTATGCAGCACGACTCACCACAAGCTCTGGCACAACCTCTGGGTGAAGTCAAAGATTGGAAACGCGGCGAGTGTGAGCCAATTCCAGGTAAAACCCTGCCACTGTTTAAAGTGGTTGAGCGTGATTATCCAAACACCTTCAAGAAGTACTCCGCACTTGGCCCTCTGATGAATAAGTTGGGCAACAATATCAAGGGCATCGATTGGAATACCGATCTTGAGATTGAACAGCTTAAGGTGTTGAATGGTGTTATCAAGGAAGAGGGCGTCTCTAAAGGGATGGCTTCGCTTGAGAAAGACATTGCCGTATGTGACACCGTTCTGCGTATGGCACCAGAGACCTGTGGTGAAGTTGCTCACAAGTCATGGACTGCGCTTTCTGTGAAGACAGGTATCGATCATAGCCACCTTTATGAAGGTCGCCATGAAGATAAGATCACCTACGACGATATCGTTGCACAGCCTCGTAAGATCATTACCGCACCTACTTGGTCTGGCATTGAGTCTGAGGAGGTCAGCTACAACGCGGGCTATACCAATATCCATGAGCACATCCCATTCCGTACACTGACGGGTCGTGCACATTTCTATCTCGATCATGAGTGGATGCTGGACTTTGGTGAAGGTCTCTGTTGTTTCCGTCCGCCTCAGGATCTGGGCGCACATAAGAATCTGCCAAAAGAGCTTGCTGGCAAGCTGCAAGGTAAGAAGACACTGACCCTGAACTGGATCACACCGCACTCCAAGTGGGGCATTCACTCCACCTATCAGGATAACCTGCGTATGTTGACCCTGTTCCGTGGTGGCCCTTACTTCTGGGTAGCTGAGGACGATGCCAAATCTATCGGTCTTAAAGATAACGACTGGGTAGAGGCGGTAAATGCCAACGGCGCAACCGTTGCGCGTGTTGTTGTCAGTCAGCGTGTACCGCGCGGTATGGCAATGATGTATCACGCTCAAGAGAAGAACGTAAACGTACCGGGTTCAAACACCACCGGTAAGCGTGGCGGTATTCTTAACAGTGTGACCAAGGTCATCATCAAACCGACCAATATGATTGGTGGCTATGCGCAGCTCTCATATGCCTTCAACTACTACGGTACGGTGGGCTGTCAGCGTGACGAGAATGTCATCGTGCATAAGATCGAAGATGCAGATGTCGATTGGTTAGAGCGTCCGCTAACACCTGAGCGTGAAGCCCAACTTAATCCTCCGGGGATCAATAACTAAGGTTATCGATTAAATATCAACGTGCTGGTTGCGAAGCACACACATTTCGCAACCAGCACCGGTGGTGAAAGAACTTCGAGGAACATAAAATGAAGATACGTGCACAAATTGCAATGGTCCTAAACCTGGACAAGTGCATCGGTTGTCACACCTGTTCAGTGACCTGTAAAAACATCTGGACCAACAGAAAGGGTGTTGAGTACGCTTGGTTTAACAATGTTGAAAGTAAGCCAGGCATCGGTTTTCCAAAAGAGTGGGAAAATCAGGATAAATGGAAGGGTGGTTGGACGCTCTCTGATGGCAAATTGGAGCTGAAGGCGGGTAATCGCTTGAGCAAGCTGCTCAACATCTTTGCCAACCCAGATATGCCGCAGATTGATGACTACTACGAGCCGTTTGATTACGACTATGCCAAGCTGCAGAACAAGCCGCTGTCAGAAGCTGCTCCAACTGCACGCCCAGTCTCTCAGATTACTGGTAAACACATGGAGAAGATCCATTGGGGACCAAACTGGGAAGATGATCTGGCCGGTGAATTCGAGCACCGTTCAGTGGATCAGAACTTTGACGGCATGCAGAAGCAGATCTATAAAGAGTTTGAAAAAACCTTTCACATGTATCTGCCTCGGCTGTGTAACCACTGTCTGAATCCAGCTTGTGTCGCTTCCTGCCCATCAGGTGCTATCTATAAGCGTGAAGAAGACGGTGTTGTTCTGATCGATCAGGATCGCTGTCGTGGCTGGCGCATGTGTGTCACCGCTTGCCCATACAAGAAGGTTTACTACAACTGGGAGTCAGGTAAATCAGAGAAATGTATCCTCTGTTTTCCACGCCTGGAATCTGGTATGCCTCCAGCTTGTGCTGAGTCTTGTGTTGGTCGTATCCGTTACGTTGGCGTTGTTCTGTATGATGCGGATCGTATCAGTGATGTGGCTTCAACCAAGAATGAGAAAGATCTGTATCAGGCTCAAACTGATATCTTCCTGAATCCGAATGATCCATTGATCATCGAGCAGGCACTGGAAGATGGCGTTCCTCAGAGCTGGATTGATGCGGCTCAGAATTCACCTGTCTACAAGATGGCCATTGATTGGAAGATCGCCTTCCCAATCCATCCTGAGTACCGCACCTTGCCAATGATGTGGTATGTGCCACCTCTGTCACCTGTACAGTCTCAGATTGACCAGGGCACGCTACCTACTGAGGCAGATGGCATTATTCCTAAATCTGAGGCGCTACGCTTCCCTGTACGCTACTTGGCGAATCTGCTGACAGCTGGTGATGAGGCTCCAATTCTGAGTTCAATCAACCGTCTGTTGGCTATGCGTAGCTATCAGCGCTCTATTTCTGTGGATAAAGAGCCTAATCTTGAGGTGCTGAGAACTGCGGGTCTTACCGAAGATCAGGCGCAAGAGATGTATCGCTACCTGGGTATTGCCAACTACGAAGATCGTTTTGTTATACCTACCAGTCACGAGGAGATTCGTAACGATGACCCTTATGGCTTCCAAGGTCAGAATGGCTTCTCTGCAGGCAATACAAGCTCTCATGGTGAGAAGCCTGGTCAGGATGATCACACGCTCTTCCCGGCTCCACGTAAGCGCACGGTAACTCCGATGGGCATACAAAAGCGGCCTAAATCCAAAGCGTAAACATAGAGGGTATATAAATGCGTATATACACAATATTGTCGCGTTTGTTGGATTATCCAACGGAAGAACTCGTTGAGAATTTCCCGGCAATAATCGAAATGATTAAAACCGATAAAGATATCACCGAGAAAGAGCGCAAAGGCATGATGGATCTCATTGCATGGATGCAAGTGCATGATGTGACGGGTGTGCAGCAGAATTATGTGGTGACATTTGATATGACGCCTGAGCATGATCTGCATCTGACTCATCACCTGTTTGGCGACGACCGCGGACGTGGTCCAGCACTCATTGACCTTAATGAGCATTATAAGGCCAATGGTTTGGCCGTTGATGCTAAAGAGATTCCAGATTTTCTGCCATTGATTCTTGAGTATGTATCTACTCTGGACGATATGCAGGCACGTGTCTTTTTAGGGGATGCCAGTAAGGTCATTACTGTGATTGCTGAAAATCTAGAAAAAGTCGAAAGCCCATATGCAAGGGTACTTCGAATCATTGAAAACCGTGGGCGTTTAGCCCAGGCAGCCTGAGGAGCGTAAAGATGTCTGATTTTATATTTGGAGCCTACCCGTATCTTGCGGGTACCATTTTCGCGGTTGGATGCTGGATTCGATTTGACCGTGAACAGTACACCTGGAAGGCTGATTCAAGTCAGTTACTTGATAACACCAATATGCGTCTGTACAGCAATCTGTTCCATGTTGGTGTTTTGGGTATCTTTCTTGGGCACTTTGTAGGCCTGCTGACACCACATAGCTGGTTCCTGGCATTTGGAATCAGTGATGTGGCTCACCAAAATATCGCCATCTATGCGGGTACAGTATTTGGTATCGCTGCGTTGGCTGGTGCTGGACTACTAGCCAAGCGTCGCCTGACAGTTGAGCGGATCAAGGCTGTTAGCCGTGGTCGGGATAACTTTGTAATCATCTGGATTGCAGCTACTGCTTTCCTTGGCCTGATGACAATTCCTGCCTCTATGTATCATGCTAGCCATGCTGATGCCTCAACAATGATTGCTCTGTCAGAGTATATTAAGAGCATCGTTACATTGAGCGTAGATCCAACCCTGCTGAAAGATGTGAGCTTTGTTTATAAGCTGCACATGTTTTTTGGCATGACTCTGGTTCTGGTCTTTCCGTTCACACGTATGGTGCACGTCTGGAGTGTTCCATTCAGCTACCTTGGGCGTGCTTACCAGGTTGTTCGCACAAAGGGTGAAGCTTGCAGATAATGGTGTTGTAACCATTGAAAAAGCCCGCCTAAAGGCGGGCTTTTTTTCGCCCTGAGTTAATTAAACAGGTTAGAATTAGCCAATAAATGAGTCTAAGTGGTAACGATTATGTTGTGGAATTTTGCGATGCATGCGTTGATGGGTTTTTTTGGCCCACACTATTTTATGTATACCCCAGAAGGGATAGGCATGGCGCTTTTGGTAGTCTGTGCAACGCAGGGGGTAGATCAGATAAGAATAAAAAAGGACAAATATCGAGAAGTTGATGAATTGCCAGAATCAGAGCGAGTTGCTGCAACTAAAAAGTTGGATGCCAACATCAAATCTATTTTGGTTAAAACCTTTATCCAAAATACGCTGATGTTTACTGCTTTGGTTTTAATAACGGCTGATATTGCAAGAACATATGGCTGATTATGGTGACTAAAGGTGTTGTTGGTTAACTTAAATAGTGAGATTCCCAGAGTATGAGTTCTGAAGTAAAACGTAGTCCAATGAAGGCGCTGATTGGAATTGGCATTGTTGCTCTTTTCTTTGCATCAGTTTTTCTATTAAAGCCATCTACATTAAAGAAATTTCCTGCGGAGTTGCAAGCGGTACTCTGGCCTGAACCTCGACAGCTGACTGCCTTTGAATTAAGTGAAGCGGGCGGGGGGGCTTTAGATTTAGCCCGATTAAAAGATAAATGGACGTTGCTGTTTTTTGGATATACCAGCTGTCCAGATGTCTGTCCAATGACGCTTTCTGTCATGAAAGCTGTCTATGATAGCCTCGCAGAAAAGCCAGAGATTCAAGCGAAAACGCAGGTTGTGTTTATCTCAGTTGATCCAGATCGAGATACACCAGAGCATATCTCTGAGTATGTCGAATATTTTGATAAAAGCTTTGCTGGATTTACAGGGTCAATTGAGGCGATTGACGCACTAACGCTACAGCTGAGTGCTGGTTATATTAAAGATGAACCGGATGAGCACGGTGCTTACCAAGTCAATCATACAGGCTCTATCTACCTAATTGGGCCAAAACAGCGGGTTCATGGTGCCTTCTCCCCGCCTCATATACCAAAAGCAATCACCGAGCAGTATTTGGATATCCTTAAGTTGCGTGACTGAGTTCTATTTAGGATTAATTATTAAGGCTGCTTCCTGCTAAATGCAAAATAAGGTAAACCTGATGCCGCGTATTTTCAATATGCCTTTATACCGTCTTTGTCAAAAACTCTTTTTTATTATTACTCTCTCAATGGTAAGTTCTTTTGTGTGTGGGGTTGAGAGTGTGGCACCTGTTATAAGTGTTGATGAGCCACGAGAAGTGCCGGGCTATATAATCGTAGCTGTTATATTTAATGTTTCCTTGGCAATCGTTATTTTGTTTATTTTAAAGAAAGAGTGGGATAAGCGTAAGGCCGTTCCTAAGGTAGATGCTAACGCTAATGCCAAGGGTGAGAGAAAGTAGTGGATATTATAGCGGTATTGCCACACCTACAGGCGGGCTTGAATGTGTTGACGGTATGTCTGATTAGTGTGGCTTACTATAATATTCGTCAGGATAATCGTGCTGTGCATCGGAAACTCATGATTGCTGCATTGACGGTATCTGCGCTATTTATGGTTTCATATCTGACGTACCACAGCCAAGTAGGTAATGTGAAATTTGCAGGAGAGGGTGGAGTGCGCCCCATCTATTTTACAATTCTTGCTTCTCACGTCATTCTTGCTGCATTGATTGTGCCGATGGTTATTATTACGGCGTTTCATGCATTAAGAGGGAGCTTTGAGCGACACAAGCGGATTGCACGCTGGACTTTTCCGATCTGGATCTATGTCAGTGTGAGCGGTGTTATCGTTTATCTTATGGCTTTCCATCTCTATCCCCCATCGCTTGGTTTGTCGTAAGATAGCCAATAGTCATAGCGCATATTGAATTAATGGTCGTAGGTTGAACCTGCACCCTACAGATTTTAAATAAAGAGGTGAAAAGAAATTATGCAGCAAATGCTTATGTATACAGTGACTGCGATTGTGCTTTATGTGGTCTCAGATAAGATATTGGTTGGACTTGAAAAATGGCGGGGAAAGGGTTTTGGAAGTAGTAGAAGTATTATTTTTCTTATGATAATCATGATTCTTTCTATAGTAACATTTGAAGGCATACAGCGTATTTTTAGTGATGTGCTACCTAATGGGCCTGCTGAAACTGAGCAATCTGAATCAATAGCTGAGCCAGTGCCAGAGTCAGAGCTTGTGCGGTCACCAGCATTGCCTCCGATTGACTAGTAAGAAAGAAGAAGCCATGCAGCGACTTGAGTAGGTTGCTGCATGGCTCTTTGATTCTACGAGGAAAGTATTGCTTTAAGTGGTGAGTCTCTTTTCAGGGCGCATGGCTTTATAAACCACAACTAGATAGATGATCCCGCCAGAGATGGCGATGATCCCGCCAATCCCCATCAACCCCATGGCGATATATTCGTCCATAGTTTTTAACGCCTGAGCTGCTCCTGCTGTTTTGCGCTGAACACCATGCCCTCCTGTGTAGGCCATAGCCAATACCCAGATCATTTGACCTGTACCATAGATAGCAGGCTGTCGTAGCGCCCATTTCCCCATAGGCTTGCGAAAGCCGAGCCGTGGCAATAGGTAATAGGTGATGCCCATAAATGCCATGGTGACGCCAATGATCGAGCCATGATAGTGTGCAGGAACGCGTACGTTACTACCTGTAATCATAAAGCCAATTATTCCACCGGTACCGAACAGCAGTATTGAGAAGATCAATGCAGAGCGTTCAGCTCGGTAGACATCAGATGCCTTGCCAGCGCTGATGAGAGAGGTGATGAGGATGAGGCCCAGCGGCAATGCTGCGAGGCCGCCACCGTATTTCATCAGCCAGGTAAAGGTAATGGCATAGCCTGGGTCTTCTACTGGGTAGGTGAGATAGATGGCCGGCGCAAATAGGACTGGCATTGCGCCTAAGGCAAATAGTATGAGGATTAGGCGTGGATTGGCCTTAATGGTGACACCGGAAACGGTTGCCAGCCATAACCAGACCACAAACATGAGTTGGGTATGCGTGAACTGAATGACGTGTCCGCCACCCCAGAATAGCAGCTCATAGTAGTGCTGCCCCTCTATCTCTTCCGGCATCATGCTGTAAGACCAGCCAATCGACATCATGGAGAGAAGGGCTGCAATCAGAGCTGTGTACAGCCCAAAACGTAGCGTAGCGCTGCCATCCATGAATTTGCCAACAGGCTTGGAATGGATTAGGCCATTCAAAATCTGTAGCGTGAAGCCAAGCCCAAAGATGCCGAGTGCTACAAAAAATATGGGATCCTGTAGTACGGGAACATAGTTGTTCATCAGTGGGTTTCCAGCCCCGAGGAATGGTGATGCTGTTATGCCCAGCATTCCCAGTGCGGCTAGAAAGATAGGCGGCCATCCGCAGCTGGTGCAGTTGTCGTTGCTGTTCAGGCTCCAGAAAATACCGGCAAAGGCGAGAAACCAGACCAGTACCGTCATGTCGACATGTATTACGAGGGCCGTTTTAAAAAAATCCACCCAGGGGATGATGTCTTGAATGCCGGGTGTTCGAGATAGAACAATAAGGATGACAAATAGGCCGCCAATGACCAAAGAGCCAAGGGCGAGGATAAGCCAGGCGGTGGCTTGTCTGCGGATCGTGCGATCAGCAGAGATATCGAGAGTGAAGTGATCAGTCATTTAGTTAAAGATGAAACCGTTTTCTTGTTGGCTAAAGTCAATAAACAGCAGCTGAGCAGCTGCCAAATTGACGGAGTAGTCATTGCTGTAGATAAAGTCTTCGCTCTGATCGTTATCTTTCATCCGTACAGTAAATGTATGGCGACCAATAGGGACTGTGACATTTTCGTAAATATCCACGCCTTGGTCCTTAAAGGCACCTGGGGGTGGTGCGGTAAGGTCGTGAATGAGTTTGCCGTCCATAAAAAGCTCGACTCGAAGCGTAGAGCGTTCACGAGGGCAGTCCATCGGTGCGCGCATATTGGGGGCCAGTGCCGCCAGCTCTTCAGGTGTGCGTTTATGGCAGGCGCGTACAGGTTGGCCTGCATGACCAAAGGCCAGGGTCACTACAGCCATACCTTCTTCAAGTTGCCTGACGGTAGGGCCAGAGGAGAATGCAGCAATCAGCGCCATAAAAAGAAAAAGGTTAACGGCCTGTAAAAGATAGCGAACTGCTGGATTGTTAGTCATGACTTACCTCCCGGGTTGCGGCCGCAGAGGGTGTGGCCGTTTTTTGCCCAAGAGAATCATGGAAGGCGGAGAACTGTTTGTGGAGTTTTTTGCCATCAACATCAGCGCCACCAAGAATTTTGATTCGTTCCCTATCAACTTTTGCGCGAAGAGCAGGCTTTCGTTTACCATGGACCCTGAGATCCATCCAGTGGTTGCCAAAACGATAGTAGCAATCGCCATGGCGGCAGCCAGATATAACGACTCCATCGGCCCCATTCTTGAGTGCGTACTCGGCAAGTGATGCGGGCATCATTCCTGTGCAAAAGAGATCCAGGGTGCCAACATTGGGCGCGCTAAAGGTGCCAATGTCATAACCGTGTGTGCAACCAAAGGCCATGATCTTGTTCTCACCGGTTAATTTTGCCAGCACTTCATCCGTCTGCTGCTTAAATTTGTCAAGGGTTAGGCCGGGCATGTCTATGCCGGTTTTCAGGTTTTCACCATCTTTCACCTTGCGGAATGGTGTGGATGAGGGGCATGAGCCGGTGCAGATGCCGCAGGCGGCGCATAGTTCAGGATGTACGACGACCTCACTCTCCCATTTTGCGCCGTCGGTGCGGTGTTGCAGGCTGATTGCATCAAAGGGGCAATCGACAGCACATTGGCCGCAGCCATTACAGTGTTCCAAGTTAACAACGGCTGGAATTCCCTCATCCTTCTTTGGCAGCCAGGGCATGAACAGCATAAAGGTAGTAACGCCAGCAACCAGCAGCCAAACTTCACCAGGAGACCAATACTGTAAAAGAGGAAAGATATTGAGATAAAACCAATCCAGCTGGAGTTCAGTGGGGATTTTTGAAAGGTTGACTGGGGCATGACTGAGAGCAGGCTTGTATATAGAGAGTGCTGTTAAAGCAATAAAGCAGCCGACGGCTAGGCCTCTCGGGGCGCTGATTTCAACATGAGTCAGGCGTTTGACATGAAACCAGAGCATAAATATCAAAATCATGGGTTGCCCAAGCAGGTGCAAGAAGGCAAGCAGTGTGGAGAAACGATCACTCAGGTTGCCAGGCAAAAAGTTTCGAGCCATTGAGTCGGAAAAGATGGGTATAACGTCGAGCAGATGAGAGGCCCCCATTGAGACATACAGCGCCAACTCATCCCAGACCATCCAGTACCCTGTTATACCAAGAAGTACAACCATCCAGAGCGTGGGAATGCCTGTGAACCAGGAGTACCAACGCGTACCTCGATAGCGGTCCTGCGAGAATTCCCTGAAAATATGCAGAATGATGGTGCAGATGGCCGCATCAGAAGCATACCGATGCAGGCTGCGCATAAGGCTGCCAATCCCAAGCACATGCCCATGAACAATGGCTTCAAGTGATGCGTGGGCATTATCAACAGTGGTATTGAAGAAAATATAGAGGTAGAGGCCAGAAACCAGCGCTATCCAAAAGAAAAAGAAGGTAAGTGGCCCAAGGTGATAGAGTGGGTTCCAGGCTTCCCCAAAGGAGGCATTGAACCACTCCTCCAGGTAGAGATAGCCGCGCTTAATAGGGTTTGATTTTGCTTTCAATGAATTGGTCCTCGCGGTATCGATGTGAATGCTGGGGTAGTTAGTCGCCAACTATTGTCGACTAATTCAGTCAAGTATAATGTTGGCTATATTACCATCTGCTGATGTATCCGTCATTGATTTCATTTCATAGAAGAATTCTTTAGTTAGTGATGAATATGCATTGGATGGGGTAAGTATTGAATAGATGTTAATGCCATATTGTGTGTGAATATTGAATAGCATATTTCCGTATTTATGTTGCTCCCGAGCATTATTCTATCGAATAGCCCGCTTCCATTCGCGTATGCAAAAGGTAATCCCATAGCCGATGATAGAGAAGCCGACAAAAATCTTAATAAATAGAGAGTAGTCGAAAGAGTAAGTGTCTCGAATGGGGTCGTAAGTGGTACAAAAGAGCTTAACTCTGTTTACCAGATCGCCGATGAATGTTTGTGCTGATGAGGGCTGTCCAAATACGAGTTCTTTCAACGGTTCCATGAGAAGTGGGGTGCTGAATACCTCCCCATAAACCTGTCGGTAAATAGCGCCATCAGCATCAACCACAGTGGTTTGTACAAGATGATCAAAGCCGCGTATTGACGGGAAATAGAGGAATCCCAGCTCTTTGACCAGCTTATCTCTGGTAGCCTCATCTGTGCTGAGCAGGTACCACCCTTCACCATCGGCATCATGCAGTCGGCCAAAATAGCGCATGGTACTCGGTGTGTCATTCGCAACATCAAAGCCAATCAGGGCTACATTAAAGCTCTGATCGCCTAATACATCTCTGGCTTTTTCGACAACCTTAGCTAGATTGCGAGTGGTCATGGGGCAGGTGTGGAAGCAGCTGGTATAGACCAAGCTGATGACCAGTGGCTTGCCTAGCAGCTCCTGCATGACCAGCACACTACCTTTGCTGGTCATAAACCTGTGGTTGCTGAGTTTATTGCCAATAGCCTGCTGGCTGCTTCTTAAAGCCGTTTTATAATCAAACTCAGGCGTGTTTGAGTCGGCAGTGCTGGGTAGAGAGGTTATGGTAGGCAGTTCTGCCTGTACAGAGGATAAAAGGGTCAGAGTAAGTAAAAGTGCACCGAAGATAAGTTTAATTGATTGCATGAGTACATAAAATCAGGCTCAACCGAGCAAGCTGACATCCAGTACAGAGCATAGTAACAATAGCCCCAGCTGAACGAGTGATGCAAAGAAGCTGGTCATTGCTACCTTGCGGGAAGTGTCGTTGACTAGCTGGACATTGCGATAAATAAAATAACCGCCGCCGGTTATGGCGCCAAAAAGGTAGATCCAACTCAGTCCAAAAAAGAAGGGTAATATGGATACACTGACCAGAGCTAATGTGTTGAAAAGCACAGCTTTAGCCGCAGTTTTGTCACCAACCACAACAGGAAGCATTGGTACGCCAGCAGCAGCGTAATCGTCATGCTGGGCGATAGCCAGACTCCAGAAATGTGAGGGTGTCCAAAGAAAAAGAACAACGGCGAGTAGAGCCGGGATTGGACCTATGGCACTGGGGTCGACTACGGCTGCACCAGCCAGCACAGCAAAGCTCCCGGATGCTCCACCGATTACGATGTTGAGCCATGTCCGACGCTTGAGTATGACGGTATATACAATGGCGTAAAAAAACGCGCCAAGAAAGATAAATAGGGCTGCCAGGCCATTGAGTGCAAAGCCAGCGCCAGCTACTCCGGCTAATACCAAGCCAGAGATTAAAAATAACCAGAGGCGATTATGTTGGAAGTCGCCGTTAATGAATGGGCGACCCTGAGTTCGCTTCATCTTGATGTCGAGGTCAATTTCGTAATATTGATTAAAGGCACCTGCACCACCAGCAGCAATAAGCACGGTAAAAGCAAGAATTGCTATTTCCCAGCCAGTCACGGGTTGCCCTGGGGTAACGGCCAGCGCAACAACAGCGGTAACGGACATAATAATGCCGATACGTAGTTTGAATAGGTTTATAAGTTGCTTGACCATATGAGGATTGAAATGCTGCCTGCTTTACAAGAATTTATCTACTGCTTTTGCACAGTGGCAGATAATTATACTGCTTTATCTGTAGGTCTGCGCTAAAAAGCTAGAAAAAATGGGGCGAACTCGAAAAGAGTTCGCCCCACTTCAAAAGGGTCGCTTAAGAAAGCCCCCAAACTTCAGACAGATACTTCCAGTTAATGAAGTAGTAAATCACGAAGCTTACCAGCAAGACCATAGCCAGGATAAATGTTCCTGGAGCCTCAAAGCCGGCTTCACCATGATCGGCCTCGACAGCCTCAGCCGGAGCCATAGGCAAGCGCGCTGGCTTTTCATTGGTGTAGGCTGAATCAGCAAGAGGAAAGCCAAAGCTCTGTAATAGGCCAGCTTCTTTTTGCAGTTTCTCACCGAATACCAGAGAGCCAACAGCGATGGCGATGAACAGAGCACCACCTGCTACAGCGATAACACCACCAATACCGGCGATACCCATCAATAGGTAAGCGGTCGCTGGATATTCGAAGCCCAGTGGGTTGCCTGCAAAGCCCATGTCCCAGTGGCGACGAGCAACACCCAAGGTGCCAGCAGCCATATGGAAAACAGCAACCAGTGACATGCCAAGACCGAAGATGTACGGCTGTAGTTTAGCCGCCTGTGGCAGGATCATCTTGCGGCGGAACAGTACTGGAATCAGCAGATAGGTTAGTCCCATCCATGCCATTGTTGTACCAATTACCACGGTAGCGTGGAAATGACCTGGTACATAGATGGTGTTGTGGATGATGATACTGATCTGCTCTGTACCCATAACTACACCAGAGATACCGCCCAAGAAGCCGAAGCCTACTAGAGAGATAAACATGCTGGAGAAGACTGGGTTGCCCCATGGTGCTTTACGCAGCCATTCGAAAGAACCGTTGGTCAGGCCTTTCTTGCGCTGCGCTACTTCGATGGCACCAGGAACGGTCAGACCGTGAATCATGGAAGCCAATACAGCCAGATACATGGCGTATGAGGTGTTGAAGATCTTCCATTCGGAGCTGATACCTGGATCGGTCATCAGGTGATGAGCAGAAGCTAGCTGCAAGAAGAAGATGTAGAGCAGGTATGCTGCACGACTGACCTTCTCTGACATTGGGCGAGCGCCAAAAATAACACCAGCGATCAGATACCAAACGGCTACGTGAGCAGCTACGTTGATCTGCTGTGAGGAGTGACCCAGTGCCCACCAGATGACGCGGTACATAGCTGGATCGATGTGGCTGATATAGCCAATAGACCAAAGGTAGGTTGGGATCAGGATCTCAGCACCAGAAGCGATGGTGAAGATAGCGATGACGCAGGCTACTGTGGCACCAAAGGTAACCAATGGAACAGAACCTTCATAGGTCTTCTCATTCTTGGCGACAACCAGGGTGCCCAGGTAGACAAAGCAACCGATCAGTGCGCCAACAGCGAATATAACCAGACCCAGATAGAAGCTAGGCTCTGCACGCATAGGCACGTATGAGGTCATCATTACGCTGGATTTGCCTGCGAAGACCGCAGCCAGTGTCATGACAGCGCCGACGATCATCAGCACAAAGCCAGCCCATGCCCAGCGAGGCGTTGCCAGTCTGCTGCGTAGCAGGGTTGAACCTGCAAAGTAGAGAATGGCCATTTCAAAGAAGATGACCCAGAAGATCAACGCGCAGATACCATGAGCAGTCAATACCATATAAAAGGCATCAGCTGGTAGCAAATGGACGGCAGGCCAACGTGTAAGAACAACTAGCAACGCGAGGACGCCAGCAATGAGTAAGCATACAACACCAGCGACGGCGTTAGCCTTCATCAGGTTTTCTGCTTCTTTGTGGAAAAATAGCCCTGTATCAGGACATTGTCTAAATTGTGCCATTATCAATTACTCCTTCACCCAGATCTTGCCCAGCATGGTGTGGTGCATGATGCCGCAATATTCGTTGCAGACAATCGTATACTCACCCGCTTTATTGGGAGTTATGTTTAGGACAAATTCATATCCTGGGACGACCTGTAGATTGATATTAACAGGCTGCAAAGAAAAGCCGTGATTCCAATCAATGGAGGTCAGGTGAAGGCGATAGGTTACGTCCTTCTTGAGCTCCAGCATTGGATACCACGACCAAAGACGTGCCATCAGGTAGATATCACCGCCGTCGGGTGGTGCGACTACGGGGGTTTTCATGGCCCCTACTTCGCGCACCTTGTACTTCTCGATCATTTCATTGACTTTTGCTTGATATTTGATCGGTGTGACCCGATATCCTTCGTTCGAGATGTTCTGATCACCATACATGTGCCAAAACGGCATCATGAAAAACATAATCAGACACCAAACCAGCGCGATTGCAATCCAGACGATTTCTTGGCGGCCTACCGGCACGGCCCACCAATTCTTCTGGGCTGGAGGCATAAATGAAGTCATGCGTTACTCCCCTCTTATTAATGAAAAATGTTGCAGCTTAGCCGCTGTGCTTAGTATGGAGCGGTTGGTATTGTTGCGACCTCCATGACTCCCCATAGTGTGTAAAAAACTGTAGGCATTGCTACGCAAATAAAAAGTAGTAGAAATGGGTTGTCGATGATTTGCTGCCACGGGGAGATGTTTTCATCTTCCTGCTCATCGGGTTTATTTTCTTCAGCCATTGGCTGTCTCCTTATGTGTTGTTACGAAATGGTGTAAACCGGCAATTTTTCTTCGCTGTTTCTTCTAATACGTCGCCTTACTTTTTGATATCAAGTATGGCGTTCTCATCAGGTGCTTATTGATTCATAACTAGTTTTCAGTCTAAACCTCAAAGAAAATGACATCTCCTCCTGACCATTTTGCCGTTGATCGGCGTGTGATAAAGAGTTTCTTATGTCTCGTAAGTGCCTGAAAAGCCCCTAGAATCCGAAGGGGGATTATCGTCACAGCGACCCATTTTTAGGTTCTCTGGCATTAGATCATCGGTCGTAGTGTTTGTTTTTGACCTGTGTCAATTTGTCGCAGATTTTAACCTGCTTTTTATGCGGATTGCTAGTAAGTTGTATTTGCGATTGTGGCTCTATTTGGTAACATCCATGCTCTTTGTCGTTTAAGCCCGGTTCAAAGGGCAGAGCTGAAGTTATGAAATCCACCACGAACCAGCGACCTATTGCGATATGGTTGTTTATCTGTTGTCTCGCGATTTTTGCTATGGTCTTGCTTGGTGGGGTTACGCGTCTGACAGGCTCTGGACTTTCAATGGTAAAATGGGAGCCAATAACCGGTGTCCTTCCTCCAATGAGCACAGTTGAGTGGGATTCGGTCTTTCAGCTCTATCAGCAGTCACCAGAGTACATAAAGAAAAATTCCCATTTTAATCTGGAAGAGTTTAAGTCGATTTTCTGGTTTGAGTATTCGCACCGTATTTTAGGGCGACTAATTGGAGTGCTCTTTCTTATTCCCATGTTGTTTTTTATTGCGACACGCCGCGTTGACCGTACACTTACGCCCAAGTTGGTCGCAATGTTTGTACTGGGGGGCTTGCAAGGTTTACTGGGATGGTACATGGTAAAAAGCGGCTTGGTTAGCAACCCTCATGTGAGTCAATATCGTTTAACCGCCCATTTTGGATTAGCTGTGCTGGTTTACGGTTATATTTTCTGGGTGGCGTTGGGACTCTTTTTTAAGACTGAACCTTCATCTTCGCCTGGTGATATAAAGCAGGTGCTCGGGTATTCGCAAATTATTAGCCTCTTGGTTTTTATTACGTTGTTATCGGGTGGTTTTGTTGCAGGTTTGAAGGCTGGATTCGCTTATAATACTTTTCCGTTGATGAACGGGCAGATTATACCCGATGGTATCTTTCGACTGACGCCTCTTTGGGCAAACTTTTTTGAGAATATTGCTACAGTGCAATTTGACCATCGAGTGTTGGCAACGCTACTGTTTTTTATAATTCCAATATTTTGGTGGCGCTCTAAGCAGTTTGAATTAACCCCAAGGTTGCGTTTAGGGGTGCATTTACTGTTAGGTGCGCTCTTGCTTCAGGTTGCATTGGGTATTTCAACCTTATTGCTTCATGTTCCAATTCCTTTGGCCTCAGCCCATCAGGGTGGCGCACTTTTATTATTTACGGCATCGCTTTTTGTCTTGCAGCAGTTAACTGTCTCCAGGGCGTAATGAATTATTTTAGAGGTTTGATAATGGCTCAATTATTACGAGTAACGCTATTTAATATGGTAGCTTTGCTGCTTATTCCTAGTATGGCATTTGCGGCTTCTTCGGAAGGTGAGCTTCAAATTGTTAAGGGTGAAGCTAAAGTTATTGATGGTAAAACAGTGGAGATCAATGGTCGGCAGGTTGTGATACAGGAGATGGACGCGCCAGATCTGGATCAGGTCTGTTTCACAAAAAAGGAATATTATAAGTTTCGCTGTGGTGTAGTTGCAGTGGATAAACTGGCAAAATTAATTGCTCATAATCCATTGAGTTGCGAAGGTAATAAGGTTAATGATAAGGGACTTTTATTAGCAACTTGCTGGGTTGGTGAGCCGCCTCAGCGGATTGATATTGGTGAGCAGGCTGTATTGGGTGGTTGGGCTGTATATGATCCCGCGCAAAGTAATAGATATAAGCGTGTGCAGGCTGTTGCGCGCCAGCTGAGGCAGGGATTATGGCGTGCGAAATTCGTGATGCCTTGGGAGTGGCGCAATGGTAATCATGAGCCGCCCAAAGAGAATGTTCCACATAATCAGTAATTCAAAGTAGGGTGGTTGAGGTTGCTGCTGGATAGGCTTCAACTGCCTTTAATTATGCTGATGTGTTGCCGCATTATTAGCGGCTGAAATATTGCTAATGGTGTCCCGCAACTGTTGGCGGATGCGTTTTTGATAAGCTTCAAACTTTTCTTCATTTAATTGGCTAAAGGGTAATACCTTTCCTCCAAATTCTTTTGCGAAGCTGTTGGCATCAGCACGGGCGCCAAAGGTGACCAGTGTCGGCCCCATTGCACCAAACCGGCTGCTATCCATTACAAGAAAAGCCTGTTTTATATCGATCCAGTTATCGTTATAACTGCCCCACTTGCGTTTTCCAAAGTCCTGCACAAACGCCTGTTTGATTTTCGCTTTGTAGTTCTGATCGTAGAGGGTAGCGATCAATCCTTTGGTATCACAAAAAAAGTGCTGTTCGTTGTTTTTGAAAATAACCTGTCCTTTTGGGCCAGGGTGATCAACTAATATCATGCCATCCAACATGCAGACCTCATCCCGTGTTAAATCAGTGGGGGTGGTCAAGGCATTTGTATTGTGCTTTTCACTACAGCCGCTAGAGAGAGCTAGTACTATTAATAGGGATGAAGCTGCAGTGATGTGGTGTTTACTCATCTTTGTGGTCCGATTCTATTTTTCTGAAGTGCGAATGCACCATCCCGCTATGGTTGTAGGGATGATTGTCCAGGCTGTAATGGCGGCAATAAGTGTGGGTGTCGGAGGTATTTGCCCCATTAATCCCAGCTGCTGGATCATGGCTTCATCCATCATTAGATCAATGGATAGAAGACGATAGAGTGCAGTTGGGTTGAGGTAAAAAAGAAGGTTGACCAAATTCATGGGCACATCACCCTCTGTGGATACCAAAATACCGATAACGCTGAGATCAAATAGCACTACAAATAGCAGCCAGACGCCAATGGCGATGGCGATAAGTTTGCCGCGATCCAGGATTAAAACAGAGAATAGAATAGCAATGGAGATAAAAACAGCGCCAAGCCAAACTGAGGTGATGAGTAGTAGTGTCCAGGCTTGCAAGGTGTGCCCGCTGTAAATAGACACAGCTGCTGGAGCGGTTAATCCCACTATCAGGGTGGTAGCGAGCACCATAAATAACCCAAGCCATTTGCCATAGAGTAAAAGCGGGGTATTAAATGGATAGCTTTTTAATAGGTCAAGCGTACCTCTCTCATGTTCACCGGCTATCCCGTCATAACTTAGCAGCAGTCCAAGTAGAGGAACAAGATAGATGACCAGGTTGATCAGGCTGAAGAGGGTGCTCTGCTCTTGGCCGATGCCAACAGCGCCAGTAAATCCAAAGCCAACAAAGGTAATGAGCAGTGAGAAAATGGCAAAGGCCATGCCTACAGCAATGATCCAGCCATTGCGTAGATGGTCGATAAACTCTTTGCGTGCAATTGAAAATAAGATGTTAAATGTAGACATTGAGGTGTTTTTTTAAGTAATTTCCAGGCCGCTATTTAACTGTAGAAATAGTTGCTCAAGTCCTGGATCGTTAACAATAAGTTTGTTAATCAGCCCATCAGTAGAGAGCAGTGCGAGTAGTAGTGCTTGCTTATTGGTAGGTTGGCATGTGAGTACAAATGTTTCACTGTGTTCAATATATTTTTTTTCTACCGTGTGTTGTTTAAGTATCTGATCTAATGTTTTTAGGTTGAATTTTTGTCCTTTTTGAAATCGGATAATGCTAGGCAGCTCAGCCGTACCAATAAGTTCATCTATAGAGCCATGGGCGCTAATTACCCCGCCTTTAAGCAATGCCAGCGCATCTGCTCTTGATTCTATTTCAGCAAGCAGGTGGCTGGACATTAAAATAGCGACACCTTCTGTTTTAAGTCGACTTAGAATTTGGTAAAACTCATGAATGCCGGAAGGATCCAGTCCATTAGTGGGTTCATCCAGCAGTAGTAATTTTGGATTACCAAGTAAGGCTTGGGCAAGTCCAAGACGTTGCTTCATTCCTTTTGAATAGGTTTTTACGCGGTATTGTTTTGCATCTTCCAAACCTACGATTGCGAACACTTCATCTATTCTGGATGGTGCTCCCTGTTTGAGGGATGATAGATAGCGCAATGTCTCTTGGCCGGTTAGGTTTGGATAGAAGGCGGTAGTTTCTGGCAGATAACCAAAGAGCGCTTTTTGCTCTGTTGTGCGTGATGAGGTTGCTGCTTCACCATGGATTAGAATTTTGCCTTCATCTGGTGCTAGCAGACCAAGAACCAACTTCATCAGCGTTGTTTTGCCTTGGCCATTATTTCCTACTAGTGCAACCAATTCTCCCGCTGCAATCTGCAAGTCAATAGATTTTAAAACCTCTTTGCCAGGGAAGCTTTTGCGTACCTTGGATAGAGATAGAATGGGTGCTGATTGAGATGATGACATCTTTACAGGCATGCCGTTTCTGGAGAGGCAATTTGACTGGGTATTGGCATCGTTGGTCGCATAGCTGGTTTTTTATCAATAACGCTGGCCGACCGTAGTACGGGGAAGCGGGATTCAAGGTTCTGTAGAAGCTGAATAACCGGACTCAATGCAAGCAGTCTCATTTTTGGATGGCGATGCATAAGATAGTCCATTCGATTTGAGGCATAGTATATCTTGTCACCTACCCCATCGCTATTGTAGTCCCAGCCTAGATAGTCGCTCCAGTAGTTGCCTTGTTCTTCATTGTGCCAATAAAGTGAAAAACGCCAGGAGAAGAGCACCTGCACGGGATTTGCGATAAAGTTATTACCTATGAATTTGGTATCTTCACCGCTGGCCATTACATTGATGCCAATGGCATTATTCTCAACCCAGTTGTTGGTTATCTCATTAAAGTCGGAGTCGTTACTGAAGATCCCCTTATTATTGCCATAGGCAATATTGCCATCAATCTTAGAGTCGTAAATGGCGCGCAGCATGATGCCGTGATCTCGATTATTGATGACCGCATTGTTACTGACAACCAACCGTTTTGAAAACATCATGGCCTGCCCAACCATGGAGTTACAGGTGGTATTCCCGGTTACCCGGTTGTTGTCGTTATACATGTAGTGAATGCCGAAACGCACATTATCCATCACATTATCTTCAATGGAAGATTTCCCGGTGTTTGAGAGATAGATGCCGTCGCGAACTCCGAACACCTTGTTTCCCTTTACCAGTCCACTTTCGATGTTCCAGATATGGATGCCGTTGCCTCGGTCGGAGAGGAATTTTTTCTGATATCCGGTGACTGTGTTGTTTGTCACGATGGGGCTGTGGCTGCCGTTGACCCAGATGCCAAAGGCGCATTGGCTGAGTGAATTGCCATCCAGCTTCACATTGGCCGCCTTTTTGGTGACATAGATGCAGGCATCAGAGTCCTCAATAATGTCGCCGCTGTGACGCACCTCTAATCCAGAAATATGGACGTTTGGACTGGTTATGGTGATGACTTTGCCCTTTCCTGATCCATCAATGATGGTTTTTTTATCCGGACTGCCAATCAAAGAGAGCGCCTTATCAATAGTGAGGCTCTCTTGAAAAATGCCAGGTGCGATATAGAGGCTATCGTCCTTATTGGCGGCAGATATGGCTGCTTGGATAGTGGGGAACTGTTCGCTGGGAATATGGAGGTCAGCTGCGATGAGGCTGCGCGGTAGAGCGGTGGCTGCAAAAAACAGCAACAGGAATGAGACAATACTGACCAGCCTGTTTAAATAAGGGCTGGTCAGTGTGTCACTATTGAGCCTTGAGGTTTGGTGGTGAGGGTGGAGCAGGGTTATCAAGTATTACCTTTCCCGCAACCGCCCTGCGGTTTTGTTGAGTTTTTCAATCGCTCTTGGATTGTTTTCAGGTCTGCCTCACTTATCCTCTCTAGCTTACCTTTCTCCAGGTAGACGAGGGGAGGACAAACCTCATTATCGTGATAGGCCTGTTCACATTCGAAGCAGGAGTAACACTCATAGCGGTTGATCTCTCCCTTGCGATTGATGGACATGGAATCGCAGTTTACTTCGCAGACATTGCAGGTGTCACAGAAGTCATAACGTTTGATCCGGTCAATCTGGAAGAAGCTGGCGAGTGAGAAGAGGGCGCCCAGCGGACAGAGATAACGGCAGAAAAAACGATAGATAAAGAGGCCGATGCCAAACAGGGCAAACCAGTAGAGGGTTAGATACCATTCGCGTGAGAAGATGCCTACCAACCAGGTTGTCTTGAAGGGCTCCACCTCAGTTAGCCGCTCTGCCATCTCGATAGAGAACATGGAGATGCCGATCAAGGCGAAGAGGATCACATAGCGTAGCTTTCGCAGTACATCATGTACCTTTGGTGGAAAATTATAGTTGTACTTTTTGGGCAGTATGCTCCGTGACAGACGGTGGCTCAGCTCATGCAGCGCGCCGTAAGGGCAGATCCAGCCACAAAACCAACCGCGTCCGAACCAGATAAGACTTATGGCAATAGTAATCCAGAAGACAAACTGGATGGGGTCAGAGAGATAGAGGTCCAGTTGGAAGCCATCCTCAAAGGTATGTAGCAGCGGGTAGATATGGGTCATCGAAGGTGGTGACTTCAATGTGAAGCCAATGATGACAACAGAGAGCACCAGGATGGTGATGTGTACCGTATCTAGCCGTTTGGCTGAGCTTCTGATCAGATCGCGCCTGATAAACAGGAAGAATGTAAAAGCCAGAAAAAGCACCAGCAGAGTGACCTGCCCAAGCTTCATCTTCCACATCTTCTCAATCACCGTGGGGCCTTTTTCCTTTTCAATGATCTTTAGATCAAAATATTTTTCAGGAAACTGGACGTCGGCGCTGTAGGTCTTGAAGATTTTTGATGTGGCGGTCTCACCGGTCAGGTGGCTGGCAATATAGTAAAACTGCCAGAGATTGGATGAGTCAAATTGCTCCTCTTTTAGAAAAAAGAGGCCGCTCTCTTTAAAATCAGGCGCCCCCTCTATCTTGATTCCATAGAGGTGTTCGTAGCTAAGATCACGAAAAACGTACTTATTAAAACCCTGTTGAAAATAGAAGCGCTCAAATATACCGCCGCGGACAAAACCTGACCCCTTATAGCTGTCCTTGCCATTGGAGACGACAATGAAGATCTTGCCATTTTCTCCTGCGCGCTTTTTAGCCCACGTGTAGCCAGATTCGCCCAGCATATTTATGCCCACAACGGGCTGTGTGACATCGGCAAAATAGATGTCTACCCAGGCTTCGCTTTTGTCTGCGGTGGGGACGAGATCAGCAGTGGGTACAAAAAGATGGCCGATGCTCCCCTCTGCCAGCAGCTCATCCCAGGTTTTGGACTGAAAGTCTGCGTGCCAGGTGACGATGCGCGTGTCATCCGGTGGAAGAATCCCGAGGGTCTGGGCCACCATGCGACCAGAGGCAATTAGGGTTTGATCCATTACTTGAGCGGTTACTGTGGCACCCGTAATCATATCAATAGGGACATTTCCGCCAACCGCTGAAGCTTCACTATGTTGCGAACTACTTTCACTTTGAGCTGCGCCCTGGCTGAGTGCTCCGCCAGAGGTGATTTCAAATACATCGGCAACATTCTTGCCGATGTATTGCTCCATAAAGACCTCAAGTACAGACTCTGGGATGCCAACCAGCAGGATGGGTTCGCTGTGGTGGACGATCTCGGCATAGAGGATGGCGCCTTTGGGGTCAATGGCGATGAGCGTCACCATTGGCTTGCCAGAATAGGCGGGAATATCAACCAGATCAGTTGAGAGGAAAATATAGGCGAAGACCTTGCCTCCTTTTAGCGCTTCAATAACGGGCAGAGAGATGGTCTTTGATTGCTGAAAGCTGTCGGCGTTTGGCAGAATATGACTGCATTTATAGGTCTCACAGAAAGGTTTGCCATCCTTTAGGGTGAGTCCACTGGTTGCCCAGCTTGTGGTGCTAAGCAGTAGTAAAATAGGTAGCAGCAGTAGGAGATGCTGGGTTTTTTTGGCGGTGCTAAAAATGGCTGAAAACAGGGACGCAAGTGGCTGAAAGGGTATGTTTTTTGGCATGGTGGTAGAAGTCTGTCTCTAATAGCCTGACGAATCAGTGGAATTCGTTATACATAACTGTTTTTGAGTTACGGTGATGAGCCGCTGCAGGCTACAAGGGAGTAAGTCTCAAATCAATCAGGCAGAATATTAAGGGAGTCTGATATTAATTGCTACCCTCATACTTTAGCATTTACTTATATTCTAATACAACACCGCCCCTTCTTCTTAGGAAGAAGGGGCGGGTTTAGGGGCTGCTAGATTGTTTTAAGAGACAATCATTCTGCCGCGCATCTCAAGATGCAGGGCGTGACAGAACCATGGACAGTAGTACCAGAAGACACCTTTCTTATCGGCCTTAAAGGTGACCGAAGCGGTCTCTTTAGGTGAAACACCGAAGTTGATGTCGTGCTGGGTCAGGCAGAAACCGTGGGAGAGATCCTCTACACCGTCCATGTTGGTCAATACAACCGTTACCGTATTGCCCAGTGGCACATTGAACTTGGAGAGTGAGAATGCAGGAGCGATACCCACCATGTAGACATAGGTGTGGTTGCCTTCAGTGATGACGTTGGCAGCAGCTTCAAGGGTAACGCCATGCTTTTTGGCCATAGCGCGTTCAATCTCAAAGCGACGGTCATCCCGAGGCCATACCTTTTCAGGGCGGATCAGGTCGCGTGAAACGATCAGCGCATCATGCGGCTCAGCGTGGGCTGCACCCTCATGAACCATCTTCATCTTCTTGCCAGAGATATTGAACAGTTGCTCGTTCTCAGCGCGGAAAGGGCCCACAGGCAGGAAGCGATCCTTGGAGAATTTGCACAGTGCAACCATCCAGTTACCATCCGCATCTTTGGTCTCACTCATGGAGGCGTTGATGTGACCGATCTGGTAGTTAACGTCAACCTTCTCAAGGACTGGGTTCTCACCGGCGATAGCCTTGGCGATGTTCCATTTGGTGACAACAGAGTCCAGGAAGATAGAGGTATAGGCGTTGCCTTTGTTGTCAAAAGCGGTATGCAGTGGACCCAGGCCTACCTCAGGCTCAGCGATGACACAGTCACGTGGCTTGATCTTGCCAGCAAACGCTTGATCAACCTTGCTCAGCTCAACAACAGATACGGTAGGTGAGAGCTTGCCGGAGCAGACGGCGTATTTACCGGTAGGGTCAACGTTTACACCGTGTGGACTCTTAGGGACCGGGATGTAGAGGGTGTACTCAGAGTTGGCGCCGCCGCGGCCATCCAGTACAGGCACTTTGGAATTGCCGATGGTGGTGCCTTTGCCTGCTTTGATGGCAGCTTCGATGCGTTCCAGGTTGAAAATAACTAGCCAGTCACGATCCTTACCCATCATCTCTGGAAGGGTTGCACCCTCTTCAGAGTTGTAGCAGCAAGCCATAGAGTACTTGCCTTCGTAATCAGTGGCGCAGAGATCGAGGTTACCATCAACCTGAATCTGCCAGCGTACTTCCATGCTCTCGGCATCGATACAGCTGTGCAGACAGCCATATTTTGATACATCTTCCAGGTCACCGCTGCCATCATAAGGCAGTGGAACACGAAACTCAGAGTTACAGTAAACAGCATTTATCTCGTTACGTGATGGGAAGATGCCGTGTGTGCCCGCAGCATTTGGGATATCGACAATCTTGTCGGTAACCAGCATGTCCAGGCGGATACGTGCCAGACGGGCCTGGGACTTGTCGTTTACAAAGCCGTACTTGCCATCATAGGTGCCATCTTTATAAGAGAGGTGAAAGTGGTGGGTGTCACCAGAAATCCGGCCTTTCATCTGGCTCTTGCTGAAGTTGGTTGTTCCCCAGCCATAGGCAGCATCCCAGTTGAAGACGGGGATACGTTTTAGTTCTCTACCGGAAGGAATACCGATAATGCGGACTTCGCCCGATTGACCACCAGACCAGAAACCGTAGTACTCATCCAGTTCACCCGGGCCTACATGCTCTTTAGGGCCAGCGGCTGAACTGGCTTCTGCATCTTTAGCAGCGCCAAAGGGCAGTATGCCCATGGTAACGGCACCAGCACCCGCCATACCCATGGCGGTGGTCTTAAAAAAGTCTCTGCGTGAAGTCTGCACTTCACCGCTCTTGATTTCGTCCTGATGATCGTCTTTTTTCTCGGTCATGGTAACCTCAGTTTGTTAGTGAAATTTAGGTGTAGCCGTTAGGTCTTATTTCTAAAGTTAATTATCCGTTTCCAGCTTGCTTGCCTGGGAATAATCAGCTCTTTTTAAAGTGGTACTGTATTTATTTAGTTGCGATGACGACAATTAGTGATTTTTGGTTTTGATATGTCGCATATCTATTTGGGTAACAAGACAAATCTCTTTATTTATGGAGACTACCCCTTACTGGCGCGATCATGAAAGTATGCTAATACGCTACCCTATTATATCGTTTGACCTGCGTCAAATTGTCGCACACTAAATTGCTTCTGGTCAGGTGCTATATTTTTGTTGTGGCATGTAGGATTATGCATAGATGAAAAAAATACTACGCCAATTATTGTTGCCGCTGATGCTGTTGTTACTCTTTGCTTGCTCAGATGATCCAGGGACGGGTGCGGTAATAGTGCAGTGGGAACAGGATGGCTGCCGGCGTTGCAATATGATTTTAAGCGATCAGTTTCATGCGGCTCAGGTACGTTATAAGCCTCTGGATGCTCCTTCTGAGATATACATTTTTGATGATATTGGTTGCGCGGTAGTCTGGCTGGAGGGGCAATCATGGAAAGGTGACCCTACGATTGAAATCTGGGTTAATGAATATAAAACGGGCAATTGGATAGATGCGCGAAAGGCTTTTTATGTAGCAGGTCATCAAACGCCCATGCAGTATGGGCTGGGTGCTTGGTTGGATGCTGTTCCAGAAAGTATGGATTTTGAGGCGGCTCGTGTACATATATTTAAGGTGGATAAGTATCTGTATCAGCGTGGTGAGCATTAGATAGAGGATGTCATGCGGAACACTCTGGTAATCGATCAAGGAACCCATGCGTCGCGAGCAATACTCTATTCTGCCTCGGGTGAATTGATTGATCAGGTTGAGGTTCCTATTGATCTTGTTCGGATTGATCATGAGCAGGTTGAGCAGGATCCCCAGCAGATACTGGCTTCAGTTCAATATGTAATCTCCACTCTTTTAGCTCGAAATCATGAGCCTATTGGGCAGGCTGCCTTGGCGGTGCAAAGATCTACGGTCCTTGCTTGGAATAAAAATGATGGTCGAGCATTAAGCCCTGCGCTAAGTTGGCAGGATAGGCGCGCATCAAGTGACCTGATGCAGTTTAAATCAGAAGAGGTAGAAATCTATCGCCTAACAGGATTGCCTCTTTCCCCGCATTATGGTGTGGGAAAGTTACGTTGGCTGTTGCACTCTAATGAGGGTGTTCGGCAGGCATTTAAGGAACAATCCCTCTGTTTTGGGCCGTTGGTAAGCTATCTCCTGTATCACCTGCTTTCAGATGCGCCGCATGTGGTTGATCATAGCAATGCACATCGCACGCTGTTATTTGATATTGCAACGCTTTCTTGGTCAAAACCACTACTTGAACTATTTGATATTCCTGGCTTTTGCTTGCCGCACCCACTACCTATGCAGGGAGTGTGGGGCAAACTTAATGAAACAGCTATTCCTTTAACGGCTGTATGTGGTGATCAGAATGCGGCGATGTTTTCTCAAGGTGAAGTGCCTGAAGATACAGCGGTCGTTAACCTGGGTACGGGTGCATTTATTCTGATGCCGGTCAATGCGGTGACTTCTCAATCAACGGGATTGCTTCAAGGGATAGCAAAAAGTGATGAGAGAAAGTGCCTTTATTTAATGGAAGGCACAGTAAATGGAGCTGGATCGGCGTTGCTGTGGATGCAGCAGCAATGGCCAATAGATGATCTGTTTGAGCATTTGGATGACTGGCTTGTGGAGATTCAATCACCGCCACTCTTTATTAATACAGTGGGCGGGCTGGGTTCACCCTGGTGGAAAGGTGGTTGTGCCCCCTATTTTATAGATCTGCCAGATGCATCAACTGAAAGCAAATACGTGGCTATAATTGAGAGTATTGTTTTTCTTCTTCAGCATAATCTGGAGCAAATGCAGAAAACAAAGCCATTAACCACTTTGCAGGTGGGGGGTGGTCTCTCAAGGTTGGATGGGCTTTGTCAGCGACTTGCCGATCTCAGTGGGTTACGGGTTGTTCGGTTTCAGGAGTTTGAAAGTACGGCTAAAGGTGCAGCGTGGTTGGCTTTAGGGGGTTCTAAAAAATGGTCAAAATCGCCAGTAGAAAAATATTTTAAGCCTAATAAAAATGATAAATTAAAGAAAAGATATGAGCAGTTTACTAATGAAATTAAAGCCATTTGTATTTGATTATCTATTAAGCTGATTATGAAAATTCCTGCACTTGTTGCCCATAGAGGGCAAATGGAAACCTACCCAGAAAACACCTTGATTGGCCTTGAGGCTGCGCTACAGTGTGGCGCGGTTTATGTTGAGTTTGATGTGCAAAGCACAGCAGACGGTGTGCTGGTCGTGTTTCATGATGTGGAGTTAGAGCGAGTAACCGGTGTGCCAGGCAGTCTGTTTGAGATGCCATTTGATGCACTTAAATCTATTCGAGTATCTGAACCTGATCGATTTCAAAAAAATGAATTCAGTGAACCGATTCCGGCACTCACGGATGTTGTTGATTTGCTGCTACGTTATCCCAAAGCAACGGCCTTTGTAGAGATAAAAGATGAGTCTGTTAATCAATTTGGTGTGGAAACAATCTGCGAGCAGCTGTTAAGAGAGATTAAACCAATACAACAGCAGTCTGTTGTTATCTCTTTTCATAAAGAAGCCATTCAATATATAAAGGATAACAGCGCATTTAAAACGGGTTATGTGTTAGAAAAATATGATGCGCAGTACCATGAGTATGCGCAGGCATTGAACCCAGATTATCTTATTGTAAATCACACAAAACTTATTGAAGGCAAAGCGCCCTGGGTCGGTGGCTGGAAGTGGATGCTTTATGATATTGCAGACCCCAAGCGCTGCCTTGAGTATGCAAATGATGCCGCACTCATAGAAACCCGGGATATTTGCAAACTATTGAAGCATCCACTATTTACTCAAAAGAATGAGTGAGCCATATGACATTCTTATAGTGGGTGGGGGCATCCAGGGTGCAGGGTGTGCTCAGGCGGCTGCCGCTGCAGGATACTCTGTTGTTGTGTTGGATAAGTTTGAACGACCGGGATTAGGGACATCATGCAAATCAAGTAAGTTGATTCATGGCGGGTTGCGTTATTTGGAAACAGCGCAGCTTAAACTGGTCTACGAGTGCTTGCGAGAACGTAAACTACTACTGAAAAATGCCCCACATTTAGTGAAGCTCGAACCCTTTCATATACCTGTCTATAAAAACAGCATTCGCAAACCGTGGCTTATCTGGTTGGGTCTGGCTATCTATTTCTTGCTGAGTGGTAAAAGATTTAAGGTTGTCCCCAAGAATCAGTGGGGTGTGTTGGATGGCCTTAATACTGAAGGTTTGCTTATGGTATTTCAGTATTTTGATGGTCAGGCTGATGATCAGCGGCTGACTGAATCGGTTATGCAATCTGCTCAGCAGTTGGGTGCTAAATTTATAGCTGATGCAGAGTTGCTCTCTGCTGAGTGCAGATCAGGTTTATGTAATGCTGTCTATCAGCAAGGCAGTGAGCAAAAGCCGCTAACAGCAAAAGTCATTATAAATGCAGCAGGTCCTTGGGCTAATTTGGTGCTGCAAAAAATCACACCAGAGCCGCCATTGACTGATATGGATCTGGTGCTGGGTACACATATTATTGTCCCTGGCTCTTTACAACAGGGCATGTATTACTTGGAGGCACCACAAGATCAAAGAGCGGTTTTTGTTTTGTCCTGGCATGAAGGCATTATGATCGGCACAACGGAAACAGAGTTTCATGCTTCACCTGATCAGGTTATTCCACCTGAATCAGATATTGAATACCTGATTGAGGTTTATAATCACTATTTTCAAAACAGGATTGCTCGCTCGGATGTTAAGCGAGCCTTTGCTGGCTTGCGAGTTCTGCCCACTGGTGGTGATGCCTTTAGCCGATCAAGGGATATTATGATTCATAATGATGCGGCTAATCCTCAGGTGTTTACGGTGTACGGTGGGAAATTAACGGCCTACCGGGCAACCGGAGAACAGGTTATTAACCTCGTAAAACAGCAGTTGCCAGAGCGAAAACAGCGGGTAGATGTTAAGTCGTTACCTCTGCCATAACCTCATATAATCTATCAAAATGGCACAATACATACGTTTTTCACTGAGTATTTCATCTGAGGCTTTTCTGCGGCATTATCAGGGAGTCGCCTCGGTGGTGGTTGTGCAGGCAGACGATGGTCGCCACATACAGATTCCAGCCAATAGTTTTCGTCCTTTTGTAGGCCAGCAAGGTATTGAAGGTCGGTTTGAGCTTGAGCTGGATCAGAATAATAAATTGATTAATCTTGAAAGGCTGCCCTTAATTTAGGCGGGCTGTTAGTGTTATCATAATGGCATCTGAAAGATGCAATCTTTATATGGGGGCATTAAGGCACGGAAATCCTTATTTCTGTGAGATTGTCCAGGAATGCCCGGTTTGATGTTAATAATCCCGACAATATGGGGAAGACGATATGACAATTGATGCCCTTGAAGGTGTACTTAATGAGATGGGCCTCAACAATATAGGCGACATTCACTGGAACTCTTCCACAAGTCAACTATATGAAGATGCAATTCGCCGTGGCGAAGGTTTTCTGGCTCACCTAGGGCCGTTGGTTACCCGTACAGGCTGTTTTACTGGGCGCTCTCCGAATGACAAATTTGTTGTTGATGAGCCAGAAAGTAGAAAACAGGTCTGGTGGAGTAAGGTCAATAAGCCTTTTTCTGAAGAGCAGTTTGATAGGCTTTTTCAGCGTGCCTGCAATTATTTGGAAGGGCGCAATATCTTTGTGCAGGATCTTCTGGTCGGTGCAGATAAGGCGTATGAGTTGCCGATTCGGGTCATTACTCAGGATGCCTGGCATTCGCTTTTTGCGCGTAATATGTTTATCCGTCCTGGAAATTTCGGGCGTAAATTAGATGTAGATGAGCCGCGTTTTACCGTGCTACATGTACCGCACCTAAATGCTGTGCCGAGTGTAGACGGCACCAATTCTGAAGCCTTCATTATTGTCCATTTTGCAAAACGCCAGATTTTAATTGGCGGCACTCAATATGCGGGTGAGATCAAAAAATCTATCTTTTCCGTGATGAACTACCTGCTGCCTCAACGTGAGGTACTGTCGATGCATGCTTCAGCAAATGTGGGTGAAGCGGGTGATGCGGCCGTATTTTTTGGTCTGTCAGGTACCGGTAAAACCACCCTCTCTGCTGATCCCAAGCGTAAGTTGGTGGGTGATGACGAGCATGGTTGGGGTGAGAACGGCATCTTTAATCTTGAAGGCGGTTGTTACGCCAAGGTGATCAATCTTTCTAAAGAGAAAGAGCCGATGATCTTTGAGACCACACGACGCTTTGGTACCGTCCTTGAAAATGTGGGGATGGATTTTAAATCCCGCCAGCTTGATCTGGATGATAATAAGCTGACTGAAAATACCCGGGCAGCCTATCCGATTACGCATATCCCTAATGCTATCTACCCGGGCATTGCCACGCACCCCAAAAATATCATCATGCTGACCTGTGATGCCTTTGGTGTAATTCCACCTATTTCACGTCTTACACCTGAACAGGCGATGTATCACTTTCTATCAGGTTATACCGCTAAAGTGGCAGGAACCGAGCGCGGTGTGACTGAGCCTCAAGCGACTTTTAGTACCTGTTTTGGTGCACCTTTTATGGCACTGCACCCAAGTGTTTATGGTCGGCTGCTGGGTGACAAGATCAAAAAGCACGGTGTCCGTTGCTGGCTGATCAATACCGGCTGGTCTGGAGGTCCTTATGGTGTGGGCAAACGGATGGACATTAGTTTGACCAGAGCCATGCTAAATGCGGCGCTGTCGGGTGATCTGGATGATGCGGTGGTTGTTGAAGATCCAATCTTTGGTCTGCCTGTGCCAGAAACCTGCCCGGGTGTGCCGTCAGATGTGCTGCATCCAGCTAATACCTGGGAAGATAAGGCTGCTTATGAGGCAAAAGCGACAGAATTGGCTAAAGCTTTCCATGAGAATTTTCTTGAATATGCAGATATGGTTTCGCCTGAAGTAAATGCTGCTGGCCCACGCGTGAGTTAGTTGTTGGTTTAGATGGGCGGTATGTGATAAGGCATCTTGAGCTTCTCAAGGTGCCTTTTTTATGCCGTATAAGAAAGGTTTCTTTTTTGGCAGTTTAATGATCGTAGTGATGAGATATTGTGAATATAATTGCCTAAATAGATCTTGAGGCTAAAATGAAAAAAATCATCATTTCCATGATACCCCTGTTTTTTCTTTGCTCAGCCAGTATGAGCATGGCTGAAAAAAGTGATATTAAAAAGCATTGGGCTAGCGCGGAGTCCTCCGTTATTGCTGGTGATGAGCAATCAGCGCTTGAGCAGCTTAAAGCTAAAATGCCAACTTATATTGGCATTGATAATTGTAAAGTCTGTCATATGCCGCACTTTGATTCGTGGGTAACAACCCGGATGTCAAAGGCCTTTGATCTGCTGAAGCCGGGTGTGCGCACCAAAGCAAAACGTGAGGTAGGCCTGGATCCTAATCGTGACTATACCAAGGCGCCGGAGTGTATCCATTGTCATACCACCGGTTATGGTAAGCCTGGGGGCTTTGTCAGTGTCGAAAAGACGCCAGAGATGATTGATGTGCAGTGTGAGATGTGCCACGGGCCTGGCAGTCTCTATGCTGAAATGATGCTGAAAAAACGTGGCACCTACACGCGGAACGATTTTATGAAAGTAGGCGGCATGACCATGCCCTCAGCTGATAACAATGTCTGCACGCAACAGTGTCACAACCAAAACAGCCCTTTTATTAGCTCAGGCTTTGAGTTTAAGTTTGAAGATAGAAAGGCCAGTGGAACCCATCGTCACGATATCAAATACATTGATATGCCTTTCGACTGGTAGTCAATTTTGTTGCCGTAACTTCTGGGTCTAACCCTTATGGTCAGACCCAGAAGATTTAAATCACATTGGCTGTGAAATAGTGAATGCACCGCGAATGTCACCCGCTTTATAGCCGCGAGCTTTATCCTGAGGATAGAGCTTGTCTAACGCCTCAATAACTTGTGGTTTAATCTTGGAGCCATGACAAGCAAGGCATGGTTTTTCAGCGGTAGGTATGGCTTTCATATAACGAAAAACCTGTTTGCCATTCTGTGTAACCACCTCATAATGCTCCATTTTTTTGGTGTCTTCGCCTGCGGCTTTACGCGCCTCAAATTTTTCTAATACAGATGCCTCCCATGCATCAGGAGTATTAGCCATATTTCGTGGTTTTAAGCTGGTGCGACCGATCTGCCAGCCATTTTTCTCAGAATGTGCGCTGGTGATGCCCATGGCATTAGTGTTGCAGACCTTAATGGCCTCCAGTGGACCACCCTTCTTCAATGCACCTTTCAGTTGCCCGCCTAGTTCACCAAAAAAACCTTTGATCGCTGCCCGACTGGCGTTAACGCGTGGAGTGAGGTCTTCTGCCATGGCAGGGGTAGCGGAGAGGCAGGCGGCTAAGGTTAATAACGCTATTTTTTTCATAGTGTATCCTTTTTCGATAGTGTGGATTTAAGAGTGAAGTTGATTAAATTATGCGGGAAGAAGCGGTATTAAAATGCTGTTCCAGGCTTTTTGCCTAACTTAGCTAAAAATTTTGCTAGTGGACAGAATCGGGTAAATGCAGCTTGAAACATATTGGCACCCACAAAAGCAGCCAGCCATAGCCAGTTAGGTGAATATAGGTGAGAAAGCGTAAGGCTGATTAAAATCATTGTTCCGGCAAAAGCTAATACAATTCGTTCTATACTCATGGTGTGTCTCCAAATGTTTTATGTGCCTAAGACTTGATAAGTATATTAGATAATACTAATATACTTATCAAGCACTATTTTTATAAAGGATTCTGAAAATGAATAAGCACAGAAGTAATCCTCTTGTTCTTTACTCGGTGGATCATCCAGGAATAGTAGCTTGGGTGATGGGTCTGTCTACCCTGCTATTGATATTGCTGGCACTCTTGCCCAGCCTCTGGCCTGCTACCTTTAATACATTGAATCCACTCAGGGTGGATACAGATCCAGAAAATATGCTCTCTGCTGATGAGTCAGTGCGGGTTTTTCATAATGAGAATAAGCAGATCTTCACGTTACGCGACATGGTTGTGGTTGGTGTTGTAAATCCAAGCCATCCAGAGGGTGTCTTCAATCCGGCTTCTTTAAAGCATATCCATGAGTTAACAGAATTTGCTAAAACCCTCACCTGGGCTGATCCAAAAAACCCCGAAAAGCAGGTAGGTGTAGTTGAGGTAGATATCCTAGCCCCTTCAGTGGTGGATAATATTGAACAGGGTGGCATGGGAGTAGTGAACTTCAGCTGGCTGATGCCCAAGCCGCCCACTACTCAGGAAGAGGCGCTGGCTGTGCGGAAAAAGGCACAGCGTATTCCTTTACTGAATGGCACAGTGGTCAGTGAGGATGGTTTGGCTATTGCTCTCTATCTGCCATTAACGGATAAGCATCTCAGCTATCAAGTGCGAGAGGCGCTGCTGGAGAAGATTGCTGAATGGGAGGGCTCAGGTGATGAGTTTCATATCACGGGTCTGCCAGTGGCGGAAGATACCTTTGGGGTGGAGATGTTCTACCAGATGGCTATCTCAGCTCCATTGGCAATGCTGGTGATTTTTCTGCTGTTGTGGTGGTTTTTTAAAAAATTATCGTTGATTGTGGCTCCGATGATTCTGGCGATGGTTTGCTCACTGGCAACCATGGGTTTGCTGATTATCTCAGGCAATACCATCCACATCATGAGTTCCATGATCCCTATTTTTATTATGCCGATTGCTGTGTTGGATGCGATTCACATCCTGTCAGATTTCTTTGATGAGTATCAGAAGCGTAAAGATCGACGCGAGACCATTCTTTACGTAATGCAGCACCTCTATACCCCCATGCTCTTCACCACCCTGACCACCATAGCCGGTTTTGCCTCGCTGCTGATGACGCCGATTCCACCGGTGCAGGTGTTTGGGCTGTTTATCGCGATTGGTGTGTTTTTGGCCTGGTTTTGGACTATCACCTTTATTCCCGCCTTCATCATGTTTATTCCTGAAGAGAAGCTGGCCAATTTTGGCCATCAAACAGGTGATGCTCAAGACAGTGGTTTGATGAGTCGGCTGCTGAGTGCTACTGGCCAGGTAATCTATCGCAATGCCCGATTGGTTTTGGTGGGTACAGGGGTGGCAATGGTAGTGGGCATGTATGGTATCAGCCAGATCAATATCAATGATAATCCGATCAAATGGTTTGATACAGATCATCCGATTCGGATTGCAGACAAGGTGCTGAATGAGCATTTTGGGGGAACCTATTTGGCCTATTTACAGCTTGCCCCTGGTGACTCAACAGAGACAGTGGCTGAGTATGCTCAAGGAATGCAGCAGCGACTAAAGATACAGGGCAGTGTGCTGGCTAAAGAGGGTGTTTCTAATAGTAATGGTATCTTTGGACAGTTGTCTAACCAAGTGGGGCAGGCAGTATCGGCAGTAAAAAATAAAGATGCTTTATTGCGCGTGTTAAATGACTATATAAATGAACAGCTAAATAATGTGAGTGATGAAACGTTTGTTGTTTGGGATGAAGCTCAGCTGTTTGTTGATAGTGAGCGACAGCGTGATGAGATCTTTAAACAACCAGAGGTATTACGTTATATCAGTGATCTTCAGCTTTATTTGGTCTCACTGGATGTAGTGGGTAAATCAAGCTCAGTTGCTGATGTGGTAAAGACAGTCTATCGGGAATTGCTGATGGGCAAGGATGAGGCGTTTCGTATTCCCGATAGTGCCAATGCAGTGGCGCAAAGTTTGATTACCTATCAGAACAGCCATCGTCCGCATGATCTGTGGCATTTTATTACACCGGATTATCGAAAAGGCACGGTGCTGGTGCAGCTAACCAGTGGTGATAATCAGGACATGGCTGCTGTAGAGCAGCGGGTAAAACAGTATTTTCAGGATCACCCCGCCCCCTTTGCACTAACTCATCGTTGGTTTGGACTCACTTATATTAATGTTATCTGGCAAGAGGAGATGGTGGCAGGTATGGCGGTAGCACTTGCCGGAAGTTTTGTTGTGGTTCTGGTTATGATGACCGTGCTATTTCGATCTTTCCTATGGGGTTTTTTGGCTATGATTCCATTGGCGGTGACGGTGTGGATTATTTATGGGGTGATCGGATTGATTGGTAAGGATTATGATATGCCGGTAGCCGTGCTCAGCGCGCTAAGTCTTGGTCTTTCAGTGGATTATGCGATTCACTTTTTATCGCGATCCCGTCAGCTTTTAGAGCAGTATGGCAATTGGCGTGACACGGTTGCACATGTATTTGCTGAACCCGCACGGGCAATTACACGTAATGCAATTGTTGTGGGTGTTGGGTTTCTGCCGTTACTTGCAGCGCCGCTGGTGCCATATCAAACGGTAGGTATTTTTATCGCAGCTATTTTGATACTGGCCGGCATTACATCACTGTTGATATTACCAGCACTAATTACGCTGCTTGAACCTTATCTGTTTCGCAAAAAAGTAGGAGGCTGAATTATGCGTATTTTTAGACAAATAGCTACACTATTGTTGCCGCTGTTTTTTCTGTTGCCACTTATGGCAAGCGCCGTACCAACAGTAGATGAAATTGTGCAGCGCAGTAATATGACAACCTACTACCAAGGGCAAGATGGGCGTGTCCAGGTTGAGATGATGATTACTGATAGCCAGGGGCGTGAGCGGCAGCGAAGGCTGACCATTCTGCGTATTGATGAGGCTAAAAGTGATGTAGTAGAAGGGCAGGCTTATCAAGGTGGCCAGAAATTTTATGTCTATTTTCATCGCCCTGCTGATGTTAGTAAGATGGCCTTTCTGGTCTGGAAGCACCTAGAGCAGGATGATGACCGCTGGCTCTATCTGCCAGCATTGGACTTGGTAAAACGTATTGCGGCCACTGATAAGCGCACCAGCTTTGTTGGGTCAGATTTCTTTTATGAAGATGTCTCTGGTCGTCGTTTGGATGAAGATAATCATGAGCTGGTTGAAACAACAAATAGCTATTATGTAATAAAAAACACACCAAAAGACCTGGCGGGTGTTGAGTTTTCCTACTATACAATGTTTATTCACAAGCAGAGCTATATCCCTGTGCAGGTAGAGTATTACGATAAGGCAGGCGTTAAATACCGTGTAGCCAAGGCGCTGGGAGTAAAGACCATTCAGGGCTATCCTACGGTTACGAAAGCTTCAATTGATAACCTAAAAATTGGAAGTAAAACGGTGATGGAATACACTGATGTTGAATATGATATTGGACTGGATGATGCATTGTTTACCGAACGCTATCTTCGAAAAGCACCACGACAACAGCTGAGATGATGCACTGTTACAAGGTGTTAATTAAGTGAATTTAAAAATGGATAAAAGAGTGGTTCGTAGCATCTTTTTATGGACACTTGTCTCATATTCAATGATGGTATCTGCGGAAGAGCCTGTGCTTCCCAGTGGGCTTGAAAATCTCTCACCGGAACCAGATGTGCCTATGGGGCTTGGCGAGTCCGCACTTCCCAGTGGTCTTGATTATGGCAATTTAGAGCCTGATCTTCCAGCAGGCCTGGATGATGCTGCTGAATTTGAGGGAGACAATCTATCAGGCCAGGATTGGACAGTAGATGGTTTTGCAGAGTTGAGAAGTGGGTTATGGGTTGATCAGCATCGTTACCAAAAGAGTAGGCCGCTTAATGAAGCCCGGTTACAAATTGAATTGGAAAAAGAGTATTCAGGCTTTACTGTCGCAGTAACAGCAGATTTTATTTATGACGATGTTGCAGCCGACCGCACTGTTGCTTTAGAGCGTGGTCAGGGCTGGCTTGATCTTCGTGCGGCCAATATTGTTTTTTCACCGGCTGATTTTATGGATGTTCGCCTAGGTCGTCAAACGCTGACTTGGGGAACGGGTGATCTTGTTTTTATCAATGATCTATTTGCTAAGGATTGGAATGCCTTCCTTGTTGGCCGTAACGTTGAGTACCTTAAAGCTCCATCAGATGCATTAAAGGTTTCCCTGTTTCATGAGATTGCTAATTTAGATCTTATTTATATGCCGCGTTTTGATGCGGATCGTTATATTGATGGTTCACGTGCCGCCTATTTTAATTCAATCCTTGGTCGTATAACAGGCACAGATGCAATTACGAAAGTTGATCGACCAAATGATCTATTCCATGACGATGAGTTTTCTTTAAGGCTATATAAAAATATAGGTGCATATGAATTGGCGCTTTATGGTTATGATGGTTTTTGGAAAAGCCCGGGGGGGGCAGATACAGTTACTGGAGATGCGCTGTTCCCGGATTTAACGGCATACGGTGCTAGTGTGCGTGGGCCGGTTTTTAATGGTATTGCCAATATGGAATGGGGCTATTATGACTCAAGAGAAGATCGCGATGGCCATGATCTGATGATTAATAATAGTGAGCAGCGCCTGATTTTAGGCTATGAACAGGAGCTTGCCACTAATCTAACCCTTGGCTTGCAGTATTACCTTGAACGCATGGAGGACTATGGTGATTATCGCCGTGCGCTCCCGGCAGGTATGTCAGCGGCTCATCGGAGTAGGCATGAGTACACAGCGCGATTGACATGGCTGACCATGAATCAAAACCTGATCTGGTCACTTTTTACCTTCTATTCCCCGTCAGATGATGACGGCTATCTGCGGGCAAATTTACGTTATAAATATGATGACCATCTATCTGTCGAGGCGGGAGGTAATCTTTTCTGGGGTGATGATGAGTATACATTTCTTGGGCAGTTTCAGAATAACGACAATGTCTATACAGCACTGAAATATGGTTTCTAATAGAGGAAGAGTTATGAGTGATGATGTCAATTGTGAGTTACCCGATTCTAATCCACCAACAGAAGAGATGCGTAAATTGCTGTTAGAGGCAAAGGTAATCGCTATTGTAGGGCTGTCGGATAATCCAGAGCGAGCCAGTAACAGGGTGGCGACCTATCTAAAAAAACAGGGGTATAAAATCATCCCAGTTAACCCAACGAAAAGCGAAATATTGGGTGAGAAGTGTTATTCAACATTGTCAGAAATACCTGAGCCTGTCGACATTATTGATATTTTTCGTAAGGTTGATGTTATTCCTCAAATTGTTGATGAAGCAATTAAAATTTCAGCAAAAGCCGTTTGGATGCAGTTAGGATTAGCGCATCATGAATCAGCTGAAAAAGCGCGTCACGCGGGCTTGGTTGTTGTGCAATCCAAGTGCACAAAGATTGAACATGAAAAGTTGTAACAGGTAAACACAAAGGATATTGATGCTTAATTGTTGGCTACTTAAAATAGCTTCCAGGAGGTTTTTGTAATGGCTCATATTGTGATATTAGGTGCAGGTATCGGTGGCATTCCGATGGCCTATGAAATGAAAGAGTTAGCAAGGCCAGGGGATCAGGTTACTGTTGTATCCAACACCTCCTACTTTCATTTTGTACCCTCAAACCCTTGGGTTGCGGTGGGCTGGCGTACGCCTGAGGATATCAAAATAGAGTTGGCACCTTACTTGAAGCGTAAGGGCATTGACTTTATTGTCTCTGCTCTTAAAGAGATTAAGCCTGCGGATGATCAGCTAGAGCTTATGGATGGCACTCAGCTTAACTATGATTACCTGGTTATTGCTACTGGCCCTCGATTGGCTTTTGATGAGATTCCAGGCTTAGGGCCGGATGGTTTTACGGAATCTATTTGCCATGTTGATCATGCTCATAATGCCTCAAATACCTGGAATAAATTTGTAGGTAATCCTGGCCCTGTGATTATTGGGGCGGCTCAACTGGCCTCCTGTTTCGGCCCAGCCTATGAATTTGCGTTTATTGTAGACAAAGATCTGCGTAAACGTTATATCCGGGATAAAGTGCCAATGACCTTTGTTACACCGGAACCTTATATTGGTCACTTGGGCTTGGGTGGGGTTGGTGACTCAAAAGGAATGTTGGAGAGTGCGCTACGCAATGCTCATATCAACTGGATCACCAATGCTAAAATTGAGAAGGTTGAAGAGGGGGTGATGCATGTGCTGGAGGTGGATGAGAATGGCGAAGAGAAGAAGCGCCATGAGCTGCCTTTTAGTTACTCTATGATGCTGCCTGCTTTTACCGGCATTGAACCCTTTCTAAAAGTAGAAGGGTTGGTGAACCCACGTGGTTTTATCCTAATTGACAAGCATCAGTGTAACCCTACCTTCAAAAACATCTTTGCTGTGGGCGTCTGTGTTGCCATTCCTCCGGTGGAGCAGACACCTGTTCCAACAGGTGCTCCAAAAACAGGTTATATGATTGAGTCTATGGTTACGGCCACAGCGCATAATATTCATGACTGCATGGATGGTAAAGAGGCAACCTACGAGGCTACCTGGAATGCTGTCTGCTTGGCAGATATGGGGGATACCGGCATTGCTTTTGTGGCGATGCCTCAGATTCCACCACGAAATGTTACTTGGGCAAAATCAGGTAAATGGGTGCATGTTGCCAAGGTTGCCTTTGAAAAATATTTTTTACGCAAAGTAAAGAAAGGCAAAATTAATTCTTATGCTGAACATGTGGTGCTTAAGTTATTGGGCATTGAAAAACTAAAGGATGTGAAGCAGAGTAAAGAATAAAAGTGGCTTGGAGGTAGTTTAGGATAAGTGATATAAAACCTCTATCAAGCGCATCGCGCATTATATCGATTCGCGCTAAATTTAGGTGTTGGTGGTGTGTAAGTCTTCCGTGCTTAGCCAGTGCCTGGGTGGTATAGCGTAGGGATATGCCCATGCTAAAGACATCCGCCATCTGTTGTAAAAAATCGATCTCTATCTCACTGCGCTCATGTCCATGCGGCAGATAAAGGACGATGACACCTAATATCTCACCGTCGGAGGAGAGTATGGGGATGTTGTAGTGACCATGTGGCTTCATGCCATCAAACAGTACGTCATGGCGGTCATCGATGCAGGCGGCAAACGGTACCTTTTTTTCTTGAGCTGCACACCCACAGAGGCAGTAGTGATAGCCAGGGCACTGAGTCAATCATTAGCTCTAGCGCCTGCTGTAGATAACCCTGCATGGCTGTGGGTTGTAGAGAGAGCTGCAAAATACGGCTTAATGCATGCTCTTTTGTGGCGACATAGGCCATTGCCTCGCGCTTTTCATTGATCTCGGTGAGATCAATGTAGCTTCCGACATAATGGGTGGCGTTGCCTTTGTCATCATATACGGCACTAATGATGAGATGTGTTGGGAAGTCGTGACCATCCTTGGAATGGTTCCAGATTTCACCTTCCCAATGGCCGGACGCTTGCAATACCTGCCAGAGATTACTAAAAAAATCCTGATCGTGGCGATCAGATTTAAATATGCTGGGTTTGCAGCCTTGTAGTTCCTGCGCACTGTAGTGAGTAATACGGGTAAGCGCCTCATTGGCACGGATGATGAGGCCGTTGCAGTCGGTAATCAAAATGGGTGCATGGGTGTTGAAGGTACAGGCCGCCAGGCGCATCTCCTGCTCGGCAAGCAGACGTTCACTAATATCACTGAAGGTGACTACGGCACCTACAGTGGTATCACCCTTTTTGATAGGTGTGCTGGTGTGGGTGATAGGGAGCTGGCAAGGTGCGTAATCTCATCATTGCCGCTTACAGTTACTTCAATACCCTGCTCTCCAGCGGCTAATCGATTAGTCTCATGAGTCAGCCGGAGAATGGGGTGGGTAAAGTAGCGTAAAAGTGCACTGCTGATCAAAAAGGTGATGATGATGACGATCAGGCTCAATATCAGGCTCAATATAAAGATGCTATTTCTCAGCTAAAACATGTGAATACTGAATATAACTACAGTTTTATTTTGCAGCGTAAAAAATTAGATCGCCGCTGTAATAGAGTGGCGCATGTAAGGAGGTTTGATGATAAAGGTGAAGTTAAGAGTGGGGGGTAGGTCTGGCCTGTCTAATTGATTTTTCTAGAATAGTGGTAGCCCCAAGCTGCCAGCAATTGTTTCTACAGACGGTAACGCCATATGAGGTATTGCTCCCAGGCAGGGGGCAGCAATTGCTGCTTGTAGTGTTGCAATGTTCTCATCTCTGGCAGGCATATCAGGCTCTACTTCGTTAGCAACCCATCCGATCAGCTGAGTTCCACTGGCCAGTATGCTCTCGGCACTGAGCAGGGCATGATTGATGCAGCCCAGCTTGAGTCCGACAACCAATATGACGGGCATCTTTAGCATGCATGTAAAATCAGCTGCAGATTGCTGCTTATTAAAAGGCACTCTCCACCCGCCAATCCCTTCAACAATGACGTAATCAGCCTGTGCCTGCAGTGACATGAAGTGGCTGCTGATTACATTAAGGTCAATGGTTTCACCGGCTTGCACTGCGGCTAAATGCGGGGCAATGGGCGGTTCATAGGCGTAGGGGTTGATTTCAGCATAGGGTAGTTGAATGCTGTTTTGGGCTTGTATTCGGACAGCATCTTCATTGCGCAGACCTTCTGCTGTGGGTGTGGCGCCTGATGCCACGGGCTTCATGCCAAGTACAATTTTCCCTTGATTTTGTAGCAGTTGCATCAAGCCAAGGGTAACCTCGGTCTTGCCGCAGTTAGTATCTGTGCCGGTAATAAAGAGACCATTCATCATAAGCGGCTTCGCATGAGTTCATCGATGGATACCTCTCTCTTTGGACTCTTATGCAACTCGGGTACCCAAGCATGACCATAGACTACTTCGTAGCTGGCGGGTAGCAGGCCATCTCGACGAAATGCTTCGTAGCTTTTGATCATGGCTTGCATGCGCCCTTTGCCGGTGAGGCCGCGTTGACGATGGGTTGTGACGTTGTGTGCGCCGATCATTTTGAGATCGCGCATAAGTCCTGATACATCGTCATAGGTTAGGGTCAGTCGATCAACATCGATGACGGGGTCGGCAAATCTGGCTCGAATTAGGGCGTCCCCCACATCATGCATATCTGGAAAGGGACTGACGTGGCTGTGGCCATCTACAGCCTCCCAGGCTTGGCGTAGCTCTTTCAGTGTGTCTAGCCCAAAGGTGGTAAACATGAGTAGACCACCCGGGCGCAGTACCCGTAGAAACTCCCGGAATGTGCCCTCAAGATCAGTACACCACTGGATGGCGGCATTGGAGTAGATAAGGTCGACACTGTTATCGATAAAGGGAAGCTGCTCAGCATCACCGCAGACACAGGCAGGTTTACGTAGCCAGGCGCCACGTTTACGGGTTTGATGTAGCATAGGCAAAGCAAAATCTAGCGCTATGATTTTTGCCTTTTTATAGCGTTTGGCCAAGGCGGCTGTGGCTACGCCTGTACCTGAACCAATATCCAGTACTACTTCAGGTTGCAGCTTAACGACATCCAGTCGTTCCAGCATACATTCAGCGGTCTGGCGTTGCAGTATGGCCGCATCATCATAGGTGGCGGCTGCGCGCTCAAAGGCGCGTCTTGCCTGTTGTTTATCGATGGGTAGTGGTTGATCACTCATCCGGTGTTTCCAGGAATGTGTGCAGAGCGCTTATTGACTCAGCACGGTGTGATAGAAAAGGGGCGTGGCCCGCGTCAGGCAGTAGCAGAATCTCTGCTGTGGGCAGTAGTTGGCAGATGTCATCTGCCACACTGGCAGGTGTCAGGGTATCGCGTCCACCCAATAGCCACAGATTGGGGCATTGCAGCTGTGAGAGTTGGTGCCGCAGATCACTCTCTCGAAGCAGATGCAGCCCTTGATCTAGGGCGGCTGGATTAGGTGCAGGGCGCTGATGAAGGTTTTGCCGTAGTTGCCGCAGTGTGGATTTAGCTTCTGTGGAGCCTCTTACCTGTAATGCTAAAAACCGTTCCAGTGTTTTTTGTGGATCGCTACGCAAGGTGTCGGCAAAGCCGGATAGTGTTCCTCGAACCACCGCATGTGGCCAGTCATCAGCCTGAATAAAACGCGGGGTAGATGTGACCAGTACCAGCTTGTTGACGCGCTGTGGCTTGCACAATGCCGCTTGTGTGCTGATCAATCCGCCCAGTGACCAGCCGATCCAAGTGGCTTGTTCCGGTGCAGCAGCCAGGCAGGCATCTGCCCAATCCTGAAGGCTGTGCAAATTATCAGCATAAGGGCTGTGGCCATGCCCTGGAAGCTCGATTGTGGTTACGCGATAGTGGCGGCTTAACGCCTCTGCCAGCGCTTCCCAAACACCACCGTTCATTCCCCAGCCGTGTAGTAGAACCAAATCTGCTCCAGTGCCAGTGGTTTCTGTGTGCAGTGCTATTTTTTGATTTGGCTTATTCATGTTGTGCATTTGCCCAGCGCATCTAGCAGTTGGTCAATATGCTTATCCTGATGATTGGCAGAGAAGGTAATGCGTAGGCGAGCACTGCCTTCCGGTACGGTGGGTGGACGAATGGCACTCACCATAATGCCCTGGGTTTCCAGCTGTTGGCTCCAGGCCAGTGCTTGCTCCGCAGAGCCGGCCAGTAGTGGCTGAATAGGGGTGATGGAGTCCATCAGGGGTAACCCCAGCTCTGTTGCACCGTTACGAAAGCGTTGTGTCAGCGCCTGCAATTGTTCACGCCGCCACTCATCCTTGCGTACCAGTTTTAGGCTGGCGCGTGTTGCCTCTGCTACCGCGGGGAGGAGGGCAGTGGTGTAGATATAGCTACGTGCTTGCTGAATCAGTGTTTCGATCAGCGCTTCTGAACCGGCAACAAAAGCACCAAAGGTGCCGAATGCCTTGCCCAGTGTGCCCATCAGTATCGGCACATCATCCTGGTTTAAGTCAAAGTGAGAGAGGCTGCCGCCACCCTCTTTTCCCAGCACGCCCAAACCGTGAGCATCATCGACCATCAGCCAGGCGTTATGTAGTTTGGCGGTATGGGCTAACTCTGTGAGTGGGGCAATATCGCCATCCATACTGAAAACCCCGTCGGTGACGATCATCTGTTCACCTTGGGTTTTGCCAAGTTGATTAGCCAGGTGTTGGGTATCAGCATGGGTGTAGCGCTTGAGCCGTGCGCGGGAGAGGATGCCGCCATCAATCAGAGAGGCGTGATTAAGGCGATCTTCATAAAGGGTATCACCTCGTCCCAGTAGTGCTGAGATCACCCCCATGTTGGCCATGTAGCCGGTAGAGAAGAGCAGGGCGCGGGAACGGCCGGTAAAGTCGGCCAGCTCCTCTTCCAGCGCATGGTGTGCGCTGCTGTGACCAACAACCAAGTGGGCAGATCCACTGCCTACGCCATATTGTTCGGCTCCCTGTTGTAATGCCGCGATAACTTGTGGGTGTGCGGCTAGCCCCAGGTAATCGTTACTGCAAAAGTTGAGCAGGGGCTGGCCATCTATCTGTATCTCTGGCGATTGAGCGCAGGAGAGCTGTCGACGTGAGCGATAGAGATGTGCGGCACGTCGTTTGTCCAGTTCAGCTGCGAGATCTTTCATGCCAATCAGGCGCTGGCTGCGGTCTCGGCAAAACGAATGCCCAGGCGCTTGAATAGCTGGCGGTCTTCATCGGCCTCGGTGTTATCGGTAGTAAGTAATCGCTCACCGTAGAAGATAGAGTTTGCACCGGCTAGAAAACAGAGCGCCTGTAGTTCATCGCTCATGTTGCTGCGGCCCGCGGAGAGGCGTACATGGGAGTGCGGCATGATCAGGCGGGCAACGGCTACGGTGCGTACAAATTCAAAGGGGTCGAGATCCTCGGCACCAAACAGTGGCGTGCCCTCGATCTGCACCAGCATATTGATCGGTACAGATTGTGGATGCTGTGGCAGATTGGCCAGCTGCTGCAACATGGAGGCGCGGTCCTTGCGGCTCTCGCCCAGCCCCAGGATGCCACCGCTACAGATGTTGATCTCCTGTTTGCGGATGCGAGCCAGGGTATCGAGGCGATCCTGATAGGTGCGGGTGGTGACCACTTCGCCATAAAATTCTGGGGAGGTATCCAGGTTGTGGTTGTAGTAGTCCAGCCCGGCCTTCTTGAGTTTAGCCGCCTGCTCATCAGTCAGCATGCCCAGGGTAAGGCAGGTCTCCATGCCGAGATCATGCACGGCGCCGACCATCTCGATCACATGATCCAGATTTTTGTTGGTGGGGTTGCGCCAGGCAGCGCCCATACAGAAACGGCTGGCTCCCTTCTCTTTAGCGATATTGGCAGCCTTTACTACCTCTTCTACGGGTAATAGCTTTTCGGGTTCCAGCTCGGTGGTGTATTTGCTGCTTTGTGAGCAGTAGCCACAATCTTCAGAGCAGGCACCGGTTTTGATACTGATCAGGCTGGAGGCCTGCACGGTGTTGGGCTCAAATTGCGCCCGGTGTGCAGTTTGAGCCTGAAATATCAGGTCATTGAAGGGTTGATCCAACAGTGCCTGGATTTCATCCAGAGACCAGTCGTGTCGCAGAGGGGAGTCAGTCATAATAGATTCTTTTATCAGCAGCAAAAAAGCGGGATCATCTTAATGGAAGGGAATCTGCTGTCAACCTCAAGCTTTTCTTATGGTTTACAACTGGCTTAAAAATATACAGAAGCTAACCTATCCTGATGTTTGCAGCCTCTGTGGTGCTGAGGGTCATGATGATTTGGATCTTTGTCAGGGCTGTAGAGATGATCTGCCGTTCAATCACCCTGCTTGCCAGCAGTGTGCTTTGCCGTTGCCAGATGTAGTGCCGAAGGGGGCTGTTTGTGGGCATTGCCAGAAACAGCGGCCAAAATTTGATCGGTGCTATGCGCCGCTACGCTATGCCTATCCGTTAGACCATCTGGTGAGTAGCTTGAAGTTCCGCAGTAAACTGGCACATGGGCGTCTTCTTTCAAGGTTGCTGGGTGATTTTTTAGTGCAGCAGCAGTGTGAGCTGCCAGACCTGATCATCCCCGTACCGCTACATGCATCACGCCTGAGAGCGCGCGGTTTCAATCAGGCTTTAGAGCTGGCTCGTCCGCTGGCAAAACGCTTTGATCTTCCCATTGATAACCAGGCGGTGATACGCCATCGTGCAACATCACCGCAGATGGGGTTGGATCAGAAGGCACGGCGTAAAAATATTCGAGGTGCTTTTGAACTCAAGGGTGAGCGGCTGCCCCAGCATGTTGTGATTATTGATGATGTGGTCACTACCGGTAATACCGTCAATGAGATGGCAACGGTATTACGTCGAGGGGGGGCTGAAAGGGTGGATGTCTGGGCAGTAGCTCGCCGAGCTGGTCAGCAATAGATTATTGCTCTAGGGTGACAAAAATGCGCCGGTTGAGTGCGCGCCCTTCAGGGTCCTTGTTGCTGGCCTCAGGTTTTCGTTCGCCATAAGATCTGATTGAGATCCGCTTCTCATCAATGCCCTTTTCTATTAGATAGCCAAGAAAGGCTTCGGCGCGAAGCTGTCCTAGTTCGCGGTTATAGCGTGTGCGGCCTATATTGTCGGTATGGCCATCAATCTTTATTCGACGGATGTGTTTGTTTTCCAGAATAAACTCAGCCAAAAGATCGGCGCTTTCTAGGGTGTCGGGCAATAGGATGCTACTGCCAAAATCAAAAAAGTACCGACTCTGGCGGACCTGTTGAAAATTGTAGGGGAAGAGGTTGGTGATGCAGGTTGTAAATTCAGTGAGTGCAGGAGTTAGCCATACAGGGGAGAGGGTGGTTAGCACTTTTGTCTTGCCATCAACAGGGTCAACATAATTGAATGTGGGAGCCATCCCCTGTGTTAATTCAGTGAAAACCCGCAATGAGTATTCGCCATTAAGTTCAACTCTTTTTTGGTTTTTTATGGTGGGGATGTTCCATAGAATCTCATCTTTTCTATCATGCTTCCAAGCCGGAGCCATACTGACAAGCTGCAGCTCATCCACCTTTGGCAGTTGAGCTTTTGGCCGTAGGCTAAAGGTGATCTCTTCTCCTGCGTTTTGGATGAATAGTGCCTTGCCATATTGGGGTATTTCATGGATTAAGGCACACCGCATGCGTGAACTGGTTGATCCCCATTGTGACTCATGCAGGGTTGCACCATAGCGCACGACCTCTGCACTGAATGAGTTGCAAGCTATAAGCAGGCCTATGAGTGTAAATAGCTGTTGGGTTTTATGCATAATATGCTGATAGATAAAGTCTATTGTTAATTAGTTCGTCTCACACAGGTAGAACTTTAATATCCCCTCCTTTGGCTGGGTGCTTTTAGGGTAATTAATCCCCAGTAGCTGGGTAGAGTCGATAGAAATAGCATATAGGAGATGAAAGCTGTTATCCATGAACTGAGGCCATCTTTAATAAATTGAAGTATGGGTTGCTATTGATTAATCAAAACTTTTTTGTAGTTTGTGTAGAGTGGATTCTCTTTGGGAAAGTAGGCCAATATAGCTTCGGTATAACGATCAAAAGGATTGATAATGCTGTCGATGTGTTGGCTCTCTGCTGAAGAGAGATCATGGGTGTTAAAGCGGATGGTATAAGGTACAGGGTAGTCAGTTCCAAACAGTAGCTTATGGTGGATACCTGTTTGCTGTGAAAGGTGCCGAAGTGCTCTGGCTCTGAGTGGGACGAGAATGGCGGAGATGTCAGCGTAGAGGTTATCGTGTTGTTGTAGCATCGCTAGAATGGTGAAGTAATCTTCATCAAAGTATTTTGGATTTTTGCTAAGATTGCGCCAAAAACAGAGCTTGTGGTTAATACGTCCCAACCCCATGTGCGCTGCAATGACCGTTACACCTGTTGCCAGAGGCAGCTTGAGCATGTTGGCTCTCTCATAGCGTGCATCGGAGTCGATACTGTATTCACTGCCTATATGTATGATCAGTGGTAAGTTGTGTGACTTTAGTTTCTCGTAATAGGGGGTAAAGCGTTCATCATTGAGATTAACTCCCCAGTAGTTTTGTAGAAACTTTGCACCGCGGCAGCCTTGTGCAACATATTCATCAATCAGATCCAGTGCATTGCTGCGCCGGGGGTTGATTGACATAAAGGGAATGAACTGTTTCGGATGTTTAGCTGCAACCTCCAGTACATCAGAGGTCATGGCGCAAACGGTATTGTCTCGATCTATCTCTCTGCCCTGTTCATCAAGCCGGCTGTCCACGCCAAAGATACAGGCGTTTTCAAGATATTTCGATTGGGCAATGTTTTGCGCCATGGATGAGACAAAAGTACCGTATGGATCGGTCTGCAGTTGTGCAGGATCTGCCCCCAGTTTTTTTGCAAAAAAGCGGATGGTGACTTTGTCATACAGACGGTCAAATCTGACATTGGGATTGAGCAGGTGGCTATGGATGTCTACGGTGCGCATGATTCTAATGCCAGTTGTTTTGCACGGCTAAAATCACTTTTGCCGCTGCCTAATTTGGGGATTTCATCAATCGCTATCAGTGATGCAGGGCGCATCAATGGATTGAGTTCTGATTGGTTGATGGCTTTTGTAATTACTTCTGTTTTTATTCCACCAGCAACCAGCAATACAACCTTTTCACCTTTCTTTTCATTGGGTATGGCCGTTGCCAATATCTCTATCTCTTCGGTTAGTAGTTTGCGGATGGCATGTTCAATGGCACTGAGGCTGACCATTTCACCGCCGATTTTTGCAAAGCGGGAGTAGCGATCAACAACAATCAGAAAGCCATCTCTGTCCAGGTGGCCTTTGTCGCCTGTTTTGTACCAGCGCCTGCCATCCAGTTCAATAATGGCCGCTGCTGTTTTTTCAGGCTGATTAAGATAGCCCAACATAATCTGCGTGCCGCCAAACAGAATCAGCCCATCTTCACCTGCTGGATATGTTTCCAGTGTTGTTGGGTCAACGATGCGGAAGCTTCCTCCGGGTAGCGGCATGCCAACGGTTCCCGGTTTATTGCCCAACTGTGTAGAGAGATCATCTAATGCAAGCCGATCTGGCACATTGACACTGGCAACGGGTGTGGTTTCGGTTGCGCCATAGCCTTCGTAGATCTCTTTATTAAATTTAAGTTTAAAGGCATTGCGTACTTCAGGGTTGAGCCGCTCTGCACCTGCAACAACCAGTCGCAGGGATTCCAGCATCAAGGGGTGGATACGTTGGTTGCGATTGAATAGCCGTAAAAAGGTGGAGGTGCCGAAAAACAGCGTGGTTCTGTTTTTGGCAATGGCCTTTGCAATAACCAGGGTGTCTGTAGGATCTGGATGCAGTATGGCGGGTACGCCTTCAACCAGTGGCATCAATCCTGTAACGGTAAGGCCAAAGGCGTGAAACAGCGGTAGGGTAGCCATCACTTTGTCATCATCCTTTGTATCCAGCACATCGGAAATCTGTTTGATATTAGCCATGATATTGCGGTGGCTGAGCATAACCCCTTTAGGTTCACCTTCGCTGCCGCTTGAGAAGAGAATGGCGGCGGGCTGCTCAAGACCACACTGTTTTCCAAACAGTTGATAGAGCAGCCTGGCTGGCAATAGTGCGGAAAGAGTCATGAAAGAGACTTTGCTGAAGCTGCTGATCTCATCCTTCATATCCTCCAGGTAATGCACTGTTACTTTAGCCAGCAGCTCATCCAGATTTATACCGCGTTGCTGTAGTTTTTTTAAGAAACGCCTGGATGTGTAGATGCTTTTGATCTCTGCTTTATCGACTGCTGATAGCAGGGCTGACAGATTGGCGGTGTAGTTTAGATTAACCACTGTTTTACCCAGTAGCAGAGTGGCCATATTGGTGATCATGCCGGCTGTGCTTGTGGGGAGTAGCAGACCGATGTTTTGCTCCGGACTGCGTTTTCGTATCAGGCGTGAAAAGGCCAGCACGGCGGTGAGCATCTTATAGCCAGTGAGTGATGTGCCTGCATTGGCATCAGCAATAGAGAGTGTGCGTCCTGTCTGTTTGGCAGCGCGTATCCAGGCCAATGGAATAGGCTCCAGGGTTTTGGTGTACTCATCCCAGGCATCAATAGAGAGATCAAACACATGCTGCTTTAGCTCATGGGCCGGTGTCTGCATGGTCAGTGGTTTTCCAAAGGCAACGATGACATCGCGCCGCATGTGGCTGCTGCGCTTCTCCTGTAGTTTTTCACTGGAGCGGGAGAAGCGGCTGCCCCAAAGTCCGCGTAGATAAAAAGGCAGGATGACGCCATCAACCCCTTCAACCGTGCGCTCATAACCTGATTTAAACGCACCCAGTTGGCCATTGCGACTGATGGATCCTTCGGGAAAAAGACAGACCACTTTGCCTGCCTTAAGCAGATCATTAATCTGCTGTAGTGCGGCCTTGCTATAGCCTGAAGCAATGGGCACGACGCCAAAGGCATCCAGAAACCACTTTAGATACCAGCGTTGGTAGATCTCACGATGCATTACAAAGTGAACCGGGCGGGGGCAGGCGATCTGGATGATGGCCCAATCGAGCCAGCTGATATGGTTGCCCAGCATCAGTACGCCGCCCTGGCTGGGAAGGTTATTAAAACCCAAAACCTGGATGTTGTAGCGGCTGGCGATAATGCGGTTGATGAGAAAGCGTACCAGGGATTGTGGCAGTTGGTAGACCGTGTAGCTGGCCCCGACCAACCCCACAATGGTGAGTATATAAAATAGCCCTACGCTGCTAAGACCATAGATGGCAAACAGTGCCGTCAGGCCCAAGAAGCTGAGCATGACTACGTTTTGCACCCAGTTGTTGCCAGCCAGAATGGCGCCTAACTGCTCATCTTTGGCGTGGAACTGGATCAGCGCATTGAGCGGCACAATAAACAGGCCGCCAGCCAACCCCAGGCCGACGAAGAGCAGCCCCAACAGAGTGGCAGAAGCCATGTGAGGGATTAACAAAAGAGCTGTAACAATACCCAGTGCGCCCAGTGGGATCAGTCCCGTCTCAATATGCCCGCGAGAGGCTTTGCCTGCCAGGGTGGAACCCAGAACAATGCCGAGACCGTTGCAGGCCAGTAGCCCCTGGATAACGATAGTATTGGTCTCATTGAGTGTCTCCTTGGCAAAGGCGGGGAAGGCGGCAAGCACCACCTGGGCGATACCCCAGAAGAGTGAGAGACCGATGATAGAGAGCCAGATGACCCGGTTGGCCATCAGTCGTCCAAAGTTATCCCGTAGATAATGGCCGGAGGTGTACTGTCTGAAATCAAAGCGCAGATCTGGCTGCTCCAATCCACCTGCCGGTAAAAGAAGTGTGGAGCCAAGCTGTAGGAGTGCACAGCCGACCAGTACCCAGCCGATGGGGGCAATAGCCTGGATGAGTTCTGCTTCATTGCTGTAGTCAACGCCGGTCAAATACTGCTCAAACAGTATTGAAAAGATAAACACACCCGCAAGAATGGCGACAATAGTCAGCGCCTGCACCACGGCATTGGCAACGGTTAGCCCGCCTTTACCCACCAACTCTTTGATGTAGCCATACTTTGCTGGCGAGTAGAAGGCGCTCTGTACCGCCAGCAGAAAGGTCATGGCAAAGGCGAGTTGGAACCAGCCATTGTAATAAGAGAGGGTGATGATCAGTGTCAGCACCACGGCTAGAGCAGCGGTAAATCTTATGATCACCGGTTTGCGATAGTGATCTGAAAAGAAACCGGCGGGACTAAAGAGCAGTATAAAAGGCAGCAGAATCAGGCCATTCACAATGGCGGTCAGAATGATCTGGGTTTGACCATCGTAGATCTTAAAGACCGTATTCTGGATCAGTATCTTATGCCCCAGATCGATAAAGGCATTGAGAAAGATGATCAGAATAAAGGGGATGAATCCTTTTAGCCTTAGTAATTTATCCATTGTTTGTCGCTTATTTTATTAATTGATAGTGCTGTGCAGATTAGATTAGGGTATTTAAAAATGCTACTGTGTTCTTGTAGTCGTAGATAATACGGCTTTTAGTATTGTATTTTAATCCTTTATAAAGATTTTGTATGGCTCAAACAACTCAGCTTATTGTTGCACTAAAGCAGACACTCAAGGCACATGGCAAGACCTATGCTGATGTGGCCAGCCACCTTAAGCTCTCAGAAGCCAGTGTTAAACGGTTGTTTTCACACAAGAGCTTCACCTTACAGCGACTGGATCAGGTCTGTCAGATGTTGGAGATTGAGATCTCTGATTTAGTGCAGATGCTTAATGAAGGGGCTTGCCACCGTTTGTCAGAGCTGACACGGGAGCAGGAGGGTGAGATTGTTTCAGATCTGGAGTTGTTGCTGGTGACGGTTAGTGTGCTTAATCGTTGGACGCTGGATCAGATTGTTAAGTATTACAATATCACTGAACTACGTTGTATCAATCACTTGGCACATTTGGATCGGCTAAAGCTCATTGAGTTGTTGCCAAAAAACCGGGTAAAGCTGTTGGTCGCACCTAATTTTAGGTGGCAGGAAAATGGGCCAATTCAACGCTTCTTTATGGAAAAACTGGAGTCTGATTTTTTCAGCTCAAGATTTAATAAAGAGCATGAGCAGCTGTTGGTTATTAATGGCATGCTGAGTGTCAGTTCAAATGCTCTATTTCAACGCAAGCTGGAACGGATTGCGCAGGAGTTTGATGGGCTTAACAGTGATGATACCAGTCTGCCATTTGAAGAGCGTCATGGCACTACCGTTGTTCTGGCGATGCGCCAGTGGAAATATGGGTTATTTGGTCAGTTTAAAAAGCCCTCTGAGTAGTTGTGTTGTTTAGGTTAGCCATTTTTGCAGAGTATTGATTAAGTCGCTCTGCTTGAAGGGTTTGGCAATGTAGTCATCCATACCGGCATCCAGACATTTTTTATTTGCCCCCACCATGGCATTGGCTGTTAATGCAACGATGGGGATGTGCTGCCCCTCTCCTTGCTCTTGTTCCTTTTCACGGATTAGTTGGGTGGCCTTGTAACCGTCTAGTTTTGGCATCTGACAGTCCATTAATACTAAGTCGTATCCACCTTGTAACCAATATTCAACGGCCTCCTGACCGTCGTTGGCAGTTTCTATATAAAATCCAAGTTTACGCAGCATGGAGAGTGCTACCTTTTGATTTACTATATTGTCCTCAGCTAACAAGATACGGCCACTGAATTGTTGTGATGTGGCATCTGTTTTTACGAGTGTCTCAGCTACTTGGTAGCGGGTTATAAATGGGGCCTTTTTATCTTCTTGTTCTCTTGTCGCCAGCATGCTGGCCAATGTACGGCGTAGGGTGTCTTGCAGTACCGGTTTGGAAAGGTAGGCACTAAAACCGAGCTCTTTAAAGTGTTCACCATCGCCTCTTCTTGCTGCGGAGGTAAAAAGCAGCAGTGATACGGAGGATATATCCTCATCCGCCAGGATGGTGCGCCCTAACTGCTCACCATCCATACCAGGCATCAGGTAGTCCAGTAGCGCCAGTGAGTAGGGTGCGCCCGCTTTTGCTGCCGTGCGCAGCATATTGAGCGCTTGCTGTGGGCTTGCTGTGGTCTCTACCCGCATACCAAAATTACTGAGTTGCTCATGCAGCATATGCAGATTGGTTTGATTGTCATCAACTACCAGTATCCGTGCGTTTTTTAGTTCTGCTTGGGGTAGTGGTTGTGGTGCAACGGCCATTGGCAGTGTTACGGTGAACCAGAAAGTAGATCCCTTGCCAGGCGTGCTGTCTATCCCGATGTCGCCATCCATTAGATTAATAATCTGATTGCAGATTGCTAGCCCTAATCCGGTGCCGCCATACTCTCGAGTTGTCGATGAATCAGCCTGAGTAAATGAATCAAATAGTAGATGCTGTTTCTCTGGAGCGATGCCGATGCCTGTATCTTGTACAGAGACCCGAATTGTTGCGTTGCCTTTTATCTGTTCCAGGCTACGAACTTCAATGAGCACGTGCCCCTCTTTGGTGAATTTGATGGCGTTAGTGATTAGGTTAAGTAAAACCTGACGGACGCGTCCGGCATCGGCCATGAGATGCCGGGGGCAGTCATAGCCATAGTGCAAAATCAGCTCTAGCCCTTTCTCTTCAGCTTGGGCTGAGAGCAGTTGAGTAATCTCATAGACTGAGTTTTCAAGATCGAATGGGATGATTTCAAGTGCTAAATGTCCAGCCTCTGCTTTTGAAAAATCAAGGATGTCATTGATGATGGTCAGTAGATCGTGTCCTGATCTGTTGATGATATCCACAAACTCCCGCTGCCCTGGGTTTAATGAGGTGTCTTGTAGGAGCTCAGCCATGCCCAGTACGCCGTTCATGGGTGTGCGTATCTCATGGCTCATGGTGGCTAAAAAATCACTCTTAGCCTTGGAGGCGGCCTCTGCTTGCGTCATGGCAGCTTGCAGGCTCCTGTCGGTATACCGACGTAGGATACCTACACTCAGTGCATTGGCTGCCCGCGCTAGAAAAGCGGCTGTTTTTTTTGTTTGTTTGTAGTCTGGTGGCAGGTAGAGGTTGATGACGCCAAGAACAGTGCTGCCATGAATGATGGGCGTGATGATATGGCTGTGTGGTTCTAGGCCTTCAACCTTGATTGAATGCTGTTTGTTGGGGCAGTCACTGAATGATTGCTCGCCACTGGCAGCCGCTTTTCCGCAGAGGCAGATGCCAAATGGAATAAGGCGGCATTGTGATTGGTGCTCAGGGGATAGGCTGTGTGTGGCAATTAACTCCAGCGCATCGCCTTGTCCTTCATCCTGAGTGAGGAATATAGCCCCCATGAGGTGGGCATCCAGTTGAAGCAGAGAGCTTGTTAGGGTGTTAAGGGTTTGCTGAAGGTACTCTTTCATCGTGAGTGGCTGGAGTGCGAAGCCTAAAATATCTCCTAAAGCCTTCTCTTCCCGTGCTGCATTTTTACGATGAGTGATTTCTGTTGATAACTTCTGTTCATTTTCCAGTAATAGCTGTTCAGCCTCTTCATGTTCTTTTAGCTTGGTTTGCAGTTGTGTGTGGGTCTGTATCAGCATTCGCTGGATGCGGCCAAGATAGATGCTGGAAAAGATAAACAGCAGTGTGACAATGGTCAGCGCGGTGATAGCCGTGGGGGCGAGTAGCGCCCAGCGTGCTGCATCTGCTCCAGTAATTTGTTTGAGAATTAAAAAGTGCCCCAAGTGGCGATCTCCTGCATCGGTCAGTGGTGTTCCTAAGGCTAGATATTGTTGACCATTGCTTTCTAGTTCGACGGTATTGTTGGCAATATTGTGGTGGTGGGAGCTGCGGGTAAAGGTTTCGAGTTCTGGAGTCCAAATATTTAGTGTGCGATCAATGATGACAAGGTCTGGGATTTGATCCCAATCCCCTGTTTTACCCATCATCTGTAAGCCCTTTTGCCAGCTTTTTTGGGCTAAATATTTTTTGTCGATGAGTAGTATTAGATCAACGCCAACAACATGTTTGATCTCTGGAGTGATGTGCTCAATCTCTTCGCCCAGCTCGATATAGCCGATGATCTCACCATTAACATACCAGGGCGAAACTGTGCGCAGCGTAAAGGTGCCAAAGGGGCCAAGCTCTATTCCGTATGCGTTTTTGCCCTCTTTTACCGCCTCCTTCATGGTGAAGCGTCCAATATGATCCCCAAAGCGGGGTGGATTATGTATGCGCAGGAAGTTGACTTGGTCGGCGGTATGGAAATAGAAGTGTGTGATGCGATGATCTCGGCGGATCTTCTCAAATAGAGATTTGGTGCAGTTTAATAAGCCCTCTCTATCAGCTGCTAGAAAGCGTGGTTGCAGGCAGGGTTCACGCTTCAAAAAAGTAATCAACCCACTCATCAGCTCTGCATCTTTCTTTAGATTAGAGTGAAACAGCTCTTTTGCCCGGGTGATTTGAGTCCTGACCTCTTGGTCAAGAAAATGCTGGTCATGTTGGTAAAGCCCAGCAATGGTTGTTCCCAGCAGAACTAATAGGGCGATAGCTAATGGAATAAGCAGGCGGCGTTTTATTCTGTTAGGCATCACAACCTCCGCTTGTTGGCTGTGCAAGGGAGGTGTAAAGCTTAAAGAAAAAAGAGATGCAGTGTTGGAAGGGGTGGATGGGTGGAGCTGTAGTTTGCATAACCGTACTTCTATGTCTCAATTACTGATGAGTAATAGCCACAGTTATTGGGACATCCTTTTGCCGTAAAACTTGGCTTTGGAACCCTAAGTATAATATATAGGTGCCACTCTTGCATTGCAGTCATTGATATTGTGTTGCCTTTGCTTTAGTGCCATACAAAACCAGGCTATATCTGCTTTAATTTGACTATAAAATGCTGCAATTTCTTGGGTTTTGTGTGATCCATTATTAATGGTTGTCGCGATAGGAGGGTTAAATGAATAAACAAAATGATATCTATCAGGATGCCTTAGCCCGGTTGCAGCAGATGGGGCAGGGTGCCGATGTCTCTCCGGAGGTAGTGGATTTATTGATGCATGCCGAAGTGCTGGTGACGGCTTCTCTGCCAGTCCGAATGGATGATGGGTCTACACGGTATTTTACGGGCTATCGTTGCCACTATAACAATGTGCTTGGTCCAACCAAAGGAGGCATACGTTTTCACCCCCAAGTTAACCGCTCTGAAGTGCAAGCATTGGCACTTTGGATGACCATTAAATGTGCCGTTGCAGGGCTGCCCTATGGTGGTGCCAAAGGTGGTGTAGAGGTAAATCCTAAAGAGCTATCGCCAATGGAATTGGAGCGACTCTCGCGTGCCTATGTGCGTGCCATGGCTGACTTTATTGGTCCGGATATTGATATTCCAGCACCAGATGTCTACACCAATGCCCGTATTATGGGATGGATGGTGGACGAATATGAAACCATCAAACGACAGCGTTCACCAGCGGTTATCACCGGAAAACCCATTAGCCTGGGGGGCAGCTTGGGGCGTGATGAGGCTACCGGCCGTGGTGCTTATCTCTGTATCCGTGAAATGGCGGATCGGCTGGGTTGGGTTTCACCTGAGATTCGAGTGGCTATCCAAGGGTTTGGTAATGCCGGTTACCATGTCGCCCGTCTATTGCAGAAAGATGGTTACCGTATTGTGGCGATTAGTGATTCAAAAGGCGGCATCTATTCTGAAGGGGGGTTTGATATAGAGAGTGTCTGGACGCAGAAGATAAAGGTGCGTCAGATTCAGGCGGTATATTGTGAGCATACTGTATGTGAGTTGGTAGAGCACAAAAAAATTAGTAATAAAGAGTTGTTAGAGCTGGATGTTGACCTGCTTATTCCTGCAGCTCTAGAGGGTGTTATTACCACAAAGAATGCCGCCAATATTAAAGCGCCCTATATTGTTGAAGTGGCTAATGGCCCAATTTTGACTGAAGCGGAAAATATATTGTTGGGTGATAATAAAATTATATTGCCTGATGTGTTAGCAAATTCAGGTGGTGTGATTGTTAGCTACTTTGAATGGGTGCAGAATCGATCAGGTTATGCCTGGTCACTGGAGGAGATCAGGGAGCGTTTAGAGGAGATGATAGTAAAAGCATTTAATGAAGTATGGCATACCAGCATGCATGAAGAGCGTAGCCTGCGCAGTTCAGCCTATACAATTGCGCTGCGCAGAATTGGCGATGCCGTTGCTGCTCATGGTACACGGGAATATTTTAAGAATGGCAAAAAATGATATTTATGAATAACCCATATTTAAAGGCATGGTTGCTCACCTGTTTGGTTTTAATGCTATTTTCTTCAGCATCAATAGCTAATGATTTGATACCAAAAGATGCAAATAACTGTAACATCATACAGCCTCCAAAAGCGTCTGGTGATAGTGCGTTAAATGGTCGGTTAATGAAGGTTTTTCCCAGAAGAAAACAGATGGGAGAAAATTATACAGGCTGTCAAACGCTGTGGCTTGATATACAGCGCATGCATAAATTAGAGCGGATATTGGTACTCTATTTTGAGAATGGTGAGATAAAAGTGCAGCAACATATGGAGGCGGGAAGATCATTTAGCTGTCGATACTATGCAGGGTCACTATTGCCCAACTCTAAGATTGAATGCTCAAAAAAATCGTTGGATTCTCTTTCAAGCTATCCAGCGGGATGTGTTGCATCATCTTTGGCGGATGAAAAACAACGAGCTGTAAATTGTGATGATGTAGATTGAGGCAGATAACCTTATAATTAAAGAACAACAGAACAACTGGGGTCAAGAACAACTGGGGTCAGATACAAATTAAATGCTATAATTCAAAACAACTGAAACAACTGGGGTCAGATACAAATTAAATGCTATAATTCAGATCCAACTCCACATAAGAGTGTGACTTACCCCTCCAATGGCTCGTTTACCCAGAATCTCCCCGGTTGGAATGCCCGTCCATATCATCCAAAGAGGGAATAATCGACAAATCTGTTTTGCTGCCCAAGAAGATTATGCGGCTTACCTGAA
>JAJFJN010000037.1 GCA_021773975.1 Gammaproteobacteria bacterium | reverse complement strand
CTCCACATATAACCGCACAAACTGTTATAGCAATGATATCTTCCAGTTTGTGGGCGCATTTTTTCTCTATGCGTGGGTCAGCTATCACACCCAGGTGGTCAAGAAGGGTTTTGTTTTCATCAGTTTGGTTTTTCATAAATGCTCGCAGTAACATGGATTCTCATGCCATCATGCAGCATTTTACCCTCAATGCCCAAGTCTCACGCGAGGACGCCGCCCTATCTAATTGAAATGAATGAGTATTTCATGCGTTTGCCCTGTTCAGAGCTGCCATTCTTTCAGAAATAATGATGCCAGCTTATGGTGTTCCCCATAGGGCGTTATTCATTGTGTTATTAACCCCTTGTTGGATTCCAGTTGGTACACTCATGATGTTTTTAGTTTTGGATGGGCATCCGGTACACAAGTCTAAAAAAGTTACAGACTTCGGCGAATCTACAGAAGGAAAATTACGCTTATTCATTTTGCCGCCATATTCTCCACACCTAAATCCTGATGAGTGGGTATGGAATTGGTTGAAGAGTCACAAGCTGGGCCGCGCTTCTGTATCGGACCCAGATCAGTTTCGCTCGATTGTAAAAAAATATTTATGCCAGCTGTGCAAACTTAAAAATGTGATAAAAGGTTTTTTCCAAGATAAAAACCTAGCCTATGTCAATGCATGATAACTTGATCTTCGTGTCGTATAATCAACGTACGCATTAGTATTTGAATCCTTGCATTAATTACCATCGCCCTTGCTTCTTCCCAAAAATCAAAACAGATTCCAAAGGAAAGCAGCGAAAAGCCTACCCCTTTGAAAACATGATGACACCTTATGACAAACTGAAATCCTTGCCGGATGTTGAGCAATATCTAAAGCCAGAGATCACTCTGGAAACCTTGGATGAATATGCCATGAAAGTGAGTGATAATGAGGCTGCGGATTGCCTGCAACAAGCTTGGCAAAAGCTATTCGGCTTGATTTCCAGGCAGGATAAAACCAGTTGAATGATTTGGACTGTTTCAGACTCATTTCTTAATTGGAAAATACTGTGCCCAAGCATTTCATCAAAAAGTCTCACCTGAAATCTCTTTAACAGCTGATTACAGCCAAGTACGTAGCTTGTATCAGGAGAAGCAACTTTGCCTATTGTTAAATAAAACATAAAAACACCTCGCATATTAGCTTGGCATAGTCTAAGCTCCTATCAGTTGCAGTTTTTGTCTTGTAGCAGTTCCGGTAGTTCCTCGCAGTGTTAGAGTGTAATCCTCCCCGAAATTTCTCAGCAGTAACTTGCACACTTACATACATTGTTAATTTTTTTAAGAGGTAATCAGAATGGCTACAGGTACAGTAAAGTGGTTCAACGATAGTAAAGGTTTTGGATTTATTGCTCCTTCAGATGGTAGCGCAGATGTCTTCGTACATCATTCCGCCATCCAAAGCAGTGGCTTCAAATCACTGGCAGAAGGGCAGACCGTATCTTTCGATAGTGAGAGCGGTGCCAAGGGTCCTAGCGCAGCAAACGTTGTTCCGCAATAAAACGATCCTGGTTTAGAAAAAGCCCCGCATATTGCGGGGCTTTTTTTTAGCTGTAATTGCTGCTCTTCACGTTTTCAGCAAGCATCCTTCTTTAAACTAAAACCAATGAATAGCGGCTCTGCTTAGCAGGCATTCTAAACACATATATGTAGCGCGGGTCGGCAAAAGCACAAGCCACCTTTATAATATCTAGCGTTAGAAATATTGCCGAGAATCAAATCTCCTATGTTTCTAGCATATGCTTATTCAAGCATTTTGCATGAGTCCTTAGAGGAAAGAATATGTTGTACGGATGGGAAATTATTGCATGGGCAATGAATACAACCAGCACATGGAATGGGATTGTAAAAAGTTTGTTTTTTGTACTTGCCTTTGTCTTGTTAATTCTATGGATTGGAGAAAATAAAGATGCTTTCAAACGAGCTTTGATTGCTGTCACTTCTGGCGGTGCGTTCCTATTCATACTTCACGTGCTGGGACAAGCAAACGTTGTATTAGGGAGCCACGCTGAAATTTTGGAAAAAATACATAAAAATAATCTTTATTATGATGTTGTGGAAATAGTAAGCATTAAGCATCACGTTTTTGCCCCTGCAATACTCACGGTTCGAAGACGGGGTAGCAATAGAGAAGAGGAGATTCTGTCAGACAGCGGAGGTTTTGGCTTCGGGAGAATAGCATTCTCATCAAGACCCATAAGAGAAAATAGCCCCGATCTTGAAACGCTCTATGCTACAGAGACCCAGGAAGAGTCAGATGCACGAAGAGCAAAGCGTTACAAAACAACACCCACGCCAACTAAAGAAGATCCCCGCGTACTAAACGCCGTAAAAAATACGAGCGATGAAGCCATTGCTTTTGAGTCACTCCTGACTGAAGCCCTAACGGAATAGGGGCTAACAGCATCATTAGAAGTGCTTTTGGATGATATAGAAATTACCATTCTCCCCGTCTGGTTAGCAGCTCCCTATTGAATAAAGGTAGGCTTATAAAAATCTTTGCCAACCTTGAACCGCTTGTGTTGCCCATCAATGCGATTTTCCCACAGAACCGCTCACCGCTACCGTGGTGTCTTCCAGCTGTTCAGCTGAAGCTACCCATTTTCACAACCGTGACGAAGGTTTGCAGACTTGTAAGATCCGATTGCTGCCTATCGCGTAATAATGTTTTGCTTAAATCAACCTTTTTCAATCTTGAGGAAAGTATAAACTACTATTTAAGCGTCTAAAGGAGGGGACAAATCACATGAACCAAGCAAAAATCATTGACGATTCTGCTGAACGGAGCAAAAACAGCATCCCAACCCAGACAACCGCAAAACGATTTGTAGGGATCAGGAACTCTGCCCAAAGCTACGGCTTGGTCGCGATTGCCCTGCATTGGCTTGTTGCATTCGTGGTATTAGGGCTTTTCCCCCTTGGCTTATGGATGACCAGCCTGACCTATTATGGCGACTGGTACAAACTTGCTCCTACTATCCACAAAGGCATTGGCATTTTTCTGTTTCTGGTGATGTTGGCACGTCTGATCTGGCGCGCGCTCAATGTGACACCAAGCGATGAGTCCAGTATAGGAGAAATGCAGCGGCGCATCGCCCATGCCGTCCACTACATACTTTACCTACTGCTTTTCGCTCTGATGATAAGCGGCTACCTGATCTCAACGGCAGATGGGCGCCCAATCGACGTGTTCGGTCTGTTTAGTGTACCAGCAGTCATCTCAGGTAGACCCAATCAGGAGGACATAGCTGGAGCAGCACACTGGTATCTAGCATTGGCACTCATCAGCCTTGTCGGCCTACATACCCTGGCCGCCCTCAAGCACCACTTTATCGACCGGGATCGAACCCTGAAGAAAATGCTTGGGATTCCACCCCACAGCACTGCATCTGAAGATCTTAAATGAAAGGAGAGAGCATCATGAAAATCAAAGCAATCGCCGCAGCCGCTTTAGCCGCCGCCCTCATATTGCCAGCGCAAGCCATGGCAGAAAAGTACCTTATCGACACCAAGGGCGCGCATGCCTTCGTCCAGTTCCGCATTCAGCACCTTGGCTACAGCTGGCTGTCTGGTCGTTTCAACACCTTCAAAGGAAGCTTTGAGTACGATGAAAACAACCCCACAGCCACTTCGTTTCAGGTAGAGGTCACTACTGCCAGCGTTGATACCAATCATGCAGAACGGGACAAGCATCTACGTAGCAAGGACTTCCTGCATGTCGACAAATACCCGAAGGCACATTTTGAAAGCACCTCCTTCAAAGAGAAGGGTGATGGAACAGTGTCCCTGGTAGGCAATTTGACGCTACATGGGGTGACCCGGCCGGTGACTATTGCAGTTGAGCATATTGGACATGGAAAGGACCCCTGGGGCGGTTACCGCCGTGGTTTTGAAGGCACTACCCAGATTGCATTGGCCGATTACGGCATAAGCTACAAACTGGGGCCAAATTCCAAAGAGGTAGAACTGCGACTCTCCATTGAAGGCATCCGCCAATAGCGCAAATGGCAAAGGATCGAGGACAGTTGATTCCTCGATCCGCCAAATGCCTTGATAGTATTTGGTCAGGAGAATAGCGTGAAAACAGATCAAGCCGGTGAATTCATTCGACAGTTGGATTAAGACACTTGATGCCACACAATTTCAAGGCAGCGCTAGCAGTCTACCTAAATAAATAGGTCGCATTTCAAAGTTAAATCCAAGTACCCATTAACGATTAAATTGAACTTCAGCAGGTTCTGCTAGTTTTTCCCATTCCACCACTTGCCTATCAATGCTAATGTTGCTGCTACATTATTCAATAAGGTTTTACTACACAATGTCCAGCAATCGTCAAACAATGATTCAGCAACAGTTGGAAGCCACCCTTGCACCTATTTCAATCAATATCATTGATGAAAGCCACCTGCATGCTGGGCATGGTGCAAAAGGCGGCCATTACAAGCTACATATTGTGGCGGATGCATTTGCTGGTAAAAGCCTTCTTCAACGCCATCGACTTGTCTACGGTGCACTAAACAACCTGATGAATAGTGAGATTCATGCTTTGAGTATTCAAGCAAAAACCCCTAATGAGGCAGGATAATAAAGTTGACCTGCTAGTCGATAGTCCTACAAAGCATTGGGATCAGAGTAATTGATACGAGTAACAAGCCTGCCTCTCTCTCTATCCCATGCAATTAAAAGAGATTAAACAACGCTTACGCACCCTCGGCGCTAAGCCTTGCCACGAAAATCGCCTGCTGCAGAACTGGCTACATGCACGCCCACTGGATAGCGGCAGAGGTTTGAGCAAACACCCACTGCCCCAAAAACTCCGTGTTGCTCTACCTGTTCTAACGGAGGAGTTACAATCCCTGGCACGTTTACACTCCAAGCATATCGATAAGGACCGTTCCACTCGCCTACTGATCAAGCTGGGTGATGGACAGATAGTTGAGAGTGTCCTGTTGCCACGCAATGGCCTATGTGTCTCGACCCAGATCGGTTGTGCCGTCGGTTGCGTCTTCTGCATGACGGGACAAAGTGGCCTCTTGCGCCAGCTCAGTAGTGCTGAGATTGTTGCTCAGGTGGTTCTTGCACGATCACTGCGGGAGGTTAAAAATATTGTCTTCATGGGTATGGGTGAGCCTGCGCATAACCTAGATAACGTGTTGGAAGCCATCGAGCTGCTGGGAACCCTGGGTGGCATTGCCCACAAGAGCCTGGTCTTCTCCAGCGTGGGTGATAGGCGCATGTTTGAACGCCTACCACAAGGGAAGATCAAACCTGCGTTAGCACTTTCCCTGCACACAACATGTGCTAAGTTACGCAGAAAGCTACTGCCACGAGCACCGCACATTGATCCCATTGAGCTTGTGGAATTAAGTGAGGATTACTCGCGCACAATAGGCTATCCCATCCAATACCAGTGGACACTACTCCAAGGCATTAATGACAGCGATGAGGAGCTACAAAACATCGTAAAACTGCTCACAGGAAAATATGCCATTCTGCACCTCATCCCCTACAATCAAATTACCAGCCTTAATTTCAATCGCCCTTCCCAGGAGCGGGCAGAATCCATGGCAAGGCACCTAAATCAACAGGGGATTTTCACCAAGCTGAGAAATTCAGTTGGACAGGAGATTGATGGCGGCTGCGGGCAGTTGCGTGCACGAGCAATTGAAGAGATGAAGTGAGACTTGCATTAGACGTTCGCAGTAGGCTCAACTGATTTTTCTAGGATAAAGGTACCAATAACAGGATTAAGCCCCCATATAGTTTTCTCATTAGAGGCACCTGAATGCACTATCATCAAACTAACGTCGTATAGACTGGATCTCTAACTTTCCAGCAATGTCATGGAGACAAGTTTGTATTTTGCTTTTTATTGAAAACGCCTCTGTTTTAGGTAAAAACAAGATTCATCTCCCTTAGCTTTACTAAAGCTAAAATCAGAACTATGCCACCTTTTTAGAGCACAATAATTCTAATTATCATGAAAAATACCCTACTCATAATACTTATGATTACATTTGGAGTAGCCATGTATGGATGTAAATTTTTGATTAACCTGCTGGCATTTTATCCTGACACTACAAATGTACTATCAGATACCAGTCTCCCTCCTGGCGTTGAAGAGCTTTTTGTTAGCACAGAAGATCATGTAAAGATTCAAAGCCTTTATCTTCCATTAACCACCTCGGATAAGGTGTTAATTTATTTCCACGGTAATGCTGGCAATATCTACCACAGAATACCTGACTTAATTCAGCTGCAAAAAGCCGGGGTGAATGTTATTGGCGCAGGTTATCGCGGCTATGGAAAGAGCGAAGGATCTCCAAGTGAAGAGGGCATATACCAGGATGCCAACGCCACACTCAAATACGCAACTGAAGAGTTAGGATTCTCCCAAAGCAACATCATCATATTTGGCCGCTCAATAGGGACCGCGGCCGCACTAAAGATATCAGCCAACAGAGACATCAGAAGCTTAATTCTCGTAACACCACTGACCAGTGGTAAAGCGCATGCAAAGGCAACTGGCTTAGCTCTTTTTTCTTCCCTTGCTGGCAACTCTTTTAATAACCTATCAAGAATAAAGAGTATAAAAACTCCGCTACTTGTTATTCATGGCACAAATGACCATGTCATTCCCTTTTCAATGGGCAAGGAGATATTTGATGCCGCTCAGACTGAAAAAACATTTATAAAAATAGAGGGCGCAGGTCACAACAATTTACACGATACTTACAGAGAGGAGTATTGGCCGCCTATATTTGATTTTATACACCAAACATTGAATACCAAAAGAGGCGCAAATAATGACGATTGACTTAATTCGTGATGTTCTTGCCTGGTGCTCTGTAATTAATTTATCACTGCTGCTGTGGTGGTTCATGTTTTTTGCATTGGGCCATGATTGGATTTATAGAATGCATGGAAGATGGTTCACGCTATCGGTAGAAAAGTTTGATGCCATACACTACGCAGGCATGGCATTCTTCAAGATATGCATATTCCTGTTTAATATTGTCCCGTATTTAGCATTGCGAATCATCGGATAAAAACTGAGCATATAATTGCTCAGGTTTGTTCACAGCACTTACTGGTCACCCTGCAATGAAAAGCCTATTTTCATTACTCATCTCTTTTTTGCTATCTGCATGCTTTTCAGAATCCTATGCAGTTAAGCCCATTGATAAGATAAGCACAGGGATGAAGGAAATATATGTGGTAAGCCATGGCTGGCATACGGGGTTTGTTGTGCCCGCCCAACAAATCCAAGATCAACTGCCTAAGCTAAAAGAAAGGTTTGGCAATACCCCTTACATTGAATTTGGCTGGGGCGACGAAGCATTTTATCAAGCTGAAGAGGCAACAATAGGATTAACGCTAAAAGCCATTATGTGGCCAACAGCGTCTGTTATTCATGCAGTCGCGATACCTGAAAAGGCTAATGAATATTTCCCCAATAGCGAGGTTATAAATTTATGCCTCAATTCTGGCGAGTATTCATCACTCATTAACTTTATTTCCAATAGTTTTTTCAAGAATAAAAAAGGTGCAATATTACAGCTGAATGATGGCCTATATGGGGACAGCCAGTTTTACAAAGGCACAGGGGATTTCTCTTTAACAAATACCTGCAACAAATGGACGGCTAAGGGATTACAAAGCGCCGGGATGGAGATATCCACCACGTTCAAATTAACGGCTGACAGCATAATGAACCATATAGCAGCGCATAAACAAACCAAATCAGACATTGCCCCCTACTCTGCTGCAATCTGTCGCTAATGTGCATTATTCTGTAAAAATAGAGCCATCATTATTTAAAGAGATTTTTCACACATTTCGCATTGCTTTTACTATGCAAGCCGATCTATCTTTAATAGTAGAGATAGTACGAAAGTACTGGGTATTCATTTAACATGAGAGCCCGTCATGCAAACCATCGATAAAAAGACCCAAGAGAGCATGGTCGCCCTTCGCCGGGATCTGCATCAGCATCCTGAGCTAAGCTCAAAAGAGCAGCGCACAGCCACAAAGGTGTGCGAATTTCTGGATCAGATAAAAGTCGCCTACCAGCCCAATATAGCGGGTACCGGTATCCTGGCAGAGATTCCAGGCCAGCAGGATGGACCCTGCATTGCCCTACGTGCTGACATGGACGCCCTTCCCATTCAAGAGGAGACCGGCCTACCCTTCTCATCTGAGGTAAAAGGTGTCATGCATGCCTGTGGTCACGATGGTCATACCAGCATTCTGCTGGGAACCGCCATGCACCTTTCCCAACAACCTCCACCACCGCTACCCATACGCCTAATCTTCCAACCTGCTGAAGAGACCGTTAAAGGTGCGAAAGCCATGATCGACAATGGCGCTCTGGAGAACGTTGCCCTGATCTTCGGTGGCCACCTGGACCGGCACTATCTGGCGGGCAAGATCATTGTCACCGAAGGCCCTGTCAATGCATCCAGCGACCGATTCTGCATCACGATATCTGGCCAGGGCGCACACGCTGCCCGACCTCATGAGTCTGTAGATGCCGTGGTGGTTGGCAGCCTTATGGTGATGGCCATTCAGACCATCGTCTCACGAGAGATTAATCCGGCTCACCCCTCTGTCATCTCCGTAGGGCGCTTCGATGCTGGCACCGCATCCAATGTGATTGCTGGTCAGGCAACATTAGAGGGTTCTATCCGAGCGCAAGAGCCTGAAGTCCGCAAACATCTGCATGATTCCATCAAACGCATCGCAGAATCAGTGGGGCAGCTTCATGATGCCAAGGTTAAGGTAGAGATCATTAAAGGTGTTCCACCCGTGATCAACACTCATGAGATGACAGTGCTTGCCCGCGAGGCCGCTATCGCTGCAGTTGGCAACGCCAATGTGGGCCAACTGGCCACCGCCAACATGGGTGGCGAAGACTTTAGCTACTACCTGGATCATGTGCCGGGCTGCTACGTGCGCTTTGGTGGACAGGTTCCCGGCAATGAGGGTTTCCCTGCTCACTCCAGCCGCTTCGACTTCGATGAAAGTGCTCTTAGTACCGGAGCAGCCTACTACGCCAGCATTGCAGAGCTGGCAGGCCAATGGGTACTGAAAAACAGATGATCATCATCCGTGAAGCCATAGAATCCGATGTACCTCAAATTCGTGAGGTCTTTTTAGCCGTCTATGGAAAGGATTATTCCCATCCACAGTATTATGACCCCAAGCTGCTAAAGAAGATGGTCTTTGCTGAAGACACCCTGCTACTGGTGGCCAAGGATACTGACAAGAAGAAGATTATGGGCACGGCATCAGTCCTGCTTGAGATGGGTGCCCATGCTGATCTGGTCGGTGAATTTGGCCGCCTGGCCGTGCATCCGGATGCCAGAGGAATGGGCATCGGCAAGCTGTTGATGGAGGGGCGATTGGAGCGAATCCGGAATCGACTACAGCTGGCCATTGTTGATTGCCGAGTCGCACATCCTGTGGCGCAGAAGATCGCGGCCTCTCACGGGTTCGCCACGGTGGGTTTTCTGCCGATGAAGCTGCTACTCGCCAAACGGGAAAGCCTGCTGCTGATGGTTCAGTATTTTGGTGAGGCCTTCAAACTACGCCGCAACAATCCACGCGTTATTCCGGAGGTTTATCACTTGGCAGCCCTGGCCATGCAGAACTGCGGCCTGGAGTGTGATGCCGTGGTGGATGATGAGACCTCCGCCTACCCATACGATAACGACTTTGAGTTGGATGAACTAACAACCAAAGGCTACACCACCCTGCTCCATTTCCAGCGAGGACGGGTACGCAACCGAGAGATATTTGGCCCCATCCGCCTGCACTACGGATTGTTTAAACTCAGGGCTCAGCAGTCCAACTATCTGCTGGCCTACACCGACGGTCAGATCACCGGAGCCATCGGCTTCACCATAGATGAAGTTGAGAAATCCGCGCGCATCTTTGAGCTGATCGCTCTAACCCATCGCCCCATCCGTTTTCTGCTCACAGAGTTCGAACGTCATTGCCGGGAGCAGTGGGATATCGAATATCTGGAGGTGGATATCAACGCCCATGCACCACAGATGCAACGCACCCTGTTGGAACTCGGTTACTTCCCCGCTGCCTATATTCCAGCCATGGTTTTTCATCGGGTTGAACGGTTGGACGGCATCCGCATGGTACGGCTTCTGGTGCCCGCCGACACTAGCGGTATTGAGCTTATCCCAGAAGCTCGCCCCATCGCAGAGATGATCCTACAGCACTTTGTAGAGCGGCAGATCAATCCACAAATTGCTGAAGCCATACCTAAAATTGCGCTGTTTAACGGATTGAACAGTGGGCAGGTTAAACTCCTGGCAAGCCGATGCACCCTGCAAAGCTACAGCCCACAAGAACAGATTTTCACCCAGGGAAAACTTGGAGAGGAAGCCTATCTGCTACTAAACGGAGCGATTGATATCTGCTGTGGCGATCCACCCGCTTGTGTCGGTAACATCAGCGTGGGTGAGTGTCTTGGCGAGATGTCGCTGCTGACTCAAGCGCCTCATTCAGCAACGGCCACCGCACAAACCCAAGTTGATGTGGCTGTACTTAAACACAGTGATATCAATGAGCTGGCACGACTACGACCCGATATAGGCGTCATCATCTATCACAACCTGGCACAGGGGCTTGGGCAAAAACTCAAGCGGAGCATTGAGCATTAAAAACATAAGACGTAAGTCACATCTTTACATGCTGCATTAACGCTTTATTTATCAGCTGCTCCATCATTCCATCTCATGCATCACCACTACCAGCCAGACTTCATCCTTATTACCTTTGTGGTGGTCAGCTGATCTGTAGACACCGCCAAAACCAACGGCTTCGCTTCCAAGAGAAATTTGGACTGGGGAATACGCCACAGCACCTTGCTTTTCGCTGGCACTCTCCAACTCAATGTACGAAGCAGTAATAAGTGGGTTCATTTCTGCAGAGGCTGCCCAGGCTTTGGAGGCGATTACTGCTGCAGTGGACTCCATCACCGATATGAACACTCAAATTGCCAGTGCTGCAGAAGAGCAAAGTGCAGTCTCAAGAGAGCTGGAGCGGAATGTTGTTAATATCTCCCATGTTGCTACCGAAACATCGCATGGAACAGCGCAGATTGCAGCTGCGAGCACAGAGTTGGCGGCACTGGCAGTTGGGCTTCAGGAGATGGTGGGGGAGTTTAGGGTGCAGTTTTGCGGTAGGTTCTTTAAGCTAGAGTGCTAAATAGGGAGTTGCAGTAATATAGGTCAGTTTTGGTGTAGAATCATCGTTGGGTCATGTCTTTACTGTAAAGCAAAGGCGTGAGTTTAATGGCATTCACGCCGACTGACCAATCTCTTTTTAATAAAGGCCGCCTCTCTTGTTTTCTGAATTTGACCTCGATAAACGCCTGCTTAAGGCGATTGATAAATTGGGTTTTGAAAAACCTACACCTGTACAAACTGAGACCATTCCCCGGGCTATGGATCATAAAGATCTATTGGTTAGCTCTGAGACGGGTAGTGGAAAGACAGCTGCTTTTCTGCTGCCAACACTGCATCAAATGCTGGTTAAAGCTGCACCAGAATCGGGTAGCCGCATGCTGATACTATTGCCAACTCGCGAGTTGGCACGGCAAGTGATGACACATTTCAAGCAGCTGGCAGAGTTTACTCACCTAAAGTTTGCTTTGATTTGTGGCGGCGAAACCTTCAAGTTTCAGCGTGCGATGTTCCGTAAAAATCCAGAGGTGATTATTGCTACACCTGGCCGCCTGCTTGAGCACATTGAGCATGGCACGCCGGATTTTAGCGAGCTTGAATTTCTGGTTCTGGATGAAGCTGACCGTATGCTGGATATGGGGTTGAGTGATGATGTGCTGCGCATTGTCAGTGGCTGCAATACCGATCGTCAAACACTGCTCTTCTCTGCAACACTCAATCACCGCGGCTTAACGAATATGATGGCAGGGATGTTGCGAGAGCCAGAAACCATTCGACTTAATACGGTGCGTGAGCAGCACCAAAATATTCGTCAACAGATTGTGGTAGCTGATGATAGTTTACACAAAGGTCGGCTGACTGACTGGCTGCTGACTAATGAGACCTTTGCTAAGGCGATGATCTTCACTAACACGCGTATTCAAGCTGATAAGCTGGGCAGCTACCTGCGCAGCAAAGGCCAGCGCATGGGCGTATTGCATGGCGATATGGAGCAGGATGAGCGTAATCGCATTATGCAGCTGCTGCGCCAGGGTATTATCAATGTGCTGGTAGCGACCGATGTGGCAGCTCGAGGGATTGATGTCAAAGGGGTTGATCTGGTGATCAACTTTGATATGGCCAGAAGTGGCAAAGAGCATGTGCACCGTATCGGTCGTACTGGACGAGCAGGGGAAGAGGGGCTGGCGATCTGTTTGATTAATCCGCAGGAGTGGAACCTGATGTCCAGCATCGGGCGATACCTAAGAATCGATTTTGAGCAGCGTACGATTGAGTCGCAACTGGGCAAATATAAAGGGCCCCAGAAGACGAAAACTTCGGGTAAGGCCGCGGGTTCAAAAAAGGCAAAGCAGAAAAAAAAGGATAAAGGAGTAAAGGTTAAGACGCGTCTTAGAGATAAGAAAAATATTGGCAAGCGACGCAAGCCAGCAGTTAAAGTTGAAGATAAGCCTACACCGAGTGGCTTTGCGCCGTTGATGAAGAAAAAATAATGGATGACGCGGTGTTATTGGAAAAAGAAGATTTGGTTAGATTAGCCAAAACAGTGATGCCATTTGGTAAATATAAAGGCTCATTATTGATTGATCTGCCTGAACCCTACCTGTTGTGGTTTGTAGATAAAGGCTTTCCTGAAGGCAGGTTGGGTATGCTGATGAAGCTCTCGTTAGAGATTAAAATAAATGGTTTGGAGCACTTGATTGAACCGCTGAAAAATAGACCAACCGTTCACTGATGGCAATTAAGTCAACTATTTTCAGAGCCGATCTGCAAATTGCGGATATGGATCGTAACTATTACGAGCCTCAAGTGCTTACCATTGCTCGTCATCCTTCTGAGACGGATGAGCGCATGATGGTTCGGTTGTTGGCTTTTGCGCTGCATGCGGATGAGTTTTTATCTTTTGGCAAAGGCTTGAGTGTTGAGGATGAGCCAGATCTCTGGATTAAAGATTACAGTGATGAAATTGGCTTATGGATAGATGTTGGTCAGCCGGATGAAAAGCGTATTCGTAAGGCGTGTGGGCGATCTAGGCAGGTAGCTGTTTATTGTTACAGTGGTCGAAGTGCAGAGATATGGTGGGAGCAAAACCGCAGTAAATTACAGCGTATTGATAATCTTAGTGTAATCAATGTTCAGCATGATGCCAGTAAACAACTGGCTAATTTGGCGCAACGTAATATGCAGTTGCAATGCACCATTCAAGATGGCCAAATCTGGTTGGCAAATGATGCTGAATCTGTAGAGATTGATCTGGCTGTGTGGAAACCGTGGAGCGAGACAGTTTTAAAGAGGTAGATGCCTTCTGGCATCTACCTGCTTTTAAAGGGTACGTCTATGATGCCTTGCTATTATTCTCTAACTCTACGCCTTGGCTGTGCAGATAATCGTCGTAGCTGCCGCTGAAGTTGACGATGCCATTGGGTGTTAGCTCAATGATGCGAGTGGCCAGGGATGATACGAACTCACGGTCATGGCTTACAAAAAGAAGTGTACCGGGGAAATTCTCCAGTGCCAGGTTAAGCGACTCAATGGTCTCCATATCCATGTGGTTGGTCGGCTCATCCATCACCAGGATGTTAGGCAGTTGCAGCATTAACTTGCCGAACAGCATGCGTCCCTGCTCCCCACCTGAGAGTACGTTGACCTGCTTTTTGCTCTCATCTTGAGAGAAGAGTAGTCGCCCTAGTGTGCCACGAATGACCTGCTCATCATCGCTCTCTTTTCCCCACTGGCCCATCCAATCAAATAGATTAGTCTCTTCATTAAAATCGGATGAATGGTCTTGGGCATAGTAGCCTATATTGCTATTTTCTGACCACTTCACGCGGCCACTGTCGGGTGTTAGGTCGCCTGTTAGTGTGCGAAGCAGGGTGGTTTTACCGATGCCGTTAGGACCAATGATGGCAACGCGCTCACCGACTTCAACCATCAAGTCCAGTTCGTTAAAGAGGAGGGGACTCGCTTCAAAACCTTTGCTTAGCCCTTCAAGCTCTAGTGCCAGGCGAAAGAGCTTTTTCTCTTGATTAAAACGGATATAAGGGCTGATTCGACTGGAGGGTTTGATCTCATCCAGTTGGATTTTATCGATCTGTTTGGCGCGTGAGGTAGCCTGTTTGGCTTTGGATGCGTTAGCAGAGAAGCGGCTGACGAAGGTTTGTAGCTCGGCAATCTTGGCTTTTTTCTTGGCGTTATCGGCGTACATGCGTTCGCGGATCTGGGTAGAGGCGGTCATGTAGTCATCGTAGTTGCCGGGATAGACACGGATTTCACCGTAGTCGAGGTCAGCCATGTGGGTGCAGACGCTGTTTAGAAAATGGCGATCATGCGAGATGATGACCATGGTGCTGTTGCGCTTGTTAAGCTCGCTCTCTAACCAGCGAATGGTGTTGATGTCGAGGTTGTTGGTGGGCTCATCCAGCAGCATAATGTCAGGGTCAGCAAAGAGCGCCTGTGCCAACAATACCCGTAGTTTCCAACCAGGGGCGACGGCGCTCATTAGTCCGTTGTGTTGTTCCAGTGGGATATCTAGCCCCAACAGTAGCTCTCCGGCGCGTGACTCTGCGGTATAGCCATCCATTTCGGCAAATTCGACCTCTAGCTCGGCTACCTTCATGCCCTCTTCTTCGCTCATCTCAGGCAGTGAGTAGATACGGTCACGCTCTTGCTTAACTGTCCATAGTTCAGCATGTCCCATGATGACAGTGTCCAGCACGGTAAACGCTTCAAAGGCAAATTGGTCCTGGCGCAGCTTACCCAGGCGTTCGTTAGGAGCAAGGCTGATGTTGCCAGAGGTGGGGTCTAAGTCGTCACCCAGGATTTTCATAAAGGTTGATTTGCCACAACCATTGGCACCGATCAGGCCATAGCGGTTGCCGCCACCAAATTTGACTGAGACGTTTTCAAACAGGGGCTTGGCCCCGAATTGCATAGTGATGTTGGCTGTAGAGATCAAGGTGTTATTCCAGTTTATAAAAAAACACCCTGACCGGTTGCTGGCAGGGCGTTGAGAAGAAGGGTGATTAAGCATTATCTCATAATATGCGGTTAAGAAGAAAAAAAGGGTGCGATCTGGGAAAGGCTCTCCTAAAATGGTTGCCATCTTTGTCTCGGTGAATCGATCTCTATGGATAAATTAAACCAAGTACTGCTGCATCCCAAAAACAGAGTGGGTGCAGATCTCGATGCGTGGCTTTCTCATGTAGGTGGTGAAGGCTTGCAGGTTGCTTTGCAGGACCCCTCTAAATTGGTTGCTCTGGTAAAAGATGCGCAACTGCCTGGGTTGGGTGGGAGTGGCTTTCCGGTACATATCAAGTGGGCGGCGGTCGCGGATCGAAAAGATGCAGAGGATAAATATCTGATCTGTAATGGTAATGAGGATGAGCCGGGCACCTTTAAAGATCGAGTACTGCTGGAGGAGACTCCGCACCAGATTATAGAGGGAGCCACCATTACCGCATTGGCTACAGGGATCAATCACGTCGTCTTTTATATCAATCCTGATCTTGGTGGTTGTGTTGAGGCGATGCGTGCTGCGGTTATTCAATGGCAGGAGTCTGAGCTTGTTGGGAGGGTGTCTGCCGTCCTGAAAAAGCCACTGGAGTATCGCGTGGTGCCAAGTTCGGGGCATTACATCGGTGGCGAAGAGACGGCGGCCATTGAGTCAGTTGAGGGGAAGTTCCCCTTTCCCCGTGGCAAACCGCCCTATCCAGCACAGTACGGCGTACATGGCTGTCCTACGCTGGTTAACAATATGGAGACCATGGCCAATGTGACTCATCTGGTGCGTAATGGGGCGCAGTGGTTTAAGGATCAAGGGATTGGTGATGCCAGTGGCACCAAAATTTTTTGCCTGAGTGGTGATGTGCTGAAGCCCGGCCCTTATGAGCTGCCTATGGGTACGCCGTTGGAAGATCTTATCTACAAATATGGTGGTGGGGTGTTGCTGGGTAAAAAACTGAAAGCTGTATTTACCGGCGGGCCATCCAATACCATCCTTACGCCGAAAGATCTGGATGTGCCGCTGGATTTTGTCTCTGTGCGGGAGCGTCGTTCAAGTCTGGGAACGGGTGCAATGATTGTGATTTCTGAAGGAACAGGCATCGTCAAACGAGTTTCTGAGTATGTCGATTTTTTTGCTCACTCCTCATGTGGACAGTGCCCTCCCTGTAAAACAGGCACCTACTATATATCTCAGCTATTGGACAAGATTGATACAGGTAGAGGCAGGCAGGCTGATCTAGATTCATTGGAGAATCTGTGTGAAATCCTCCCTGGCAGCGGACGTTGTCATCTATTAGATGGTGCGGTAAAAGTGTTGGAAAGCTCGCTCTATCATTTTAAGGATGAGTATGAGCAGGCGCTTAAACGGTAATTATATCCCCTAATATTTTTGACTAAAGGATTATAGGTTCTATAAATAACTGCTTATGAATGAGAGAAAAAAGATATATTTAAGGGGGGGATATTATTTGACCTTGAGTCCCTCTTTTGACATAGTGCGGCCTCTTTGAGAATTATTGCACCGCTTTTATTGGGGCAATTTCTCCCCCCCGACCAAACGGGAAGCCTATAGTTTCGGGCAGTGCGTACAGTTTATTAAATACGCGCAGCCAAAGTTTTTTCTAAAAATACATCCTTGAGAGTACTTCACGGGAAGGCCTATGACTAAACAAGCAACAGCGCAAAAAAGCAATGTCGCTGAGATTTCCGCAGGAAAACCGAAGCGTATTGAAGAGCATATCATTGAGGTTGTCAGCGACTCTGGCGAAGGTGCCCAGAAGTGTGGACAGACCTTTGGCACGGTTAGTGGCAAGATGGGTAACGGTGTTTGGACAGTGGAGATCATCCCTGCTGAGATCCAGCCGCCGGCTCGTTCAAAAGAGGGTGCCAGTGGTGTTCGCATCCGCCTGGGCCACAAATATGTCACCAATATGGGTGATGAGGCTGACCTGGTTGTAGCCTTGAATGAACAGGTGCTCTATAACCGTATTGAAAATCGCGCCTTCAGAGAAGGAACTGTTGTTCTTCTCGAGAACAAGTGGGCAGAGGATCCGCAGCCACAGATTCGTGAAGACTATGCGAAAGCGGTAGCTGATTTTAAAGAGCGCGGCCTGATTATCCATGAGCTGCCGCTTGAGAAAGAGTGTCTCAAGATTGTCAAGAATGCCCGCAAGGGTAAGAACATGTTTGTACTTGGCATGCTCTGCCGCATCTACAGCCGTGACACTCAGCGTGCACTGGATGAGATTGCAAAGGCCTTTGCACGCAAGGGTGAGGCGGTAATCAAGCCAAATCATGATCTGTTTAAAGCAGGCTATCAGTATGCTGTGGACAACCTTGAGTATCATTACGAAGTCCTACCTGAGAAGGAGGGCGTTCAGAAACCTACCATCGTAACCAACGGCAACACAGCCATTGGTCTGGGTGTATTGGCTTCCGGTATGGATTGTCTGGCGATGTATCCCATTACCCCTGCAACCTCCGCCTCTCACTATCTGGCAGATGTCTTTCATCAGACCGGTGGTTTTATGCATCAGGCCGAGGATGAGATCGCAGCGGCTGCCTATGCGGTAGGTTCTTCCTTCTCAGGCAAGACGGCTGTCACCATCACCTCTGGCCCTGGTATGGCGCTCAAGACTGAGATCTTGGGTCTGGCTGTCATGTGTGAGGTGCCTCTGGTTGTTGTCAACGTTCAGCGTGGTGGCCCTTCAACCGGCCAACCGACCAAGATTGAACAGGGTGATCTGCTCTCAGCGCTCTATAGCATGCCTGGCGATGCGCCCAAGATCATCATGGCGCCTGCCACCATCTCTGAGTGCTTTCACTTTGTTGTAACAGCACGCAAACTGGCTGAGGCTTTCCGTACCCCAGTCATTATCTTGACTGATGCCAACCTGGCTACCGGCGTACAGCCTTATGATCGTCCAGAGCCGCAGGCCGAATGGCTTGCGTCACCGATTGATCAGTCCGAGTGGGATAAAAATGTACCGGCCTATGAATGGGATGAGGAGACGGGTATCTCACCACGCCCAATCCCGGGTCAGAAAGGCGGTGAGTATGTGCTAACCGGCCTGGCGCACACCAAGCGCAGTAAGGTGGCCTACGACTCCATGTCAAACCAAATCGGTTGTAACATGCGTAGCCGCAAGATGGCAGCAGTGGCTGCTACCCTGCAGAAGCCTAAGATCCATGGTGATGATGAAGGCGATATTCTGGTGGTTTCCTGGGGTTCTACCCTAGGGGCTGTTGAGGAGGCAGTGGATCGCATGCGCGCGGATGGTCATAAGGTCTCCAACGTTCACCTGCGCTTTCTGCATCCTTTTGAGAAGGATCTGAAAGAGATCTTCTCTAAGTTTAAGAAGGTTATGACCGTTGAACTCAATTATAGTGATGAGCCCGATATGCCGCTGATCAATGATTCGACCCGCCGCTATGCCCAGTTGGCCACTATCCTGCGTAATCAGTTTGTGATGGATATTGATTGCTGGTCTATTGTGCAGGCTGCTCCGCTGCAGCCGGGTGTGATTTGTAAGGCCGTTCTTGGTCGTCTCGAGAAACTGAATTAGGAGGTTACGTCGATGTTCGGACTTAAAGCAGATTGGTCTCTAGACGTACAAGACCGTTATTTCACGATTGAAGATTATGAAGGTGCCCAGCCACGTTGGTGCACTGGTTGTGGAGATCATGGCGTATTGACCGCTGTGCAAAAGGTATGCAGAGAGGCACAGCTATCACCTGAAAAGATCGTAAATGTCTCCGGTATCGGCTGTTCAAGTCGTCTGCCGCACTACATGAAGACCTATGGTTTTCATGGCCTGCATGGCCGAGCGCTACCCTTTGCCTCTGGTATCAAGGCGCGCCGCCCTGATCTGGATGTCTGGGTCTCCACCGGTGATGGTGACTGTTTCTCCATCGGTGGCTGTCATTGGATACATGCATTGCGTTACAACGTGGATATGACCGTGCTGGTTTTTGATAACGCCATTTACGGTCTGACCAAAAAGCAGACCTCACCAACCAGCCCGCCAGATCTCAAGACAAACACTCATCCAACAGGTGCTTTTCTGCCAGCGATGAATCCGCTGACCATTACTCTGGGTGTTACTAATGTTTCATTTGTGGCGCAGGTTGTGGATTGGAACCCGCTGCTGGTATATGAAACCATCAAAAAAGCCCATGCTCATCGCGGCACCAGCTTTGTTCGTATCATTCAGCGTTGCCCCGTCTTTGTGGAAGATGTGCATAAAGAGATGTCAAGTGATCCGTCTCAGATTCTGCTATTGAAGCATGAAAACGGTATCCCCACCAATGAAGCGGTTGAGAAGATCTACCCGAACCAGCTGGTGCATGATCCATCTGACTGGAATGGTGCTATGGCGATTGCGCGTGATACGGGCAAAGTGCCTTGTGGCCTGCTCTATCACGACCCAGACGCCCCAGTGTATGACGACTGGAGCAACGTAGGTCTTGGCATGTCCGATGAAGACAAGCTCGCCGGTGTTAATAAGGCGCTTGACTCCTTCTCGATCTAAAATAGTTACAGGCAGACTCCACGATATGACAGCACAAGCTAGTAAAAAGCAGCCGGTGCAGAAACCAGAGCGTAGGGCAGGAGGCGTACCTTTTCTCCCTGCTTCTGCTGATGCCTCAGATGAGCTGATGAGCACTCTTCGGCATTTTCATCTGGGTGAACCTGGTGCTAAGTCCACACTTGGCAAAGTCGGCAGCGAATTCCTTCCCGTTTCGTTGAACGGCTTTCGAGATGTCTCGAAGGTTAGATACGATTATCCGTTGTGTCTCTTTCCGGCAGGATTGTCAGGTGATGTCTTGGCAAAGCCTCTTTCCCGCTTTCTTGGGGATGCAGTTGATGGGTTTGCACCTGCCGCAGAAAATGCACGTATCCTTAAAGATAATCTTGCTTGGATTGAGCGTGAGCTATGCAGCAGGTTGCAAGGCCAGGAGGCACCAGTAGATGCTGCGTCTCTAGTCGCTGATGCTGCAAAAGCCCTGCAGACTCAGCTTGATCTGAAGGGTGAGCATGTTGAGCGACTACAGGCTGATCTGGGTCAGCTGGTTGCTGCTGTTGAGGCAGGCACTCAATTTCTAGGTTATGGGCGTTTAGCCTCTATCTATCTACTGCTTCATGTGGCGCGCTGTAAATCAGCGCCTCGTCGTGCGGCATTTAGTCAGGAAGTCTCCCAGCTGGCAGCTAGTATGAAAGCGCTGTTGGCGGTGGAAAAAAGCAAGACACCTGCATCAAGAAAATCGACTGCGATCAAACAGAGTATTGGCGCTTCAAGCGACTTTTTTAATGCGACGGCTATGTCAAAGATGATGAACCACTCACAGGGTTCAGTCTCAATGGCTGCTGCACGACGTAAACGCATTGAAAGCGCACTGGAAGTTCTGGAAACCTATCATAACGAACCTGTATTGGTACGTGCTGTACATGCTGACAAGTTAGGCGAAACCTTGTTAACAGATGTGGCTGATTTTGAATCGGTCAGTAATATTGACCCCTGTTCAGTTGCTGCCTCAATTTTCGATACAGAAGCAGAAAAACTAGCTAAGGTTTTTGCTGCAGTACGCATTGCCAGGCTTGAAACCAAAGATGCCTATAAGCCTGCCGTCCATGATGCCTGGTTTAAGAATTTTGGTTGGGAAGGATTTTCTCAAGAAGAGCTGTTGTTGATACCCACTGTTGTCGCTATAGATAATGCTAACAATGTTGCGAGCAGTGGTCTCTCCTCCTTTTCGCAGCTATTGAGTTCCGGTCGTCCAGTACAGATTCTGGTACGGGTTCAAGCTCATAGCAATCCAGCCTCTGCTGAGGGTGAAGATCCATTTCAACGTTTTCGTGTTGAGTTGGGTTATCTTGGTATCAGCCATCGTCAGGCGGTGGTTGCTCAATCCTCTGCGGCGCGTTATGACCACCTGCTGGAACAATATGGTTTGGCACTTGATGCTACCCGTACCGCTCTGCACTTGGTCACTACTGGGGTTAAATCGTCCGAAGGTGGTTCGCTTGATCCATGGTTTGTTGCCAGTGCGGCAATGGAAGGGCGCGCCCATCCATTCTTCCTGATTAACCCTGATGCGGGTGATGATTTTGCCTCCCGTATGAATTTTAGCAGCAACCCTCAAGCTGAGCATGATTGGCCTAACCATAACTACAGTTATACCGATGCTGATGGCAATTCGGTAACCTCAGAACTCTCTTTCACCTTTGCCGATTATGCACTGCTGATTCCAGGTTTAAAGGGGCATTTTGGCGTGGTTCCAGAAGGAAGTAATTCTGATGATCTAGTGCCGGTTGCGAAGTGGTTGGCTCTGCCTGCAGATCATGCGCAGAGTAGCGTACCTTTCATCTGGGCCGTTGATGGCAACGATGTTATGCATCGCCTTGTTATCTCGCGCGCACTGATCATGGCTTGCCGTGATCGTCGTAATTATTGGCGTACCCTTCAAGAGTTGGCAGGTGTTCGCAGTCGCTATGTAGATCTGGCAATACAAAAGGCCAGTGAAGAGGCGCAAGCTGCGGCAGCGACTGAGCTTGATGCCATGCGCGAAGAGCAGGTTGAAGAGTTGGAGCGTGTTCGCACCGAAACAGCGGGTGAAGCATTGGGTCGATTGGCTGATGCCTTAGTGGGTTTCGATCTTTCTGCCGCCATGCCTACTGCTACTGGTGCACCAGTTACTGCGACAGCAGCGCCTGCTGCTGCCCCGGTAGAAGATGTGGGTCCAGAAGCTGCTGCTGAGCCGGAAGCTGCGCCAGAGCCTGAAGAGGAAGAGGTGAGCTTTGATGATCCCTGGATCGAATCGATTCTATGCACCACTTGTAATGATTGCACCAATCTTAACCCGCTGATGTTCGTCTATGACGACAATAAGCAGGCCTATATTGCAGATGCAACAGCTGGAACCTATGCTCAGTTGGTTGAATCAGCTGAGTTCTGCCCCGCTAACTGTATCCATCCTGGCAAGCCGTTGAATAAAGACGAGCCGGATTTGGATGATCTGATGAAACGGGCTGAAGCATACAACTAGGGATTACTGTTTGGGAGCACGATGCGGGATGAACCACGCTTTTTGTTTGGCTTTTTACGCATCTGCCCCTGATTCCCTGCTAACGAAGCGAATATCAAATGTCATTTGATCTCGGAACATTATTTTCTGCACCGGGCATCATGCTCGGCCTGGGACTGTTCTTTGGTGTTGTCCTTGCAGTGGCCTACCGATACCTGAAGGTAGAGGAAGACCCACGCATTGATGATACTGAAGATTTGCTCCCTGGCACCAATTGCGGTGCTTGTGGCGAGCCTGGCTGTCGAGCCTTCTCTGAAAAATTGGTCTCGGGTGAGGTTGAGCCTAGCCTATGTACCGTGGCAAGCCCTGATGCACTAGAAAGCATTGCGGAATACCTTGGTGTAGATGCCGGTGAGCAGAATAAGCGGGTTGCGCGGCTGCGCTGTGCCGGTGGTATCGCAGAAGCACTTCAAATTGCCGAATATAAAGGCTTTGATGGCTGCCGGGCTGCACATATGGTCTCTGGTGGAGGCAAGGGTTGTTCCTGGGGTTGCCTGGGTCTTGCTGATTGCGAGATATCCTGCACCTTTGGCGCGATCACCATGAACGACAATGTGCTGCCAAAGGTTGAGGTTGACCTCTGCACCGCTTGTGGCGATTGTGTTGATGCCTGTCCACGGGATCTATTTGAGATTCTGCCGTTAAATGAAAAACTCTACGTTCAATGCAACAACCCGCTAGCGGGTGATGATGCCGTTGCTTTATGCACCGTAGCTTGTGATGCCTGTGGCCGCTGTGCCTCAGATGCCGAGACTGGAGTGGTTGTTATGGAGAACAATTTGCCGATTGTGCATTTTGATCTCGGTAATGCAAAACCAAAAGCCACCTACCGCTGCCCAACAGGGGCGATAAAGTGGCTGGAAGGTAACCAGTTTGAAGAAAATAGCCAAGACAAGAGCCAGAAACGACATGCCTAGTAACGAGACCATGGCCATACGCCTGTACCGGCGTTTATTTGCTTCTTCCGAGAAAGCAGTAAAGGAAGATGGGATAGAGACAGTTCTGGACGGAAATACAGCGGTTGCTGTAACCGAAGCGGGTATTTCCGGAACTGCCGCATTGGGTAGCACTTTTCCTGGAGATGGAGCCAACCAAGCGTGGCGGTCTGAGCAGGAGCAGCGTGATACGGATGCTTTCGGTGGATTGGTTGTCTCTTGTGAAACCGATGGCCCACGTGGAACGCTGGCTGCTGCGATGGGGCTTTCCATGTCGGGAGGACGAGCAACGGCCTTTGTTTCGGGTCAAGATATCTCTGCTGTCCAGGATCTATTGCGTACTGCTGCAGCTCGTCACCTTCCTCTGGTTATTCATCTTGAAAATAGTGCGGTCTCAGGTCAAGGCCCGGCGTTGGGTACTGGCCATGAGGCCATTCATCTCTGTGCGGATACCGGTGTCTTTACACTGACTGCATCCTCTGTTCAGGAAGCGGTTGATTTCTCACTGATTGCCCGTCGTGTTGCAGAGCGCGCCCTGATACCGGGTGTGGTGGCAATGGATGGGGAGCAGACAGCGCGTTCATTGCAAAATGTTCGGTTGGCATCACAGGAGCTGGCAGAGCGTTTCATTGGCGCTGCAGATGCCAGCATACCGTCACCCACTGATGCACAAAAAATGTTATTTGGTGAGATGCGTCGTCAAGTACCTAATTGGCATGATTTAGATAACCCGGTCATGCATGGCGCACTGCAAGGTTCTGAGGTTTACGCCTTGGGTGTCATTGGCCAAACAGCTTTTTTTGAGCAGCATGTTGCCGCCATTCTGCAAGAGGCTATTGCCGACTTTGCAGAACAGACAGGCAGAAATTATTCTAGCGTATCAAGTTATGAGCTGGGCACTGATGCAGCAGAATGGCCTCACTACTCAGCAGATGATGCCAGACTGGTATTGGTAGCGCAGGGTTCGGCTATCGAAACAGCAAAGGCTGTTGCAGCAAATATCCTGGCTGAGTCAGAGCAACGGGTTGGCGTGGTCGGAGTACATGCCGTGCGTCCATTCCCTTCAGCTGAAATTGTTCGCCTATTGCGCGGACGTGTAAACGTGGTTGTTTTAGAGCGTGTCGAAACGCCTTTAGCTGGTGATGCCCCTTTGACACGAGAGATTCGCGCTGCCTTTGATCAGGCGCAAGAGAATAGTCGTTACGGTGATCAAACGCACCCAGGCATCCCTGCAATGGATGAGAAATCACGGCCGCGTCTTCGCACTGCCATCTATGGTATTGGCGGCCAACCGGTAAGAGCGGCTGATCTTATCGCGCTGTGTAACAGTGTTGATCAATTGACGGGTACACGCCATTACTTGGGTGTCGATCTGGCGCAGAGATCAACGGGCTATCCAAAGCGCCAGGTTTTGCTGGACAACCTAAACCGCGCCTATCCTGAGATTGCCAAGCAAGGCATCTGTGCAAAAACAGCGGCACCTGATCTGCGACCTGAAAATGCATTGACCATTGCGGTACATCGTATGACCGGCCAAGGCGGCGAAGGCTTAGCTGATGAGGCAGGAAGCTACCTGTATCAGCTGGTTGGCGGTCAACTGCGTAGCCGTACAGGCTTGAGTTGGGAGCGCTGGGGTGCCTACTGTTCCGATGTAGTAACACACGCAGATTCTGGATTGATGGATGCTGGCGATGACGCCACAGTTGACTTTTCTGTTGTAGTGGCAAAGCGCCCTAACCCACTGTTAAAGCCGCATGCTCATGTGCGAGAGGGTGGCGCGTTGATGGTGCTGGCAGCGGGTACGGATAAGGCTGTATGGCAAGGGCTTTCAGCTGAGACTCGCGCTGCAGTTAAACAGAAGAATTTAACCCTTTATGCAGTAATGCCACGCGGTAAAGGTGCCAAAATACCCGGCATTCCAGCGGCCGATTTGACACGCGAACATCTACTGGGCGCTCTATTTAAAGCGTTACTGGATGCAGAAGCTGTTGATGTAAAGGCACGTCGCCTTATCCCTGCGCGTGAAGAGGCACTGGACAATCTTGCTGACGAGCTGAGCAATGCGCTGCTTGCTTCATTCCAAACGGGTATGGCGGCCGTTCGAAAGATTGATTATTCAACATTGAGCGAGCCTGCTCAGAAAGCAGCTAAAGCTGATGCCACACCAATAGCTGTGCGCCAGCTGAAATCGAAACATGAGTGTCATGACAGTCTGCCCCGATTTTGGGATCAGGTAGGTATTCTTTATCGCAAAGGTGAGGCGGAGACACAGACTGCTGATCCTTATATCGCAGCCGGCACGGTTCCTCCATTAAGTTCCACCTTTCGTGATTTGAGTGACACTCGTCGCATGTTGCCCGCGTTTGACCCTACCGATTGTTCAGGTTGCGGAAAGTGCTGGAGCAGCTGCCCTGATGGAGCCATTGGTGCGGTAGCTGTTGCTCCTGGTGCGCTAATCGATGCGGGCATCAAGATTGCGGGTGGTGATGCATTACGTCCAAATGGTTCAAAGCTAGCGGGACGCATCTGTAGTCAGGTACGTAGCGGTAAAGCTAAAAGTGGATCAACGAGTGCGCTACTGGAAGAGGCCTATGGCTGGTTGCAAGAGAAGATGCCGCTACCCGAAGATCGCAAGCAGGCGATGGACGATGCCTTTAATGCCGTCAATGCCAAGATTGGATCCCTCCCTGTTGCGGTCACCGCTCCATTCTTTGCTGATCTTGAATCAGAGAAAAAAGACAGTGGTGTGTTGCTTGCGCTGGCGATAAACCCTAATGCCTGCAAGAATTGCGGCATCTGTGTTTCGGTGTGCGAGCCGGGCGCAATGAAGGCTGAGAAGCAGGACGAGGCACGTCTGCAACAGGCGCGTGAGATATGGGATATCTGGGGCGCAACCCCTGATACGCCTTCAGAGATTATTGAAAAGGTTAGCGATAATCCAGAGATTGGCGCAATGGCTGCCGTCATGCTGTCGCGCTTCTGCGCAATGGCAGTGGCTGGGGGCGATGGTGCTGAGTCTGGATCAGGTGAGAAGCTCGCTGTCCGCATGGCATTGGCGGCAACCGAATATCAACAACAACCGCTGCTACACAACTTTACCAAAGATGTTGCAGAGACCCTGGAACGACTCAAAGTGCAGATCCGCGAGGAGATGGCATCAGCCCTGCCAGTGAAGAACCTTGATGCACTGACAGCCGGTCTGGATCAGCTGAAGGATGGGATGGTTGATGTTGGCGAGCTGACAATCAAGATTGAAACCTCGGTAGAAGAGGGTAATGTTAATGCTCTGCATCTACGTCGATTGGTTGACTTGGCTAAAGCATTAGGTGAACTGCACTGGCGACTGACTGAAGGTGAGACAGGGCTGGGTCGTGCACGTTTTGGCCTGGCGGTCGCCCCAGGCACAGTAACAACCTGGGCTGGAACCTTCCCAAATAATCCATTTCAGGTGCCTGTAGCTGTGGATACCACAGGTGATACAGGGCAGATGGGCGCAGGGCTACTGCAAGGTCAGTTGCGTGAATCAACCGATGCGCAACGCCTGCTTCGCCGCGCAAAACTGGAGCTGGATCAGCCAACAGGTATTCAACAATTGCGTGCAGAACTGGATGCTCTGCGTTGGCAGAATTTGACAGATCAGGAACGAGCACTCTGCCCGCCGTTAATATTGGTTGGCAATGATGAGGCGCTGGCTGGCCGTGGGTTCTCCCAGATTGCCTGGCTGTTAAAGTCTAAACTACCGATTAAAATTCTGGTGCTAGCTGACCTGGGCTTAGGTCTGGACAGCGGTAATTTGACAGATGCGGCATTGGCATCGGCACGTGATCCGAAAGCTGATCTCGGATTGATGGCAATGGCACAACGCGGTGCCTATGTGGCTCAAACCTCTGTAGCCGCATCAGGACATTTTCGTCAAAGCGTCCGTGAAGCACTCAAATATAAAGGGCCTGCTCTGATTCATGCGCATGTGCCCAGTCCGGAGCGGCATGGATTCTCTGTGAATCAGACGATGCAGCAGGCTGAGCTTGCGCTGAATAGCCGCGCCTTTCCGCTGTTTCGTTATGATCCAGCTGCTGAGGGTGTATTTGGTTCGCGTATTACATTGGAAGGCAATCCAGAGCTGGAGATGTCTTGGCTTGCAAATGAGAATGGCACACCCTTTACCCCTGCACAATGGGCTTTGAGCGAGCGTCGTTTTGCGGGTCGTTTTGCTCCAGTTACCAGCGAAGATCCCGCGCCAACAGCGTTGGATGCCTGGTTGGGGCTGGAGAGTGGAGCGCGCCAGGGCAAGACACCTTTCATCCTGGTATCCAGTGATGGTGAAGAGGTTCAGCGTATTCGGGTTGATGCTGAACTCGCTGGTGAGATTGCTGAGCGTGCCCAAACCTGGCGCACCTTGCAGGAGTTGGCAGGTATTAAAACGCCATTCGCAGCAGCAATTGCCCAAGCGACAGAAGAGAATCTGACAAAAGAGCATGAGGCCGTATTGGTGGCCTTGAAGAGTGAGCACCAGCAGCAAAGCAGTGCGCAGCAGAGCAGTGCGCAAGCAGAGGCATCCGCGCGTGTGCGCGAGCACTTGTTAAAGCTGGCAGGTTATTAAGATAAGGGAGAGTTATCGCAGAGAGAATGCGTTATTTTTCACTGCTGATAGCTTTAATGAATTTACCGACAACTTGAGTGAAAGCCTATGAACTTACATGAATATCAAGCTAAGAGTCTGTTTGCAGAGTATGGAATCCCCATCCCTGCTGGGCAGATGATTGACTCAGTGAATGATGCCGAATCTGCCGCCAATAATATTGGTGGTGATGCCTGGGTCGTGAAGGCTCAGATACATGCAGGTGGCCGTGGTAAAGCCGGTGGTGTAAAACTGGTCAAAAGCATAGATGAGCTGAAGACAGAAACTGACAACATGCTGGGCAGCAGTCTGGCTACTTTTCAGACGCATGGTAATAAACTGCCGATCAGTCAGGTCTTGATTGAGCAGACACTGGATATTGACCGCGAACTCTATCTGAGCGCTGTGGTTGATCGTGCAACAGAGCGCGTTGTCTTCATGGCCTCTGCATCCGGCGGAATGGACATTGAAGAGGTTGCAGAGACAACCCCTGAAAAGATTGTCACCGTTTGTGCTAATCCTGCCGCAGGTCTACAGCCTTATCAGTGCCGCCAGGCCGCATTTAAGATGGGCCTAGAAGGCAAGCAGGTCGGTGCGCTGACCAAGATCATGCTGGGCCTCTATCGGCTGTTTGATGAAAAGGATATGAGCCTGGTTGAGATCAATCCTTTGATCGTAACCGGTGATGGCGATCTGTTGGCACTGGATGGCAAGATCAACATCGATGATAACGCCCTCTACCGTCGTCCAGATTTGCTGGAGATGCGTGACGAGACACAGGAAGATGCACAAGAGTGTGAGGCACAGAAGCATGACCTCAACTACATCACCCTGGATGGCAATATCGGCTGCATGGTAAATGGCGCGGGGTTGGCTATGGCGACCATGGATCTAATCAAGCTGCATGGTGGCGATCCAGCTAACTTCCTGGATGTTGGTGGTGGCACCACGGCTGCGCGCGTAGCCGCTGCTTTCAAATTGATTCTGAGTGACTCTAAGGTAGAAGCCATTCTGGTTAATATCTTTGGTGGCATCGTTCGTTGTGATCTGATTGCTGAAGGTATCATCGCAGCGGTTAAAGAGGTTGGGATTTCAATCCCCGTGGTTGTGAGGCTGGAAGGCACCAACGCTACTCAGGGTCGTGAGTTGCTGGATCAGAGTGGTTTGAATCTGATCTCTGCTGAAGGTTTGACTGATGCGGCTGAGAAAGTCGTCGCATCTGTCGCTTAATTAACGGTTGCATATTATCGATGTCGGTTACTAATGTAGAGACTAAAGTAAAGACTCTATTTACCGGCATCACCATTGTACTACTGGGGTTGGCTCTGACAGGTTGTTCTGGAGAGCCAACAGAAGCTGATCTGAAAAAAGCGCTTCAAGCTGAGATGGATAGAGCCAATGAACTGGCGCAAACCATGCTAGGCAATGAAGCGGGTGCTGCGGTTGCGACAACGATCCACACCCTCGACAAGCTCAAGTGCAAACAGAGCGAAGTGGACGGGAAACAGGAGTATCGTTGTAAGGTGGAGATGGATATAACCTATCCTCCCGCCAAGCGCCAGAAGCGGCAGGCCAGTATACGAATGGTGAAAGAAGATAATGGTTGGATGATTGTTAAGAGTTTTTAATCATCTACCACGACTTTAGCTGAATGCTGATACAGGAATCTAAAAATGAGTATTTTGATCAATAAAGACACCAAGGTTGTCGTCCAGGGTTACACTGGAAAGCAGGGTACCTTCCACGCTGAACAGGCCATCGCATATGGCACCAACATCATTGGTGGTGTAACCCCCGGTAAAGGCGGTCAGTCTCACCTGGATCGCCCTGTGTTTAACACAGTGGCTGATGCGGTTGATGCAACCGGTGCTGATGCCAGTATGATCTATGTGCCACCCGCCTTTGCGGCTGATGCTATTTTGGAAGCAGCTGATGCCGGCGTTAAGGTTATCGTCTGCATCACCGAAGGTATTCCGGTTATAGACATGCTAAAGGTGAAGGCTGCACTACGTGGTCATAACAGACCTTATCTGATTGGCCCTAACTGCCCTGGCGTTATCACTCCAGGCGAATGCAAAATCGGCATTATGCCAGGATCCATTCATCAGCCGGGCAAAATTGGTGTTGTTTCACGCTCCGGTACTTTGACCTATGAAGCCGTGCGCCAGACCACTCTGACTGGTCTGGGACAATCCACCTGTGTGGGTATTGGTGGTGATCCTATCCATGGCATGAGCTTTATCGACTGTCTGAAACTGTTCCAGGAAGATCCACAGACCGAAGGTATTATCATGGTTGGCGAGATCGGCGGTAGCAAAGAGGAAGAGGCTGCTGAGTTCATTAAGGCCCATGTTACCAAGCCGGTTGTCTCCTATATTGCTGGTTTGACTGCACCCCCAGGTCGTCGCATGGGTCATGCGGGTGCCATCATCTCTGGTGGCAAAGGTACCGCTACCGATAAGATCGCCGCGCTTGAAGCTGCGGGTGTGACTGTCTCCCGTTCACCTGCGGATATGGGTGAGCACATGGCTAAGCTGATGAATGGCTAATAGCTGTCCGTAGGGTGAGTGCAGTTTCTGTACTCACCCTGCCGCGTAGTAACTGACAACTGTTTTAATATGAATCTATTTCGGCAAATAAGTAAGAGCTTAAGCAGCAGCCTTGGTAGCTTTGATCACGGGGTGCATCCTCGTCATCACAAGGGACAGACTGAGCAACTCGCAATCCAGCGCCTGCCTTTTGGTAAGCGTTTTGTGATACCGCTCGGTCAGCATATTGGTGCGCCCGCTAAAGCAATTGTGCAGACAGGTGATGCAGTAAAGCGTGGCCAGATGATTGCAGAGCCAGGTGGCTTTGTCTCTGTTGCGCTGCATAGCCCGGTCACTGGGCGGGTTACTGCTATTGGCTCTGAGCGCTATGCTGATGGCACCTTTCAGGATGCGATTGTGATTGAGGCTGATCAGTACGATACCCAGCAGGTGGATGTTAATCCCATCGATTGGGAGAGCCTTTCGATCGAGGATTTTATTGGTGAGGTGCAGAAGGCGGGCATCGTGGGGATGGGCGGTGCCGCATTCCCTTGCCATGTGAAATATGCCATTCCTGATGGTCATAATATTCGCTATCTGTTGATCAATGGTGCTGAGTGCGAGCCTTATCTAACCAATGATCATCGTCAGATGATGGAGCAGACTGAAGAGTTGCTCTATGGCGCTGAGATTGTTCGCCAAAAGCTGAATGCTGAAGAGATCGTTATCGGGGTTGAGAAAAACAAGCCGCAAGCTATAAAAGCGTTACAAGATACGATCAAGCCTGGACAGCCAGTACGGGTAGTTCCACTTGAGGTTAAATACCCTCAGGGTGCGGAGAAAATGCTGATCAAATCCGTGTTTGATGTGGAGGTTCCAGCAGGTAAGTTGCCACGTGATGTTGAGGTGGCTGTCAACAATGTGGGAACCATCATCGCCATTGCTGAGTATTTTCAAACCGGTAAGCCATTGATTGAGCGTGTTGTTACGGTCTCTGGCCCTGGTGTTTCCTATCCTGCTAATCTGATTGTACCGCTCGGTACCTCGATACGTGAGGTGCTTGATTTTGCCGGTGGACTGACAGAAGAGACGCGCCAGGTTGTATTGGGTGGCCCAATGATGGGTGAATCGATTGCTGATCTCGATGCGCCGATGATGAAAGGCAGCTCCGGCGTATTGGCGCTGACTGAAAATGAGACAGGGCGCCCGCAAGAGTATAACTGCATACGCTGCGGTCGCTGTGTTGAAGCCTGCCCATATTTTCTGAATCCAGCCCGCTTTGCACGGCTGGCAAAATCGCGAATGTATGAAGAGATGGCCGAATCCTATAACGTTATGGATTGTGTAGAGTGTGGTTGTTGCACCTACTCATGTCCTTCAGGTATTCCAATTGTGCAGCATATTCGCACTGCTAAAGATCATCTGCGATCAATGAAGGGGAAGGTTCAGTGACACAGAAGGATCCAAAACTCCTAATACAGCCCGGGCCACAACTGCGACAGCAGATGACCACACCGGTCGTAATGCGCGATGTTTGGTACGCGCTAACACCTGCAACCTTGGCAGGTGTCTGGTTCTTTGGTCTGGGCGCGCTTCTGGTGCTGCTGACATGTATTGCAGGCGCCGTCTTAACAGAGTGGTATTTTGCACCCGAAGAGAAGCGTGGCTATTTTTTGGGTGATGGCACGGCCATCCTTACGGGCTGGCTATTGGGACTCACCTTGCCACCAGCGCTGCCGTTATGGATGGCCTTTATTGGTGGTGTGGTAGCCGTTGGCATTGGAAAGACCATGTGGGGTGGTATGGGTGCAAACATATTTAATCCCGCGTTGGTTGGTCGCGCATTTTTGCTGGCTACCTTCCCAATTGCGATGACGACCTGGACAGCTCCAGGTGATTTTTTCACCATCCCTTCATCTGTCTTTGCACTACCACTGATGCAGGGTGTGGTTGATACGGTTACGCAGGCCTCTCCATTAGGCTTGATGAAGTTTGAACATATTGATACCCCATTTTTTGATCTGTTGTTCGGCAATACCTCAGGCTCACTGGGTGAGACCAGCGGGCTGCTGTTAATTCTTGGTGGCGGCTATCTTTGGTGGCGACGTGATCTTGATTGGCGCATCCCCATTGGTATTCTTGGTACTGCGATGATCTTCTCATTGATACTCTTTATCGTTGATGCTGATAAGTATCCAGGGCCAATCTTTACCACCTTCTCTGGCGGCATGTTGCTTGGTGCGCTCTTTATGGCCACTGATCCGGTTACCTCACCGTTGACAAAGAAAGGAACCTGGATCTTTGCAATTGGCATTGGGATTTTGGTGGTGCTCATTCGTGTCTTTGGTGGTTTCCCTGAGGGGATGATGTACGCCATTCTGCTGATGAATGCTGCAACACCTTTGATAGATCTATACACCCAGCCACGGGTATTTGGACGGGAGCTGGACTCGAAATGAGTGAAGATAAAATAGAGCAAGTTGCTGGAGCAGAAGAGCCTAGTCCGGCTCGCCTGATTGGTACGCTTGCAATTGCTGGATTACTTTCTGGCGTTATTATCATTGCGATCTACCTGGTCACCTTTGAAACCATCAAAGAGAACAAGGCGAGAGAGCTGCGTGAGTCTGTTTTTCGGGTGATTCCTGATGTGACCAAGATGCAGAAGCTGCTGCTCAAAGAGGGCAAGCTGGTGGTCTCTTATGAGGAAGAGAAGGGCGAAGAACCTATCTATGCAGGTTACGATGAGAGTGGCAAATTCATGGGGTATGCCATCCCAAGTGATGGGCCAGGGTTTGCGGATACCATCAGTGTACTTTATGGCTATCGTCCAGCGGACCGAAAAGTGATTGGTATGTGGATCCTTGCTAGCCGTGAAACCCCTGGGCTGGGTGACAAGATCTATAAGGATGCCAAGTTTGTTGCTGACTTTGATGATCTGGCCATTGAGCCGCCTATTGTTGCAACGAAGAAAGGGAAAAAGAAGCCGAATGAGATAGATGCAATTACCGGTGCCACAATCTCCTCGGTAGCAGTGGTAAGGATTATCAACAAGGGTAATGACTATTGGGTTTCGAAACTGCCAGAGCCTGGCTCTGAACCAGTCTATATAGAGGTGACACCGCCTCCATCCGAGGCCGGAGAGGCTAAGGCGCAGTAGTAGAACCTGAAAATGATCGACTTAATTAGAAGCACTAATCATGGCTAAAGAACAACACGCATACGAAGAATTTATGAAGGGCCTCTGGCGCGAAAACCCCGTTTTTGTGCAGGTCTTGGGGTTGTGTCCACTGCTTGCGGTAACCAACTCGGCTATCAACGGCTTGGCGATGGGGCTTGCCAGTTTTTTCGTATTGCTCGGCTCCAGTATTCTGGTCTCACTGTTAAAAAGCTACATCCCTAAGCAGGTGCGTATCTCCTGCTTTATTATCATAATTGCCACCTTTGTTACCGTTGTGGATTACTCATTGGCAGCGGCGATGCCTGTTATCCACAAAGAGTTGGGTGCATTTATTCCTCTGATTGTGTGTAACTGCTTGATTCTGGGTCGTATGGAGGCATTTGCATCACGTAATACCTTGCGCATGTCGATTGCGGATGCTTTTGGTATGGGGGCTGGTTTTCTCTTCGCCCTGGTCGCATTGGGTGGTGTCCGTGAGATTCTGGGTGTTGGTGAACTCTTTGGTATCTCCTTGTTTGGGCCGAATTTTGAACCATGGGTTATTATGATTTTACCCCCTGGTGGCTTTATCACGTTGGGTGTCATGCTGCTCTACTTCAACTGGGTTGAAGAGAAGAAGAACAAGCTGGATAAGCAGCTGGCTGCTGAAGCTGGAGTAAACTGACATGGGTGATCTCGGTTGGATTTTTATCAGCACGCTGCTGATCAATAACTTTGTACTGGCTTACTTTCTTGGACTTTGCCCTTTTCTGGGAGTATCCAACAAACTAGAGGTCTCGTTCCGTCTCGGTCTGGCAACCATCTTTGTGATGGTGGTCACTGCGCTATGTGCCTGGATTCTGAATACCTATGTCTTGATCTATGCGCCCTATCTGCGACTGATCAGCTTTATTGTAGTGATTGCCAGTGTAGTGCAGTTGATTGAGATGGCGATCAAAAAACTGAGTCCAACACTCTTTCGCGCCTTGGGTATTTTTCTGCCACTGATCACCACCAACTGTGCGATCCTCGGGCTTGCCATCTTTGCCACCAACAAAGGTTATGGCCTCTGGGAAGGTCTGGTTTACGCCTTAGGTGCAGGTATGGGTTTTACACTTGCCATTGTACTCATGGCTGGTATGCGTCAAGAGGTTGAAAAAGCAAACGCAATGCCTAAATTGATTAAGGGATTTGCATTTAACCTGATTATCTCCGGCATCTTATCCATGGCTTTCATGGGTTTTGCAGGACTCTTTAGCTCAAGTTAATACTATGTCTATCTGGAATCACCTCATTGCTTTAATTGGCCTGATAGCACTCTGTGCTGGTTGGATTGCTTTTCAGATGTGGTTGAATAAACAGGATCCGGCCAAACCAAAGTTTGAAACGAAAGGGTGTGGTTGTCATACCACTAAATCCAAATGCGTAGAGAATAAGATTAAAAAAGCGAAACAATCGAGCCAGTGAGCCTATCCAATGCTTGAGTGGAACCAGAAGTTGAGTGTTGGTGTTGAGAGTATAGATCTCCAGCATCGCTATCTACTGGATCTGATCAACCGACTCTCGATCGAATTAGAAGGGCATGATTCTGCTTATCAGGCAAGACTCATTGACGAACTAGGCAGTTATGCTCGGCAACACTTTACTGCTGAAGAAAACTTCATGTACAAGCTGGGTTACCCTGGCTTAGAAGACCACTGTAAAATACATCAGGATCTGCTTGAGAAGCTACACGGGCAGATTGGGCTCTATCTCATGGACATGCTAGATGCGGAAGAGATCGTTAAATATGTTTCTGCGTGGGCTGTTCGCCACGTGTTAACAGATGATAAAAAGTTTGGTGAGTTTGCGACAAAGGCGAAGAGCTGAATATCTTATCTGCATCTAACAGCAGCATAATTGTTATATCTATTAGTAATCAGCAGTAAAGAACCCCTGATCTTCAGTGCGATAGTTATGCATGGCACCCATGGCATCCAGTGCAGACATTAAAAATCCATTAGCGGTTATGCGGCCCAGGCCGCCCTGCATGCAACTGGTCTCTCCAAAGTCTTTACAGCCGTCCCTGCGTGATTCTGGATAATGAAGCAGTGTGGGAACAGGGTCAGCACAGTGATTCCCATAGGTGGAGTTTGTTGAATGGTCGCCAGAGACTCCAATTACAAGATTATCAGAGAGCAGTGGTGACAGTGCTTTATCAAGATGCTCAAGGACGTCGCGTTTTTCGGTGGGCATTAGATCATGTGCACAGATGTCGGGTGCTTTGATGTGCAGAAAGACGATATCGTGGCTTTCAAGTGCTTTTTGTGTGGCAGTGATTTTCGCTGTTAGATCTGTGTTAGCCAGGGCAGTAAATCCTGGCTCTGTGATAACGGTAAATCCGAATAGTTTACCAAGCCCGCAAACACTGTTTTCACCTGCTATAAGTGCTGCCTTAAGCTGTAGGTGATTTATAATAGTGCGACTTTTATGAAACATTCCTGCACCACGGGTAATGATTCCATTGGCGGGTAGCAGTCCTTGTTGTTTGCGTTGCTCATTGACTGGGTGGCTTTCCAGTCGTTCATGTGCCTTTGCAATGAAACTGTTGATGGCATTGGCTGTTCGAATTGCTGCGCTGTCATTTGGATTGAGAGGAGTGCATTGCAGTGTTTTTCCAAGGTTGTAGGTATCGTCTGGGTCGGTGTCGCTAATGTCTGCTGATAATCCTTCACCTGATAGTTGTAATACAGCCCGGTGTTGTGTGGCTGGTTTAATGGTGGCTGTAATTCCCTCTCCAACAGCGATATCTTGCAGTGAATTGGCTAGTTGATCGGTATGTTCATTAATGCGCCCAGCGCGGCGGTCTACAACAGTTAGTTGGCCACCATCATTTTTTAGTGTTGCAAAGTTACAGCGAATTGCGATGTCCCCGGCTGCCATGGGGAGACCAATGCCTGCTGCTTCAACAGGGCCGCGAGATAGCTTGGCTGCGTCTGTAGGGATGAGGCCAAGCATGATACCTGTTCCGGTATGGGTTGAGACAGGCACACCAGGAGCCAGAGGGTCTACCAGTCCGCATAACCCTTTAGTGGCTAGTTGATCTAAATTTGGAGTGTGTGCTGCTTCCAAGGGTGTTGCACCATTGAGTTCTGCACAAGGCCGGTCACCCAGGCCATCTAAGACAATAATCAAACCTTTGTAGCGCAGATTCATGTAAACACCTCTTCGGGTGTGCTAGAAAAATCTTTGGATAGGGCGTTGATAATAGCAGCCATAACATTACTAAGAGCCTCTTCCTTATTGTTATTGATGATGACATTAAAGCCGGCCCGTTCTGCTTCAGCTATTAGAAATGCTTGCAATCGCCAGATGGCATCAAAATTATCCAGATAACGTTTAGCCCGCCGATTTGGGGCTTGTTGCCCCCGCCCTGTAAAACGCAGCTGTAAAAGCTCTTCATCCGTCACACAAAGCATGATGGGGACGACAATGGCATTGTCTTCATTTGGAATATTGTCAAGAAAAGAGGGGTGCATATGCACGCCTTCAAGTATTAATGAAACCCGTTCTTTGAGCGCGCGATGTAATACAGCCTCTCCAGCAACGGAGAGAAGCTCTACCTGCGTGAGATAGCCCTCCGCCACCAAGCTATTGCGGTCAGTAAGTGATTCGGCGGGTGCAGGTAGTGCCTTCCAGGCATCAAATGATGAGGTGTGCAGTATGGGTAGCAGGCGGCTGGATAACATCATGCGCATCACTTCGCGTAACATGTCGGTAGATTGGGTGCGCACAATGTCAAGCCGGGTGGCCAGCTCTGTAGCCATGGTACTTTTTCCGCAGCCTGGTGTGCCGCCGATTAAAATGAGCAGGGGGCGATTGCCGTGGTGATAATCTGTCCAGACCAGGTAGCGCTTTGCTGCCTCAGCACTCAGCTCTCTTCTGAGATAGCTGTGGGTTAATAGCCCTAAATCGCGGGAGCTAATGCGTTTTGTATCAATGCTGACAAGGTAGTCGTAGATCTTTGCGACGATCTTTGTAGCACCTTCTTCGGTTAACCCGCAACACTCTAAGCTGCGTCTTAACTCCCCTCTGGAGAAGGGGATGCTTTGCATGTTGGAGCGTTCTACCAGAATGGTTGCAGGAGTGTGAGTAGGGTTTTGATAGCGATGTACAGCTGCTTTGCCATGAGACTCTTCCAGCTTTTGTATTACGAGTGTGCGTAGATCGCTGGTGGAGACTTCACTCCTCCCCGCTAATAACTGACGGATGGATGATGCGGTATTAAAGGCCTCTTCAAAAGATAGCCCTGCTGCTTGCAGTGAACGGGTAAGAATCCCTCTTAAGAATGGGGTCCTTCTGCCCGCTGCCAGGTCAATAATGAGCGTTTTTGCCATAGGTATCTGTGCGCTTTGGTTGTGCTTAATGGCACTGTACGATCAACCTGACTTAAAGTGAAGAGGTTTGATATTTCTTGTTACAATAAAATAGGTTTTGGATAAATCCCAAGAAAGTGATGGAGTAGAAAATATGGCGTCGACCAATCCGCTTGCTGCACTATTTAAGCGCTCACCTTTTAAAGCGATGCAGGAACATATGCGTTGTTCAGTTGAGTGTGCGCGCCTGGTAACCCCTCTTTATGAAGCGCTGATTGCAGGAAATCAGGATGAGGTTGAAGTGATCAAAGAGAAGATCTTTGAGGCGGAAGACCGGGCAGATCAGATCAAAAATAAACTAAGGGCTAATCTACCCAGAAGTCTGTTTATGCCAGTGGATCGTCGTGACCTGCTAGAGGTGCTACAAATGCAGGACTCCATTGCAGATACCGCTCAGGACATTGCCGGCCTGTTGGTAGAGCGTCCGATGGAAGTACCCGAACCCATGAAAAAACCTTTGATGTTGCTAACGGCACGATGCATTGATGCGTGTGAGCAGTCTGCCAAGGTGATTGAAGAGTTGGATGAGCTGTTAGAGATGGGCTTTAGAGGGCGGGAAGCCACACAGGTTGAGGCCATGGTGGATGAATTGAGTCGGATTGAAGACGATGCCGATAAGCTGGAGCTTCAGCTGACACGGATACTGTTTAAGCATGAAGGTGAGATTAATCCAATCTCTGTCATGATGTGGTATCGGCTGATTGAGTGGACGGGAGATTTGGCAGACTATTCTAAAAAAGTGGGCAATCGTCTGCGCCTGCTCATTGCACGCTAATTTTGAGATTGGGGAAGCATTGTGGAAATCCTAGCTGAACACGGGACAGTCTTAATTATATTGGCTGTGATTTTTGGGTTGTATATGACTTGGGGTATTGGTGCCAATGATGTAGCCAATGCCATGGGAACCTCAGTGGGATCGGGGGCTATCACGGTTAAACAGGCCATAATCATTGCCGCTATATTTGAGTTTGCCGGGGCTTTTCTGGCCGGTGGGCATGTTACCAAAACCATCCGTAAGGGGATCATTGACCCCAGCTCTATTGTAGATACGCCCGAGATACTGGTGTTTGGCATGCTGGCGGCGCTGTTGGCTGCCGCAGTCTGGTTAATGATTGCTTCACATAAAGGCTGGCCGGTCTCCACGACCCATTCGATTGTAGGTGCTGTTGTTGGTTTTGCTGTTGCTGGGATTGGTGTAGATGCCGTTAATTGGGGCAAGATTGGGCAGATAGTTGCCAGCTGGGCGGTATCACCACTACTGGGTGGAACCATCGCTTTTCTATTAATGATGAGTATCCGTAAGCTGATCCTTAATACAGACAATCCTTTTCAAAGCGCCAAGAGATGGGGGCCAGTCTATATCTTTTTAGTTGGTTTTATCATCTCACTGATAACAATTTTCAAAGGTTTAAAACACCTCAATATCGATCTCTCTGTGAATATGAGTTTTGTCCTGGCTGTGATTATTGGGCTGGCGATTGCTGTGGCTGGTTGGGTATTAATCAATAAAGTAAAAGTGGATCCGGTAGCAGATCGGGATTTTCACTTTGCCAGCGTAGAAAAAGTATTTACTCCAATGATGATATTTACCGCCTGTGCAATGGCTTTTGCACATGGTTCCAATGATGTGGCTAATGGTATTGGCCCCATGGCGGCTGTTGTCAGTATTGTGCAGTCAGGTGGCATGGTGACTCAAAAAGCAGGTCTGCCTATTTGGATATTAGTATTGGGTGGCATAGGTATTGTGGTTGGCTTGGCGACGATGGGCTATAAGGTTATGCAGACCATTGGCACACAAATTACTGAACTGACTCCCAGTCGTGGATTTTGTGCCACCTTAGCTGCAGCTGCAACAGTTGTTATGGCTTCACGTACAGGCCTGCCAGTCTCAACGACTCATATTGCCGTGGGCGCAGTGATTGGCGTGGGGCTAGCGCGTGGTATTGGTGCTATCGATCTAAGAGTGATCGGTGGGATTATCATTTCATGGGTTGTCACACTTCCTGTTGGCGCCTTTTTATCTATGCTCTTCTTCTTCATATTAAAAGGCGTGTTTGGCTAGCAATCAGATGTATAAGCCAGAGACGGTATGTATTTGATACAACCTTGAATCTCAGCTTTGAAGTGATATTTAAACATTTCAATTCAAAGCTTAGTGCGATTACTTGAGTTGCTTCACTCGTTCAATTTCCGCTATTGACTACTTATGCAGCATGATTTTTGTCATGATGTTGATGTGGCCCCATCAAGAAAAACCTAATAAAGTTATATGCTTATATGTCGTTATATAGTGTAGGGCTATTATTTACCCTCCCTGTATGTATCTTGTGAGTAGTAATTATTCATGGATGAGACACTCTTTGTCAGTAGCCTAAGCTGCTGGTAGCCATGCTTTTTTTCTTAAAAAAGCATGGTAATACAAAAAGATAGCTTAGATCTATCTGGCGTGGTGAAACGGTCGTATGGGTTTATAAGGGCTGTTTTGGGGGTTAATAAGAAGTAAAAAAATAGCACTGAAAAATTATTTATTGGTAAATAGTGCGTGAATTATATGGTTATTAATAATAAATCAAAGACAACTTTATCCCATTTAAAATAATAGGAGTGTGAACCATGTCACATTTTAGGGCATTTACAGCAGGTTTGTTTCTACTGGCATTTACTACAGGAATGCCGGCTTTGGCTGATGAAGGGGCGGTGAAATTGAAGAAGGTTGTGGAGATGGAGATTAAGGTCAAGGATCAGAGCGGCAAGATGATTATCAAACGTGTGCCTCCTAAAACAGTGCTGCCAGGTGATGAGGTGATCTTTATCCTTCGCTATACCAATAATGGCAAGGCGTCTGCAGACAATGTGGTGATCAACGACATTATCCCAAAACATACGCTGTACAACGCTGGCTCAGCTTACGGCAAGGATGTTCAGATTAGTTTCTCAGTAGATAACGGCAGTATGTTTGATACTCCTGAAAACCTGATTGTGAAGATGCCAGATGGGAAAGAACGTCCGGCTAATGAGTCTGATTACACTAATGTTCGTTGGGTTCTAAATAAACCGCTAGCCCCCAAAGGGCATGGGCAAGTGGGCTTTCGGGCCATAGTTAGATGAGAGTTATTAACCTGATTGATTTATAGAAGGGTTAATTTAGATGCAGGAGGGGGCATCCATTCGGCTATAGGCTGCATTAAGTAAAGAACAGGGATGTGCAGATTTTGTAGCGCAGTTAAATAGAAGGGTTTATTGGATGGTTAAGCCAATAAATTTCACAGTGTTGTGAGACAGGGGGTCAGTGTCAATAAGGATTTGGCAGAAGGCTGGTGCCGGAGTAGTGAAATGGCATCGGATTTAGTGCTTCAGTAGTTGATGCTGCTGAATATTTTTTATTAATGCGAAGTTCCTTAGGAGATGAAGATGATAAAAACGCAATCCTTCAGCCCAAGGTTGGTCATGGCTATATTAGTCATGTTGTTGTTTGGGGTTTTTTCAGGAAATACCCTAGCAGCAGGCACAGCCTCTGGCACGACTATCAATAGTGGTGTGGCGACTATTAACTATAAAGTCAATCTCATAGTCCAACCAGCAGTGGAAAGTAATGGTGGTGTTGACTATACGTTTGTTGTGGATACCAAGATCAATCTGACTGTGGCAACTGTTGATGTTGCTACAGTCAAGATTACACCGGGAAGTGTTGACCAGGTCTTGGAATTCACTGTTACAAACAATGGTAATGCTACCCAAGATTTTGGGCTTAGCATTGTGACGTTGGTGGGTGGAACGGGCAAGTTTGGTGATACGGATAACGAAAATGCCGATAGTGTTGCTGTGTATGAAGATGTGGATGCCAGTGGTACTTATAACGCAGGTGATACCGATGTTCATATTGATGCATTGGCAGCAGATGCAACGGCAACAGTCTTTATTGTGGCTAGCTTTGCAACGGCTGCCAATTTTACAGATGGAGAATTTGCGTCCTATTATCTGCTGGCAGAAGCACGCATCAATGATGGGGCAGCTACTTTAGGTGGTGCGCTTACACAAACAGCAGTGGCAGATACTGAAGGCAGTGTAGATATTGTATTTGCTGATATTGATGGTGATGGTGCGGGTGCTGATGATGCCAGTCGTGATGCCAAGCACTCCAGCCAGGATGATTATGAGGTCTCGGGTGCTAGCTTGAGCATTAGCAAAACCTCAACTGTTATTTCAGATCCATTTAATGGTACCAGTGATCCAAAACGGATCCCGCTTGCGATTGTTCAGTATCAGATCGAAATCACCAATGGGGGCAGTGCTGCAACAGCGACCAATATCGGTATTGTAGATAATCTTGATACTGAAATTACAGCCGGGAGGTTGGTATTAAATATGGATACATGGGCTGCTGCTGATGAAGTCTGGATTGATCACCCAGCAGATGGAGATAATGAGGTAACTGATGGTGGTACAGTGGGTGATACCTTTCTAAGTACGGGTGAAACAAAGGATGGAGTAACCGCTGACTTTGGTGCTACTACAGCAAATGTGTTGACTGTTTCTGGTGTCTCATTGGCTGCAGGTGAGGTAGTCACTATCAGATTTCAGGTAGAGATACAGTAGCATTACCTAAGGGATATTCGCATTAGGGTGATGCATGGATGCATCACCCACACATTTTTGTGTGAAATAGTTTAAATGGCATGTGTTAGACAAATAGTGCATTGATATAGTGATGCACAAGTCAAATGGGTGTTAATTTAAAACAACAATGCGGGTAAGCTCAGGGTAAGAAGCTAACAGGCTTCTATGTACGCAGGCATCAGCCTTCATTCAGTAATAAAATGCCTTTTCTCAGGCGTTGTGGGATTACTCATCCCGTCTTTCTTAACTTCCTATTTGTGCCATTCCAGCTGCTATAGAAATCGGGGTAATGTTGTCATTCTCTCGTCTTTAGGCAAGGCTTTAATTTATGCCGTGCTTATATGCTTTGCAATGGTTTATGAGGTTAGGGCCGCTACACCACCGGGCACGGTAATTAGTAATCAGGCACAGGCAAGTTATTTTGAAGGTGTTGTTATAACGCTTGATTCTAACAATGAACAATTCACTGTGCTGGGAGTTAACATGGCGGATGTCGTCGTTAGTTCAACTCCGTCAAATCTCTATGTTGGTGATGTGCTTGCAGTAGATATTAATATTACCAATACAGGGGCTAATGGACTTGCTGATGGTAAGTTGATTTTGCAAGTTCCTGCTGAAACAGTAGTTACAAATGATGCAGGTTATGCAATGGCAGTAAATGGCGATAGCATAACAATTGCACTGCCAGAAATTGTTGAGGGGGCTGATCTGGGTTTTAAGCTTTTTCTTGATTTTCCCATCGTAATGGATGCAGGGCTTCTCACCGTTCCTTTTGATTTCCAGGCAAATGCAGTAAGCATTAATACATTCAGCGTTGATGTTGATGTTGAAGCGCGTACTTATGCAGAAGCACGTATGGAGTTTTATGAGATTGGTGGCCATGGGCCTGCCTATATGGTTCCTGTTACTCAGTATGATAGTGGTGGCGGTGTCTTTGTTGATATTCCACCACCAGATCTGGCAGATAGTAGTGATAAGGTTACAGATCACCCTATAACATTGAGTGCAACGGACGCATTTAGTGGTGGGCAGACCATGTTTTTGGATGTTAGTGACCCTGATCAGAATAAAGATGATACTGCACTAGACTCAATTATTATCACGGTAACGATAGGGCAAGAGGGTGTTTCTACAGTGACCGATAGTGAGATTTTGCGGTTACGTGAGACAGGTGTAAATACAGGCATATTCCGTGGATATATTCCAACAACCAGAGGTGGTGCAACTGCCAATGATGGAACAATAGGCTCATCCACCAATGACAGAGTGGATATGAAGTATCAGGATACTGCAGATATATCTGATAGTGTTGAGGTTGTTGTTTTAGTAGATCCCTATGGTGTGGTCTTCGATTCAACAACAGGAAAAGGGTTGGATGGTATTACTGTTGACCTTATAAATACTGATACGGGGTTGCCTGCAATAGTCTTTAGTGATGATGGTGTAACCAGCTATCCATCTACTATTGTGACAGGTAGTGTAGTCACTGATAGTGGTGGAACACTTTTTTATATGACCCAAGGTGGATTCCGTTTCCCATTGGTGGCCCCAGGAAATTACAGGCTGGATGTAACATTACCTGCTGACTCTGGACATACCTGGCCATCAACAGTTAGCAGTGAAAAGATACAAACCCTACCTGGCGCACCCTTTGCAATTGATGTGGGATCTCGGGGAGAGGTATTCCCAGTAATTGCGGGGCCTCCAGTAAATCTTGATCTGCCAGTTGATCTTGTTACAACACATATCTATGTTCGTAAAACAGCTAGCAAGTCGGAGGTGGCCAGTGGTGATTTTCTTCAGTACAAAGTTGAACTGGAAAATACGAGTGCATTGAATCCACTGGCATCACTCATTATGACGGATGTATTACCCCATGGATTTCGTTATGAAAAGGGATCAGCAAAGATGGATGGTGCCACCATACCTGATCCTGCTATTGCATCTAATGGACGTACGTTAACCTTCCCTCTTGGTAACTTTGCTGCATCTGGAACAGCTGCCGTCAGTTATGTAACACGAGTCGGTGCAGTACGTCAGAAAGAGGCGATTAATACAGCTTATGCAATAGCGGATGCTGGTCTGGCCACTTCAAATATTGCAAAGACAAAAGTAAAAATAAAAGAAGATTTTATGCGTAGCCGTGCTGTTTTGATGGGGCGTGTAGCGACTAAGAATGTTGAAACAGATTCGGAAGAAATGCGTGGAATTGCTGGTGTGCGCATCTTTATGGAGGATGGTACCTATGTTCTGACGGATCAGAGGGGCATGTATCACTTTGAGGGTGTCAAGCCAGGTACCCATGTGGTGCAGCTGGACCTGGATACCTTGCCGCTTGGCTATGAAATTGCTGATCCTGGTTTAGATGCCCATGTCTCAGAGGGTGGCTTTTCTCGATTTGTTGATCTTCAGGGAGGAACCCTGTGGCAGGTGAATTTTGATCTGGCCCGCAAGGCTATACCAAAAGGGCAGCTAAGCCTGGGTATGAGTAGTCGTGTAGATGCCAATCAGACACAGCAGCATTTTGAGATCAAGCTGGATAACAGCGTCGTCCCCGTTAAAAATGCACGGCTTATTGTCATGCTGCCAGATGGCGCAAAATATCAAGCGGGCAGTAGCCTGGTGAATAGCAAGGCTATTACTGATCCAAAAGATCCTTCCAGCATGTTGACCTTCCGCCTGGGTGATCTCCCAGCTGATAAACCTAATGTTATCAAGTTCAGTGCAGACATTGACCCAATGAGTACAGAGGGGAAACTGGCCAGTAAAGCTATGGTGATGGTGAATACCCCAACCAAGAAAAATCTAAGAATTGCCCCCATTGAAAATGTGCTGTTGCTTAAGTCTGAGGGTGAGGCTGCAAAGCAGGCTAGCACTCCAAGTAGTGTAGAAATCATCGGCGTTCGGGCAGAAGAGTCTGTACTGGATGTTGTTAAAACCAAAGAAGATGATAAGGGCAAGAGTGAGTATGGTCCTGCCTGGTTGCAACAGCAGCAGCCAGGATTTGAATGGATCTTCCCACAAGATGGTCATCTGCCAGCCATCCCGGCTATCCATATTGGCGTTAAGCATGCGCCTCAGGAGAAGGTTGCCATGATGCTTAATGGTGAGCCTGTTTCTGCTTTGAACTTTGAGCATCTACGTAAAAACAAGGCAAGAACAGTAGCCTTTAGCTACTGGCGTGGTGTGAGTGTTGTGGAGGGGGATAACAGGCTGGAGGTTATCGTAACAGACAAACAAGGCGCTGAGTTGAGGCGCGAGAGCAGGGTGGTTCACTATTCGGGGCCACCAGTTCGTGCAGAATTCATCTCTGAACGTTCGGTATTGGCTGCAGATGGCAAAACGCCACCAGTAATTGCTGTCTATCTTACAGATAAGGATGGGGCGCCTGCCCGTGAAAATAGCAAGGGTGAATATCATGTAAATCCACCCTATAACGCCAAATCCAATATAGATTACAGCACTGAGCAGTTGGCAGGTGCCTCAGCTGAACGGTACACCTACAGGGTTGGCAAAGATGGTGTGGCATTGATCTATCTGGAGCCAACGGCTGAGTCTGGTGATCTCACCGTAGTGTTACCCCTGGTCAATGGTGAGCATGAAATCTCAGCTACCATGCAGCCTCATGCCCGTGACTGGATACTGGTTGGGTTGGCAGAAGGGTCTGTCGGTTACAACACCATCAGTGGTAATGCAGAGCCGCTTTCAGGCACAGATGCAGAAGAGCATATCTATACGGATGACAGAATCGCATTCTATGCAAAAGGCAAGGTTGCTGGAGAGTGGTTACTGACAGTCGCTTATGACAATACCAAGGAGAGGGCAAACAGCTTACATGGAACTATTGATCCCGGCACCTATTACACAATCTACGGTGATAATTCAAAGCAGCGCAATGATGCTGTCAGCAGGGAAAAACTCTACATAAAGATTGAAAAGGATGATTTCTATGCCATGTTTGGTGACTATGAAACAGGGCTGACTAAAACTAAATTAGCACCTTACAGTCGCAGCCTTACGGGGCTTAAATCCCGTTACCGTGATGAGACATATGAAGTGGTTGTTTTCGCCAGTGAATCAAATCATGGTTATGTTAAAGATGAGCTGCGTGGTGATGGCATTACAGGGCCTTATACCTTGTCTCGTAAAGCCCTGATGATGAATACTGAGAAGGTGGTAATTGAGGTGCGTGATCGGTTTAGAAGTGAAATCATTGTCTCATCAACAGAGATGGCAAGGCATTCAGATTACGACATTAATTATGAAACAGGCACAATCACATTTCGTGAACCTGTGTTTAATCGGGATGAGAATCTTAATCCGGTTTTTATCATAGTGAAATATGAATCATTTGATGAGTCAGATAGAAAGCTTACCTATGGTGGGCGCATTCAAATGCAGTTAAGTGATGAGCTAACACTCGGTGTAACACATGTTAATGAAGGTCGTGTTGGCGCTAAAGCAAAACTTACGGGTGTTGATGCAACCTATGCAATTAACAAAAATACATCACTGCATGTAGAGGTAGCAGAAACAGATTCCAGTGACAATGAAAATAGTGCAACAGGTACAGCGTATCTAGCAGAGGTCGACCATAAGAGTGGTGACTTGAATGTGCGAGGCTATGTGCAAGAGCAAAAAGGCGCCTTTGGTATTGGTCAAACCAATGGCTCTGAAACCGGAACACGTAAAGTCGGTGTTGATGGTGGATATAAAATTACTGATGACTTAAGAGTCAACATATCAGCATACAAAGATACCAACTTGGCAACTAAAGCGGTAAGAGACCATGTTGATACGAAAGCCACTTACTATATGGGTAACATTCAGTTGAATGGTGGCGTGAAGGCAGTTACAGATAAGCTAGGTGATGGTACTAAAAAAAGATCAAGGCTTTTAACGGCTGGGGCAGCCTATGCCATGCTGGATAACAAACTTAAACTTAAAATTGAACATGAAATGTCATTGGGTTCTAAGAAGAGTATTGATTACCCTGCAAAAACCCGAGTGGGTATCGATTATGTTATTACAGATAAAGTGACGTTATTTGGTGAGCATGAGTGGACAACAGGTGATGATAGAAAAACAGAAACCACCTCGATCGGGCTTAAACGAACGCTTTGGGAAGGAGCAGAATCATTTACAACGCTCTCTAGAAAATTCACAGCCGATGTAAGTGAAACGTCTACGATGACCAGTGGCTTTCGCCAACAATATAAGATGAATGAAAAATGGAGCTTTGATGGAGGTACAGAACGAAGTGTTACTTTGAGTGATAAATCATTATCGCCGTTTAACACCAATGTGCCTACTTCAAGTGGCTCAACAAATGATTTTGCTGCCTATACCATTGGTGCAAATTATACGCCGGGTGACTGGATCTGGAATGCCCGCCTTGAGCTGCGCCAATCTGATAATGATGACAGCTGGGGTGTGGCTACCTCTGCACAAACACAGCCATCTAATGATCTTGGTTTAATAGCTTCATTGACAATCAACGGAAGCAAATCAATCACAGGCAGCAAAACACTGAATAGTGGCTTGCGTTTAGGATTGGCCTATCGACCCACAAACAGCAAATGGATTGTGCTGGACAAGCTGGATCTCATCCATGATAAATCCACCGGCTCAGATTTCGATAGCTCTAATTGGAATGTCATTAATAACCTGAATGCCAGCTATCGTCACAGTGGCCTATGGCAGTCTTCACTCCAATATGCTTTCAAGCTCGCACAAGACACGATTGATAAGAAAAAATACAGTGGCTATACCGATTTGGTTGGGCTTGAATCACGTTATAAATTTTCAGGTCGATGGGATGTTGGTGGTAGGGCAAGCGTATTGCATGCCTGGGACATCAATCAGTTTGATGTCTCTTCAGGCCTCTCGCTTGGCTATCGCTTTAATAAAGATGTCTGGGTAAGTGTCGGCTATAACTTTATAGGGTTTAGGGACGAAGATTTTACCGGTAGTGATTTCACCAGCAAGGGTGTTTATGTGCAGTTCCGTATGAAGTTTGATCAAACCTCTATGGAAAGTGGAATGGACTGGCTGGAAAAATAATGAATCATAATATTGAAATGAGAATTTAATGATAAGAAATTTGAACATTCGACAGGCGAATAAAACCAAAGGGTGCATGGCGTTTGCTGTGTGCGTCTGTTTTCTCCTGATGTTCTTTTTTTCCGTCAATAGTTTCGCCGTCACCCGCACAGTGCCTGCCGAACACGCCACAATTTCAGCTGCGATTACGGCATCAAGCAGTGGTGATGTTATTGATGTATCAGCCGGCACCTACAATGAAAACATCGACTTTGGTGGCAAAGACATTACCATTCAGTCTGTCAGTGGAGCAGCCACTACGTTGATACGCGGCACAAGTGGCTATAATAACAATCCGGTTGTTAGCTTCATAAGTGGTGAAACATCCAGTGCTGTATTGGATGGCTTTACTCTCGATAACAATACGTCGAATGCATCAAACACCCGTGGTATTACCATTACCAACGCTACCCCCACCATTCAAAACTGCATCATAGAAAACAACCAAGCGTACTATGCCTCACCCGGTCAGGGTGCTGGCATCAAGATCACCGGCACGGGTGGTGCCACCATTATCGATACCATCATCCAAAATAACTCGGTTGGCACCAGTGGTGAAAAAGGTGGGGGTATCTACCACATAGGGAGTAGCACCCTGACCATCACTGGCAGTATCTTTGAAAGTAACCTGGGTAATAAGGGTGGCGGTGGTTTGTATATGGAATCATCAACCGCCAATATCAGCACCACTACTTTTAAGTCCAATACCAACAACGCTGATAACGGTGGTGGAGCTATCTACATGGGGGGTACATCTCCCTCTTTGACTCTGTCAAAAAGCCATATTCTGGGGAACTGGACAGATGGTGGCAGTAACAACTCTGATGCCGGTGGTATTAAGATCGCTTCAGGCACAGCGACCATTACCAATACGGTCATTGCCGGTAACGTTACCAAAAGTGCCTGGCAAGCTGACGGTGGTGGTATATATGTAGAAGCTGGCGCAACCTTAAATCTCTACTTCAGTACTGTTGCCGACAACTATGCCTACAATCATGGTGGCGGTATCTATGCTGGAGGCACCGAGAATATTTCTAACAGCATCGTTTACGGCAACCTTTCTGATCACGGCACCGCTGGCATATATGAGATAGCCCCCAGCGGAACCCGCACAAACGTGCAAATAACTGATCCAACATTTGTCACCAATGCTCCAGCTACCGGGGGCACCCCCACCACCACCGGCAACTACGATCTGCAAGCCAGCTCCAACTCTATCGATACCGGCGATGCCACCAACGCACCGGCTGATGATATTGATGGCACCTCACGGCCTATCAATGCACTGTACGACAAAGGTGCCTACGAATACGGTGTAGGAGGTGGCGGCAACACCGCCCCTCTGGGCGGTTATACGGCAGACAATGTTATTCCCACGGCCCAGGTCACTCAGTCCAGCAGTGGCGATGCCGTCATCACTATCAACTTCCGTGCCCAGGATGCTGAAACGGAAGGCGTTACCCTGAATACCTTTGAATATTCTGTCGATGGTGGTTCTACCTGGAATGCACCCACCAATGCTGATGTGTCAACATCACTCTCAACCAACTGGGAAGATAACGGCAGCAGCTACACCTCGGCCACCGACTGGACGGGTACTGTACACAGCTTCACCTTCGATACCGATCATGCTGATGTCACCGGTATATCAGGTACGGATCAAAGTGATATTCAAATTCGCTTTACGCTTAATGACGGTACCGATGACAGTGCTGCAGCGGCTACCTCACAAAGTTTTCAGGTAGATGATGTTGCACCCACTGCAACCTTTACTTCAGCGGAATATACTGCCAGCTCAGATACCCTTGTTATTACCGGCACCAACTTCACCACCATTGCCACCGCTAGCACTGATATAAAATCCTATGTGGATTGGGCCAAGTTTGTCTGGGATATCAATGCCGATAATGCCACTACCGCCAACACCACCTTTGTCGAGGCGGATGTCACCAGTCTGACTGTCACAGACGCCACCACCCTTACCCTGATCTTCACTGGCGCGAAAGGGACGGCTATTGAAGCTACCAGCGGATACGGTGATACCGGTGGCACTGACTCAATAGATGTCACTGCCGGGTTCAGTAAAGATGCGGCGGGCAATGCAGCCACGACAGATGTCGTGGCTGATGGGGCGCTGACTATAGCAACCATGACGGTTTGTGCCTCGGGATGTACCTACACGACCATCCAGGCTGCCATTGATGCCTCCAGCAATGGCGAAACCATCACCGTTAAAAATGGCACCTATAGCGAAAACATCAATTTCAACGGCAAGCTGGTTACCCTTGTGTCAGAAAACGGTGCCGCTCTGACCAAGATCCAAGGCACCGGTGCGGCCGATGCGGTTGTTACCTTTGATAGTGGTGAGACATCCAGCGCGGTACTGGATGGCTTCACCATCGATAACCAGGGCAGCGGCGCAAGTGCGCGTGGTATCAAGATCATTGCCAGTTCGGAGCCAACCATCCAAAACAGCATCATCGAAGGTAATGTGTTAACGATTGTTACCAACAGTGATCCAAACTATGGCGGCGGCATCTACATCAATACCGGCGGCGCCACGATCATCAGTACCACCATCGGTCAGAGTGGTACGGCTAACCAAGCCAACAAAGGTTCCGGCATCTACGCCCTTAACGGCACCAGCATTACGCTCAACAACTCTAATGTTACTTTTAACTCCGGTCGCACTTATGCCGGTATTTACCTGCAAAGCATGTCAGGCACCTCTACCCTGACTAATACCAATGTCGACAACAATAATGCCAACGGCTATAACGTCGGCGGCATTTATGCCAATGCCAGCTCGATCTCGATTACTGGCGGTTCTATCTCGAATAACTCAGGTACCTTCGGCGCCGGTCTGCGTCTGGAAAATGTACCGACTATCACCATCATCAATAACGTGGCTATCAATTCCAATGCTGCCGGGGCCACTATCGCCGGTGGTATCTACTCCATCGATTCACCGATGGACATCAGCAATGGCACCACCATCAATAGCAATGTCTCACGCGATGGTGCCGGTATCAATATGACCGGCGCCTATGCCGGTTTTCCAGCCAACACCAAGACCACTATCGATAGCACCACCATCAATGGCAACAATGCACAGGGCTATGTAGGTGGTGGTGTCTATTCCAATGGATCACCTGTTGAGATCACCGGCAGTACCATTACCAATAACTCGGGACAGTCCGGCTCCGGTCTGCGGCTGGTCAGTGCACCCTTGGTCACGGTGATTACCAATACCAACATCAATAGCAATACGGGTACCGCACAACCGGGTGGTGGCGTCTATTCCAGTTCATCACCCATGACCATCACCGGCGGCACCATCTCCAATAACAGTGGTAGTCGTAACGGTGGTGGCATCTATTTGACCGGCAGTTATGCCGCTTTTGCCCCAGGTACCAAGACCACCATTTCCGGTACCACCATTGATGCCAATGCCTCCAGCAATTACACCGGTGGTGGTATCTATTCCAATGCCTTGCCCATGGCTTTTAGCGGGGGGGCAACAGTCTCCAATAACAGTGGCAGCAGTGGTGGTGGAATCTATTTGGCGAGTGTCTCGGATACCACAACCTTTGATAATGTTACCGTGAGCAGCAATGTTACTTCTGCCGGCAATAATGGTGGTGGTCTCTATGCTACTGGTTCACCGCTGAGCATTAGCAATAGCACCTTCTCGGCCAACACCTCTGGCCGTGCGGGTGCAGCCATGTTCATTACTGGCGTATATGCCACTACTGACACCATCGCCGATTCAACCATCAAGAATAACGTTGAAAATGAGAACTACGCCGGTGGTGCCATCGCCACCAATATGAAACTGCAGATCGACCGCAGCTACCTCATCGGCAACCGGGGTAGTCAGGGCGCAGGCCTCAATACCAGCAATACATTAACCGTGACCAACTCCATTATTAGCGGTAACGTCGCCGACCGCGCCACCACCAACGATGGTGGCGGTATCTATGCCAGCGGCACCACCATCATCATGAACAGCACATTCTCCGGTAACTATGCCTATGATGATGGCGGTGGTATCTGGACCAACGGCACCATTACCAACAGCATCATGTACGGCAATACTGCGGGTGATGCGGTACTCAAACAGTATGGCGGCACGCCAACCATTACCTACTCTGACGTGGAAGGTTCCGGCGGTGGTGGCAGCAACTTTGATGTTGATCCGGTGTTTGTCGATTATCAGTTTGCCACCCTGGGGTCTCCCACAGATACGGGTGATTTCCATCTTCAAATCACCTCCACCATTATCGATCAGGCCACCTCCACGGGCGCACCTGCTAATGATATCGATGGCGGTGGTCGTCCGGCCGGATCAGGCTACGATATAGGTGCCGATGAATACGGCGGCAACTTCCCGCCCTATGGTGGTTATACCGCCAACGATGTCATCCCAACCGCGCAGGTCTCGCAGTCTTCAAGCGGTGATGCCATTGTTACCATTAACTTCCGCTCCAAAGACAATGACGGTGAAAATACCACGCTAAACACCTTTCAATACTCGGTGGATGGTGGTTCTACCTGGAATGCGCCCACTAACGGTGATGCCTCCACTTCACTCTCCACCAACTGGAACAATAACGGCGGCGGTGGCTACAGCTCGGCCACGGACTGGACCGGTACGGTGCACAACTTTACCTTCGATACCGACCATGCTGATGTCACCGGCATTGCCGGTACCGATCAATCGGATATCCAGGTTCGTTTTACCCTTAATGACGGCACCGCGAATAGCGCTGCCCCTGCTACCTCTGAGAACTTCCAGGTGGATGATGTGGCTCCCACCGCCACCATCACCTCGGCCGGTTACAATAAAAACAGCGATACACTGACCATTACCGGCACCAACTTCACCACCATTGCCACAGCCAGCACGGATATCAAATCCTATGTGGATTGGAGCAAATTTGTTTGGGATATCAACGGTGACAATGCCACCACCGCCAATATCACCTTTGTCGAAGGCGACGTTACCAGCCTGACCGTAACCGATGCCACCACCCTCACCCTGCTCTTCACCGGTGCCAAGGGGACAGCGATTGAAGGCACAGCTGGGTATGGTTCAACCGGCGGCGCAGATACGCTGGATGTCACCGCAGGATTTTCCAAAGATGTGGTGGGCAATGCCGCCACCACCGATGGTGTGGCGGATGGCACGCTGATTACCAACAGTGCGCCGTTCGGTGGTTATACGGCCGATAACGTCATCCCCACCGCGCAGGTCACCCAGTCCGGCAGCGGTGATGGCATCATGACCATCAACTTCCGCATCAAGGATGGTCAGACCGATACCACAACACTCAATACCTTTGAATACTCAGTGGATGGCGGTTCCATCTGGAATGCGCCTACCAACGCAGACGCATCCAACTCGCTCTCTGTAAATTGGGAAGACAACGGCAGCAGCTACTCTTCTGCCGCGGATTGGAGCGGAACCGTACACAGCTTTACCTTCGATACCGACCATGCGGACGTGGCCGGCATGGCGGGCGTGGATCAATCCGATGTACAGGTGCGCTTTACCGTAAATGATGCGGTGTTGGACAGTGCGGCAGCGGCTACTTCCCAGAACTTCCAGGTGGATAATGTCTCGCCGACCGTAACCATTACCTCGGCCGCCTATACGCCGGGAGCTGATACCCTGGTGGTCACCGGCACAAATTTCACCACCATTGCGGATGCTGCCACCGATGTTAAATCCTATGTGGATTGGACAAAATTTGTCTGGGATATCAATGGTGATAATGCCACCACCGCTAACGTCACCTTTGTAGAGGGTGACATCACCAGCGCCACTGTTACCAACGCCACCACCCTGACCATCATATTCACCGGCGCCAAAGGCACAGCACTTGAAGGTACTGCGGGTTACGGCACAACGGGCGGTGCAGATACCCTGGATGTCACTGCAGGTTTTAGTATCGATGTGGTGGGAAATGTTTCCAGCACCGATGCCGTGGCGGATGCGGCGATCAGCACACCGGTCGTCTCTTACACCGTGACCAAAACGGCGGATACCAATGATGGTACCTGTGATGCCGACTGCTCTTTGCGCGAAGCGGTTGCTGCGGCCAATGCCTTATCCGATCTCAACACCATCGATTTTATCCCCAATGGCACCTTTACCCTCACCGGTAGCGCTGGCGAGGATTCAAACAACTCTGGTGACCTGGATATTGTCTATCCGGTGACCATCGCTGGTAACGGCATCGCCAATACCATCATCAGCGGTAATAACGGTGATCGTATCTTCCACTTCCAGGCCACAGCCACCGGCTCGCAGATCGATGATGTAAAGATTATTAACGGTGAAGCCTTAACACTGAATGGCGGCTGTATCTATTCAGATATCAACCTCACCGTGACCGGCAGCACGCTGGATAACTGTAAGGCGCAAAACGCCGGTGGCGCGATCTACACCAATGGTGCAACGCTGACCGATGTCACCATCACCAACAGCTACTCGGATATTACCGGTGGTGGTGTCCACAACATTACCAATGCCCTGACCATCAACGGCACCGCCAACACCCTTAACTACAACTATCTCAACAACAGCACCCAAACCAACGACTTTGGCGGCCACATCTGGAGTGATGCCGACGTTACCATCACCAACGCCACCTTTAACGGCCGGGCTTCAGGTTATGACGCTTACTCAGGTGGCGCCATCTATATGAATGGCACCACCCATACGCTGAATATCACCAACGCCACCTTTGACAGCTTCTATGCCAATGGGCATGGTGGTGTCCTCTATATGAGCGGCGGCATCCTGACCGATGTGGATTTCACCAACAATGTGTCGAATAACCGGGGCGGGGCCATTGTCAACCTCACCAACGCCCTCACCATCACCACCACCAGTGGCACCAATGCCTTCACTAACAACTGGGCCGAAAACGGTACAAATAGCACCTGGGATTATGGCGGCCAGATCTATAGTGATGCCGACCTCACCATTGAAAACGCCGTCTTTACCGGCCGGACTACAGGTTATGACGCTTATGTGGGCGGCGCGATCTATATGGTTGGCACCACCCATACCCTGAATATCACCAACGCCACCTTTGACAGCTTCTATGCTGCCGGACACGGTGGCGCGCTCTATATGAGTGGCGGCACCCTGACCGATGTGGATTTCACCAACAACGTCTCCAATAATCGTGGCGGCGCCATTGTCAACTACACCAACGCCCTGACCATTACCACCACCAGCGGCAGCAATATCTTCACCAACAACTGGGCTGAAAGCGGTACGGACAGTACCTGGGATTACGGCGGCCATATCTATAGTGATGCCGACGTTACCATCACCAATGCCGACTTTACCGGCCGGGCGTCAGGCTATGATGCCTATGTGGGTGGCGCGGTCTACATCGCGGGCACCACCCGTACCCTGAATATCACCAACGCCACCTTTGACAGCTTCTATACCGCCGGACACGGTGGTGCCCTCTATATGACCGGCGGCACCCTGACCGATGTGGATTTCACCAACAACACGACCAATAATCGCGGCGGCGCCATTGTCAACTACAACAATGCCCTCACCATTACCACCACCAGCGGCAGCAATATCTTTAGCAACAACTGGGCGGAAAACGGCGCAGACAGCACCTGGGATTACGGCGGTCACATCTATAGTGATGCCGACCTCACGGTCACAAACGCCGATTTTAGCGGCCGGGCCGGTACAAGTCTGGATGCCTACAATGGTGGCGCCATCTATGTAAACGGCACCAATACCCTGGCACTCAACAATGCCACCTTTGATGAGTTCAGAACCAATGGCAACGGCGGCGCCATCTTCATGAACGGCGGTACCCTGACCGATGTAGATGTCACCAATACCTATTCCAACAATCTGGGCGGAGCCATATACAACGGTGCTAATGCCCTGACCATTACTACCACCAGCGGCACCAATATCTTCAGCAACAACTGGGTTGAAGACGGTAATTATGATTCAGGTGATTCTGGCGGACACATCTATAGTAGTGGCAACCTCAATATTACAAACGGCGTGTTTACCGGCCGGAGCGGCGCCAGTTATGATGCCAACAGAGGTGGCGCCATCTACATCAATGGTGGCGCTGTTAATCTGAATGTCACCAATTCAACGTTCAAGGATTTTGATGCCAAGAAAATGGGCGGTGCCATTTACATGCAGGTTGGCACCATTAGCGGCTCAACATTCAGCAATAATAAATCGTTATTCGATGATGGTGGCGCTATTTACAGTGCCGGTGCCGGTGTCAAGTTCATCAACTCCACCTTCTCGGCCAACACGGCCGTCAGCGACGGCGGCGCGATCTACAGCAACTCAAGCTGCACCATTAAAAACTCAACCTTCTATAGCAATGAGGGTACGGCAACAGCCGATGCGATTCGTGGTAACAGCTGTACTATGACCAACTCCATCGTGACTCAAACCAGCACCACCACCAGCATGTGTACCGGCGTTACCTCGGGTGGTTATAACCTGCATCACGATGGTGATGGGCTTGATACCGATAATACCGAGTGTTTCACCCATGGTACCGGCGATATAAATACTGATTCGCTGATCAACGCCACCCTGGCCGACAACGGTGGCCCAACCATGACCCATGCACTGCCGCTCACGCCCACTATCAGTCCTGCGATTGATGCGGGTGATAATGCCACCTGTGCCGATGCCGATGTAGGTAATGTTGATCAACGTGGTGGGGCACGTCCTTATGATGGTGATGGAGACCTCACGGCTACCTGCGATATTGGCGCCTATGAATATCTACCCAGCAATAGTGCGCCTTTTGGTGGTTACACGGCCAACAATGTGATTCCTACGGCTCAAGTGACACAGTTATCAAATGGTGATGCCATTGTCACGGTACAGTTCCGTATAAAAGACACTAATGGTGATGGCGTAACACTGAACACCTTTGAATACTCTGTGGATGGTGGCTCCGTCTGGAATGCGCCCACCAATGCGGATGCCTCTGCATCTCTTTCAACAAATTGGGAAGACAACGGCAGCAGCTACTCCTCTGCAACCGATTGGACTGGTACGGTGCACAGTTTCACCTTTGATGCCGACCATGCGGATGTCACCGGCATTGCAGGCACCGATCAATCGGACATCCAAGTACGGTTTACTGTTAATGATGGCACACTAGACAGCACGGCCCCGGCCACCTCACAAAATTTTCAGGTAGATGATGTTACGCCTACCGCCACCATCACCTCGGCCGCCTACACCGCAGCAAGTGACACTCTGGTGATTACCGGCACCAACTTCACCACCATTGCAGCAACCAGTACCGATATTAAATCCTATGTGGATTGGACCAAATTTGTTTGGGACATCAACGGTGATAACGCCACCACCGCCAACGTTACGTTTGTTGTGGGTGATGTCACCAGCCTGACCGTGACCGATGCCACTACCCTCACCCTGGTGCTTGCCGGTGCTAAAGGCACAAGCCTGGAAGGGTCTGCGGGTTACGGTGCAACCGGTGGAGTGGACACTTTGGATGTGACTGCCGGATTCTCGAAAGACCTGGCTGGCAATGCCGCCACCACTGACGGGGTAGCCGATGCACCGTTGACTACCGCCATCAACTCAACGGCGGCAGGCACTGCCACGGCTGTGTCGGGTGGCAACAACAGCATTGATGTCAGCATGCCTTACACCGATGATGAAGATAACGACAGCACCTATACCGTCGATTATAAACTCTCATCCGAGCCGACCACCTGGACCAATTGGGTAACCACAGCGCCAAACGCTGCAAGCCCTTACACAACCACCATCACAGGTCTCATCGTCAGCACGTCCTACGACGTACGTGTCACCTACGTTGACACAGACGGTGTTACCGGAACAGCGGTTCAAACAATTAGCAACATATTCCCCGGCATCACCCCCGGTGCCGTCGCCTACTGGAAGTTTGACGAAACCAGCGGCAGCACAGCAGCAGACAGCATCGGTAGCAATGACGGTACGGTCTACAATGCCACCTGGACTGCATCCGGCAAATCCGGCTACGCCCTAAGCTTTGACGGCACCGGTGATTATGTGGAGGTGCCAAACAGCGCGCCGCTTAATATCACTGAAGAGGTCACGGTCGAATTATGGTTTAAACCGGCAGTGACCTATAACTCCTCGTTGTCGGATTATGTCATCCTCCTTGAAAGACAATGGAGTGCCAATATTGACTCATATTTCGTCACCATAAATGGCGACGGCAAACTTCACATGGGTTCCATGGGAGGAAATATCCAGAGTACCCAGGCAAGCTGGACCGCCGGCACCTGGTATCACATTGTCGGCACTTACCGTGACGTCAGTGGCACCTACAGCGGTGAGCTATATGTTAACGGTGTTGCGCAATCCTTGTCGGTGAATAGCTATGACAACATGGCGGGTGGTACACAAAAGATTGGGATCGGTGGCTCAGACCGACACATAAACTATAACGGCCTCATTGATGAAGTTCTGGTCTATAACACCACGCTGACCAGCTCCCAAGCACTGGCCAGATTCAATGCCTACAACGGTGCGCCGATGGGTGGTTATACGGCGGACAACGTCATCCCAACTGCACAGGTCACTCAGTCCGCCAATGGCGATGGCATCGTCACCATCAACTTCCGCGCTCAGGATGCTGATAGCGATAATGTGACACTGAATACATTTGAATACTCTGTTGACGGTGGCTCCGTCTGGAATGCGCCCACCAATGCGGATGCCTCTGCATCTCTTTCAACAAATTGGGAAGACAACGGCAGCAGCTACTCCTCTGCAACAGACTGGACTGGTACGGTGCATAGCTTCACCTTTGATAGTGATCATGCCGATGTCACCGGCATCAGTGGCACCGACCAGAGTGATATTCAAATTCGTTTCACCGTTAACGATGGCACAGTGGATAGCGCAGTGGCCGCCACCTCGCAAAACTTCCAGGTGGATGATGTTGCGCCAACGGCTACCATCACCTCGGCTACCTACACCGCAGCCAGCGACACCATGGTGATTACCGGCACCAATTTCACCACCATTGCTACTGCATCTACCGATATCAAATCCTATGTCGATTGGACCAAGTTTGTTTGGGATATCAATGGGGATGGTGCTACCACTGCAAATATCACTTTTGCTGAAGCTGATGTCACCAGTCTGACAGTTACTGATGCTACTACCCTCACAATGGTATTGGCGGGTGCTAAGGCAACAGCATTGGAAGGTACCACTGGATTTGGAGGTATCAACGAGGCCGATACCCTGGATGTTACTGCGGGCTTTAGCAAGGATGTTGTAGGTAATGCGGCCATAACGGATGGTGTTGCGGATGCCCCTATCGATACCGGGGCTGTTACCTATGTTGTTACCAAAACTGCTGATACCCATGATGGTAGTTGTGATACGGCTGACTGTTCTCTGCGTGAGGCCATCAGCGCCGCCAATGCCAATATCGGTACCGATACCATTACCCTCGCAGCTGCCACCTACACCCTCACCCGAACCGCTGGAGCGGATAACGATAATAGCGACGGTGACCTGGATATCACCGAAAGCGTCACCATCAACGGTGACAGTATTACCACCACCCTTATCGACGGTAATGCCGGTGTTCTAAATGAACGGATACTGGATATCATTGCAGGTGCTGCCACCGTCACCCTGAACGACCTGGCTCTGCAAAATGCCAATTCCGGTAGCGGTACCGGCGCCGGTATCTATCACCAAGGGACCACCCTTGACCTGACTCGTGTCGCGATTAAGAACAACACCACTTCCGGTCATGGTGCGGGTATCAGCAGTGTAACAACCAATACCATTACCATGACCGATGTGGAATTGAGTGGCAACAGCGCCACCGGCACTGGTAACGGCGGTGCAATCTATGCGATTGGCCCAACAGTGACCTGGACGGGTGGTGTTGCCAGTGGCAACTCGGCCTCTAATGGTGGCTCAATACGCAACAGCTCTGATTTTACTGCCACCAATGTTACCTTCAGCGGTAACTCCGCTACCTCAAGTGGCCCTGCATTTACCACCTCTGGTGGAACCACTACTTTAACCAATGTCACCATTAGCAATCATAGTGGGTTTCCTGCATACCGTAGAAATGGCGGCACCATCAATATCAGCAACTCCATCATTGGTGATAACCCCGGTGGCAACTGTTTCGGCAGCATCACCAGTGGTGGTTATAACCTGGAAACCATTACCAGCACCTGTAGTTTTGCCGGAACCGGGGATCAAAATAGTGTCACATCCGGGAACCTCAACATGGGGGCACTGGCCAGTAACGGCGGCCTGTTCCAGACCCATGCCTTGGCCGCAGGCAGCTTTGCCCTCGACCAAATTCCAAATGGCACCAACGGCTGTGGCACCACCGTCACCACCGACGTACGCGGTACTGCCCGTCCACAAAACGCTTCCTGCGATGTGGGCGCCTACGAATATGTTGTCGTGGGTGTCGCTATCTCCGGCACGGTTTATACCGATGAAGGCACCACCCCGATTGCCGATGGTGCAACCGTACGTTTGATTGTTAACGGTAGCAGTGTGGGTACCGACACAACGGTCACTGGTGCCTACTCCATCAATGCCTCGGTGAGTGCAACCGACGCCATGATCGTCTACATCGACGGTCATGCCAGTGATGGCACCACAGTTACTGTTTCCAATGGCAATGCCTTGGCAGGCTTGAATATCTATGCCGACCGTTTAATTGTGCGGCATGATAATGGTGGCACTCTCACCAATGCCAATATGACCACGGCATTGGGTGCCTATAGTGATGCAGAGATTCTCTACACCACCGACGGCAGCGACAATCTAACCGTTGGTGGCAGTGCGACAGAGTTGTATGTCTGGACGGGCGATACCTATGCGCCGGGCGCCACTATCGACACCGTGCATATGGATATCGTCGGTACACTTGATGCGGCAGCGAATGCCATCAATGTTTCCGGTAGTTGGGATGTGGATGCAGCGGGTGTCTTCAGCTCTACCGGCACCGTGACCTTTGATGCCGCTAGCGGCACCAACACCATCACCCCCGGCGGTGTGGATGTAAATCACGACTTCCAGAATATCGTCTTTAATGATGCGGCCGGCAGTGCGACCTTCCAACTGGCAGGTGCGATTGATGTGGATGGCGACTTCACCGTTACCGACGGCATCGTTAATACGACGGGTAGCAACTACGCCGTGATTGTCGGTGGCAATTTCAGTCAGGCCGCAGCGGGCCAGGTCGAAGCCAATTCATCAACCATCACCGTCGCAGGAAGTTTATCCGTTGATGGCAGCATTGACAGCACGGACTACAACAACGCCAGTATTGTTATAAATGGTGCAGGCAGCAGCATCACTTATAACAATCTCACTGGGAATTGGTACAACGGTTTCTCCAACCTAACTGCAGGCCAAAGTGGTGTCACCGACACACTAAACAGCACACTTTCAATATTGAATCTACTTAGCGTTGGTTCAGGTGAACTAGCCGATGCCGGCGCAACGGAAATATTCCTCACCGGCGCAGGCCCGAACGTACTGAGTTTTGATCCTGCGTCCAACTTAACGATTACCCAGTTAACGCTTAACTCTGCCAGCACACTCAATCTTCCAACATTAACCAACGGTTACGACTGCGACATTATGCTGGCTGCTAACGGTATGACCGTCAATCAAACTGGCGATGTCACCATTAATGGTTCACGCGTACTCTTTATTCATGGCTATTGGCAACCAAACCGAGCAGTCACCTACAATACCAATAACTTTGCCCTGAATGTGGGCGGTGACCTAAGAGTTGGTAGCGGTGGCGATACACTACCGAAAACATTCAATGCAGGTAGCAGTGCCATTACTGTCGGTAGACACATAATTGTTGCACCCGTGGGTGGTGGCTCCACTCAAGCCGTTTTCAACCCCGGTACCAGCACCGTCACCCTGAACGGTACTGCGGATCAGACCGTCACCAGCAGCGGCAGCGCCTTTAACAACCTGACCCTAAACAACACCGGTGCCGGTGGCAGTGACGACATCATCATCGCCGATGCCATCAATGTTAACGGTGCTCTTACAATCACCGATGGTGACCTGGATATCAGCACCAATGATCCAACGGTCAATACCGCAGCGGCTCTCACCGTCGGCGCCAGTGGCTCCATCGATGTAACAGCACGCACCGCCAACTGGACCTTTGATGGCACTACTACCCTCACCGACTCATCGGCTGGGCAGGACTTTGAAGATGTTGTCGTCAATGGCACCAGCTTGACCCTGGGCAGCAATGCCAAGGTGCAAACTATGACGGTATCTGCCGGTACTTTAGGCTTGGGGAGCAGCAGTTACGTATTGGAAATTGATGGCACAGGTACACCGCTGAGCAATAGCGGCACCTTTACTGCAGGGACCTCCACGGTTAAATACACAGGTACAACTACAGCAACCAATATTGCTACGCTACCTTATAGCAGCTTGCAGCTTACTCCGACTGCTGCAACCACCTATTCACTCACTGGCCACCTCACTGGAGGCAATGCATTAACAGGTGATGTAACCATTGAGGCCGATGCCACGCTTACAACAACGGGCAGTAACTACAATATTACTCTTGCTGGTGATTGGGCCAATAGTGGCAGCCTTACTGCGGGCACTGGTACGGTAACCTTGAATGGCACGACCCAAAATATTAATGGATCAACGACCTTTTATAATCTAACAAAATCTGTTGCAGCAGCCGATACCCTCACTCTTGAAGCTACTGAAACTACAACGATTGCTTCGGGTGGTACCGTAACGTTGAATGGCGCTTCAGGGCAGCTGTTAACGCTGGCTTCAAGCACAGGTTCAAGTGCCTGGAATTTTGTATTGACGGATGCAACGGTTACTAAGGCCATCGATTATGTCAGCGTCTCCTGGTCTGATGCCTCCGGCTCGCATGCAACACAAAAGCCTATTGCTCCCACTAATTCAACAGATGGTGGGGATACTACAGATTGGTTTGCCAGTGGCTCACCAACCATTACGGTGACAAAGATGTCACTGGTGATATCAGACCCATTTAATGGCGGTTCAAATCCAAAGCGTATTCCGGGGGCGGTTATTGAATATATGGTTTCCCCAAGCAACTCTGGTGATGCATCGCCAGATGCCAACAGTGTTTTTGTCACTGATCCAATTGATACGACAATGGTCGAGTTTTATGCAACAGGTGGTGTGAGTTTTACAGATGGCACAACAAGCTCGGCGCTGGCTTTAGGTGCCGTAACCTATTCAAGCACAGCTTCGCCAGGCCCCTATGTTTATGACTATACCCCACTGCCTGATGGGGATGGGTATGACAGCAGTATCACCAGCATCAAAATAACAACCACCGGTACCTTTGCCTTTGGTGGTGTGCCAGATCCAAGCTTTACCTTGAAATTCCGGGTTCGGATTCAGTAAAAACAGGTGTCTTCCCTCTTAATCTATTGCTTAAAGCTCCCTCCATTGTTTGGCAGCTCTTTGAGTTGGGTTGCATGCCTATAAAGCATGTAATTAACCACGGATAGTCGCACTTCCTTTTATGGTGGCTATCAGGCTGCTATAGTTTCCTATGAAACATCCAATCGATAAGGATGACGCTGATGGAAGAGAGAGAGTACATAGAGCAGCGCCTTGATGACCAGATAGCGTGGTACGACCGGAAGAGCCAATGGAATCAGCAATGGCATAAGCGCTTGCGACTTATTGAGATCATCTGTGCCTGCAGTATCCCATTTATCCTTAGTTTTGCTTCCAACAATGTTGTGATGACAGGGTTGGCGGGTCTTTTTGGCGTGATTGTGGCTGTAGTGGCCAGCGTTATTTCCCTGTATAAATTTGAGGAAAACTGGGTCGCTTATCGCACCACCTGCGAAACTTTGCGCCATGAAAAATTCCTCCATGCAACCCAGTCAAAACCCTATGAGAGTCCTAATGCTTTTGCCCTGCTGGTGCAAAGAGTGGAGTCCATGATTTCCAAGGAGAACACAGAGTGGCATCAGTATGCGGGGGCGGAAAGTAAGGAGAAGGAATCATCAACATGAAAAATGGGATCTTTATCAGCTATCGCCGTGAAGACTCCGCAGGTTTTGCCAGAGGCCTGTTTCAGAGCTTAACGGTGCGTTTTGGCTCTGATCAGGTATTCATGGATGTGGAGGATATTGAGCTGGGACTGGATTTTGTAGAAGCCATAGACAAGAGCCTTACCTCCTGTGGTGTATTACTGGTATTGATTGGCAAAGAGTGGCTTAGCTGCGTTGATGAGGATGGCCAACCACGGCTTGATAATCCTGAAGATTTTGTCCGCATGGAGGTGGCTTCGGCACTGCATCGGAATGTGCGTGTCATCCCTGTTCTGGTGCGTGGAGGTGCCATGCCAAAGCCAGAGCAGTTGCCGGAAGAGCTGCGGCTTCTCACCCGGCGGCAGGCCCTTGAGCTTCACCATGACCGCTGGAGTGCCGATATTGAAAGGCTGATCACTGCATTGGAAAAGACTCTGGGTATAGTGGCAAATGCTGCTCCAGAGTTCAGTGAAAAACCGGAAACCCTGCATCCTGAACCCTCAAAACCAACACCAAGGTTGGCGGTTAAATCTAGTGGATGGGGGATGCGACTACTTGGAGGGGCCGCTGCGATTGTGATCCTTGTTTCTGGTGCCGCTCTTTTATTGGACTTGGAACCGGAGCCTGTAGATGTTGTGTTTACAACGGCAGCTGAGTCTGAACATAGACCGATGGTAGAGCCTAGAAAAGATGATATCGGTGTTGAGGAGTTCAGCTCTGTGCCAGCTCCAAAGCCTAGGCATGGTCCAGCAGCAGAGATAGTTGAGATGGTGCAGGAGCTATTAACAGAAATGGGCTATCGTCCTGGCCCCATTGATGGGCAGCCAGGTGGTCAGACCAACCGGGCAATCCAGGCTTTCCAGCGAGACCGGGGATTGGTGCCGGATGGGCAGGTGACTGAGAGACTGGTTGGCATATTGAATGAGACTTTTATCCAGCACCAGCAGAGTCCTGCAGCAGGCCGCATGCCCGCTTCTTCCCCGATGGTTAATATGACAGGGACTTGGTATGACAATGATGGTTATCAGTATTTTATCGTGCAAGAGGGAAATATGATCCGCTACCAGGCCACTATTCCCATATTGGGAACAGCAGTAGGCATGGGAGAGGGGAGCCTAAATGGCCGCACTCTGGAGTACCGTTATGTGGTGGCGGATGGCACTCAGGGTGCGGGTCGGGGAACTATCGCAGAGGACGGCCTGCATATGAATTATGTGGCTACTGACCTGGGGACTGGCCTTCAAGAGTCTGGAGTGCTGCATAAAGAGCATATGCAACAGTAGTTTTATTTTTAGGCAAAAGGCTTTTTAGTGCTCCTGCCGCCCGTAGAGTGAGGCGTAGAGGCCGTCATTATCGATCAGCTCATCATGCCGTCCCTCTTCCACGATGCGGCCATCTTCAAATACCAGTACCCGGTCAGCCTGTTTTACGGCGCTCAATCGATGCGCAATGATGATGGTGGTGCGGCCATGCAAGAATTTTTGCAGGGCGCTGTGCAGACGGCTTTCGGTAGCTGTGTCGAGGGCTGAGGTGGCCTCATCCAGAATCACAATCTTGGGGTCACTTAACACCATTCTAGCGACAGCCAGACGCTGTCGCTGACCACCGGATAGACGAATACCAAAGCGTCCAACCTGGGTCTCTAATCCTTCCTCTAACTCATGGATGGTTTCGCTTAGCTGAGCGATCTCCAGAGCGCTCCAGAGTGCCTCCTCTGATACATCCCGTCCCAGTGTGAGATTTTGGCGAATGGTGTCATTGAACAGGGCTGGGTGTTGAAGCACGGTAGCTACGTTGTCTCTCACTACATCCATGCCGATCTGGGTGACGGGGATGTCGCTGAAATAGAGTTCACCTGATTTGGCAGGATAAAGCCCCAGTAGTACTTGCACTAATGTGGTTTTGCCGCCACCACTGGCACCGACCAGCGCGACCTTTTCGCCGCTGTTGATCTTGAGTGAGACATTATCCAGCACCTGAGGGCCATCACCGTATGCAAAGCAGATCTCTTTTAGCTCTACAGAAGTGGTGGCATTCTCTGAGAAAGGATTGTGTCGATGAGGGTGCTCTGGCTCCAGATCTACCCGGATCAGGTTGTTGATGCGCCCCAGCGCAGCGCAGGCACCGTTGTAGGTGTATTGAATGGCCAGTACCTCTTGCACCGGCCCCATCATAAACCAGAGATAGGCAAATACTGCCATCATCTGCCCGATGGAGAGATCGGAGTAGAGCACCATGAACATGCTGACAGCACGGAAGGTATCAAAGCCAAACAAAAAGATGACGAAGGAGAGGCGCGCAGCGGCATCGCTCTTCCAGGTAAAGGCGGCAGAGTGGCGACGAATCTCAGCAGCCTGATCGATGATGCGGTGGATGTAGTGGCGTTCACGGTTGCTGGCGCGGACCTGCTGGATGGCATCCAGTGTTTCAGCCAGTGATTCTTGAAAGGCCTGATAGGCGCTATTTTCACTGCGCTTGAGTTTTTTGACCTTGCGTCCAAAGACGGTGGTGACGTAGATGACCACAGGATTTAGAATAAGGATGAAGAGCGCCAGTTGCCAGTTCATCCAAAGCAGCACGATAGCTGTGCCAAAGATGCTGAGCAGAGCAACCAAAAATTTGCTGGTCGCGATGCCAATAAACTGGTCAACAGCATCTAAATCGGTAACCAGGTGTGAGGCCACGGTGCTACTGCCCATGGTTTCATACTCGGCCATGGAGATGCGTTCCAGGCGCAGCAGCAGTGCACGACGCATACGAAAAATCACATCTTTTGAGATGAGCGTAAATTGACGCATCTGCCAGACACCCAAAATCAGGGCGAGCAGCCGCAGCATGAGAGTCAGAACCAGGATGGCAGAGATATAAAGTGCAGGCCCTTGCCAGCTCTCGGGGAAAATCCCATTAATGATCTCAACAGATGTCCCAGGTTGTCCGAGTAGTACCTCATCCACTAACAATGGAATAAACAGCGGGATAGGCACGCTGACAACGGCCCCAAGGATGGCAATAAAGTTAGCCATCACCAGTTCCCGTTTATGGCTTTTGATCATTTCGATCAGTTCGCGCCAGCTAAAATCGGTGCTGCGAATGGTTGAGGGGTCGGTTTGGGAGGCTTTGCTGTCTGCTGGCATGATGATCAATGACTGGTTTAAGGCGAAGGCGATTGTAGCTTAAAATGGGCCATCCTGTGTGGGAAACAGCATGCATCCCTGGCATGGGTTATGTGTTGTGGTAGAAATAAGAGATACTAGCTGTCCTGCTATTTTAGACAAGCAATCGACGAAAACTTATGAATCAAATGTTTCAATTATGTATGACCATCCTGTTGCTGCCTGGCTTGCTCTGGGCAGAGGCGAAACCTGATCTGGCATTCACTGGCACTTTTAGTCAGGGTGGTTTGGTGCAGGGAAAGACCCTACCTGGCTCAACAGTAAAGGTCGATGGAAAACCGGTGCGGGTTTCTGAGACGGGGGTGTTTCTTGTGGCATTTGGGCGTGATGTGAAGACTGACTCAGTGGTTCAGGTGCGTTATCCAGATGGCAACATGGCTCAGCAGGTGCTTAAGCCTTTGAAGCGGGAGTACAAGATACAACGTATAGATGGCCTGCCAAAGGATAAGGTCACCCCCCGATCAAAGAAAGATCTGGAGCGTATTCGCAAAGAGGCGGCACTATCACGCAAGGCGCGTACATTGGATGATCCTCGCACAGATTTTTTGGTGGATTTCATCTGGCCGGTGGAGGGGCGTATCTCAGGGGTTTACGGCAGTCAGCGTATTCTCAATGGCCAGCCAAGACGACCTCACTTTGGTGTCGACATTGCCAGACCTACAGGCACACCTGTAAAGGCTCCAGCTGCTGGGGTGGTGACGATGGCTCATCCAGATATGTTTTTTTCAGGCGGCACGCTGATTCTGGATCATGGCCATGGTCTCTCCTCCTCTTTTTTGCATCTGAGCCGTATTCTGGTTAAAGAGGGGCAGATGATTAAACAGGGGGATGAGATTGCAGAGGTGGGTGCAACTGGGCGTGTAACGGGTGCTCATTTGGATTGGCGCATGAATCTCTTTAAGACACGAATCGATCCACAGCTATTAGCGCCGCCAATGCCTCAATATGAGAAGAAAGCGGCAGCAGGGTTGTAGATTGAATAGTTAAAAAGCCAAGAACCTCATTTTTACTTGCCCCGATTATTTTTATTGAGTGACAGCTTAGGCATATACCCGCATTCCTGGCCTAGATATTCAGGATATTCAGGATGTGGGTTGTGCGCTGTTGCCCAATGGATGCTCGCTTTATCTCTCCAATACTGCAATTCGATTACGAAGGGTCTCCACCTCTTCCAACAACTCCAGTGCCAATGCCGCACCCGCCAGGTTAAGACCGAGATCTGACTCTAGCCGCTGGACAATGCGCACACGGCGCAGGCAGCGGTCACGAAATTGCCAATGAGTTTGATCCTCTCCCACCGGCTCAAGCACCCCCTCTTCCACCAATGCCAATATCCACTCAGCAGGCTTACCACAAGCACGGCTGAGTTCGCCCAAGGTAAACTCGGTGCTTTCTTCAACAATGATGCCGGTTAATATGGTTTGTTTGGTCATGCGCTATACCCCCATGCCAGCTCTTGGATTGAATGCCAGTTTACTTGCCATCTCTTTGTAGAGCGTCTTGGCCTGTTCGCTGTCAGCGGGTGGTGTTGCCACGCTTAAGGTTACATAGATATCACCTGCGGGATTGCCAGGTATACCTCGTCCTTTAAGGCGAAGCTTGTTTCCGCTGTTTGAACCCGCTGGAATTTTAAGATCCACGGCCCCATTGGGGGTTGGTGCTTTTACCGTTGCACCAAGCGCCACCTCCCAGGGAGCGACGGGTAGCTGCATATGCAGATCACGCCCCTCCGCACGGTAGAGCGGATGGGGTTTGAAATGAATCTCCAGATAGAGGTCGCCTTTCACTCCTTGTCCCATGCCGGGAGATCCTTGTCCCGTGAGGCGAATCTGTTGACCCTCTTTGATGCCCTTGGGGATCTTCACGTTAAGCGTGCGGTTTGTTAAACGCATTTGGCCATGCGTATCCAGCTCTGGCGATTGCAGGCTGATACTGCGCGTTGCTGCATGAAAAGCAGCTTCCAGATCCACCACCACCTTGGCGTGATGATCTTGACCACGGGCGTTGAATTGTGATCCATAAGTGGAGTAAGTGCCGCCGTGCCCCTGCCGACCAAACAGCTCTTCAAAGAAGTCACTAAAGCCGCCCATATCCGCCTGGGTAAAACCACCACCGCGAAACTCAAAGCCGGAATCCCAGTTAGGCGGCGGGTGAAACTCCTGCCCTGCCTTCAAGTTGTCACCGAGCCGATCATAAGCAGCACGCTTTTCAGGGTCTTTAAGCACCTCATAGGCCTCGCCGGCCTCTTTAAACTTTGCTTCGGCATTAGACTCTTTGCTGACATCGGGATGATACTTTCGCGCCAACTTACGGTGAGCGCGTTTAATATCATCCTGAGAAGCATCACGCTTCAGGCCCATGATTTTGTAATAGTCTTTGTATTCCACAGACAACCCCGCCTTAGAGAATGGTTTAACTTCAGCGTAATAGCATATACCGGAGCATAGTTGATCTACTCACTCAAAAACAGGATAGGTATGTCATTTCATGAATGACATATTTGGTTACTTTATGTAGGTGTTGAGTTAAATAGTTCCGAAAAAACGATAATTCAATTTAGGTAAACTGCCGCCTCTGGCGGTGAGACTCGAAAAGACTCTGCCATTCCGGCGTGCAGGGAAGATAATGACCTCCTTTTGAACCGGCAGGTTCTGAGGTATTCAAAACCCTGTGTCGCCAATATTATTGTTTTCTGAAGAGAAAGTCTGCAATACGAATGTTCAGGGATTATTTGCAGGTGAGGCAAAATTTTCACAGGCAAACATACTTATTGTTCTGTATGTGGGTTTGGATTGGTTTTATGCTGGGTTAGGGGTGCAGATGGTTGTTTGGCACCCTTAGTCATAGCGGCTAGCTGGAGTAGCACCAATTTTTTTCAACGCATAATCCAGTGTGTCTGCTGTGCAGTATGGCTGGAAGTGGAAAGTCTCTATCCATAGCGTCCCTCAATATAATCAGCGGTTTCCTGCTGTGCTGGGGTAACAAACATTTGATTGGTGGGTGTGTGTTCCACCACTTTGCCCATGAGCATGAAGATGCACTCTTCGCTGGCACGGCGTGCTTGAGCCATGTTGTGAGTAACGATGAGAATGCTGTATTTGCCTCGTAGCTCCCAGATCAGCTCTTCTACTGCTTCGGTGCCCTTAGGGTCGAGGGCAGAGCAGGGTTCATCCATCAGCAGGATGCGGGGTTTGACGGGCAGCAGGCGGGCGATGCAGAGCTTCTGCTGCTCTTCCAGTGAGAGACTGGTCGCCTTGTGATGCAGCCGATCTTTGACCTTATCCCATAACAGTACCTGTTGCAGCGCCTGTTCGACAATCTCGTCCTGCTGTTGGCGGTTGCCGCTCTTTTTGTTGTGAATCTTGTGGCCAAACAGGATGTTTTCTCGAATTGAGACGGGCAGTGGATTGGGGCGCTGGAATACCATCCCAACCTGTTTACGCAGTTGAACCAGCTCTACCTCTGGGGCATAGATATTTTGGTCAAACACCTCCACGCTGCCATCGATACGCACATAACCCAGCCGTTCATTGATGCGATTGATACTGCGCAGAAAGGTGGATTTGCCGCAACCAGAGGGGCCAATGAGAGAGGTGATCATCCCTTTTTTGATGTTTAGATCAACATCAAATAGCGCCTGAAATGTGCCGTACCAGAGGTTCAACTGCTTGGCACGGATGGCAAGTTTTACGGGTTTTTCTTTGGAAGCTATATTCATGATTTTTTGTGTATGGGAGCGGTTGCTTACCCAAATCTCCCTTCTACATAATCACGGGTACGCGAGTCACTGGCCTGACGGGTAAACAGCGCTTCGGTCTCAGCAATCTCCACACATTCACCATCTAAAAAGAAGGCGGTGCGGTCAGCCAGTCGTCGAGCCTGTTGAACCAGGTTGGTGACCAGAATGATGGTCATCTCACTCTTTAGCTCTTTGAGTACATCCTCAATACGCATGGTGGTGACGGGGTCGACGGCGATAGAGAACTCATCCAGTATCAGTAGCTCTGGCTCCTGTGAGAGGGCGCGGGCAATGGTGAGACGTTGCTGTTGTCCGCCAGAGAGCAGACTGCCAAGCGTGTCCAGCCGATCTTTTACCTCATCCCACAGGGCAGCGCGGGTGAGGCATCGTTCAACGATAACATCCAGCTCTGCCTTCTCTTTAATGCCGCGTAGCTGAGGTGAGAGTGCCACATTGTCGTAGACCGACATCGGCAGCCCAACGGGTAGTGGAAAGACCACCCCAATACGAGAGCGCAGGGCATAGACATTGCGCCATTTGCGCACATCCTGGCCGTTAAACAGCACGTTGCCCTCAACCTGCATGTTGGTATCAAACATATCCATGCGATTGATGGCCTTCAGAAATGAGGTCTTGCCTGCATTGGCGGGGCCGATGATGCCAAAGATCTCATGCTCGCGGATGCTCAGGTTGACACCGCTGATGGCGGTTTGGCCGCCATAGCTGACGGCTAAATCCTTAATCTCAAGTTTGATGGGGCTTGCTTCCGTTACCATTTCTTTTTACCTCGCAGGTGCATGCGAAAGGCGATGGAGACGCTGTTCATCAGCAGCACCATACCAATCAGTACCAAGGCAACACCGTAGGGTAGATTCTCTGGAACGCCTGGTACTTGGGTGGAGACCACAAACAGGTGCAGCGACATGGCCATGGTTTGATCCATGATGCCCTGCGGTAGAAAGGGGCTAAAAAAGACAGCACCGGTAAACATGATGGGGGCGGTTTCACCTGCGGTGCGGGAGACCTCCAAAATAATGCCGGTCAAAATACCGCTGACAGCATTGGGCAGCACGACGCGGCGAATGGTCTGCCAGCGGGTTGCGCCCATATTCCAGCAGGCCTCGCGAAAGGAGTGGGGTACAGCCTGTAGTGCTTCACGGGTAGAGACGATCACCACCGGTAGTGTCATGATAGCCAATGTGAGGCTGGCAGAGAGGATGCTGGTGCCAAATCCAAAAAAGACTACAAAGGCCCCTAGGCCAAACAGGGCATGCACGATGGAGGGTACACCTGCCAGGTTGATGATGGCTAGATTGATCAGTCGGGTAAACCAGTTGTCTGGTGCATATTCACTGAGGTAGATGGCGGCAGCGATGCCCAGGGGTACAGAGATTATCAGTGCCACAGCGACCAGCCAGATGGTTCCCAGTAGAGCAGGGAAGATGCCACCTTCGGTCATGCCATTGGTGGGGTCGGTAAAGAGAAAGTCAATTGAGAGGATTGAACCACCTTTAACGACCAGTGTGGCCAGGATCACCAGCACTGGAAGAATCAACAGGCTAGCCATTAGGATGAAAAGGAGCTGTACCAGTTTTTCGGTACGCTGGTTTTTTTGATTAAGTTGGGTTGCTGCAAACATTTGGTTATTCATTAGCTTTTCCTAATGCCACGCACGATGAGGTCGGCTGTCAGGTTGATCAGAAAGGTAATCAGGAAGAGGAAGATGCCAATGGTGAATAGCACCTGATAATGGTCTGACCCAACCGCTGTTTCGCCCAGTTCAGCGGCGATGGTGGCAGTCAGTGCGCGTACTGAATCGAATACACTGCCAGGGATGTTGACGGCATGGCCGGTAGCCATCAGCACAGCCATGGTCTCGCCAAAGCCGCGGCCAACACCGAGCAGAATTGCGCCCAGCAGCCCGTTTTTGGCAGCAGGCAACACCGTCTTGAAGACCACCTGCCAGCGGGTGGCTCCCATGGCTTCAGCGGCCTCACGGTAGCGGTCGGGTACGGCTTTGAGGGCATCTTCTGCAATAGAGGTCATGATGGGGGCGGCCATCAATCCCAAGATGATTCCGGCATTGAGTACGGTCAGTCCCACTGGCACATCGAACAGCTCGATGATCAGTGGATTCATGATGGTCAGGCCAATAAAGCCCCAGACAACAGATGGGATGGCGGCCAGTAGTTCCACCAGGATTTTTAGCCATTCGCGGGTTTTGCCGGTGGCAAATTCGGCGATGTAGATGGCGGTTCCCAGTGAGAAGGGGATAGCAATCAACATGGCCAGGCCGGTGACACTGGCGGTGCCTGCCATCAGGGCGAGAATGCCATATTCGGGGGCGTCTTCGTCGCTGGGTTCCCAGTAGGGAGAGCCAAAAAACTCTTGTAAATCGAGTGTATCAATCAGGAACCCCATCCCCTCTTTGGTGATAAAGAGAAAGATGCCAACAATGAAGATGATGGCCGAGATACCCCCCATAAAGACCACTACTTGAACGGCCTTATCGATGTACCAGTCCAGGTTGCGTTGATCAAATGCCTGATCACAACCTGAGCTTAGATTTGAAGGAGCGAGCATCTTATGAGGCTCCTCTACCACGCAGTGTCTGCATGAGATCTTGTACATGCACGGCAATCTCACGATAGATCGCTTCTTGCTGCTGGTTGGTCTGCTCTGGGGTCAGACCTGTGGGTACGCTGCCAATATCCCACTCCATCGCAACGGTGTGGAAGGGGATCTCTGGAATATAGTTTTTGACTGCGCCTTGCAGGCTAATGATGACGTGTAGCTCACCCAGTTCATTGGGGGTCATATCTAGCTGTTTGGGATGAGACTCACTCAGGTCGAAGCCATGACCTTGCATGAATTCAGTGACTACAGGGTTAAGTTCTGTGCTGGCATAGCGCCCGGCACTGCTGTAGTGACCACTGTTGGGGAAATTGCGATGAGTGATGGCTTCAGCCATCTGGCTCAGGCCGCTGTTATCCTCATCAAGGAATAGGATGCGATAAACCTTGGGTGCTTTGGTTTCACCGGTTGCTGCAAAAATAGTCTCTTCGCAGATATTTTTGGCTTGTGCGGCAACCCGTTCCAACCGATGAAAGATATTAAAGAGCCGCATGAGATCTTTAAGATCAAGTTTGCTCTTTTCTGATGTCAGATCAGCAAAGGCGGTGCTAAAGATGTGATCAATCTGTGCCGCCATCCCTTTGGTTGCCTTTGCAGCCTCTGCATTCCCTTCATTTAGGGCGCTGATGGATTGTGAGAGCATGTGGCGAGACTCTTCAGATATGAGTCCCAACTTATCTGCAATCAGCTCTTGCGGTGGCTGTGACATCTGCACCGCTTCACGGCAGATCGTTACGGCATAATCGCCAATGCGTTCCAACTCAATATTGGTGCGAATAATGGATGAGATCAGCCTTAGATGCCCCGCGCTGGGTAGATGTAGTGCGATAAAGCTGTGACACAACTGGTCAATTCGACGTACCCGTCGATTGATAGGTAGATCGCCTAGAATGGTGGCGTAGGCCAGTTTTTTGTTGCCTGATAACAGTGCATGCATTGCATCTTTTAGCCCAACCTCTACTCGCTCGGCCACTTCAGCCACCTGTTCTCGGATTTGTTTAAGATCCTGTTCCAGACGTTGTTCGTAATGGCTCATATTGTCTCCAAGTATTGAGTGGCTAGGCCGTGTTTAAAAGGGTTGCGGCTTGGGTGGGGTTGCCCCTCCCAAGCCGGCTGTAACAAACGACTAAAGTTTGTTATGGGTTATATTTATTTACAGCTTACCTTCTTGATTGGGGCATAGCCTTTATTCAAGATAATGCACTGGCCGATATCGCTGTTAATCCAATCCAGATAGCCTTTGATGGCACCCTTAGGCTCACCATTGGTGTACATAAAAAGCGGGCGGGCAACAGGATAGCTGCCATCACTTGCCGTTGCTACGCTGGGGCTAACACAGGCTGCACCATTACTTGAGATACAGGCCAGTTTGACGTGATCTGTGGCATAAGCCAAACCGCTGTAACCAATGGCGCAAGGGGTATTCTCAACCAGATCGACAACATCTTTGGAGCCGTGCATGTCCAGTGTGCCCATGCGGTATTTGCCTTTCTTACCCAGCACGGCCTTTTTGAAGTACACATAGGTGCCGGAGTTGTTTTGGCGACTGACAACAATAATTTTTTGTCCCTTACAACCAGGGACATTAAGGCCGAGATCAGTCCATTTTTTGGCTTTTCCCTTACGACCATAGATATCAGCAAGTTGAGCAATGGTAAGAGACTTTGCTGGATTATCAGAGTGAAGGTAGACAGCTAAAGCGTCATATCCTACGACATGCTCTACGGGATTTTGACCCTGTTTTTTAGCTGACTTTAGCTCTTTCTTTTTCATCTTGCGGCTGGCATTGGCGATATCGACAGTGCCATTGATCATGGCTGCGATACCTGTGCCAGAGCCACCACCAGAAACAGCCACTGCCACTTCAGGGTTCGCATCACGGTATTTTTCTGCCCAAGCCTGGGCGACGTTTACTAAGGTATCGGAACCCTTATTTTGAATTAGGGTACGAGCCTCAGCATTGAGGGTAATAAGTGTGCTGGTTGCAATGATAGCTGCGATAAGCAATTTTGATTTCATTTTTCCGTTTTACCTTTTGTGCGTTGATTTTTTCTAGATCAGCAGATTTAAGTTTTTTGCTTTTAGCGGAATGAATTGTGATGGGGAAAAATGACGTGAAAATGACAGAAATATTACAGTTTTGTTACAGAGGGTTCTATGTGGTGGGGTAGAGGAGGCGGGGTAGAAGTTAAGGGACTCTTGGTAAGAGTCCCTTGGTTATTTATTGCCCAGATAAATAGAGGCTGCATGGGCTAAACGGCCCTCCCTGCATTATTTGAACGTGGGGTTCAGGCATCCTGCAATGGCAAACGACGCATTGTCCATTCACTGCGGTCTCAGTGCCGTGATGGCGATTTCCAGGTACATTATTTGCAACTGTAGTCAGTTCGTGACAGCCGATGCAGTCTCTTGGGGCTGTTACATCTATAAAGCCTAAAGAGCTCTTGGTGATGACATGGCAAGTTAGGCAGTCATACAGGCCGTCTTCATCATTATAATAATTGGGGGCGGTGGGGTATGGCCACTCACCTGTGGTATTCCAATCTGCCTTCGTTTTGATCTTTGTTCCCACTAAAACATGGTGTCTATTGGGGTTTGATGTTTTTAAGGGTGTTAGATTTGCATAGTCATAATGACAGCTTTTGCACGCTTCAAAAGACCAGGCTTCAGGCTCAAAAGGTGAAGAAACTATCCAAGGTACATAAGGAACAGAAGATGGTGGCCCGGCGTTAACAATAGCTATTGGAAATAAAAGCCCAGCAAATAGCAGGGTAAAGAAGGTATGGGCATAGCGGGCTTTATTATGCATATTGATTGCCGTCACAAAATTAATTTATTCATTATCCGGTGAGTGGATATATTACAGCACAAGTTGTGCGGAATAAATTCAAAATGTGATGGTTAGCTGTAGTTAGCTGGCCTGGTACTGATTTCTTAAGTACTTTAATTTTTGTGGCGGAGGGTGTTTATTCTTCCTGGTTTGCGGCTTGTTTGCGAAGTAGGCGCTCATATTCCTCTTTTAGTGCGGCATCAATTACCGTCATTACACCATCAACATCAGCAGCAACGGTGCTCTCTACAAAGTGGCCGGTTAGTTTGATCTCAGGATAGAGGTTACCACTTTCAAAGTGCGCCCAAATCTCTTTAGCGTAAGCTGTTGTAAGTAACTCCGGCGCGTAGCGGCCAAAGTAGCTGCTCATATTGTTTACATCGCGTTCCAGCATCATGCGGGCACTGTTATTGCCTGCGGCATTAACGGCTTGAGGCAGGTCAATGATGACCGGGCCATTTTGGTCGAGTAGTACATTAAACTCAGAAAGATCACCATGAACCAGTCCTGCACATAGCATGCGCACAACCTCGTGGATGATTTTGTCGTGGTCTTCCAGTGCCTGCTCGTGGCTGAAACTTACATCATTAAGGCGAGGTGCGGCATGGCCGTTGCTATCAGTGATTAGCTCCATCAGCAATACACCGTCGACAAAGCCATAGGGTTGAGGTACGCGTACACCGGCGGCAGCAAGTCGATAAAGTGCGTCAACTTCAGCACTTAGCCAAGCCTCTTCGCTCTCTTTTTGGCCGTAGCGGGTGCGCTTTTGCATGGCACGGTTGCGGCGGCTGTTGCGCCCTGTTCGACCCTCTTGATACTGCACGGCTTGTTTAAAGCTGCGTTTGTTGGCCTCTTTATACACCTTGGCACAGCGTACATCTTTACCACAGCGAACCATATAGACTTTAGCTTCTTTGCCACTCTGTAATTGGCAGATAATCTCATTGATCAAGCCTTCTTCAACAAGTGGGTGTAATCTTTTTGGTATTTTCATTTAGCTCTTTGCTTGTTGTTAGATAGCGCCATGGCAAGCAGGTTGATGTGATGGTATGTATCTTATTGCTGGGTGTTTATGGTGATTCAAGGGTGTTTTGTAAATGCATAATTGGATTTAAGCATTGGCAATTCTCTTCTGTTGGATCTAGGGTAAAGCTAAGCCCGTTAGTGTACCTCTTTTTGCTATCTATTGTTTTTAATAGCCAGCAAAACTAGCGATCTATTAAATTGAGGTGCTGGCCCGTTGAACTTTTTAATGAATAGATTGGGATTTTTTTGTTGCTATTCAGTGGTTCCTGCCTGTTTTGTTTTTTCCACTTAGGGACAGTTATCACGGACTCGGGAGAGAATGCAGGGGGTGAAGTATGCTCTTGTGGGTTATTTTGCTTGCAAAAAGAGTCATAGGCATCGGGTTGAAGTCTGTGGAAACCGACATAGATTCCATCAGAGCAGTCTCCTGTAACGATAGCAGGTATTTCATAACAGCTGTTGTCGATAGAAAATTTTAGACTTATGTTGCTGTTAATGGGTAGGCTGAGCGTGCGTGTTGAGAGAAACATACCGTTTGCTGATATAGAGTTGGCTTGTGTATGAAAGCAGCGCCGCCTCCCGTAATTTACTTGTACTAAGATGCTCGTTTTGTGTGGTTGTTTGTTGCGTAGATTCACTGTTTTTCTCCAATTAATTTATTCTCTACGCCTGATATTGTGGTGCTAATAGATGACCGGCTGGTTTCAGTTTAATGACAGTTTTGTTAAAGATTGTTTGACGGTGAGTTGGGTGGTATCTGTAGTCGCGTATAATTGAGTTGCTAGTATCATGATTTGTATCTGTCGGTAATTAAAATACCCTATGTCATTCTCTTCTCTCGGGCTTTCTGAACCGCTTCTTCGCGCAGTTGATGAAGAGGGTTATGCCTCACCTTATCCTATTCAGGTTGAGGCTATTCCTGTCGTTCTTTCTGGCAGGGATCTGATGGCTGCGGCACAGACGGGTACAGGTAAAACCGCCGGTTTTACATTGCCACTGTTGCAGCTGCTTTCTGGTGGTCAGAAGGTAAAGGCAAATAATATCCGTGCACTTGTGCTGGTGCCGACGCGTGAGTTAGCGGTGCAGGTTGCGGATAGTGTTGCAACTTATGGTAAGTATCTTTCAGTAAAGTCAGAGGTGGTTTTTGGTGGTGTAAAGATCAACCCGCAGATGATGAAGCTACGCGGGGGGACGGATCTACTGGTAGCGACGCCAGGGCGCTTGCTTGATCTCTATCGTCAGAATGCGCTGAGGTTTTCTCAGCTGGAAGTTCTGGTACTGGATGAAGCGGATCGCATGCTTGATCTGGGTTTTATTTCTGATGTTCACAAAATAATTACTCTGTTACCAAAGAGTCGACAGAATCTTCTTTTCTCTGCGACCTTTTCTGATGAGGTGCGTGGGCTTGTTGATGAGCTGCTTAATGACCCCGTGCAGATTGGATTTTGTCAGCAAAATACAACAGCACAGAGTGTGCGGCAGTGGATTATTGAGGTAGATAAGAGTAAAAAAATAGCGCTACTCAGTCATCTAGTGCGTAGTAATAAATGGAATCAGCTGCTGGTATTTGTTAACACCAAGCAGGATGCAAATCGACTGACGCAGCGATTAACAGGCGATGGTGTTAGTGCAGTGGCAATCCACGGGAACAAGAGCCAAGGTGCGCGTACCCGTGCGTTGGCTGATTTTAAGGCAAACAATGTTTCTGTTTTAGTCGCTACAGATATCGTGGCGCGCGGTATTGATATCAGTGAACTGCCCCATGTGATTAATTTTGAATTGCCCAAGGTTTCTGAAAACTATATTCATCGTATTGGGCGTACGGGGCGTGCTGGTTTAGAGGGCGAGGCGATCTCTTTGGTTAGTGCTGATGAGGTTAAGCTGCTCTCTGATATTGAGAGTTTGATTCACCAGACTTTGGTACGCAAAACTGAGGTGGGTTTTGTTCCAACACATAATGTCCCGCTGACTAAACTAATTAATCGACCAAAGAAACCAAAAAAGCCAAAGAAACAAAAAATTAAAGGAGAAAAATAACGGAAGGTTAAATGGATAAGTGAGCGGTTGATTTTGTTAGGATAATAAGCGCAATCTTGGCGCATCTGGTTGGTGTGGTTGCATCAGAGTTGCGTGAAATTCAGCTATGTTTACGGGGAAGAAGGTGTTTAGTCAGAAGCCTGTAGATCTGGATGAATTGTTGATCTAACCATTTTAGGGCTATTAATCAGCTACTCTCCACTCGAAAAACGGTAGCCAGCGCCACGCACAGTTTGTAATAGTGAGTCGTGCTTGCTGGGTTCTAGTATTTTGCGTAGGCGGCGGATGTGGACATCGACGGTGCGCTCTTCAATGTAGACGTTGCTACCCCAGACTTGATCCAGTAGTTGCGTGCGATTGTAGACACGCTCGGTGTGGGTCATGAAGAAGTGGAGTAGGCGAAATTCTGTAGGCCCCAGTTCGATTGGTTTTTTATTAGCCAGCACGCGGTGGGTGGCAGTATCTAGTGATAGCCCTTCCATCTCAATTTTTTCGTCATTCGTGATGGGTGTAGTACGACGTAGAATGACACGGATACGGGCTATCAATTCGCGTGTTGAGAAGGGTTTGGTGATGTAGTCATCTGCGCCGCTTTCTAAGCCTTGTACCTTGTCATTCTCTTCACCTCGTGCGGTGAGCATGATAATGGGGATATTCTGTGTGTCAGGGTTGCGCTTGAGTTGGCGAGCGAATTCAATACCGCTTTTTCCTGGCAGCATCCAGTCCAGTAGGATTAGGTCAGGTGGGTTTTGAGAGATCAGTTGTTCGGCTTTGATCGTCTCTACAGCTTCTATTATATTGAGGTCTTGCTGTTGGAGTGCAAAGCGTAACATCTGCCGTACAGCAGATTCATCTTCGACGATAAGAATAGTCGGGGTGGTCATTATGTTGTGTGCATATTCATATATTGTGGAACTTATTATTACACCCTAGTTATGTTTCAGACATATGACAATGTTAGTCACAATGCTGAGGTTTTTTGTCAAGTGTGCTGGTTTTGGCGATACGTTTAGCAAAATAGTAGATACGTTTTAGCTTCTCGATCGCATCCATTTCGATGGTGTAGGCCTGGAGGCGTTTAGGCTCTTCAGCGACGAGTCGTTTAGCTTCGTAGAGTGCAGCGGCATCAGCTTGACGGTTGATGCTGGCCTTCATGGTTATGACTTGCTGAGCGGCTTCATGATCGTTCTCTATTGCTGCCTGAATGGCCAGGTCTACTGCTTTTGAGACGGTCTCGTGCAGGTTGATGAGCACCTCCTGGGTGTTTTGGCTGATGGTTACATCTTCATCCAGGCGTTTGTGGCCTAGTTCTACCAGGTCAGTCTCAATGATGTCACCAATATATTCTAGATTATTGGCCGCCCCCATGAAGGCTGTAAATTCATGGTTCTGATCATTGGTTAGTGATTGCTTACTAATCTGCCCAAGGTAAGTAATAACGTTTCTATAGGTGATGTCTACGGCATCATCCATTGCAGCAATTTGATTGAGTGAGACGCGGCTGCCAGAGAGGATGGTAGGCATGACCTGCGCTAGCATTGTTTTCACTTGCTCACCCATTTGTCCGATCTCAAGGCGGGTGCGGTCGAGTGCTAGAGATGGGGTGCTGATGAGCTCTTCATTAAGAAATTTAGGTGCTGTGGATATGCTCTCTTCCATGGGGCTATCGGGTATGAGCCTCTCCACCAAACGCGCGAATTGGCTGGTGAAACCAATAAATATTAGGGTGTTGGCAATATTGAATAGTGTGTGGGCGTTAGCAATTTGACGTGGTGTTTCTGCTGCCATTTTGGCAGCACCAGTGAGCATCTCATAGCTGGGAGAGAACCAGCTGACAAATTGTGCCAGCTGGTCGATAAAGCCAAGCCATAATAGTACGCCAAAGATATTAAAGAGAATGTGCACAACAGCGGCACGAACTGCTTCACGAGGCTTGCCTATGGAGGCCAGGAAGGCAGTGATACAGGTGCCAACATTGGCACCAAAGGCAAGTGCAATGCCTGTGGGTAGGGAGATAAACCCCTGGGTTGCCATGACAATAATGATGCCCGTAGTGGCAGATGAGGATTGAACCAAGCCAGTAAAAGCAGCGGCAATCAGGATGCTAATTAGTGGGCTGCTCATCTGCATCATGAGGTTGAGAAAGGGAGGGTAGTTGCGAAGTGGCTCCATGGCTTGACTCATAATCGTCATGCCAAAAAAGACCATGCCCAGTCCCATTAATATGCCACCATAGAGTTTGATCTTCTCCTGCTTTATGAAAAATAGCATGCTAAAGCCGATGGCTATCATGAGCATGGAGGCATCGGTAATCTTGAAGGCGATAATCTGGGCGGTGATGGTGGTGCCTATATTGGCGCCCATAATGATGCAGATTGATTGTGAAAAAGAGATTAGCCCTGCACTAATAAATCCCACTATCAGTATTGTAGTAACAGAGGATGACTGGATGACTGCAGTAATAAATGCCCCGGTTATAGCACCCATAAAGCGGTTGGCTGTGAGTCGGGCTAGAATGCCCTTCATTCCCTTTCCTGCCACTGCTTTTAGGGATGAGGCCATCTGCTCCATGCCAAATAGAAAAAGAGCCAGCCCTCCAAGTAACTGAATGCCCATTGCTCCCCAAGACATGCAGTTAGCCTTTGCTTTCTGTCATCTTGATGATGGTAACTGGGGAGGGGCAGAGACGTACCACTTGTTCGGCCTTGGAACCGAGTAGCAGGTGAGCCAGCCCAGTTCGTCCTTTGCTGCCCATTACAACCATCTGGGGATTGTAATATTCTGCCATCTCTAATATTCGGGTGACTGGCAATCCGCTGACCAGTTTGATTTTTGCCTGTGGGATACTATTCAACTCTGGGTTTTCTTTGGTTATTCTGGCGATGAATTCTGCCATCATTTCGGCTGCAACATCTGCAATTTTATGAGGGTGTTCGGGGTCTTTTTGGGAGTAATAACCAGGTGATTCACCAGGGTCGTGTATTACGTGGAGTATTATTAAGGGCGCTGAGAGACGAGCTGCTAGCTCAGCGGCAAATAGTAGCGCCTCTTTTGAGTGAGATGAGAAATCCACTGGCACCAGGATGGTGGAGGTCGGCACTTTTTTAGTCATTGTTCATCCCTATCGTCATCCAGAAAGTATAACGGCTCCTAAAAAATATGCTTTTTGTGGTGGTTGAATAGGGTATACCTATCGTGGTGCCCAAAAGCGGTTTAGGTAAAAGAGGTCATCGTAGTTAACCATTTCAATCTTCATGACTTGAGGGTATCGGTGCTGGCCATTCTCATAAATCACAAAGTAGTAACGCAGGTGTTTGAACTCTGTAATGATGTCTTGATAGTAGTAGATGGCATCAATTTTTGCTTTTGGGTTATTAAATATATTGAGTCGGGAAATTTTTTCGCTGGAGTAGTTGGTATGTGCTCCCGTGTCATCATCACCGCCATCCGTTGCCAGATAGCGGGCGCCAGATTCGTCGCCTTTGAGGATGAGATCCATAAACTTAGTGATAAGGGCAATGTCATGCTCTTTGGCTGCCTTTGGGATGTGAGTGACAATCCGTTGCTTCTCTTTATTATTACTGGTCGCCTGGGCTTCTGTAGCGATAAAAAAGAGAGATAAGAGTGTGATTAATACAATGGTTATTGGCTTCATGGCTATTCCGTTGCTGAGCAGTAGTAAATTCAGTCTGTGTTTTTGATGTAAAACCTTTATCGCCCAATGAGTCCCTTGGGCCTTGATTTCCTAGACTCTTTGATCCCGTTTTTTCTTGAGCGGGCTGAATGAAAATATTTAAACTTTTGTAGGCTGTCTATTCCATGACAATTACGGCAGATATTCTTTGAGCTTTTAAAGCGTAAAAAGCTGTTTCTGTTAGTGCCTTCTGTGCGCTTGCCCGGTCCTGCTTTATCTTTATTAGGCTCCCAGATATGTGGTTCGTGACAGGTTGAGCAGGTAATGATGCCAGCCTGTAATTTATTGCCATCTTTGTCAAAAAGCGGGGCGTACTGTTTGCTACCAACCTTGCGTGCTTCAGAAGCTATGACTTCTCTTGGGTGAATAAAATTAGCCACAATTTTGTTGTCGCCGACTTCATTTTCAGCATGGCAGGCCAGGCATAGACGCTCCTGTTTGAGCTCGCTGCCTTTACCTGGATTGCGTCCCCAGAGTTGGTAGCCATCTTTTTGTGCACCGTGAGGTAGATGACAGGCACTGCACATGCCGCTTTGGGCAACGGTTTGTTTAAGCCTGTTTCTACTCCCAGGTGCAGCGATGGACATGTCATGATCGGTGCCTTGGACGAAGGCTTTCCGTGTGTGGCATGTTGTGCAGAGCTGTGAATTGGGTAGATTGGATTTTCTTAGGAAGCTATTGCTGCCATCACCCTCTTGATCCTTTTCGCCTGACCCTGGGCCTGCTTTTTCAGGATTCCAGACGTGAACATTATGGCAGGTTGGGCAGCTGATATCGCCGTTTGGTGTGCGGAAGCCGTCCCGTGCAAACAGTGGGAATTCAGTTTTAACCTTGGCTTCACTGTCATAGATATAGCCAGCCTTGGTGTTGTCGTCAAGTGTGTAGAAGGATGCGGTTTCACCCTGCATTGATGCCTTTGCTTCATCCACACGTTTGTTCATAGGGTGGTTGGGGCCGCGCAGAGTCTTTTTTGCAGCGGATTTTCTGCGCCAATGGCAGCCGCTGCAACGTGCTTCATTGCGGTTTTCGCCAAGCCCGACACTGCGGCTCCATAAGCCGTTACCCCAGGCATTGTGCACGACGTGGCAGGCACTACAGACACCGCCTTCAGCGACTGTTTGTTGCTCCATGTTGCGTTCGTTGGGCGCTGTAATGCTTAGATCGTGGTCTGTGCCTACAATGTTAATGTTCTGTTGGTGGCAGGAGGAGCAGAGTTTGGCAGAGTCATCATTAGGCAGGCGCAGAAAGCTGTTCATGCGATCACCCTCTACCTTCATATTTCCGGGGGCTTTTGTGGTTGAGGGGTCCCACTGATGGACGTTATGGCAGGAAGCGCAGCTGACAAAACCATCAGCGCTTTTAATCCCGCCTTTGGCGAAGAGCGGTATGATATCTTTTGCAGCTGGATCCATATTATCAACGTGCAGCTGTAGGGGGTGGCTCTCTTTGCCAGTGGTTTTATCTTCGGCTAGTCCGCCTTTTTTATGGCAGCTGTTACAGGTGCGTTCAATGAGCTCAACTCCAGCACCTGTATCTCTGGCCCATAGCTTATCTCGGTTGGCATTATGTGGGGTGTGGCAGGCACCGCAGACGCCGGTCTCCTTGAGGCTTTGGTCCTTGAAGTTCTTTTCATCAGGTGCAGCCAGTCTTAGGTCATGTTTGGTGTCAGCAATGGCTGCTTGAGTTGTATGGCATGTTTGGCAAAGATTTCCTGTGGTAACCGATCGGCGTAAGAAGCTGTTGTTTCCATCCCCAGGTACTTCTCGGTGGCCGGGATTGTTGGAGGTAGGACTCCAGCGATGGACATCATGACAAGTGGCGCACCTTACCTCGCCATATTTGGATTTTTTGCCGTCTCCTGAAAAGAGAGGGAGGGATTCAGGTGCATCGTTGAGCGTGCCCCCGACAGGGTGTGTTTTATCCCCTATCAGTGCCTCTTTTGCGGTGCCTTTTTCGTTGTGACAGCTTATGCACATCTCATCAATTGAGCCTTTGATTGGCTCTCTTGCCCACATCTTTGGTCCTTGTCCTTTGTGCATAAAGTGGCAGGCATTGCATGCCCCCTTATCCGCTGTTTTTACACCGGCTGAATTTGCATCATCTGGAAATTGTTCACTGATGTCATGTCGAGTGTAATAGATGGACTCTTTTGAGGTGTGACAGGTGAGGCAGAGCGGGTCTCCTCCTGCCTGTTGTACCAATAGATGATTGTCATCAATGCCATTGTGTGGGGAGTGGCAGGTACGGCAGTTAACGTACTTGCCTTGTCCCAGATGTGGCTTCTCGCCGTTGTCCCATGTTTCAGGTAGATCGGCCTCTTTGGGTAGCTCCATATCCACTGGGTGGGAGTGGCGGCGCAGTGCTTTGTCACTTGTCAGGTCGGGTGTGACACCATGGCATGCCTCGCATAACATGGATTGGGAGAGGGATGCTTCACTGTTTGGGATAATCAGAAAATCATCGTTAGTACTACCATGTGCAGCGTGGCAGGACTCGCAGATAACCGTGTTATTCGCACCTTTTTTTCCGCCAGATTGGATTATTTCGTCAGGGAACTCTTGAAATTCAACATCAATGGGATGGCTGCCTTTTGTTGGCCCTGTATTTTTACCTTTGTGACATCTCTGGCACATGGATGAGCCAATATTGGGTTCACGCAGGAATATGGCTGAATCCATGGTGATGCGGGTATCCACACCGTGTGCAGAGTGGCAGGTGACGCACTGCATTTTGCCATCGAGATCTAATGGATACTCTTCGGGGATGGTGACGTTTAAAGAAGGCACGACCCCCGCCTTGTGTTTATTGGTTTCCCATACACGGAAACGGGAGTCGGCAATGGAACCATCGTGGCAGCTGTAGCACATCATCTCCTTTGAGACGGCGCGTTCTTCGGGGATCTCTAGTAGATAGTTCTGCCCTTTATCCTCAAGAAAATCCTCCATCCAGCGAAAGTGACACATAGAACACTCTTTAGAGGAGTTCCCGCCACCTTCAGGTGCCGACCATGAGATGGTGGGTGCAAGAAGCACCGCCAACAGAGAGCAAAGCCAAATCAATCGCAGCTGCGTCATGATTTTATACGGTAAACACTGATGCGGTTGGCGAACATCTCGACCACGTAAAACAGGCCGTTTTTATCGAAATAGAGCCGGGTGGGGGTGGTAAAACGTTTTACCTTGCCTTTGCCATCACTGAGTACGGCCTGAAA
>JAJFJN010000036.1 GCA_021773975.1 Gammaproteobacteria bacterium | reverse complement strand
TTTTTTGGTCTCATTTTAAAATCATAAGTTTTTTTGTTTTGAGTTCAGCTCCGCTGTTTTTATACTTGTATCTAACTAATTATTAAGTGTTTATCTATTTTGATCCAAAAATGCGAGTCATCCTAGATCAGGAGGTCTGACCTTGTATCGAGTCTTTGGCTCTGGAAGGTAACAACCAGAGTTAAGCGTAGACAGAAATGATGCAGGCCGTAAGTGAAAGCTGAAGTGATTGAGTCCCGTTATCAGACCCTTCTGAGAAGGCCCATAGTGTTATTAGACTAGAAGGCAACACTGTTAAATCCCTTGGGGTTTTATTCCCCGCAGCTTGCTGCGAACATGAGTGAATGAGCGAATATATTCACAAAAGCCATAATGTAACAGTTTTGATGTATCACCTAGTATTTCCAGCAAAATATCGACGAGTAGTATTTGATGATGCAGTAGATGATGAGCTTCGAGAAGTCTGCATGGATATTGAGAAACGATATGAGCTGAAATTTCTGGAGATTGGAACAGACAAAAACCATGTTCATTTTTTAGTACAGTCGGTGCCAACGTATAGTGTGAAGAAAGTGGTTCAGATGATAAAGAGCCTGACAGCACGTGAGATATTTCGTCGCTGTCCGCATGTAAAGAAGAAGCTCTGGGGAGGAGAGTTTTGGTCGGATGGCTACTTTGCAAGCACAGTTGGAAAGCATGGCAATGAAGAGATGATTGGAAAATATGTGAAAGGTCAGGGTGGCTACTACAAGAAACTTCATAGTGACTATCAGTTGGAGCTATTCTAACAGGCTAGCACCCAATACCCCGTCAGCTTGCTGCGGGGTAGTTTATTTTCATAACGGCTTGCTAATGAAAAAAAGGAGTTAGGTGACAAGAAAGTAACTGGAGTAATATAGAGAGCCGCAAGACACATAACCTATTGAGATATATATAAATGCAGTGACCTAAAAGGCTGTACGTCTCGGTTCGGTTGCGGGCTCAGCCTCCATATAAAATACCCTCATGATGCCTTATCTTGCACAGGGCTAATCATATTAGTTCTCGATATGGGCAATAATATCCATGCTTTGGTGTGGGATGCCGATGATATCAATGCCGTTTGATGTGATTTTGTAAAAAATGAGGTGCTTTCCCTCTGGAAAGCAATAATAACCGGGCTTTATATCATCTCGTTTTTTCCCAAGTAGTGGATTTGTTGAAATCCATGAAAAACGCGATAGCAGCATACGAATGTATTCGTCAGCCTGTTCAATGCCCCATTCTTCAATTGTGTACAGCCAGATATCTTCTAGATCGGTCTCAGCCAGTTTGCGGAGCGAGTAATTGGAGTTCATTTGAGGTGTTTATTGTGTAATTCTACAATGAAACGCTCACCATCAAAATTATCAACAATAGGGCTATCTTCGCCCGCCTGGAGTTTTTCTCTTAGTGCTTGAAGTTTTGTTTCATCCGTTTCCAGTTTACGAAGACCTGCACGAATTACTTCACTGACGGATTGAAACCGGCCTTGTTGAATTTTTTCAGCCACAAACTTATCAAAGTGCTCGCCAAGGGTAACAGATGTATTTCTAGGCATAGGATTATCCTCTTATATTCATGTATTAAATATTAATACACAATGTTACATCAGACAAGTTTTGACTGGCGGGGGAGGGGAAGCTTGCAAATGTGAAAAGAGAAATTTTGTTATGAATAACACTCGAATGTACGTGCAAGTGATTTAGTGATCTTGATTGTTATTTCTCAGAACCTTGCCAATACAAAATTGTAGATGGAGTGGTATTAGGAGTGGCAAAGCACATAACCTATTGAAAAATAAAGAAGTGCAACGGCCTGCAAAGCCGTTGACCTCGGTTCGATTCCGGGCTCAGCCTCCAAACACCCCTGAATAATAAATAAGGCACTAGGACCTGCCTTTTATGAGGGTGCGTGCGATGCTCCCATAGAAAGATACCCTGCCAAGTACCCAATGCACAACGTCCATTACATATGGGAATGGTGAGGTCCATTTTGGTAAGGATGCTGCGCAGATGGGCCGGCATATCATCGGGGCCTTCCTGTATATGCTCAAAGGTTGGGTCGCCATCGGGAACCAATCGAGCCATGAAAATCTCAAGATCATCACGTACGGAAGGGTCTGCATTTTCACAGAGAATAAGTGAAGCGCTGGTATGCTGAATAAACAGATGGCACAGGCCATTTCGTACGGTTGATTCATGAATTATCTGTTCAACCTGACGGGTAATATCGTAAGTGCCACGACCACGGGTTTGAATCTGTAGGGTTTGTTGTTTGATCATATGCTTTATTTTAGGCATTCTGTGAGGCTTGCGACAGGGTTCAATTGTAAAAAATGGCAGCCAACATAAAAAATAATAACTTGGATGAAATATCTGTTACCACGTTACAGGGCATTGGTCCGCGTAATGCGGAAAGATTGGCGCGGCTTGGCATAAATACAGTGCAGGATGTGCTGTTTCACTTGCCCTCCCGTTATCAGGATCGAACTCGAGTTGTTCCTATAGGCAGTTTACGACCGGGTGACCAGGTTGTTGTTGAAGGAAAGATTGAACTGACTGACATAAAGTTTGGCCGCCGACGCTCACTGTTGGTGCAGATTGCTGATGGCTCTGGCTCTCTGATCTTGCGTTTTTTCCATTTTTCCACGGCACAAAAATCCAATCTGACAAGAGGTGTTCGTCTGCGCTGTTATGGAGAGGTGCGACGAGGGCCAACATCACTGGAGCTAGTCCATCCGGAATATAGCCATTTTGAGGAGGGTGATGTAGTAGCAGTTGAAGAGACGCTTACCCCAATTTACCCCACAACAGAAGGTATGCATCAGCTGAGCTGGCGAAGCATGACTGAACGGGCCTTGGCTATTTTAGATGAGCAGCCAGATCTACTGCATGAATGGTTGCCGCAGGAGCTATTGGATCGCTATAACCTGCCTGCTTTATTGGAGGCGGTTCGCTTTTTACACCGACCTCCACCGGATGTGTCACAGCAGCAGCTACTAGAAGGAAGCCATCCAGCTCAGCAGAGACTGGCTTTTGAAGAGCTGCTCGCTCATCAGATTAGTCTACGTAAACTACGGCAGGAGCAGCGTAGCATTGCTGCTCCAGTGCTGTTTGGGGGAGAGTCATTAGAAAAGGCTCTGCTCGCCGCACTGCCGTTTAAATTAACCTCCGCCCAGCAACGAGTTGCCAGTGAGATTAGTGGTGATCTTAAGCAGCAACACCCCATGATGCGGCTGGTGCAGGGGGATGTTGGCTCAGGTAAAACGATAGTAGCGGCATTGGCTGCTCTTCAGGCTATTGGGGCCGATCATCAGGTGGTGATGATGGCTCCCACAGAGCTGCTGGCAGAGCAGCATCTAAGAAATTTTCAGGGTTGGTTGGAGCCGCTGGGTATCAACGTGGCTTGGCTTACGGGGCGACATAAGGGCAAGCGACGAGAGCAGATACTCTCTGAATTGGCTGATGGCAGTGTGTCGGTCATTGTGGGTACGCATGCCTTGTTTCAAGAGGATGTCCGTTTCAATGCCTTGGGGCTGGCTATTATTGATGAGCAGCACCGTTTTGGTGTGCATCAGCGTCTGGCACTGCGAGAGAAAGGTGCAGCAAGTGGCAAGGTGCCACATCAGTTAATCATGACGGCTACCCCAATACCACGCACACTGGCAATGTCTGCCTATGCAGATCTTGATGTCTCAGTGATTGATGAGCTGCCACCCGGGCGTAAACCGGTTGCTACGGTGGTCATTCCCGATAGTCGTCGAGATGAGGTGATAATTCGGGTGCGCAATGCCTGCAAAGAGGGGCGACAAGCTTACTGGGTCTGTACCCTGATTGAAGAGTCTGAGGTGCTGCAATGCCAAGCGGCAGAGGATGCAGAGAGGTTGTTGGCTGAAGCCTTGCCAGAACTGCAAGTGGGTTTAGTGCATGGCCGTCTGAAGGCCACTGAAAAAGAGCAGATCATGCTGGATTTCAAATCTGGAAAATTGGATCTGCTGGTTGCCACCACAGTGATTGAGGTGGGTGTGGATGTGCCCAATGCCAGTCTGATGATCATCGAAAATCCTGAGCGTCTGGGGCTGGCGCAACTGCACCAGTTGCGTGGCCGAGTGGGGCGAGGCTTTGCTGAGAGCCACTGTGTGCTTATGTATCATGCCCTGTCGGATAACGCCCGTGAACGGTTGAGCATAATGCGAGCTACCAATGATGGCTTTGCCATTGCGCAAAAAGATCTGGAACTGCGAGGGCCAGGGGAGGTGCTGGGTACACGCCAGACAGGTGAGATGCAGATGCGTATTGCAGATCTGGTTTATCATCAACCGTTGCTGCCCCAAGTGCAGCAGGCGGCAGAGATTATTCTGGAGCGTTATCCCTCTCATGCAACACCCTTGGTAAAAAGGTGGTTGGGGCAAAAGACAGAGTACGGTTCGGTTTGAAATTCAATAACGACAGCATAGTTTGGGTTGTTAACCTTAGCTGAGCATCTGTGTACAATCAGGCTCTAAATGGGTCAGGTGGCAATGTATGGGGAACACTTTGTTGCTTATTTTGAGCCTGTTTATTGCAGAGTCGGGTTGCGACATTGTTTATGAAAAATAATAGTTCAAAGGCAATGCTTTTGAAGAAGACCATGCTCATGGTGTAAGAGCGCTTGCTGTAAATCCAAAACTGTTATCTGTAATCAAATAATTGTTCTGGTATTTATCTAAGCTAGATAAATAAAATTCGGCCGACTTGATTTTTACAGCTTTATTCTAGGCTGTGAAATTAGTCGGCCGATTTGCGTTTTGAGGGCATAGCTTGTTGCTCAGGGTAGGTAGGGCGCAAGCTGTAACCTATGCTTAATTTGGTTGAAACTTATGCGATAATCCCTCCCCTTAATTTATAACTGTTGGAAAAATATTGAGTTCAGAGAACAAACCCTCCGCTAATCTTGAGCCAAACTGGGGTAGCTGGAAGATTCATCGCGGGCCAGATGTCCCCGTGGGGATGGATGATTGGCTGCTTGACCGAGGGTCATTGACTAGTCGGTTAGTTAAGGCCAGTGGCGGGGCGTTTCGAGTTCGGGTAGTGCATCAAGGCTGGGGTCGTCCGCTCTATAGTGAGAGCCAACTACTGCGTACTCGTCGAGCTGAAACAGCATTGGTGCGAGAGGTTGAACTGCTCGGACATGGGGTGCCTTGGGTGTTTGCACGCACGCTAATCCCAGCTAGTAGTCTACGTGGTGGTGCTCGGCGGCTTGCCAATCTGGGTGAAAAGCCGCTGGGTGCGGTTCTTTTTTCTGATCCCAGTATGCGGCGTGGCCCTATTCAGGTTGCCCGGCTGCAACCACGCCATCCGCTGTTTGCAGCTGCTACCAGCCATTTAGAACAAAAACCGGCTGAACTCTGGGGGCGACGTACGTTATTCTATCTAGCGGGAAAACCGTTGTTGGTTAATGAGATTTTCCTGCCAGAAATCCCCTTGCTTGTTAAGGAACCTAAGCAGTGAGTCAGTCTGAATTACCTCAACCCTCCTGGCGTGAGCGCCTTGGCTACTATGCTTTATTGATACGAGCCAACCGCCCGATTGGTATTTTATTGTTGATGTGGCCTGCACTGTGGGCTTTATGGATTGCAGGTGAAGGAAAGCCTGATTGGGCTGTAGTGGTGGTTTTTATCATTGGCGTCACGCTGATGCGCTCAGCAGGCTGTGCGATCAATGATTATGCTGACCGTAAAATTGATGGTCGAGTAGAGCGCACCAAAAATCGTCCTATTGCTGCGGGTCTTATTACACCTAAAGAGGCACTAGGTGTATTTGGTGTACTGGTGGGCTTGGCCTTCCTGTTGGTGTTGCTACTCAATTGGCAAACCATCTTGATGTCATTTGTAGCGGTCAGTTTGGCCGCTATCTATCCCTTCATGAAACGCTACACCCATCTTCCGCAACTTGTTCTGGGTGCTGCTTTTGGTTGGGCTGTTCCAATGGCCTTTACTGCCCTGACAGAGACAGTGGCTCCGGTAGGTTGGTTGCTATTTGTGGCGACTATGATCTGGACTCTGATCTATGACACGCAATATGCCATGGTTGATCGTGATGATGATATAAAGATTGGGGTTAAATCGACGGCCATTTTGTTTGGGGATATGGATCTCATTATTATCGGCATTTTGCAGGTCACTATGCTGGGCATCCTGTGGTTAGTGGGGGTTAATGCTGAGCTTGGTGTTGCCTATTATCTTGGTCTTGTCGCTGCGGCGCTGCTGTTTGTCTACCAACAATATATTACGCGTGAACGTGATAAAAAAGCCTGCTTTGCTGCCTTTTTGAACAATAATAACTTTGGTGCAGTCATATTTATAGGTCTGGTATTGGACTATCTTGTTTAAACCAGTTGTTGTTTTTTCTTTTAAAAGCGGGTTTGAAATGAAAATATCCAAGATTTCGCATTATTCTGCCTGGCTTTTATTCCCTCTGTTTCTATTTCAATCACTGGCTAGTGCGGCTCCTGTGGATGGCAAGGTTTGGATTCCTGGTTGGAAGAGTGGGCCTGCACTCTCTATGGAACGAACGGGTGCTGCCGCGATAACAATTCAGGATCGGCTCTACCTGATTGGTGGTACCAATAAAGAGACCTATATCAGCCGCGTTGAGTACAGTCACATTGGTTTTGATGGTGCTCTTTCAGACTGGAAATATAGCCAGTCTAAACTAAATGTGGGTCGTTCCTACCATGGGGTGGTGCATGTCGGGCGTTATGTTTATGCCATTGGTGGTTCACGTACTAATGTAAAAGGGCTGTTGGATTCAGTTGAGCGGGCAGAGGTTAGCCCAGATGGCACCATTGGCTCATGGAAAATGGAGAAAACCAAGCTCAATATCGCCAGGCGTTGCGTTCATGTCGTGCATATTAATGGTTATATCTACGCTGTGGGTGGCTTTGGCGGCAAGTTGCTGGATACCATTGAACGAGTAAAGGTAGAAGCAGATGGCACGCTGGGTGAATGGGAGTTGCTGTCAGATTCTATGCAGGATGCACGCTATGTTCATGCGGTAAAGAGTGTAGGTGATAAACTTTACGTGCTGGGTGGTCATGACAAGAGCGCCGGTGTAGGCATTGCCTCTGCGGAGTGGTCACAACAAGATGATGATGGCATGTTCGAGCCATGGCAAATGACATCCGAGATGCAGAAAAACCGCTATGGATTGGAGGCAGTTGTTCATAATGGTTACATCTACTCAATGGGTGGGATAGACGGCATTATGCATCTCGCCAGTATTGAAAAAGGGCGTTTAACGGAAAAGGAAGGCATTACCGGTTGGCAATATACGACTGCCCTCCCTAATGCGCGTGGTTCATTTGGTTCAGTGGTCTATAAGGATGCTGTCTATATATTAGGTGGTTCTATCGGTGAACATTTAACCAATGATGTTGCCTTCGCTTTTTTTAATGAACAGGGTGATATTGGTTATTGGGGTACAGCTGAAGAAGCTGAAAAAATCAGGAAGGAAAAGGCTAATAAGCTGCAACAGCTTAACAAGAGTTACCCGAATAAAGTAAAGGTTGTTGATTACCTGCATGCGGGACAGTTTAGTCTGCTACAGGTAGAAAGAGCAGATGGCATGCAGGCTTGGCTTGTGGTTCCATCTGGAAATTATGCCAAGGGTATGTTTATCCGTTTTGCAAATGGCAACCTCTACCCTAACTACTATAACGCTACATTAAAAAAACGGTTTCAGATTGTTATGTTTGTAAAAGATCTAACTCCAGTTGAAGCGTTTGAATAGGCATTTTTAATATCCTCCTTAAGCGCTTATTTGCCTCGCTGTAAATGTGGTAAAGCTACAGGCGCTAGCCCTTTTTGTACGCTTTTTTAAGCATCATATTTTATGTTTGGCCCAAGGTAGACTAAAACTACAATATGGATTCTTATATATTGGATGCGGTAGCGCGCACAGATAAAGGTTTGGTTCGGAAGAGCAACGAAGATGCATATAGCCTTCTGCCTGAATATGGCCTTGTAGTTATAGCTGATGGTATGGGTGGCCATAAAGCAGGAGAGGTGGCGAGCCGGATTGCTGTACAAAAGATCAGTGATGTATTAATCTCCGGGTTAGATCAAATGAGTGATGATTTAGCTGCTACCCAAGACCTGTTGCAGCAGGCAGTGGAGCAGGCTAATCAAGTAATATTCGATAAAGCTGAACAATTGCTTGAATATCAAGGCATGGGGACAACCGTTGTTGCTGGGTTGTTTATAAAAGGTCGATTGTTTTATGCCCATGTAGGTGATTCTCGTCTCTACCTGTTGCGTAATGGTCGATTGATACCACTGACTAGTGATCACACACTATTACAGTCTTTGTTAAATAAGGGTGTTTTTAAAACACGGCGAGAAGCAAGGTTAGCAGGTATACCCAGTAGTAAATTGACACGAGCTGTTGGGTTGTTTGAGCAGGTTGATGTTGATAGTGCTGACATTGAATTGAAGGCGGGTGATGTCTATCTATTTTGCTCTGATGGTTTAACAGATATGGTGACCGATGCAATGATTGGTGCGGTAATTCAAGAGAGTTTATTAAATCTTCCCTATGCAGCGGATCTGTTGCTGGAATTAGCTTTAATGCAGGGGGGAGTGGATAATATTTCGTTGGTATTAGCGCGACCAGATCAGGCGTCTGTGGGTAAGACACACGTAAATAAAATTGCATAAGCAATTGCATTGATTTGAGTCTACACTTTTACAAGGCCTTGCCATTGCTAACGGATATAATGACGATACAAACTATAGGGAAATTAGAGATATATTCTGGAGATGAGCTTGTTAGTGAGCTGCCATTAAATAAAACAGCACTTTCAATTGGTCGTGATCCACAGGGTGATGTTCTGCTAATGGATCCGCGAATCAGCCGCCGACATGCCAAACTGACCCAAATATCATCCAGCTATTTCATAGAAGATTGCGATAGCACTAATGGCACGCTGCTGAATGGCAGGCCGGTGCATAAACATGTATTCAGGCCGGGTGACAGTTTGCGTATTGGTAATTTTGAATTACGTTATGTGGCGGCAGATGATGCAAAACAGCCTAATCATGTAATGCATGCGCTTGTTCAACAAATCACGCAAAAAAGGCGAGCTGAGCTACAAAAAGTAGCGCTATTTTTCCTACAAGGCGCACAAAAAGGCCAAGTGGAATCCTTGAGAAAACCCCTCTTTACTATTGGTAGCCCAGGTGAAAGTGTTGCAGTAATTGCTCGGCGAACTCATGGCACTTACCTATTGCATATTGGAGGAGAGATGCCAGAGGTTAACGGGGTGGAAATAACGCACACCATGCAATTACAAGATGGTGATGTAATTGATGTTGGTGAAGATAAAATCAAGATCACCTTAGATTTAGATTAGATTGGCGGGATTAGAAAAACAGGATTAGACAAGTTGCTTTAATCGGTAAAGCTCATCTAGCGCTTGCCGGGGTGTGAGGTTATCTGGCTCCAGTTCATGCATTGCCTCCTCAATGGGACTCTTCTTAATGGGCTGCTCTGCAACAGGCTGAAACAGTGACATCTGCACGGACTGATTTTCGGTGTGACGTTGTGCGGCATCCTCCAGCTCACGTAACCGTTGCCGAGCGCGATCTATGATGCTTTTCGGTACCCCAGCCAATGCAGCCACTTGTAGGCCATAACTTTGATTGGCCGGCCCCTCTTTAACCGCATGCAGAAAGACGATGGAATCACCATGCTCCACAGCATCCAGGTGGACATTGGCGATACCGGGAAACTCTTCCGGCAGGGTGGTCAACTCAAAATAGTGTGTGGCGAACAGGGTATAGGCTTTGATGCGGGTGGCAAGTTCTACGCCGCAAGACCAAGCGAGTGATAGACCATCAAAGGTGCTGGTGCCGCGTCCTATCTCATCCATCAGCACTAGGCTATTTTGTGTGGCGTTGTGCAGAATATTGGCGGTCTCCTCCATCTCGACCATGAAGGTGGAGCGCCCACCTGCTAGATCATCAGAAGCGCCAATGCGGGAGAAGATGCGGTCAATTGGACCAATCTTTGCACTGGTTGCGGGGATGTAGCTACCGGCATAAGCGAGCAGCACAATCACAGCCGTCTGGCGCATAAAGGTTGATTTACCACCCATGTTAGGGCCGGTGATAATGAGTATGCGACGCTTGTCATCAAAGTGGACGCCGTTGGCGACAAAAGGGCTATCGCTAACCTGTTCTACCACGGGATGTCGTCCACCCTCAATGCTGAGTCCTGGCTCCTCGGTAAGCTCTGGTGCGCGCAGATCCATGCTAATGGCTCGTTCACTCAGATTGCACAATACATCCAGTGCAGCCAGGCTTTCTGCACACTGCTGCAGGGCTGGGATTTCTGGTTGTAGTTGATCCAGCAATTTGTCATAAAGCGCTTTTTCACGTGCCAGGGAGCGCTCGCGGGCGCTGAGTACCTGATCCTCAAACTTCTTTAGCTCTGGGGTGATGAACCGTTCTGCCCCTTTTAGGGTTTGGCGACGTACATAATCTACCGGTGCCTTGTCTGATTGCAGGCGGCTGATCTCGATGTAATAGCCGTGAACCCGGTTGTAGCTGACCTTGAGATTAGTAATGCCCGTGCGTTCCCGCTCTCGGGTTTCAAGATCCAACAGGAATTGATCAGCGTTTTGCGACAGTGCCCGTAGTTCATCAAGCTCAGCGTCATAACCCTCAGCCAATACGCCACCATCACGAATCAGCATAGGTGGGTTTTCTTTAATGGCGCGGGTTAGCAGATCAACCGTGTTGGGATGAGTGTCTGCCTCTTGGGCCAGCTCTACCAACAGAGGGGAGCTCAATGTTGCAAGCTGACTTTGGATGGCAGGCAGGCAAGCCAAAGAGTCACGCATCATGGCCAGGTCACGAGGGCGGGCAGATTTTAGTGCCACACGGGCCAGAATGCGTTCGATATCACCGATGCTGCGGAGTTCATCCTGCAAGTCAGAATATGCCTGCTGTTCCAGTAGTTCACCAATGGCGGCATGGCGTACTCTTACCGCTTGAATATTGCGTAATGGGCGCGTAATCCAGCGGCGCAGCATACGGCTGCCCATAGCGGTTGCGGTGTGATCCAGTATGCCGGTCAGGGTGTGCTGAGGCTGGTTTGATAGGGAATGATCCAACTCCAGGTTTTGCCGGGTGGCAGCATCAATGATGATGGCATCATCGCGGCGCTCAGTTGTCAGACCCCGAATATGGGGCAGGGCACTCTGCTGGGTGTCTGCGACATACTGCAACAGAGAGCCAGCAGCACACAGCGCCAATGGTTGGTCATCACAGCCAAAGCCACCCAGATCGCGAGTGCCAAACTGCTGAGTCAATAAACGGTGTGCGGTGTCACTGTCAAAATGCCAGCTTGGGCGGCGGGTGGTCCCTGTTCGGCTGGTGATCTGTGTGGGTAGCGTGTTCTCTTCTGCAATCAATAACTCTGCGGGGTGGAGTCGTTCTAATTCACCTGCCAGCCCCTCAGTATCCGCGAGTTGTTGGATGGTAAAACGGCCACTGGTGATATCCAATGTGGCAAGACCAAAATGGCCACCTGATTCGTAGAGTGCAGCCAGCAGATTATCCCGGCGCTCTTCCAGCAGTGCCTCATCAGTGACGGTGCCCGGGGTGACGACCCGCATCACCTTGCGTTCAACTGGCCCTTTGCTGGTAGCGGGATCACCCACTTGCTCACAGAGTGCAACAGACTCACCCTGTTTGACTATCTTGGCCAGATAGCCCTCGGCTGCATGATGAGGAACACCCGCCATTGGGATAGGCTGCCCGGCAGATGTACCACGCTTGGTCAGCGTAATGCCGAGTATTTGTGCAGCCCGCTTTGCATCCTCATAAAAAAGCTCGTAGAAATCCCCCATGCGGTAAAACACCAGCATGTGTGGATACTCACTTTTAATGCGCAGGTACTGCTGCATCATGGGGGTGTGTTGTTGTTTTTTGTCCTTCGTCAACTGTCTATTTCTCTTCGGTTTATTGTGCTTATAAGTGCAATATATCAGTGTGTTAGCTGCATATTATCGTTTTAGTGCCTATTGCATTGGCTAGCATTAAATTGCATAGCCTTGCATTAAATTGCATTCTTTAGTGTAACTCCAGGTGTAGCATGTTAGCATACCCCCATGAACGCAACCCCCGGTTCTGCAACACCGGGTCTCGTTTCCACGCTTACCTGATAGGAGGCCACCGTGACAGCCGACATTGTAGATCCCTCTTCGCAGACGCGCAAAGTCCAGTCTAAAAAAGGCAAGCCGCTCACTGCTCTTCAGGTGAAACGTCACTCTGAGGGGTTCCTGGCAGATGCGCATCCCAATCAAGGATTGCGGCTGCGTGCCACAAAAAAAGGCACTAAGACTTGGTTTTATCGATACCGAGTAGGCGACAAACTGAAACAAATCAAGCTGGGTTCATATCCAGGCATGGACTTGGCAGAGGCGCGCGAAGCCTATAGGGGCCAGAAGAAGCTGCGAGAGCAGTATCTCGACCCCCAGGTGATTACTGCTGAGCGCAAACGTGAAGCAGAGAGACAGAAATTCACTTTTTCGGTGATGGTAGATCAGTATCTCACGGAGCGGGTAGAGAAGGATCGCAAGCCAAAGGGGGCAGCAGAGGCGCGTCGCTTGCTTGAAAATGACTTAGGGGTGTTGGCTGGTCGAAAGGTGGAGGATGTTGCTCCAGTGGAAATTCACGATCATATCAAGGTGATTGCTGCTCGAGCCCCGAATATTGCTTTGAACTTCCGAGCAGAGTTATCCAGAGCGTGGCGGTATGCTGTTAATACAGGAAAGGTAAAAAATGCTTGCCCCATTAATAGCGATATGGGTGGACAGCTCCGCCAGGGTAAGCGGGAGCGCCATCTCTCTCAGGATGAGCTGAAGCTGTTGCTGCCCTGGATGGGGAGCTATTCAGCAACTGTGCGTGATGCATTGACACTGACTCTGTATCTAGGACTCCGTTCAGGTGAGGTCTGCAAGCTGCGTGATAAGTGGCTGACTGAAGAGAGTGATGGCTGGTGGATAACTATTCCTGCCAATGAGATGAAACGCCAGCACTCGGATCATCGTGTACCGTTGACTGGTACGCCATTAGAAATCGTCTCACAGCGTTCTGGGAGTGGCTATTGGTTTCCTTCTAGGGTGAATTCCTACATTGATCAGAAAGTACTTGGGGTGGAGGTTTATGCTCATTCTGGTAGATCTAAGGCCAAAATCTATCGGTGCAAGGCGATATGCCCTGTAGTCGATTGGGCGCCCAATGACCTTCGCAAAACTGCCCGTACACAGCTGGCTGCAATGCGATGCCCCTTTGAGATTGGGGAATCAGTACTACATCACCGCTTGCCTGGTGTGGGAGGGCTGTATAACCAGTATCGGTATGATTTAGAGAAGCGGGAATGGCTAACGAAGCTGGCTGTATTATTCGACCAGTTGGGAGGGAGAGGGTGATTCATTAAGACCCCAAATGAATGGGATCAACCCAAGGCGATTGCTCGCGAGTAAATAACTGGCTACTGAGGTTGTGCATCCAAGCTTGGCGCCCAAAGCTAGAAACGGTATTCGATTTATCTTGCCCTCATTGGGCCAAACATCTAATGGTTAGTAAAGCCTGCAGCTTGAGGAGTATACTGGAAAGACCACAGAAGAGAGGCAAAGGTATGCCCATCCAATTGACCACTGCAGCGACGAACTATCTTGAACGGCTGGCAGCTGAGTTCGATGTGCCTCCGGGCCGGTATGAGGAAGCTCAACGTCGCTACCATTCGGTTGGCGAATGGCTCGACCGCGATGATTCCTCGTTAAATGATCTGTCACCAGATGTCTATGTCCAGGGTTCATTTCGCCTCGGTACGCCAATACGACCGGTAAATGACGATGAGCACTACGACATTGACCTCGTCTGCGAGCTGAGCATTGAAAAGTCACAGGTGTCCCAGCATCGACTCAAGACAATGCTTGGCCATGAGATGCAGCTTTATGCCAAGGTGCACGGCATGAAGGAGGTGTCTGAGGGGCGTCGCTGCTGGACACTGGAATATGCTGACGGCGCCCAGTTCCACCTTGATGCCCTACCTGCGGTTCCTGATGGTGAAGGGAAACGACTGTTGCTGGAGGCGCGTCATCTAAGCGCAGAGTGGGCAGAAACGGCTATTGCCATCACGGATGTAGAACATCCCAGGTATAAAGAAAGGGATAACGACTGGCCTCACAGCAATCCTCGGGGCTACACGAACTGGTTTCGCAGTCGGATGAAGGCAAACTTTGAAGCGCTTCGGTCTGCCATGGCACTCGAGGCAAAGGCTAGCGTTGAAGATATACCCGCGTACAGGGTAAAGACACCCTTGCAGCAAGCGGTCCAGGTATTGAAGCGCCACCGCGACATCATGTTTGCCACAGATGCCGATGACAAGCCCATCTCCATCATAATCTCGACGCTTGCTGGGCTGTCTTACTCCAGCGAATCCAATGTTGGTCACGCAATTAACGCCATTCTTGCGCGTATGGATGACCATATCATGATACGCGATGGCGTAACGTGGATTGCAAACCCGACTGATCCAGCTGAAAACTTCGCGGACCGCTGGCACACACATCCACAGCGTCGCGAGAAATTCTACAAGTGGCTTCACACTGCGAGGGAAGACTTTGTAAACATCACCGCTCAGACTAACCGAGAGCGACTGGTTGAATCTGCGGGTGCGGTAGTTGGCGACAAGGTTGCCCAGAGTGCTGCTTCCGCCCTTGGCAAGCAACACATAACAGCTGCATCTCTCTTCCGGAAGGCAGCTTCAGTATTCAGTGCAGCACACAAGAAGGCAGCGCCGTGGCCAATTGTTCGAGCAGGTAAGGTGACGATTAAGGAGGCCACGATGTCACGACATGGGTTTCGTCCAACACGCGTCCAGCACGATTCCCAGTGTCTCCCCAAGAATGTTTCTCTCACATTTCGGGCAAAGACTGATGTTCCGGCGCCGTTCACTGTGCACTGGCAAGTGGTGAACACCGGCCCGGAAGCTGCTGCGATTGCAGGCGGTCTTCGCGGTGGATTTGATGCCGGTTCCGTTGAGAAGGGGACAATTGTCCGAAAGGAGAGCACCTCATACACCGGAACGCACACCATCGAATGCTTCATCGTAAAAGATGGCTATCTGGTGGCCCGAAGCGGTGCCTTCATTGTGAATATAGCCTGATTGCATTTCAGACAATGACTAAGCACTTGCTTTTCAAGTTTATCAGCCGTTTTATCGACTGGCTGTTCCGCCCAAAAACACTTGCACTGGGGCTGCTGAAGTATGGGGCCATCCTTGTAGGTGCTGCACTCGGCCTAGACTTCCTTGCGCAAATCGCATTCAAGAGCGAGTCATCGGCCTGGAGCTTCCAATTTGCAGCTGGTGAAGGATTACCAGCGTGGGCAGCTCTTGTCACATTTGGCCTAGGTTGTACGCTTGTAGTCGTTGGTATCGTGGTCGCTAGCCACCGGGCATGGCTTGACATCAAGAGAGAGGCCCGAGCAAGACACATTGTGGTTGAGATGCGCGGCCTGCACAGCAGTCCTGATACTCCGGCCGTGGATGCTGATTTTGGAGAATGTCGTGACTTTCGAGAGTGGGTGCCCATCGACCTTCGGCCCGGCATGGTCAATGACATCATTGTCGATCCAGAAGCTGCCGTGGAGAAGATCAGGCTTCTCTCGACACATATTGAGCTAAAGGCGCAAGGGCGAGATAAGCGAGACATTAAGGTCGCTGTAGGCGGCCTAGCACCGGTGCCCCTGCTGTTTCTTGCTGGTGTCCTGCTTGATGACGAATCGTCGATACTGCTGTATGACTGGGACCGCGACGCGAAGGTGTGGAAGACTATTGGTGGCTCAGATGATGGAAAACGGTTCGGCCCAGCAAAGTTGGAGCTATTTCCCGCTGGGGCAGCTGAGGTCGTCCTTGCTGTATCAGTGTCGTATGTGGCCGACTCAGAGAGCCTGCTTCGCACATTCGCTCCGGACCTGCCGGTCGTTGAGCTTGTCCTTGAGCAGGTTGTTCCCAATTGCCATTGGTCCGAAGAGAAGCAAAAGGCCCTGACAATCCAATTGCGTGACACACTTGCCGCTCTGGTCGGGAAGGGTGTAAAGCGAGTTCATCTTGTTCTTGCAAGCCCGGCGAGCCTGGCAATTCGCATGGGCATGGCCTATGACCGTCGACTGATGCCGGAAGTAATTGTGTATCAGTACGAGCGGTCTTTGACGCCACCATACCCGTGGGGAGTACGAATGCCATCGCACGGTGCTCCGACCGTAACCGTCGTCCGACCATTACGCAATCCTTAATCTTCCTGCAATGCCACTGACCATATACGCGTTAGCGGTAGTTCAGCTTTTATCTCATCATCTAGCTTGTCGTAATGAGCAAACAACTGATCAAGTAGGTCATCTTGTGTCCATAGGCGCAGTCTGAAGAAGCTGGAGGCGAGTTCTTTTTGAACATTAGCCTTGAAGCCGCCCCATGCTACGAAAAGCCCCTGAGGCGCATTGAATTTGGACATGGCCCCCAGGAGCTTGTCTACCGTTGGCCTATCTACTAGACCAGTACCTGACTTTACCTCTACACAGATACCATGTTCGCCAAAACCCATTGAGCCACTTCCGGCGAGTATATCGGCACCACCATCTGCACCTGCTGGGCTTTGCCAAGTGGAATAGCCTTGGGCTCTTAGGATAGCGGCAACCAGGCGGGTAAGCTCATGCCCTTTGAATTTAGCCTCTATCAGGCGTGTAATTTGTGCCTTGGCCAGTTCTTCGAGATTAGTTTCACTTGTATCGTCAGTTGCATCACTACTGACAGTGGTGTCCACATTAGATTTTATGACTGCAGCATTAGGCTCAGGCTTCCAATCATTTTCAGCCATTGCCTTCAAACGCTCCTCAGCATTGTTACGCTTGATGCGGCAGATCGTCATGAAGGCACCAAAGCTATAAAGGAGGTCTTGGGAGAAATGAGAGCGAGGAATCTCTTCTCCAATCCACTTCACTGACCGCCAGTGGAAGAATGGATCTGGTCCCTCAGGAGCAAACTGATAATCACCAGTAATCTCCCCGATATAGACAACTGGTTGTAATTTCGATGGCAGAACTACCCAGTCTCCCTTTTGCATAACCTGTCCAAATGGCCAGACCTGGCTAACCCAGTTGATTATTGTCTTAGGTTTGTCATCTGGATAGCGTTCGGTCATGGCGACTACCAGCTCACCACGTTCTGACAATGCGGCGAGATCTAGATTCAAAGCATCCCAGGTAACGTAGACACGATTCTCCTGGAGAAACTTCTGTTCATATTCGCCGTGTGATCCAGCACGTACTAACCAGATTGCCATATCTAAATCCCCATAATTATTTTGGCGGGAGTACTTTACGACCTGAAGTGATAGTGAACCCACCTGGAACAGGCTTAAAAGGATCATTATCTTCAGGCCAACGCTTTGCGCGACTTTGGAATGCACGCAATTTTTCTATATCAAGCTCTACCGCTACGCAAAAATCGTTCTTCCCACCTCTGAGTCTGGCAATATCTCTACGAAAAGACTCCTTTGCTGGTGAACGCACACGGCTGTCGCCATACTTGCGATTGTTGACCAAAATTGTATAGGCATGAACATCAAGAGCTGATGCTTCAACTAATGCGGAGAAGGTATCAAGATCCTGATTCCAGGAAAGAACCATCAATGCATCTACATAACCTTGAAAGCTAACCCGTTCTTTACTGTTTTGTAATTCAGCACAAACCATAACCCCGAAATGGAAATCATTATGGTTGTAAATTGGCTTCTCTACACCCTTGTAGTCTTTCCAGGTCTTTCCAAATTTTGAGGTAAGCTCTTTATCTTCTCCAACTGCAGGTTCTAACTTGGGCTGATATATACGAACAGAGCTTGGATAACCCAGTCGATCATCAGCTAGCTCAAGGCAAGCTTCGCTCACAACCTCATTTTTAGATAAGTGTCGATATTCAGTACCAGCAACAAGACTAATACCAGCACTAAGCAGGCGACCACTAACACTATTGACCCACTCAAGTGGTAAAGAAAGCTCAGGAAATATTAAATAATCAGGCTTTGGCTGCAGCTGAATAGCCTGGTTAACTAAATTTGAGATACTGATATAACGTTCCAGGGTTAGCGCAGGCTTTCCTGATGCACTTGCGGCCCAACTTTCATCCGATGTGGCAATGTTGGTAATAGCCACAGTGACAGTCTTGCTGCAGTTTGTGCCAATGCGCGTAATATTTTTTTTGCCTTTTTTCTTTTTTGATGAATTCTGCGCTTCATCTTCTGATGGAGTCAGCAGTGCAGGCTTCACCCACACTCCACGCAGTGCACGTACATACTTGCCCCAGAGCTCATGAGGTAAGGTTTTTGAAGGCTTGCCTAAGCCAACGCATTCAGGAGCCAACTCTGCAATCTCGGATGGAGTATAAGGGCGTGTTGGAAATAGATAAGGACGGTAACTCTCACCACTCCTTTTCCCTTTCTTAACCTTGTTAAGGCGATCATTTCTTGTTGTATTCAAGAAGTCTTTAAGGTCATCAATATCCAACAAATCAATCGACTGAAATGCCTTCAAAACAGATCGTTCTTTCTGTTTGTTATTGATGTTCAGAAGTGCTTGCGCCTGCTCACTGGATAAAACCCTCTTGTAAGGTACTTTGGCCAGATCAGAAGAGGCTAACAATGGAGCTTTGTTATAAAATTCTTCAGCATCTAAAGGAAAATCAAGGATATCTTCCAGTGAAGTCAATTCCTGCCATAACTGTTGCATGAATACTTCTGCTAACTTGAGTACCCTCTTCTTTGGTTGCTTATCAAAGAGCATATCGGGCGGATAGTGCTTTGCTGCAGCATCAATAAAAGACCATGAAAGTGATCCTTTTACATAGCGCCATAAATCCTTACCTGCATTACATGTAGCCCCATTAATAGCGATCTCATTACCTGTGTCAGTTGATTTTTCCAGCAGTTCTAACGAGTGGAATGAACGATTTACTATTGCTTCAGCATGCACCCATTCATTTAGTCCAATGGCAAAACCAAGAAGTCTTGGTAGATATTGAAAGTGGGCAAATAGACTGTCTGGTCGAAGTATATGGTTATGAGCAAATGTGTAGAACTCTTCACGCTCTTTTTTCCATACACTTGCAGGCAAGTCATGCGCTAAGGTTTCTACATAGCGGAGTTGAAGGGACCACCCTAATCTACGGATCGTTAAACCATCTGCACGCCGCAGTGTGTCCGCCTGCTCACCGACTGCACCTGCTGCAGAAAGCACACGTGCCGCAGTTGAGTGCTCCAGTTGATCTGGGGCTGGCATTAAGCGATGTTCGCTTGATAGTTCGTTAATTTCCTTTTCTATACTATCAAGCAGGTCACACCCTGCCTGTCCCTCAAGAATAAAGAGCTTTTGCTTTGCAGCCTGTAATTCAATCTTTGTTTTTTTCTGGTAGGGCTTACCCAGACATATTTCCCACGTATCACCATGGTCTTCACATTGCTTAAATGTTTTAGTGCCCAGACGCTCCTGAAGAAAGTGCATGAATGATTGAGAATCATTAAGTGTCCCAGGGTCATGCATTACGAGAAACATGTCATCCACATAACGGCCATAGTGAATTGGAGTAACTTTCTCACGTATTAGCTTGTCCCATTTTTGCAGCAATACGTTAGATATGATGCGTGAAGCGGTTAGACCAATAACAAGCCCACCATATACTTCAGATTTTTTCTCACCTGCTAGCAGGTTGCCGGCAAATTTTGATGCTTTGCTTGACCAACGAGAAAGGAAGTCGGCAAGCTCTTTGGTAAACTGCCTCTCCTCAGATGTCAGCGGACATTTTTCTGTCAATCCAATTTCATCCTCAAATACCTTTGAGGCAATGCAGCTTGGGTCAACTAGGTGATAGTAACTTCGGAGATCTAGCGAAACCGCTATAACATTGCGGTCATTCTCTAACTCATCACGAATGGACTTAAGGCCATCATTTCGCCATCTTTGATAGGGCTGAAAATAGGGTTGAAATGATCCCACTGCAGAAATATGAAAGGACTTTGGTGCTTCTTTATCAAGAACCTCATCATTACGCACACGGCGTAACCGAGAGCCATAGGCAGTATCATCCAGACAGGCGTCAAACTTATGCCCAACCATATTCACCCATAATGAAGAGAGTATGTGGGCATTTACCGGAAAGTCACCAATAACACGGAACTCTGGTTTCAGGTCATTCTTTTCACAGAGGCTCTCAAAAGCTCTGCCTGGATCAGAAAAATGGACGTGGCCATCTCTTGCTCCATCCTTTGGCTCTACTCCAAGCTTTTTTGGGATAAGCCGACACTCACCCAGTAACTCTTCATCTTTGCTGAATCCTTGCATACCATGAAGTTGGGCAAGCAAATTATTCAGGTTGGCCAGAAGGTCTTGCTCATACTCTGCAAACTTTACAGCAGTTGGAAATATACTTTCAAAATGACAGTCAGCCTTGGCTTTCCTGTATGCAACCAATAGATCGCTTAGTGTGAGCGAACTCCATCCATTGAATATCGCTTCATAACTCATGCTGTTTTTTTCCTTTTAACACTTTTTGTTGGTGTTGCAGCTTCTCTTTCTAATTTAATCTTTTCCAACAATGCCTCTGCAGAGTTTTTACCACTGATCAGGTTGGGGTTCTGTTCACGCCACTCTGCCGTCAGCTCACCACGAAAAGCTTTGGCAAGGATTGATTGGGTGAGCTGGTTGACGCGTGACTGAGCATCTTTGAGGCGCTGTTCGATCTGGTCGGCAAAGGTGAAGAGTTGTTCAACTCGGCGAGTGATTTCAATTTGTTCATCATTTCCAGGCTTAGGTATATCAATATCCAAGAGCGCTTTTTGGCCTATATTCCGCATTGACATTTGATTGCCTGTCGATCTTGATTCAATTTCTTTACGCCCCATATGAGATTTAAGAAATATACCAAGGTATAGCTTGTCGCTTTCTGGCATGACTAGCCGAAGCACTTTATCGCTAAGCATCAGGTTCTTAGTAACCTCATGAACGATCACCGGATTCCCGAGTAATTCAATAGTATTTGCTCGTGAGATCAAAAAATCACCAACATTAATTCTCCGTGATTCTATAAACAAACTCTTTTTAGGCAGGGTCTTACTTTCATTTTCGTTGTAAATCCCCCAAGTAACGGCACTTATTTTAATGATTCCGCACTCATCGTCTGTTGGCGGGGTCTCAATGCATCTCAGATTCTTTCCCGCTTCAATCTTTTCGACAATGTCGCCAACTTTCACGTTATGCCAATCATCTTTTGATACTGTATGACATTGCCTCCAATCTTCCGTCAACTGCCCACTTACTGCAGCGGCAAGGACGGATTGGCGGAAGCGTTTGAGGATGGTGGGGATGGCATCAAGGCGGGTTTTGAGAGTCTCTACCTGTGCCAGCAGTTCATCCAGTTTGGCGGCGATCTGTTTTTGTTCGGCTAGTGGAGGAAGGACAAAGTTAAATTGTGCTAAATCATCTTTATTGAATCCATTTTGTGCTGAACGTGATAGCAAGTGTAGAGGATGCTGAAAAAGATCTCCAAGTAAGTAGCAGCGAACGAAAGTTGGTGACAGGTAGTTAGGCATTAGAACTTTGGCCAAGGCAACATTGTATGCTCCCTCCATACCTGTACAAATTCGCCCTAATGAGGCCCCATATCGGCCAATTAGCACATCATCTGTAGAGCATTTCTTTAGTTTAGTGGTATCAGGTATATATGTTGGAACTGGCTTAGCACCAAAGTCCCTGATCTGAAGTAGCCGGATGTAATTATCTTTAGGTTCTGAAATAAACTTAGACTTCGGTGGTTGAGTTCCACCTTGTACATTTAGAACATCCATAAATTTTGCTGTCATCCAAGACTTGGGGGCACTATTGATGCTCATCCCTGCACCTCATCACCTATTCCTAGAGAGTCTACTAAAAGCTCTCGTTGCACCTGTGCTTGATCTTCCGCCCCCAGCGCCTGCATCAACCCATCCAACTCCCGCAATGCCTCAGTCAATTCCCCCATCGCTTCTGCTGCTAACACATCAGGTTCCGGCAGGCTGGCCGCATCAACACTATCCTCATCCTTAATCCAACTGATTTCTAGAGAGTGGCCCTTTTGATCACGGATATAATCACAAGAGAAACAACGCCAGCGGCTGTTATCCTGAGTCTGTTCCTCTTCACTATCAGTAAAGCTCCACTCTCCCTCAGTCCGCTTGCTGGTACCATCAGCCTTACGCCCAAACATCTTCTCAAAGGGCTTTAAGTGCTGTTCTCCAAAGGGTGTACGTTTTCCAAAGCTGGGCATATTGGTACGTAGATCATAAACCCAGACCTTCTTTGTGCAGTTCTCCTCCTGCTCAGGCTTCTTCACGGTGCCTTTGGTAAAGAAGAGCACATTGGTCTTAACTCCCTGGGCATAGAAGATGCCGGTAGGAAGGCGCAGAATGGTGTGCAGGTTACACTTGTCCATCAGGTCACGGCGGATCTCGGAGCCTACACCAGCCTCAAACAGTACGTTATCTGGTAACACCACGGCGGCACGGCCACCCGGCTTTAGGCTACGGTAGATATGTTGCAGGAATGCCAGCTGCTTGTTGCTAGTTTTGTAGGTAAAATCGTCCCGAGTCGGGCCTCCACCACCCTTGGCAGTACCAAAAGGAGGGTTTGTAAGAATGTAACTATTCAGGTGCCTAGATTCACAAACGCAGGCATCTCGCCCTGAAACAGGAGTCTGAGTGCCTCAGTTGATGATACCCCGTTTTTTCGACAGGTGGATATATAGCTGCGAATTCGACAGAAACACTTTGCCCCCAT
>JAJFJN010000035.1 GCA_021773975.1 Gammaproteobacteria bacterium | reverse complement strand
TCCATCTGCATTTGGGGTTCGATTACTTTGCGCATGAGGTTTTTATCTGGCGAAGATGGCGAGATTTTGGCGTGTGTTCCACACCCTCGTGTCGCATTCAGGGTGAGATAATGTTGACGTTTGTTGTTAAATCCATAGGTTCATGTTCGTATTCAAAGGAGAAGCGACCGGTATCATCATGATAGGAGAGTGACCCTACTCTACAGGATCCCACCCAGGCCGAGAGGCTTTGTGTCGTCATGATTTTGCGCTCTGGATACAGCTCAAAGCCTGTGGCAGTTCGGACTTGGGCACTGCCAGAATGGCCAGTCCCAGCTGATGTGCCACCGTCAGCACCTTATCCAGACCAACAGCACGGCGGCCATTTTCCAGATCCGAGAGCAGCTGTACCGAAACACCACACAGGGCAGCAGCATCATCGATGCGCAATTGTTGCTGGGTTCGTAAACTGCGGATAAACACACCGAATGCCTCCACTGATTCAACCACAGGGCAATCAGGCAACGGGGTAGGTTTGATTTTTCTGGCCATCTATAGTTTCTCCTATATAAGAAACTATAGATCACCACCTAATAGAAAACCATATCTTTCTTTGATATGAGAAATATAAGAACAGCTAACTGATTTGAGCCATTTGTTTATTGTATTCGAGAAATAATATAATGCCTGGGTGATCATTTGCACTGAGTTTTGACCCCATTTTGGCCTTTATTTGCATTGAAATAGGACCCGCTTAATGATGCATATATTCTGATTAAAATTTATCTTGCTTACCGTACCTAGTGGGTCAGATTAATATGCAAAAGGCAGGGCAATATTAGATGTAAATTTACAACTTAGACCCGCCCCGTGGTTGTTCCAGCTAATAACCCAACACCACCGGATGCCAAATCTGCTCCCAAATGGAATCAAATCAAGCTTCGGCTTTCTGATGCAAGCCACACCCTGGCCCACTGATCACACTTCTGCCACCTGTTTGGGGGCTGACCTGTATCTGTGTGCTTATACGCTCCTTAAGTCCTGATACATGCGAGATCACACCAATCAATTTACCACCTTGCTGCAACCCTGATAGCGCCTCTAGCGCAGTCTCTAGTGCTTCCTCATCCAAGGTACCAAAGCCTTCATCAAGAAACAGCGAATCAACCCGGACGTTTTTGCTGGCCATATGTGACAGCCCCAATGCCAAAGAAAGACTGACAATAAAACTTTCACCACCAGACAAATTCTTGGTAGAGCGAATCTCCCCTGCCTGATAGTTGTCAACTACATTCAACTCCAGCGGCTGTGCATCATCACGGATAAGAAGGTAGCGATCGGTCATTTTCTGTAGCTGCCGGTTAGCATGCCCAACCATCATTTCAAAGGTCAACCCCTGGGCAAAGTTGCGAAACTTCTTGCCGTCGGCCGAGCCGATGAGCTGATGCAATTTATCCCATCGTGAGCACTCCTGTTTTTGTGCTTCGATAGCCTGTGCTCGTGCCTGCTGTCGTTGCTTCAGGCTTTCATTATCAGCAAGTTTTGACTGGATCCTACCGACCTCTTGCAGAAGTGCCTTCTGGCACTTCATAAGATCAGTCAGCGCATGGTCTAGCGCTTCCCGTGGCTGATCAGTCAGCTGCTTGTTACGCTCTACTTCAAGTTGGACGGTGCTCTCCTTCGCTTTTGCAGCCAAGGTGGTTTGCTCATTACTCAGCGCCCGCGCTTCCTGCGCTAGAGCTTTACGCGCCTCTTCTGGCAGACAAGCCGCCACATAACTGGCTTCATCCGCAAACCCAACAAAATCGAGCCGTACCTGAAATTGTGCTTCACCCTCTGTCAATTGCGTAGCCCGTGCGGTCATGGTGTTTTCCAGACCTTCAACGCGGTGTTTTATCTTACTGAGTTCTTGAACCGCAAGATTCAACGCCTGACGAGAAGCATCACAACTCGCTCCCGAACGCTCAACAATCACAGCTTGATGAGACTCCTCTTCATCAGGATTCTTATCACCAAACATAGCCTGGCGTTCATGGCTAAAATTATCTTGTTCACCTCGCAGAATGACTAACTGTTGCCGCTTTTTTGCAATCTCTACTTCGTCGTTTTGAATTTGACTTTGCAGGTGACGTGTCTCTATCTCCCGCATTGAAATAGCCTGCTCCAGTTCAGACCTCTGTTTTTTCCGCACAAGCCACTGATCACGTCGGGCGATCAACTCAGTCTGCAGCTGATCTAATACGTCCATTGCTACTGCCGTTACACCGTAAGCAGAAACCTCTTGCGCTACCTTGCCATGAATTTTATGCAACTGAGCATCCAGGGCATCCGCCTCTATGGTTAGCCGCTCAACGGCCTGCTGAGCTGTCTCCTTTCTATGAGCAGCACTCTGAGTTTGTCGATCTAATAGAACAACAACCTCGTTAGTTTTTTCAACCGATTCACGTAGCGTGCTTATCTCTTTTTCCAGCACTTCAGCTGTTTGCACAACCTTTGATGCAGTATTGAATTCATCAATGCCCGCCTGTTGCATGGCGGGCAACATCTCCATCAAGACCAGATCAGATGCCTCGATAGATAACGCAACACAGCTTTGTTTTATCAATGTCTCTGCTTCAGCAATCTTTTGCAGAAAGGCTTTTTTCTGCGTATCAAGCTGCCGCAAATCCTTGTTGGTTTCTGCTTGTTTAACTTTTAAGTCAGCTACTGCCTCGTTACTGGCCTTTAAATCAACTCTCACCTGCGCAAGTGCAGTTTGTGCTTCATCCGGCAGTGGAATATTTCCTTGCGCAAATGGATGTTCCTTGGCACCACACAGCGGACAGGCCTCATCATCTTGTAACTGATGCCGAGCTTCTTCAAAACCTTGTATCGTATTGATAAGCGCAAGCTGTGTTTCAAGCAGCCCCATCTCTCGTTCAAGGGCAGATTGCTTTTCAAGGCGGGCGATTAATTGATTAGAAAGTGTCGTTGTTTCGACAGTGAGCAAGTCATGATGACCATTCAGTTCATCAACTTTGCATTGCGAATCAGCAAGAGACTGAAGTCCCTCTGCAATTTTTTCCAGCAGCGATCTCTTCTCGGTTAAGGCAATCAAGCTCTCTCGCCAGTTTGCCAACGTTTTATTATCAAGCACGCTATTAAGTTCGAGCTGTTTTTCAGCAAGTGAATGTTGAACCACATCAAGCCCACGCTTCTCCACCGCTAGGCTTTCAGAATGTTCACTCCAGGTCTGTGCAGCCTCCGTCACCTGCCCCTTCGCCGCTTCTAGCTCTTCACCCTTAGCACACTGCTGCGTATAAAGGTTCTTAAGTGTATTAAAACGACTGCGAATCCCCTCGAGGTGTTCAACAAGCGCTTCATCCATCTTGGTTTCATGCAGGTGTATCAGCACATCAGCAAGTGCACTCTTTTTGTTAACAAGCACCCCACCCTCTTCAGCATGCTTAGCACGAAGCCGTTCGAGTGTTTTTTCCAACTCAATGATGGTGTCCAAAATCGCCTTAATAGGCGCATCTTTTTCTTCAAGCTTGAGATCCAACTCACGCACTTTTCGAATAACAAGCAGTGCGGCTTTTTGCTTTGCCCTGCTCTTCTCAAGATTTTCAGTGGCTAACGCGACAGCCTGTTCCTCACGCGCTACTTCAGCCTCTCGCGTCGGGAGCATTTTCTTGCATTCAGCGAGACCCTGCTGTTCCGCTGCTTGCTCACGGCGCAGTGCAGCCAGGCCTGCATGCTCTCCCGTCAACTCCAAGGCTTGACTAGCTCGTTGGAGTGTTTCGCGTTCCGGTTGAAATGCTTCCTGCCGGACCTGCCAATCTAACTGCTGCACTTCAATGTCTGTCAACGCCTGCTCAAGCACGGTGATACCGTCAAGCCATGCAATCGCCTGTTGTTTTTGTTTCAACTGCTGACTCAGTGCTACCTCTTCAATACGCTTACTATCCAGGCCAGTAGTCAACTGCTGCTCATCATCCTCACTCAACAACTGCATGCCGTTAAGTTCAGCCGTCAAGAGATCGAGTTTCTTTTGCTCTTTAGATCGCGTTTCATGCACACGCATAGAAATCTGGCTGTAGATCTCAGCTCCAGTGATCTGCTCTAACACAGGCCCGCGCTGGTCAGAATCTGCTTTCAAAAATGAATCAAAGCCACCTTGGGCCAACAACATAGAGCGAGTAAAACGATCAAAATCCATGCCTGTGGTTGCTTCAATCTGACTTGCAACACCCCGGATCGAAGCCTGTAAAATCTTTCCTGAATCGGCATCCACCATCTCATGTTTTGGCGGCTGCAGATCACCCTCAGGCTTCTTACGCGCCCGATGCTGGCTCCAATGGCAGCGAAACCGACCGGCTTGTGTTTCAAAGCTCACCTCAGCAAAACAGTCACCGGTCTGCCGAGACATAATCTCGTTGCCGCTCTTGGTAATTTTATTCAGGCGTGGTGTTTGACCATAGAGCGCAAGGCAGATGGCATCGAGGATGGTACTTTTACCCGACCCTGTTGGGCCGGTAATGGCAAAGATGCCATCACAAGCGAAAGCGGGATGGGTAAGGTCAATTTCCCATTCGCCAACCAGTGAATTCAAATTCTTAAAACGTACCTGCAATATCCGCATTGATAATCTCTCTACTCAGCCTTAGCATCATCGTGATAGAGAGACGTGAGCGTCTCCTGATAGGCTCGAAGCAAATCAGGACGCTGCTCTTCAGGTACTTCATGAAGTGATAGACAGCGCTCAAATACATCATTCACACTCAGGTCATCCAAGGTTTCTTCATCATGAATCTGATTAAGCACCCGATCGATAATCCGCTTGTTCTTTACCCTCAGAATTTCCATTTCCGTGTCAGCAACAGCAGCGTTCAAACGTTCTTGCAGATCACCAATCACCTCCTCGCCTTCATACACCACCTCAAGCCAGGCAGTGGACTGCGTAGCACAAAGCTCAACAATTCTCGCTGAAATCGCATCCCAATCACCCTTTACCCGCTCAAGGCATTGGAAGACTGGTACATTCGCTAAGCTCACAGAGAGATCATCACCAACAAACTCAACGAGGCAAACACTCTTCTGCTGCTTGGCTTCACCAAAACCCATCGGCAAAGGAGAACCGCTATAACGCATCATCTCAGAGCCACCCACCATCTGTGGCACATGCAGATGCCCCAAGGCCAGATAATCAATCGATTCAGGAAAAATCCCCGCTGTGACATGGGCCAGTGAACCGACATACAACTCCCGTAGCCCTTCACCTTCAGCCGTTTGTCCCCCAGCGGTGAAAAGGTGCCCCATCGCAACGATGGGAACCGATACACCCAGTGCCTCACGCTTCTGCTCTGCCAGCGCTACCACCTCGGCATAATGAGTGCGAATGCCCTCGATCAATTTATGATCTTTATCCTCAATGCTCTCACCCGCCTCCGCCAATCGGATATCACGATCTCGAAGATAAGGCACCGCACACACGATCAACTCAGGCAAGCCTTGCTCCCTACTCAGCACCAGCACCTCATCCTCGTGATGCTCCGTAACAGCACCCACCACATGCACATCAAGCGCGCGGAGTAGCTCCTTAGGGGCATTAAGGAATGAAGGAGAGTCGTGATTACCGGCAATCACAATGACATGGCGGCATTGTGAATTGGCTACCTGACACAGGAATTGGTAGTAGAGTTTTTGTGCGCGATTGCTTGGGGTGCTGGTATCGAAGATATCTCCCGCCACAAGCAGCACATCTACTTGTTCCTGGTCGATAGTCTCAGCCATCCAGCCGAGAAAGGCCTCAAACTCCTCATAGCGTTTTCGCCCGTAGAGCATGCGGCCAATATGCCAATCAGAGGTGTGGAGAACTTTCATAGCAACTTAATTTTCTCAAAAATAATGGTGATTGGCTAAAGCACCCATAATACAGATTGTCACTATAAAAGCGGTGCCTCAATACGTTAGCCCATCTTAACACTGATGCAAATCCAGACAAATCGTTGCATAATGCTACACTTTTAAAGAACTCATTCCATTTCTCAATAACAGGAGAGCTAAGTGTCAACAGCCATTAGATTAGATGATGACCTTGTCAGCAACGCTGAGAGCACTGGCAAGATACTTAATCGCACTGCTCCAAAGCAGGTTGAGTACTGGGCAAACCTAGGCCGCTTGATTGCAGACAATCTGAGCAACAATGAGGTGTTTGCACTCATGCAAGGCGTAGCCAGGATCCGTGTAGATCTTCCAGAAACCAAGCCGCTTGACCCTAGTGAGGTATTTGCAGCGGTGGATCAAGCACGAAACTCAGGCCGATTGGCTCAAACCGTTTCACATGCCCATATTCAGTACCAAGCATCCTCCACCCAGCCAGGCTTGCTGGAGCAGATTCACCCAGACGGCAGTCGCATCACTGGTCAATTCAAAGAGGGGAAATTCCTGCCTACAGACCAGCAAGGCAGTGTTAAATGACAGCTAAACAGCTGTGGGTGCTAACAGGTGGAAATGGTGCAGGTAAAACCACGTTCTACCATCATTTCCTAGCACCGACAGGACTTCCCTTTATAAATGCCGATATCATCGCTCACAATCTTGATAGCAAAAACACTGAAGCTATGAGCTATGAAGCCGCCAAAATTGCTGGAAAACTACGGCATGATATGTTGCAACGTGGCCGCTCATTCTGTTTTGAGACTGTCTTCTCGCACCCCTCAAAAATAGATTTCATTGCCAAGGCTAAGGCGCTTAACTATCAAGTCATTCTGGTCTATATCCACCTACAAACCGACACACTCAATCAAGCCCGAGTAGCCCAACGTGTCACTGAAGGTGGGCACAATGTTCCCGCCGATAAAATTATTTCCAGAATTCCCAGAACCATGGCCAATGTAAATAGTGCCATTCCCCTAGCCGATATTGTCAAAATCTATGACAACTCATCGAAAGAGAGCCCCTACATTCCCATCGCTGAGATAACAGATGGAATAGCGCATAAGCACGTTAGTCCACTACCGGAGTGGGCCACTCTCATCATGGATGGTTTTCTTTAAGAACCAGCCACTAAGCCATGAACAAATATGGTCGGCTGATATTCGTTCCTGCTCCAAACGAGTATTGCCATAAACGCCATCTCGCAGTTCCAAATAAAGTTGTTGCTCTGCTTCACTCAACTCATCGGGCAAACCAAAGTAAGGTTCAGGTTCTTCCACCATGCGATCACGATGAAGTAACACCGTCTCCCTATCCATAAGCATGCTAACAAGATGAGGCTGTCGTTTTCGTGCATCAGCAAGAAGTACAAAGCCCCAACTATCCAGATCACCCCAGTAAATAATCTTTTTATGCCGTAACCAATCGGCATCCATCCAGGCTAAGTTCCGTCCACCACCAAATACAGCAACTGTATTTTCCAGCTCTGGCAAGGCATAACCTGACTGCTCATTCTCCACAACCAAAATGCACTCGCCAGGCAGAGGATTAGCAATTAGCGTCTCAGTGGGAATTTTCATAATGGACACCCCACCCAAGGCCTTACGTGTTTCAGCACAAAGGGGTCTCACCCATAACCAATCCTTTGGCATATCAATACAACCTAGCCAGACCACCAAGCCACCACTCCGAACAATTTCACCGCCATGCACTTCATCCAAAAGTGCGCTAATCAACGACTGATGAGTCTCAAGAAACTTGGTATCAACGCCAATAATGGGTAGTGCACGCAAATAACACTGGTGCCCCATGCCTTGCTTGAGTTGGGGCAATAGTAAGGCGATCAGGCTTGCATCGTGGCAACTCAGAGTTTCCAGCTTATATAGTTGTTTTACCAGAACGGCATAAAACTTTTGATTAACCCCCAGAATTGGAGCCATAAGTTGTTGCCACTGTTTAGCGCGACGTTTAGCACCCTCACCGAGAGACTCAATCAACTCCTGAATTGAGCCGATAGTTAGCGTTGACGGCACCCTATATTCACCCAGTTGAAGGTAACGTCTCTGCTTCCATTGAAGTTGTGCCTGATTTGGCCAATCACGCCAACTCGCTATGAATGCATGAAAACGCTCCATATTATCCAGTGCCTGCTTACCGGTAGGCGGGCAAAGATTAATTTGAAATGGAAATGCGCGTCCCCCTAACAGCCGTTGGCGCAGATGCTGGGAATGATCCCACTCCCGCAGTTTAAGACGTTGGCGCACATCCTCAGGCAGTACTCCCCACGCCTTCATTATGCTGAGTCCAGTTCCACGCCAAACTCTTTAGCCTGCTGGTTCAAGTCATCTTGCTTTCGCTTTTCCAATTGACGATCTATCTCTTCCCAGGTGACTTCACAAAGATGGCTCTCGTGAGTATCGCTATTTCGTTCAGCTATCAACAGAGAACGGGCAGACTCCCGCGCGAGATTAAGGTTTTTGTATGGGGTAATCAGATTGACGTGGATCTTAAGTTCACGGAACACTCGTAATACACGACGGCTCACCGCCTCGGCGGTATTGGAGAACGCCTCATCTAAAAATACGGTGCTGTAGATTGGGTAGTCACAACCATCTGGGGTTAAAACGTAAGCCAAACTCGCGGCCACAATAGTTCCAGCAAAGGACTCTTTTTCTCCTCCAGACTTGCCACTCGAAGAGTGCAAAACATCACGTACCTCACCATTTTCTGAACCCAGCTCTTCGGCATAAAAAGAGAGTTGATAACGAGGATCAAGCAGACGCTGACTTTCCAAAGTATTGGCTGTTGCAGGAGCGCTGGCTTTTTCCAGGATTTCGACAACAATTTGGAGTTGTTGAAAACGCACCTCATCATCGTTGTCACTACCCAGCACACGCGTCAGTTGACGATTAAACTCATCAACATGCGGGTAGGTCTCTTTCTTGGTACGTAGCTTTAGGTGGGAGCCTTGGCGAAACTCTGTCCGCCTCAACACCCGGTTGATGGTATCAATACGATCATTGATCTCTTCACGCTCAGAATCCATGCTGGATCGAATCCCCGCCAGGGACTGCATTGCGCACTTAGTGAGGCGCTTTTGGAAATCTTCCACCAGCGAAGGTAGACCCTCTTTCTCTAGATTTTCAAGGTGTTCAAGATAGTCTGGCAGACTGTCTACTTGCGCGCCCCACTCACTAGCGATCACCAGCCAGCCACTGCGAAATGAAGACATGATGCCAATGGCGCTATTTTGAGCGGTTTGATATTTTTTATTAATCTTCGCCAGCTCATGTTCAATATCCCGGCGATATTGCTCTTCAATCGCAGCAACCCGATCAAGGTCTGTATTGGGTAACCAGTTCACTCTTTCAGTGAGTGCTTCACGTATGCTTTCCACTAAACCTGGGGCAGCGGCCTGATCAGCCCGCTGTAGTTGCGATTGAGCTTGAGTCAGCCTATTTTCAATCGCTCCTACAGACTTTTGTGCATCATCCTTATCACGTTGTATCTCTTTTAAAGCAGCCTTCGCTTCATCCCAAGCCTTAAGTGCCATCTCCAAATCACTACCGGCACGCCGCAGATCATTCAATGCAGTTTGCGCTAACGAGAATTGCTTCTGCCACCGAGGGACATCAATATCATCCCATTGAACTTCAGCCAATTTTTCCCACAGCCGAACGCGGGCCTGAGCATCATTTAAGCACTGTCGTGCCTGTTTTATTTCGGTATTGCACAACTCAATGTGTTTAAGAATATGCTTTTCATCTTGACGCAGGATTGCCAATCTATCTTTATTGGAGAAACCCAGCTGCCAACGACGCCGATCATCTATCCTGGTTTGATCTTTTTTCTCAAACCGCCCTTTCTCCTGCTGAACTAAACCCTCTTTCGTCATAGAGTAGGGCGTCTCATCCAGCTGTTCGGTACTCTCTACACAACTAAGTTCATAGCGGGACAAATGGTGTTTTAACCACTCACGATGAGGATGCTGCCGCCATTTTAATTTGCGAAGATAGCCATCTGTTTTAAAACGCGCACTACCCGATACATCTCTAACCACCTGCACCCGTACATGCAGACCTGTGTGCCGGCCATTTAGCCAACGGGTCACCAGTGGATAGTGCTGCTCAGGCACGGCCAAGGTTGTGCGCAGGCCACCTAATGCCCTTTCAATGGCCCCTTTCCAAGAGATGTGTTTTTGCTCAACATCAACCAGTTCGCCAATAAACATCAACTGGTCTTTTTCAATATCTAGGTACTCCGCCATTTCATTGCGCAGATTTTGATAGGGTGGATCAATATTTGAAGCGGGATGCGACTCAATGTCTCGAATCTCCTGTTGAAGTTTCCCAAGCTTCTCATTCACATTTGCAAGCTTGGTGGCTGCATCTCCAAATTGGTTTTGAGCGCTTTCATTTTCATCACCAATGCCTGCAAGTGCTGATCTGATACGCTCTTTGTTGGCGATAAAAACAGCAGCCGAAAGCTCGTCATCCAACCCAGCCTGTTTAGCATCCTGCTGATATCGCCCGGCGCTAACAGTGACTTCATCCAAACGTTTTCTCGCTTGTTTTAGCTTATCCTTTGCTATCTCAATACGGTCACCACCCGCCTGAATATAATCTGCATGTCGTAGCTCTACCTGTTGCCCGGCATCGCTCTCCTGGCGAGTTAATTCAGCGAGCTGCTGGCAGATTGAGGCTAATTCACTCTCGATCAATTCAATTTGTTGCCGCCACAAACTGGTACAGAGTTCACCAAAATAGATAGGCAACCCATCGCGCTCAGCCGTAAGGAAAGTAATGCGCAGTTGGCACTCATGCAGTACTTTCTTTATCTCTGGCAAGCTAATCAATGCATCACGTTGCTTGCGGGCATCCAGCAACTGGTTATGTGTCGAGACCAGATCATCGAACTCTCGTACGGCCTTTTGAGCATCTTCACGGATTTTGCTGGGTTCCAACACCAACACGCGAATCAAGTTGGTCAGGTCATCTATCTTCTTCAAACCCAACGCCCGAGAAAGCAAATTGGAGGCGTTGCGGTTATCCATATGCAGACATTGACGGTAATACTGCTGGTACTCACCAACCGAATCAAAAGGCGTCACCAACGGATCATCACGCAACATTTTCTTTAATTGTCGTGCATCACCTTCGCCAAAAGCCTGCAATAACTCCTCAAGAGTGATGTCTCGCTTTGCTACCAGGTAGATATGCTTAAAGTCTGCTAAAGCATTGGTCGCATGGTTGTTCCAAAACAACACTGCTAACGTAATAATTGAGCCATTATCCGCCTGATACTTAGCCCGGAGTCCAGAGCACACCGCACCGCCACGCTTGTATTTAGTTTGGGTTTGCGCGCCGTCATGCAGTGAACCGTGACTTCCACGAATGTAGGAGACCAAAGAGCGATCACTGCGATCACCTTGGGCAGCCGCCATATTGAAAGAGGCTTTGCTGCTGAGTAACAGAGCCATCAAACCATCTATCAACGTTGACTTTCCCGCACCGTTATCGCCCGTAATTAATGTACCTTCAGGATCAATGCGAGCCGTATGCAACTCATGAAACGACCCCCAATTGCAGACCGACAGCTCCGCCAAACGAATCTGTCCACATTTAAAGAGGTCAGTTGCCATCTGTGTCACAGGGTCTCTCCTTGATCTGTCACCTCATCAACCAGGGCCTGATACTCTGCCAGCATCTGTTCCAAAAATGCAGCACTCACCACATAGCGAATAACCGGCGTAATTTCAAAACGGTCATCATCCCCCCTAACTGAGGCTAGTAATTTCCGCTCTTTCATTTTCGTTAGCACACCGTTTAATTTACGACGGTCTTTCCGGCTGCTATTGGTTAAAGGTAAAAATGGCGTCAGTTGCGCTTCGATCCGTTCAACATCAATAATGACTTGTTGTTCACCTGCTGTCTGGCGTTCCTGATAATGTTTTCTTAACACCAACAGCAACAGTGTGTCGTACAAGGAGAGTGTTCTTCGATGAATCAGTGCTGAGCTCTCCTCTTCCTCCTCAATCGCTTCCTGATTTTGTTGCTGAAGCAAAAGCACGACACCCGCGGGTTGATCAATAAGCAACCGCAAATACATGTCAGCCAGGTGATCTTCCACCAATAGCTGATATCGACATAACAACTCATAGATCACTGGTTTCGCACTCGCTAACACCACACCATTGCGCATCAACTCAACCAATGCCCGGCGAGCATCCGGAGGTAAGCGGCCCTGTCCCAATCCACTCTCCTTTGATGTTTCTTCATCATCCAATGATACTTGCTCAACACGTTCACTCGCCTCACCGCCAACCAAAAGCGGCTCACCATCCTCTACACCCACGCCTGCCAGACGATCAAAAAAACGGGGATCAGAGTCAGATGAATGGCTCATAACACAACCTCAGCAATATCTTCAGGAAACATCTCAGCACTCAACTGATAACAGGGAATAGCCGCACGGATGTAGGTACCCGTTCGGTCTTTAACCGTTATCTGCTCTTTGCCTTCCAAATGCGCTGCCCCCACGTTTTTTGCCACACGCAAGTATGCGATGAGCTCTTCCAGCCCCGCATCAATTCCGTGCTGCTCAATCATAACAGCCACAGTCATCGGCCCATCCTGACGCAGGGTATCGCGCATCCTTCCTGCCACTTCAATAATCTGAACACTTTCCAGGCAGTCCAGCATCAAACCACTGGGGTTGGATCGATTTTCCTGTGCTTGGATATTACGTGTATCTAACTGCTCCTCCGGCACCCGCAATCGTATGCTGTCTATTGAGCTGATTTTGACACTGCCCGTTGGCAATTCCAAAGGAAGAGACGTTTCGAGGTTTATATTGCTCCCATTAAATCGAACCGCAATCTGCTCAAGTTGACGCAACAGACGTTCCACCGCCCTATTCTCCAAGTGTGCACCACTTTCGATATAGGCCCTAAGACTCTCCTCCGTACGCCGCCGTACTTGAAAGACTCGCTTGCTCTCGCGAGTCAGTTCACGGACTAGATGAGCAAGGAAACGGGCCTCTTCATTCGAAAGGTGATGGGCGGCGGGACGGCCTAAAATAGAACGCAATTGTTCACGAAATTCAACACTTCGGTTCTGATCACATAACAGCTGGAAAAATCCATCAAACGCGCGCCCCGAGTCAGATTCAGCCAACATCTGCTCTTTATCCAACAGGGCCATTATCACCTCGCCCCGGCTTCCGCCAGACTCAATCATCTGCACCCTGAGGTTCTGATCAAATGAGCGAATCTCATCCTCCACCCGACGAAAATCACCCGTTAAAACAGCCGCAAGTTGATAGATCTCACGAATACGTTCCCGCTGCTCAGCCCTGGAAAGTTCATGTACGACACCTGCTGTTAAATTATCAATTTCACGCTGCAAAGCCGCTTTTTTATGTTCAAGCAACGTGATGCGTTCCTGAGGATTGGGGCTAAGATCTACCGCCAATTGGTTGACCGCATCCTGCACAATTCTCAAGTGAGAGGCCGAAGCATTCACCTCTCGCTGCTCCAGACTTTGGCAAAAATGCAGTGCCACATCGCAGGCATCGGTACAAGTAAGTTGATCATCCAGCTCTCGTAACCATCCTGCCTGAAGCCATTCCCGCAGATAAGTGCCCGCGCTCTTATCCAGGTCACGCCCTTCATCCCGCAATCTATTTAGTTCAGAATCCAACACCACTCGCGCTCGACCAAAGGCCACTTCACTCTCCTCACGGAAAACCTCAGAGACAAACGCCAAAATCAGTGGCGCATTGTCAGCTCGTAACAGACGCCACGCAGCATGTTCAGCTTTGAGACGATTAAATCGGGAGTGGAAGGCAGCCAGGTTCATTGATCACTTCATGTGTAGTCGAACTTTTTGCCCAGAGAAAATGGCGGCACTTATTAAAATAATCGACCCGTCTCGCACGATCATGCAAATGAGGTACTGCACAGATCATCCGTTCTGTATTGCCCTCCTGAGCAGTCAGTAACAGAACTTCGTCTTCGGGTGTTTCATCTATCGAACCAATGACGTGGCGGCATTGTGATGTAGCTAACTGGTAGTAGCGTTTTTGTACACAATTACTTGGGGTGCTGGTATCAAAGAGATCGCCTGCTACCAGTAGCACATCCACCTGCTCTTGCTGGATTGACTCAGATAGCCAGGCGAGGAATGCATTGAATTCATCGTAGCGTTTTCGGCCATAGAGTGAGCGGCTTAGGTACCAGTCTGAGGTGTGGAGGATTTTCATATGCGTTAGTGTTCTCTAACTTTATTCTGTCATCCACGATCTCCGTGGAAATTTTCACCAAGTGACATTCACCCATACTGTATACATTACTAACGCTAAATAATTAGAGCGATATATCAACTAATCTTGATTATGAAGTGAATACAAATTGCTAATGCGCAGATAGAGAAAATTGCTACAAATAGCCTGTAACCTTTAATCAAAGAAACAGATTTGCTGAATTTATCAATAATCTGTCTTTTGTCCGATTCAACCTCACTCTCATCAATTCCTGACTTTTCTAGAAGGGCATCCAAATCGCTTTGAAATTTTGATTTCAAATATTCAACATTTTCAAGAATTCTGTTGACCGTCATTACCTTGAAGCATGACCATGCCAATACGAGAATTGCCGTAGCTGTGATGGGTAATAATTCCTCACTGAAACGCACCATAAGATATATATAAACGCCAAACTGGATTGGCATCGAAGCAATCTTGGATAGAAAATCAGACAAGTTAGACTGGTAGTCCTTCAGATACATTTCTTTATCTTCATTGAGTTGTTTCTTGAACTCCGCAAACGAAAAATTATTTTTGTATAGCTCGAAATTTCTGCTTGCTGACTCAATGATATGCTTAATGTTTTTTAGTGATTGTACGAGTCTCAAATTTTCTTCTGGAATTGCTTTAGTATATTCAATCAAGCTTTCTTTGAAAAAATCCTCGTATTCTTTATTCGCAACGATTTTCTTCTCTAGCTCAACAAATTGCCCCTTAAGATCATTCTCATTATCATAAAAATCTTCTATCCATTCATTGTTGCAGATAACATGTAACCTGCCATGTTTGCTTGAGAGGAAGATTAATCTGTTAAAGGCCTCATCGTTATATGAAGCAATCTCATTGTTCAAAAGAAGCTTTTTGAATTTGAAATAATATCGCAAATTATCAAATAAGATAGAACAACTCTGTGGGTCACTTCTCGTTACAAATTCAATATCTTGGCACTCAGGGTTACTAGCATCTGGTTCAATAACTATTATGTCTGATGAAAAATCAGACTCCTTCAAATACTTAACCGCAGATTTTTTAGATTTATAGATCCTTATTGATTGAACAGAAAGGTCTATTGAAATGCCTTCAGCCTGAGTTTCATATTTAATATCAAATCTATCCAGAACAGAAACTTTTCCTTGAAGATTCTTAGATAGAACTTTAAGGTCAGCTTTGGACTGATCAGAGCAGCCTCTTAATACGCAAATAAGCTCATGGTATTTTGACATAAGCAATCACTTTACCTATTAAATGCTTTCACTAATAGAGTTAGCCAACTCTTTAGAGCGAATAAGAACTATTTGGCCGTCTTCAGATACACTTATGCCAGATGTAGAAAATTTATCTCTTGATGCTTCCAGCTTGATTCCACCAGCAGTAATTGAAATTTTAACAAATCTTTTAAGCTGTGTACCTGATAACTTAAATTCCCCATCAATATCTAGGTCGTTATCTGTACAATAAGTAGCAACCTTATCTGAATCATCATAAAGATAGTCACTTAATTCACGGAGATTGACAACTTTTGAAGGTCTGCCGCTCACATAATCAAAAATTTGTTTTTTGAATGCATCTCGATCAGTCACGCCTTCTGGCAGGTCGATTTTGTTTGCCATTTCATACAACGCTTCACCATCCTTTGCCTCCTGCTTTGTATCATCAACCCCAACCCAGTTTTCAAAGTAGTCCGAGATATCCGTATTCCCTTTGACTAAGTGGATATATCTATCCTCAGATGCTGAGTTAAGCACATCTAAGTTTATCCGAGCACCCATCGCAAAATGATCCACATCTAGATACATAATCGATTCGATATCCCATGACTCACCATCTGCCGGTTTTAATAAAGAACCAGTTGTATTCCTTACCAAAAAAACAGAAAGAAAAGCTCTAGTGGTTACATATTCACAAAACACCAAATACCCCCCTTTTGCTGCTGGAATATTTTGAATTCCTTCTTTTAGGTTTTTGGCCAAGACTGCTGATTCAGCAACTAAATTTATATTCTTGAAGTCGGCTATACTGGATCTAAACCCATCATTAGAAAACTTGGCTCTACGAATAGTTTTTCTTGAAAATGACTCATCTAATGACGAAATTATAGTTTTCACATTTTTATTACTTCTATCCAACTCAGTCTTTGTTAGAAAAAGATCAGCCCCAGTTATTTTTTCACTTTTCTTAATTTCATGTATTACTACTGATTTAATATCCATGTTATTTACCCCAGGTCATAAGAAATCGTTACTTCACTGCTCATCAATTTTTTTCTGGTTCCCATGGACCTCCGTGGAAATCCATACCATACATTATTTTTCACCACCCTATGCATTTCCACACTGGAGCATGGAAATGAGACAAATTGCAGAAGGTAGTCTTGCATTCACTCATTACTCTAACTGCTGCTCTCTTACTACAGCCCTCTTACAAAAGGGGCTTCAAAAACACCCATAACTACTAAGCCCAGCCCCCTGATAGTGACTATAGATATGCTGAAAAACCAACAGGCTCTTCTCATCTAACTCATCATCAGGATAGGTTTCCTGAGGCAGCCACTGCAGATTGTCATCAATGATTGTTTTGACCTGTGATTTCACCTGGGTACCCTCCCGCCAGCGTTCAATTTTTAGTTTCTCTTTCTTCAGTCTCTTCAGAGTCTCTTTGGCTACTTTTTTTACTGCCTCTTCCTCTTTCTTACTCAGTTCAGGTTTTCTAAGCAGATCAACAATCGCCAGGGTCTCTTCATCTAACCCTTCTTGTATTGCTCGATTCATTTCAGGGGTGAGGTCGTTCTCCCAAAAGTCGTGCAGGTTATCAAATGCTTCTTGTACGGCTTGCAGATCTTTTCCGGCGTTATACTCATCGACAATCTTCTTATACTTCTCGTAAAACTCCAGCCTAACGGGGTTTTGCTGAACCAGCTTTTCCAGTTGTTTCTCTATCGCTTTTTGTAGGTCAAACACCACTTCATTCTTGATAGTGGATTTGGCAAAGGCTGCGCGTAGGCGGTCAAAATCGAGCGTGCTCAGGTCAACGTAGTCATCTTCCCGCACATCGTTGACTCGGGTGCTGACGCTCATGCTTACCTCCTGTTGCAGTCGGCGCATCACTTCAGAGATATCAGCGGTTTTTGTTTTTTGATTAAGTTGGTCGTATATCGCCTCGATGGCATTAAACTCGGGGGTGTAGGGTTTGACGACCTCATCGGGATAGAGTGCTTTGTATTTTCTGAACACGTCACGAGCGGCTACCTCATATTGGGTGCGTGTGGTTTCGTTCAGACAGACGGCATTGGTCGCCTGTTGCAGTTTGCCTAACCGGGCCATTGCGGTTTCAGCATGAATCAGATCATCCAGTTCAAACTGCACCTCTTGTAGAAACTCACGCACGGCCAGGATGGCTGCGGCCAGTTCAACCTCCATCTCCTCCAGCTTCTCAACGGGATTACCGCCCTCACCGCCTCCTTTGGGCGTCCCTCTGCTGTCACCCTCGCCATAGACCGAATAGGCCTTCTCCAGCTGTTTGTAGACATTGCCATAGTCGATGATCAGGCCATTCTCTTTTTCATCGTCATAGACCCGGTTGGCTCGGGCAATAGTCTGCATCAGGGTGTGGCCTTTGATCGGTTTATCCAGGTAGACGGTAGAGACTGAGGGTGCATCAAAACCGGTAATCCACATGGCACAGACAATGGCCAGCCGGAAGGGGTTATCCTCAGCTTTGAACTCTTTTTCCAGGTCACGCTGCACCATTTTTTTTACGGTGACTTTCGATATCCAGCCCGAGTTTGGCAAACTTTTTGACCTCATTCTGCTCACCACTCACCACGACACAGACTTCAGTCTCTGTGACTCGCTTTAGCTGCCTCTTCAGTTTTAACTCTTGCTGCTGGTCATTGGCATTATCAATGCGCTGCTGTAACTCAGCCAGATATTGTGGCCAGTAGTGCTGAACGAGATCGTACATCCGCACCGCTGTCGGTTTATCGAGCGCCACAAACATCGCTTTGCCCTGGTAGCCCCGATCATTAAAGTGCCAGACAAAATCTTTGGCAATCTTATCCAGCCGCTCATCCGAGGTGAGAATGGGATAGTCCCGTGCAAATTCTCGTCTCAGTTTGGCAATCTGATCCTCATCCAGATCGTAACTATTCAGGTACCTGTTTTTTCAAAAAACACAAAAAAGTACTTGACACGCTTTTTGCGTAAAAATCTTCGAAAATCCCCGCATGTAAGCCTCACTGCAACTGGCCTGCATAGCGCCTGCTGAAGCGCCATTAAGG
>JAJFJN010000034.1 GCA_021773975.1 Gammaproteobacteria bacterium | reverse complement strand
GTAGCGAGGGAAAGCCATTTTGAGTCAGATTTTTTGATCAAATGAGGCGAATATTGGGCATATTTAACGAATTTGATCGGAAAATCTGGCCGAAATGGCTTTTCCGCAGTAGGTTTTTCTATTCTCGGACAGCCTCCTAGGCGCGCCATAGTGGGCAATATAAAGCTCGCTGACGAGTAGCAGCCAATGCCGCGACGACGAGGTGGAAATGGTTTTTTAATCGCCCCACAATGGATTACAGCGCCTAAATTATCGCGCTGAAAACCCGTGCGACAATGGGGTCATGCAAAGTCATTCCGGTGTAGGCCATTGAAGATTGAAGACATTGACGCTGATTCAGCCATCAACTCCGTCAAGGCGCTTCTTGAGAAAGAGCGCGATATGTCGCCGGCACTTAAATCAGCACTGGAGGTGTTGCTCATTCTGGTGTCACTGCTGCTTAATAAGAAGCCGGGAGGGCAGAAGGGGCATAATGGGACCACACTTGTGCAGGCGGATGATCCCGACGAAGTGACTGAGTTAATGATCGATCGCCGCACCTTGCCGAAGGGGACGCCGTATCAGGCGGTGGGCCAGGAAATACGGCAGGCCATTGATATCGATATCTCACGCTTCGTTACCGAATACCGGGCGCAGATCCTTGAGGACAACCAAGAGAATCGATTTGTGGCTCCCTTTCCGGAGGGGGTGAGTCGGCCGGTTCAGTATGGCCTCGGCATAAAGGCCAACGCGGTTTATCTGTCCCAGTACCAGCTGATCCCCTATGATCGGATACGCGATCACTTCCAGAATCAGGTACACATTCCGGTCAGTGTGGGCTCCGTCTTCAACTTCAATAAGGAAGCCTATGCCCAGCTGGAGCCCTTCGAGCAGTGGGCAAAGAAGCAGTTTGCCCAATCTGATCTTATGCATGCTGATGAGACCGGCATCAACATCGGCGGAAAGCGCCACTGGCTGCGTGGCGTCAGCGATATCGAAGACTACTTGAAAAAGCAGAGACCGAATGCCCGCCACCAGATGAAAGCCAACGAAAGGGAAAACGGGGCAAGCTCAAACGATCGAAAGCCAGAAGCCTGCTGGAGAGATTGCGAGACTTCGAGCAAGATGTCCTGCGCTTTATTGATGTGGATAATGTTCCCTTCATCAACAATCAGGGAGAGAATGATCTGCGCATGACTAAAGTACAGCAGAAGATCTCCGGTTGCTTCCGATCCATGGAAGGGGCGAAGATCTTTTGTCGGGTTCGCAGTTACCTATCAACATGCCGTAAGCAGGGATTGACTGCGACCCACGCTTTGACGCTGCTATTTCAAGGGAAAAATCCAGATTTTATGGAAAACTGAGATGTCCGAGTCCATTAGGCCACGCCAAACTTGGGTGGTTCACTCAAGGGGCATGAGGAGCCGTATGAAGCGAGAGTTCCACGTACGGTTTTCTGTGAGAGCGGTTCTCTGGGGCTACTCGACTGTTGAGGCTGATTGTGGGGAGCCTTGGTTGTCATCGTGTGCGAGTGCTGACCTGCCTGGGTACATTGGCCAAGGGTGGTCGGTGGTTACAACAAAAGAGACGCAGTCAGGGCGCGGTCTTGAAGGTTTCGCGGTAGCAGAGAAACGCTAGAGATCCAGCTCCTTTCATCGTTTTGTGAGTGCGGCTTGTCTGTCTGCGCAACTTTGGCCGCATTGTGTCGGAAACCGACACTTCCCAGCAATGTTTCTGGTTCCCATATCCACAAAGTAGACGCAAGCGCTGGTGCGCTGAAAGAGAAACTAATCCCGTACTGGAGGTGGCGCCAATACTTCCCGATTGCCGTTGCTTTCGGCGGCGGTGACGATGCCTATTCGTTCCATCTCTTCAATCATGCGGGCGGCTCGGTTGTAGCCTATTTTTAGTCGGCGTTGCACACCCGATATGGAGGCACGGCGGCTTTCGGTTACTATTTTCACAGCTTCATCAAATAGGGCATCGGTGTCTTCTGTATCACCGCTGGCATCGGGTGCAAAACCTGGGATATCGTCTGTCTGCTCTTGCAAAATCTCATCAAGATAATCTGGCTCGCCCAGTTTTTTCAGGTGGTCCACTACACGATGTACCTCTTCATCACTGACGAAGGCGCCATGGATACGTTGGGGGATATTGCCGCCGGGTGGCAGGTAGAGCATGTCGCCGTTACCCAGCAGGTGTTCGGCGCCCATCTGATCAAGAATGGTGCGGGAGTCAATTCGCGATGAAACCTGGAAAGCGACTCGGGTTGGGATATTGGCTTTGATTAGGCCGGTAATCACATCTACCGAAGGGCGCTGGGTTGCCAGCAGCAGGTGGATACCCGAGGCACGTGCTTTCTGTGCCAGGCGGGCAATGAGCTGCTCTACTTTTTTGCCCACTACCATCATCATGTCTGCCAGCTCATCAATGATGATTACGATAACGGGCATCTCTTGCAGGATGGGGAGGTGCGTGCTGTCTTGCCCTGGTTCTAGCGTGAAGATTGGGTCACGTAGTGGCTCGCCCGCCTTCTCGGCCTCTTTCACTTTGCGGTTGTAACCGGTGAGGTTACGCACGCCAAGAGCAGACATGAGGCGGTAGCGCCGTTCCATTTCGCCCACAGACCAACGCAGTGCGTTGGCGGCTTCTTTCATGTCTGTTACAACGGGGGTTAGTAGGTGGGGTATGCCTTCATAGACCGATAGTTCCAACATTTTTGGATCGATCATTATCAGCCGGACATCCTTTGGGCTTGCCTTGTAGAGCAAACTCAAAATCATGGCATTAACGGCTACAGATTTGCCCGAACCGGTTGTACCTGCAATGAGGGCATGTGGCATTTTGGCCAAGTCTGCTACTGCTGGGTTGCCAGAAATATCTTTCCCCATGGCCAGGGTCAGCATTGAACGCGATTTATCGTAGGCCTCTGAATGCAATACTTCACTCAGATAGACCATCTCTCGTTGTTCGTTTGGTATCTCTAATCCAACAACCGTTTTACCTGGAATCACCTCTACGACACGCACGCTGATGGTGGCTAATGCGCGGGCAAGATCTTTAGCCAGGCTGGTAATTTTGGCTGCCTTGGTACCCGGTGCCAGCTGTAGTTCAAACAGGGTTACAACAGGGCCTGGTAAAACCGCCACCACTACCACCTCTACACCAAAATCCTTGAGCTTGAGTTCTACTTGGCGTGAGAGGGCTTCCAATGCCTCTTTTGAGTAACCGTAGCCACTTGATTTGGCAGGGTCTAACAGCGCCAGTGGTGGAAGTTCAGAATCGGGTAGTGAATCAAATAGGGGGACTTGTCGCTCTTTCTCCACCCGAGCGCTGGGTTTAACTTCATGAATGACGGGATCAATGCGAATGGGTGTGCGGGTTTCTGCCTTCTCTTTATCTTTTTTTACAACGTTAGCCCGGTGGCGTTTTGCATCACGCCCCATTTTCGCTTCAGTTGAGCGATCTTTTAGCGTCATCAGCCTAGCAACTAATTTCAGTGTTACGCCTCCCAGCACATCCATCACAACCAACCAGGAAACCCCAGTAAATAGGGTAAAACCGCTGAGAAACATGGCTAATAGTAGCAGCGTGCTACCTGTCTGGCTGAATATTTCGACCAGCTCTGTCTGTAAAAATGTGCCTAATATTCCGCCACTACCCGCACCAACAGGCATGACCACACCAAATTGAGAGACATACATGGCAGCCAAAGCACAACCGGTACACAGGGTTACTAAAAATCCTAGCCAGCGCAAAGCGATTAAGTGGATGTTGACGGTATCATCCTTCGTGCGCTCTTTTATAATTAACCAACCACTCCACCCCACCATGATGGGCAACAAGTAGGCTAAGAAACCAAAGAGATAGAGAAAGACATCTGCCAACCAACCACCAGCAGGTCCACCCGCATTTTGTACCGACTCCCGCTGGCCGGTATATGACCAACCAGGGTCTTCAGGTGAGTAGCTTGTCAACGAAACGAGGAAGTAGAGCGCAATAGCGAGTAATAACAGCACGGCGCCTTCACGCAGACGTTTGTTCATAATTGAGACTGGCGACACATTGGCCACTTCACGTTGCTTGGCTTGAGCCACTAATACTCTCTCCTAATCATCGGGATAATGAATAAACTTAATCTAAAAACTGGAAAAGTAAAAATAGAAGCTTACCTTTTTCACAGGGCAATTGTCAGGGGAGAATGCCAGATAAATTTCATCCATTACACAGTGCAGGATGCATAATCTTTCCCGCTTGCACGTTTAGCCCTTTTTGTAGAGCCGGATTAGAGGTCCAATCACCTGATGCAAGTTGCAATGCATAGGGTATCAGGCTGGCAGAGAGCGCCAGTGAGGCACTGCGTGGCACTGCCCCTGGCATATTGGTCACCCCAAAATGGGTGATTCCAGAGACGGTATAAGTCGGTTTTTCATTGCTAGTCGGTTTGAGGGTTTCAATACAGCCACCTTGATCAACCGAAATATCAATAATCACACTGCCCGGCTCCATTGTTGCTACCTGTGCTGCGGAGACAAGATGCGGTGTTCGCGCCCCCGTTACCAATACCGCGCCAATTAACAGATCGGCCTGCTGAACCGCTTGATCTATCTGATGAGCATAGGCGTAAAGTGCTGTTACATTGGGACCAAGCTCACGCATGGCTTCCAATTGGTAGCGTTCAATACCAAATACAGTGACATCAGCCCCCAGTCCAGCAGCAACTACAGCGGCATTCTTCCCCGCATTACCAGCCCCCAAGATGACCACTTTGCCCCGCTCTGCCGCAGGTAGCCCACCCAACAGAATACCTTTCCCACCTTGTGGACGGTGCAATAAAGTTGTACCAATCTGTACGGAGAGACGGCCTGCAATGTCACTCATAGGGGCTAATAGTGGTAGACCATGTGCTGTTTCAACTGTCTCAAAGGCTATGGCTGAGAGGCCAATCTTTTGTAGCTGTTTCATTAAAACGGGTTCTGCGGCCAGATGTAAAAATGAGAACAGCAGGTGGTCTTCTCGTAATAGGTCTAATTCTGGGGCAACCGGCTCTTTTACCTTTACAATCAATTTGGCTTTTTTATACAGCGCCTCTGCATTAGGTAAAATCTTAACGCCAACAGCAATATAGAGATCATCAGGAAATCCACTGGCCTCCCCTGCCCCCTGTTCCAAAAAAACCTGATGACCTGCATGAATCAGTTCACCACAAGCTTGAGGAACCAATCCAACCCGCCCTTCAAGCGTTTTTATTTCACGAGGAATACCTACCAGCATTTTGACTCCTTTACCCGTTAGGTAACTTTACGTACTATTCAGTCCGCATTTAAAAAACTCAGTTTCTATTCTGTAGCACACTGAATTGACTTGTCTCATCAATACAGTCAGCTAGAGCGTTTATATATAGTTGAGTATAGACAGTCAGTTGCAGATAGCAGAATGGAATAACAGCAGCCAGGAGCAACTCACATGAGCGAAGTAAAACATTGCCGACTACTTATTCTCGGCTCAGGCCCCGCAGGCTACACCGCAGCGGTTTATGCTGCACGAGCCAATCTAAACCCTGTACTGATCACCGGCATTGAGCAAGGGGGCCAACTTATGACCACGACTGAAGTGGATAATTGGCCGGGTGATCATGAAGGTGTCATGGGGCCTGGCCTCATGGAGCGCATGCAAAAACATGCTGAGCGTTTTAACACCGAAATTATCTTTGACCACATCAACAAAGCCGAGTTGACTGAACGCCCTTTCAAATTGACGGGGGATTCTGGCACTTATACCTGTGATGCTCTCATCATCTGCACTGGAGCCTCTGCACAATACCTGGGCCTTCCCTCTGAAGAAGAGTTCAAAGGCCGTGGTGTATCAGCCTGTGCCACCTGCGATGGCTTTTTCTATCGCGGTAAAAAGGTTGCTGTGATTGGCGGTGGAAGTACTGCTGTTGAAGAGGCACTTTACCTTTCCAACATTGCTTCTGAGGTTGTGGTTGTTCATCGCCGCGATCAGTTCCGTTCGGAGAAGATCCTCTCTGACCAGCTAATTCAAAAATCAAAGACCGGTAATGTGACCATTGCATGGGATAGCGTATTGGACGAAGTACTGGGGGATCAATCCGGCGTGACCGGTATGCGCATCAAAAATGTAAAAGATGATTCAACCACCGACATTGAGCTAATGGGGGTATTTATTGCCATTGGACATAAACCCAACACTGACCTCTTCACGGGGCAGCTGGATATGGATAATGGCTATCTGCGAGTTGAGAGTGGACAGCAGGCAAATTCAAGCCAAACTAATATTCCCGGTGTATTTGCTGCAGGTGATGTTCAAGATCAAGTCTATCGGCAAGCTATCACATCTGCTGGTGCTGGCTGTATGGCGGCATTGGATGCCGAACGCTTTTTAGATGCTATGGATCTGGAAGGCTAATCTAATTCAAGGCCTCCATTGCAATATTTTTGTAATGGAGGTTTCACTACCCCAGCTTTAGTTGTACTTGGCGTGCTCCATAAAATCAGCCGGATTAATACGCCACTTATCAGGCTCAATTGCTGCCACTATTTTAACCCTCTCTTTTTCAGATTGATTTGAAAGATCGATATCATATGGCGTAATAAACTGACGCTTTGTTGAATCAAACATAACCCGAATAACCGGGTATAGTAATCCTTTGTCTCCACTCTCTATCACTACGGCAAAGAACCCGTTAGGCAAGGCGACTAATGAGCCAATTGGGTAGATCCCAATACAGTGAATAAATTGCTGAACAAGCTCCTGATTAAACCCTTTTCCTGATGCAACCAGTTTTTTTAGCGCAGCATTTGAAGAGATACCTGAACAATAAACCCGCTTAACCGTCAGTGCATCATATACATCAACAATCGCTGCCATCTGCCCATAAAGCGAAATGTCCTCCCCTTTTTTGCCCAGAGGGTATCCCGTTCCATCAATGCGTTCATGATGTTCAGTCGCAATATTCATTACAACCTCAGAAACATTTTGCATTTTTTCCAAGATTTCTTTGCTGTATTTAACATGCTTACACATAAGAGCAAATTCATTTTTTGATAAACGGCCCGGTTTAGTTAGGATACTAGCGGGTGTCATCGACTTTCCAATATCCATCAGCAAGCCACCAATACCAACCTGCATAAGCTCATCTTTACTTAACGCCAAACTTCCACCAAAGGCAACGAGCAATATTGATGAGCCAACAGAGTGTTCAAATGTATATTTATCAAGCTTCCTAAGACGCATTAGTCCAAGTAGTGCATCTTTATTAGATAGCGCAGATAAAACAATATTCCCGACGACTGACTCGATTTGTTCCATCTCTATTAACTTGCCAAGTCGTGCTTCCTCCATAATAGAAGATACCACCTGAATCGCTTCCTCTTTTACCTTGGTAGCACGCAATAGCTCGTTAAATAATGATTTTTTTTGAATTGGATTTGGAATATCAGGAGGGATAGATTCTGATTTAGAATCTATTTTTATACTTGTTACTGCAATATTTTCTTCTACATCAACTCCTTTCTCTGTATCAATATAAAACTCTTTTACTCCGGCATTCATTATTTTATCTATCGCTTCTTTTTGTGTGATCTTAAATTGGTTCATCGCAAAAGGATGCTGCATCCAGCTGCAATTAAGATCATACACATACATTCCGATTTTAACCTTATGAACAGGTATTTTTTTAATCATAAAATATCTCACCGCCTCCAATTCTTAAGATATCAAGTACAGATAAAAACAGACACTCTTACAGAGTAATACTAGTCATAATGTGAGGTTTATGTGCCAGTAATTTAAAACAGTAACCACACCGTTACTTCAATGATTTTAGCACTTCCTGGTATAAAATTTACTCACTTACATACAACTCTCATCCCCATGTTCTACAAAATTAGGGTGTCATATGACTGAATGGCAATTATGCAATCTTAAATAGTGAGCTGATGGAGCCACTTATCCCATCCTAACCGTATCATTACTTGACCAAAGGAGTTATCCAGTGGAGCAATTAAGGCAAGTTGTTCTTGCGTTACTGGATGTTTGAAATTTAAACCAACCGCCGATAGCAGTAGACGATGACAATCAAATTGATCTCTAAACAATTGATTATGCTTTCCATCCCCATGCGTGGTATCTCCAACGAGTGGATGAAAAACATGTTTCATATGTCGCCTGATTTGGTGCTTGCGACCTGTTTTTGGAGTAACTTCCAATAGAGAGTATCGACTGGTTGAATATGGCGCTACAGCGTAGGGCAACTCGACGGTAGCTAAACGCTGGTAATGGGTTATGGCCGGCTGGGCAGCTTTGTCTTTACGTGCCTTTCTATCAGAAACCCTGTCCAGCTGTTCCTTTAAGGCATAATTGATGGTTTCAGACTCAGGTGCATAACCACGTACAATAGCGAGATACCGTTTCTCTACGCTTCCACTGGCAAATAGTTGCATCATCTTATTGGCATCTTCAGGACTCAAAGCAAAAAGCAGTACGCCAGAGGTTGGTTTATCCAATCGATGAACAGGATAGACCCGTTGACCAATCATGTCTCTTACTATCTGTAGTGCAAACTGAGTTTCATGACGATCAATTTCACTTCGATGCACCAGTAACCCTGATGGTTTATTTACGGCTACAAAGTGGTTGTCCTGGTAAATTATTTCCATTTCAGAAATTTATGCATTCTCCACTGTAGATACAGGCCGTGATGGATCAGTCACCCAATGACTCCATGAACCAGCATAGAGGCGAGGTTCATCCATGCCTGCATGTACCATTGCTAATATATTGTGTGCTGCAGTAACACCAGAACCACAATAGATAACAGCATCTTTTGCTAATGTTTTATCTAGTAGATTATTAAAACGCTCATTTAAAATTGGCACTGAATGCATCGTTCCGTTAGTTGCAAGGTTATCCATAAAGGGTGCGGATATTGCCCCAGGTATATGCCCAGCAACGGGGTCAAGTGTTTCATTCTCACCACGAAAACGGTCTGCACCACGAGCATCCAGTAGCCGTGCCTTTGGATTAGCCAGACATGCGATAACATCTTTAACAGTAGCTTCCATACCTGTTTGTAAGTGGGGTATAAATGCTGCTGCCCTTTTTATCTGCACTTCATTATTGGTAGGCAACCCGTCTTTATTCCATTTTTGCCAGCCGCCATCTAATACAGCTACTTTTTCATGCCCGAGCCAACGCAACAACCACCACAACCTGGCAGCAAACATACCGCCATCTTGATCGTAGATAATGACTTGCTTTAGTTGATCTATTCCCCATGCTGATAATTTTTCAACCAGCTCATCAATGTCTGGCAGCGGATGGCGGCCTGTAACAGCTGGGATAATTGGGCTAGAAAGATCACTATCCAAATGCGCATAAATAGCGCCAGAAATATGTGATGTTTGATATTGGCTCTTGCCCCACGTTGAATCTGCAAGATCAAACCGGCAATCAACAATAACCCAGTCAACATTATTGATATGGTCAGCTAGTTCTTGAGTTGAAATAAGTGTTTTATAAGGCATCTGTTGATCTACTTTTTTGATGAAAGGTGGTTTCTAATGTGTGCTACAAAACCATCTATCCAGTGGTAACGATCTGTATCCCGAAGATGGGTATAACTGGCCAGAAGATTTTTATATATGATCCCATCATTACGGCCATTTATTCCGGTGCCACGAAGCACCTCATAGGCAAATTTTATCTCTGGATCCAGGTTTTCCAGCCTTGAATAATGGAATTCATGCGCGGCTATCTCATTTGATTCTGTTGATAGCTGACCCCATGGCGCATCTACTGTTTGCTGTAGTCGTACATAACCTCGTCCCTGCGGGCGATCACACATTATGCAATCTGCGGGGATGACTCCCACCATTTTGTATTGCTTGCCATTCCAATCCAAACTACGTGTTAGGTACATTAGGCCGCCGCATTCAGCATAAGCAGGGCCACCCATTTCTATAAAATTATAGATGGATTCACGCAAGCTCTGATTAGATTCTAATGCCGCCATTTGTGTTTCAGGAAAGCCACCACCTATAAATAATCCATCAATATCAGGTAGCTTTTTATCATCAATTGTATTAAACGGCACAAGCGCTACGCCCGCTTGCTTAAATCGTTCCAAATCACCTGCGTAATAAAAGCCAAAAGCAGCATCCTGAGCTATGCCCACTCTAAGTTTTAGATCAGAACTCACTGTTGTGACAGAAGAGACTGTAGTAGTAATCTTTGGAGCTGTCGCAGCCAATTCAATTACTTTATTTAGATCAACCTGCTCTGCAACAGTACAAGCAATGCATTGAATAATATCATCCCGTTTATCTGTTTCACTGCTTGGCATTAAACCTAGATGACGCTCTACAATCTCTAGTTCAGATGCCTGATGCACTGCCCCTAAAACGGCTGCATCAGTATAGTGCTCAATAACCCGCCTAAGCTTCTCTTCATGCCGGTATCCACCAACATAATTCAGAATTACGCCACCAATATGAATGTCAGGTTCAAAGGATTGATAACCAAGAATCAGTGGCGCTATTCCACGTGTCATACCCCGAGCATCCAAAACCAGTATCACAGGGGCATCTAACAAAGTGGCTAGTGCCGCATTGCTGTTACTGCCATCCAGATCCAATCCATCATAAAGCCCTTTGTTGCCTTCAATAATACCAATATCTGCACCTTGCATGCGTTGGACAAAGTTATCTTGTATGGCTACTTGAGAACTCACATGGAAATCAAGGTTATGGCAGGCACGCCTGGCGGCACGCCCCAGCCACATAGGGTCAATATAGTCAGGGCCTTTTTTAAAGGGCTGCACAATTAAACCCCTCTGTTTAAAGGCGGCACAAAGCCCAACACTGATAGTGGTTTTACCCGAAGATTTATGAGCAGCTGAAATGAGCAGATGGGGCATGGCTTTAATAGCTGCGCATAATAAAGAGGTTGCTTACATGCAACCCGATGGCTTTGGTAGACCGGCATAGCGGCAGGCTTGCTTGCCTGGGCCATAGGGAAATAGATTGTAGAGATAACGGGCATTGCCCTTCTCTTTTCCCAGTTTTTTTCCAATAGCCCGGGTAAGAATGCGTACGGCAGGTGCCATGGCAAATTCATCGTAGAATTCACGTAGAAAGTTGATCACCTCCCAATGCTCTGAGGTTAGCTCCTGTTTGTCTGCTTTGGCCATTGTTTCTGCTACCGCTGGCTGCCAAAGAGAAAGCTCCATTAGATAACCTTCTTTATCTGTTTCCAGGGTTTTACCATTAATCTCTATGCTCATAACCACGCCTGAACCTTGTCATATTTGATGGTGAGATCAACAAAACCGGCATAATCTACCATTTTTATGCCATCAATTATTTTGGCTGCTGAGAACCCTCGTGCCTTCAAATCAGGTTCCAGACAATAAAAGCTCACATCTTTCATTGCTGTTGCCACCTCTTTTTCAAAGCGAGTATCTTTTAATGCTGCATAGATACCATCTTCAATCAGCAATACAGCACTGCCTAATTTGGCATAACGCAGGCAGCTTTCAAGATTGTTCTTTTCAAAGGGGGATTTATTGACTGTATGTAAGATACTCATTGGGTAATCCTAAAAGCTGAAGATAACATCATGCTCATCCATAAGATCACTAATAGCGCTATCACTCAGCACCTCAACATCTACTATTAGATCTCTTTTTTTGAGTCCACGAGCAGCCATCGCCTCTTTTGATACATAGAGCTTTTCAACATCATACATCTCGAAAGCAGAATAAGCCGGTGAGAAATTTTTCATTTCAACATCTGTCGTATCTTGATCTCTCTTCAACTGAAAGACACCATCATCAATGAAGAGCAGCGATATATCCTGATCAAAGGCAGAGCCAATTAAGACAGTATCGATAGCTTCTAAAGCATAGCTAGTACCGTAGGGCGCACGACGATTGAGATAGAGGCATTTTTTTATCACAGCATTAATCTCCAAACACGACTAGGCGGTCAGAAAAAACAACGCCTTCAATCAACTGCCCCAGCCCCGATATCCGGAACCCAGGCGCTAGATTATGTGCATCCTTACCCAATCGTTTCATCTCACTTTCATCAAGAATACCTCGGCGTTGAGCCGCAGCCACACAGACCACCAAATCAATATCATGCTCTGTGGCTAAGGCAGACCAACGCTTGGCTACATTTCGATCATCTTGAGGAGGTGAAGCAAGCCGGGTGCCATTATTCACACCATCATGGTAAAAAAATACCCGCAGCACCTCATGCCCCCTGACCAGTGCGGCGCGGGTGAACTGATAGGCTGAATCTGCTGTCTGATGCTGATATGGGCCTTCATTTACCTGTATGACAAATTTCATTTTATCTGATCCAAATGAGTGATCTCATATAATACCCGGATCATATAGGTGGCATCCAAATATTGCTATGCGTAGTCAGGCTAATTTAAGGTAGGATTGTGATGTCGCAATATATAGATGCAGCATTTTATCAAACATGCTAAAAATCAAAAAATCCGCCTTACGGTTGCTAGGATTTAATTTACTATTTTTAAGCCTCTTCTCACCCATGGTGACTGCCAGAGATGACTTTCAGTTACCAGAAATTGGAGATTCATCAGGCAATATCCTGACACCTGCTCAAGAAAAGCGATTAGGGCAAGCTTTTATGCGCAGTGTGCGCAATCATTTCCCTGTCGTAACTGATCCTTTTATTGCTGACTATATCCAATCCCTTGGCGATAAACTGGCCTCTAATAGTGATGCAGCTGACCAGCAATTTAATTTTTTTCTCATTAATAATGCTGTAGTCAACGCTTTTGCCGGCCCCGCAGGTCATATAGGCATTTTTTCTGGGCTAGTGCTAACAACCGAAACCGAGAGCGAATTGGCCTCTGTTGTCGCTCATGAGATAGCCCATGTTTCTCAAAAACACCTATTACGTACTTTTGATGATGCCAGCCGGATGAATCTACCAATGGCTGCCATTTCACTGGCTGCCATACTGATTGGTGGCGGTTCAGATCTTGGTGCAGCCGCTGCAATGGGATTACAGGCGGGTATGATTCAGCACCAAATAAACTTTACTCGCGCCAATGAGCATGAAGCAGACCGCATTGGTATAAACACCATGGCAGATGCCAACTTTGACCCGAGAGCTATGCCTGATTTTTTTGAACGTATGGGTAAAGCCACTCGATTTTATGGGGCAACCCTACCTGAATTTTTACGCACTCACCCCGTGACATCCACACGTATTGCGGACTCAAGAGGGCGTGCTGAGGCATACTCTTATAAACAATACCCTGCTGATATACGTTATTACCTATTACGTGCAACCTTGCGTGAACAGCAATATGAGGATCCTAAGGAGGCCGTTAAATTTTTCAGCGCGACATTGATCGATGGACGTTATCGCAACGAAGCGGCTCAGCGGTATGGTTACATATTAGCTTTGGTGCGGGCAAAAGAGCTAAATCTGGCAAGAAAAGAGCTGGATAAACTACTTAAAACAGATCCAAACCAAATTGCATATCAGCTACTAAATGCTCATCTTTACAGTCAATCCGGGGATACCAATTCCGCAGCATCCACGCTAAAAAAAGCACTGGACAAAGCCCCTGGCAGCTACCCCATCACCATGTCATACGCACAAACATTAATAGACAATGATGAACCTTCAACAGCTCGCAAAATCCTTGAACGGATAGTTCCTAATCGTCCTCAAGATGCAATGCTGTATAAGCTTTTGGCTCAGGCAACAGGAAAGATGGGGGATGTAAATCAAGCCCATGAATACCAAGCCGACTATTACTACGTCTCGGGGCGACTTGAGCAGGCACAGCAACAACTTGAAATTGCGCTACAAGACAGCACTATTTCTCTATTTCGAGGGGAACGCATGTCTGCTCAATTGAAACAAATAAAATCAGAACTTGTCGAACTTAAACGTCGTCCAAAGCCATATTAATAAAACATGAATAATATTAATCAAAAACGCAGAATTATTTTAAAAGGGGTTCTTGCAACCAGTGCGGTTAGTTCAGTCATTGGCACAGGATTGGTTTACACGTATCCAGCATCTGAAACCGCATGGCCAAAAGAGGCATTTAATGCCAGCTCTGTTGAAAAAGCACTCTTAAAACTAACGGGCGTCAATGCAATCACCCCCAATCCAGATGGCATTTTAATAAAAGCCCCCGCTATTGCTGAAAATGGTATAGCCCATATCACAATTCAATCTAATATAGAAAATACTGAATCTATTGCTATTTTCATACCTAACAATGCATTACCACTTGTCGCTAATTTCAAACTTAATCCTAGAGTAACCAATACAATTACCACACGTATAAAAATAGAAAGTTCTGGGGATATTATGGCTGTTATCAAAGCTGACAATATACTTTACAGCGCAACAAGAAAAATACGGCTAACAGCCACCAAATAACTGGACAAACACATAGATGGCAACAAAAACAATTGAAGTTCGTGCAAAATATAAAAATGGCATTACAACGATTAATGCACTCATTACTCACCCAATGGAGCCAGGCAGTCGAATCAAAAATAAAACCGGTGATATAACATCGCCTCATTTTATTCAAGAAGTAACCTGCACATATAAAGAGAGTACTTTACTAACTGCACAATGGGGTATTGGTATGCCAACGAACCCCTATCTCTCATTTAGTTTTAATGGTGGAAAAAAAGGGGAAGAGATCACTCTAAAGTGGGTTGATAATAAAGGTGGCAGCGACACCACCACCACTATTATCAAATAAAATTTAAACCACCCTCTCCCCCACCGCATTCATAAAATTTAGATTAGCACCTAATTTGCAACTGCTGCACGTCGTTTCAAACCCGTTTGGATCAAAATTCCTGATGCAAGCTCTTCTATCGATTTAGCTGTTGTATTTAGATAAGGGATCTGCTCGCGCCGAAACATGCGTTCTGCAATTTGAATTTCGGTGCGGCACTTAGCAAGAGAGGCATAACGACTATTTGGCTTTCTTTCTTGGCGAATACTACTTAAGCGTTGGGGTGAAATAGTTAAACCAAAAAGTATTTTTTTATGTGGCTTTAAAAACTCAGGTACTCCATCATGTTTAAAATCTTCTTCTGTAAGTGGGTAGTTTGCAGCACGAATTCCAAACTGCATAGCTAAATAGAGTGAAGTTGGCGTCTTGCCTGAGCGTGATACGCCAAGCAAAATTAAATCAGCGCTATCCAGCTTTTGTGCTCGTTGCCCATCATCATATTGTAAAGCAAAATTCACAGCATCAATCCATCGTCCATATCCTTCGCCGCTACCCATCGTATGCACACCACCAATGGTATAGGATGATTTTACATCCAGTAGATTTTCAAGTGGAGCAATAAAAGTACCAAAAAAATCCAGCACCATACCTTTACTTGCTTCTAATACATTGCGACTTGCCACATCAACCATTGATGAGAAAACAATAGGTGGTTGACCATCAATATCTGCAGCTGCATTAATACGCTCAACAACACTTCGTACTTTATCGACCGTATCCACATAAGGAACAATTTCACGATCAAAAGTAACGCCATCAAACTGGGTTAATAAGCTTTTAGCAAGCGCTTCAATTGTTATGCCAGTACCATCTGAAATATAAAATGCTTTGCGTTTCATAGTTAAAATCTCTCTTATGCTGTCTCTAAACACTCAAGTAATGGTCTAAATATTTGCTCACTCAATTCTACAAAATTTTCATCAAACACATCTTTAGTTGAAAAAGCCAAATTATAGTATGGGCTATCTGCTTCGTTATTTTTGTTAAACGCACCACACCATTTCTGTTTTGCTTTATATATACAATCTTCAACACTTTTTTCTCTAAGTCTGTACTCCATATATGCATAACTGCTCTTTGGGAAAAAATGCAGTGGATATTGCAAGCCTTGCCAATATAGATCAAGCAGCTCACCAAGCAGCCTTTCAGGATCATCTACCGGTTTAAAAGAGTAGAGTTTTTCACTGTCTAACCATTGACTGGTTAATTGCACATTAGAGGGTTTCAATATATTTAGTACTAGATGCTTAATCCATAATTCCAATAATTGATTTTTCCAAATAGTATGGACACTGTAATCAAATAACCCATTCTGCCCAATATCATTTAACTGGCCATAGAGCCGTATTTTGTTAAGACTGATATCAACTTCAACAGATATGTCATTAACCACATCAAGATATGGCCTTAATCGATCCATGACTTTTTTTGAATGTACTATTTGTTTTGCAAATATACGATCTCCAAAGCAGCCATGAGGCAACTCTCCACTAGCTCGCACTTGTGCATGAAGCTTATCTACACGCTCTCCTGCCAATCTATTTTCAACGAGTGCACGATCCATTTTACATTGCGTAAAAAATGGTAGCGTAAATGGCTCTGTTGTTTCCAGTAGCTCCTCTTCCATTTCATAATAGATGCCTAATCTATGCTGAATAAAATATCGAGCAGGATTAGAAAAGAACTTAAACAATTGGGTTAGTTCTACTTGTTGCTGATCTGTTGTTAGCTCAGAAAGCTTGTGTTTTAAAAATGACAAGTCTGGTGTAACAGCACCAATATTGGCCAGATATGCTTGGTGCATCTCTTTTGAGTAGCTTGGGAGTCTGTCATTAGATTGAAAATACTGTTTGCTGAAAGGCTGGAGTGGATGATAAGTAATGTAGTAATCTCGCCCCCCTTTTTGTGAATCAAGGTGGTAACAACGATCTAAATAATCAAGCAACTCATCAACTAATACAGAAGGAGGTAGCTTACTATTATCGCGAATATGTTGACCAACAAAACTAATATAGAGAGTGTGCTGTACTGAAATCAAGGTCTCTAAAAATAGATATCGATCATCTGCTCTATGCACACGATCTCCAAACCGAAACTGCCTTGCCATAAGATCAAATCCAGATACAGATCGATATTGTGGGAAGCTACTATCGTTCATACCAATGAGACATATTACTTTATAAGGCAGGTTGCGCATTGAAGTCAGCGAGCAAAAAGCCACGCCGTGACTAAGTACTCTATTACCACCCCGCTCTTTTTTAAGCTGCATTTTAAGGTGCTTATGAATTAACTCTACTGATACCTTGCCTTTGAAATTAGCGTACTGACTTTGCTCATGTAAGGTTTCAATACCATCACGCAAGCATTTAACCTGCATCTCTTCTTGTTCTGAAGGGTCAAAGAAAGAATCCACTACTTCAGATAACAGATGAATCCATACATCAATGACATGTTTACCCTGCAGTTTAAGCTGAAGGTTAAATAGTTCTGTCATAAAGGCATTAAGATTGCCCAGCACTGTTGCGCCTACTCCTTCAATCTCACTATAAGGAAGAATCCCTTGAAATAGCTGAGTTCCACTTGCTGGTAATGCATACCCTAATAGCATTCGTTCCAACCCTGAAGCCCAGGTATTTTGATTGGTATCAGGTAATCCAAGGGAGCACCTTTCAGCACCATCACGCCCCCAGCGAATGCCACTCTCTTTAATCCAACGAATAATTAATCCGACATCATCTTCTACTAAATCAAAATTTCGCTGAATAGCTTTTATTTCTAATAAATCTATTATGCTATTGCTATCAAGACGGCTTTTATCAATCTGCAATAGCTGAAAAAAGCCAGCTATTAACGGATTTTCAAGAACTATATTTTCATTGCTAATTTGATATGGAATAAGTGTTGTATCTTGAGTAGAAAACACTGCTTCAATATAGGGCGCATAGGCATCCATGGCGGGTGACATGACCAGTACATCTAAAGGGGTGATATCTGGATTGTTTTGAAAAATGTCCAACAACTGATCTTTAAGCACTTCAATCTCACGCATAACACTATGGCAGCTATGAAACTGTATAGAGCGATCATTACTAGGCAATGGCTGCTTTGGGTTAGCCGTTCTATCATGCAGAGACTGGATGTCGTGTTGCAGTTGCCCTAATAGATTTTTATTTTTAGATTTCCCAAAAAAATCGATGGTAACAGGATTATATTCAAGAAGTGTGGCGAAAAAATCACGCCCTTGCCTACCCCATGATGCCAATAGTGGATGACCAACCTCTAGATATAGTTCACTACCATCTGCATCCTCTTCACTCTTAGCTTTCTTCTCTTCATTAACAATTTCAGTCCAGTGCGCAGCACAAGGGTTAAGTAAAAAAAGATGGACATCCACTTGCTCAGAGATACAACGGAGTATTTCAAGATAACCTGGTGATAATGTAGAAAGTCCAAAAATCGAGATGCGTTCAGGAAGTTTTCTTGCTACATCATTTGATAACAGTGCTTGACTAAGGCGCTGCTGTAGATGAATCCAATGTGGATTAGAGTCAACCGCAGTTAATCTACGCCATAGTTCTGCTTGCCAGGCATCACCTGCAATAGCAGAACGACCTGCTTCCCAAGCTTCTATCCAGTCTGGGCGATAAAGAAGATATTGATCAAAAACATCAGCAATTCGACAGGCCAGATCATAATGTTTTACATCATCACCATTTGATAAGTAGGTTGAAACAGGTTGAAACAGATTCTGATGCTCTACCTTATTCAATAATTCAAGAATACGCCATGTCAGAGTGGTAGGTTCAAATTTGTTATGTTCTGGAACCTTATTTAAAACAGTGCGAAATATGCTCCAAATAAACCCAGCTGGCAGTGGAAAGTTTGTATTAGCACAAACCCCAAGTTGTTTAGCCAAATGCAACGAAAGCCAATGCCCCATAGCCGGGTGCTGTACGACTATAGTCTCTGCGGCAAAGATTGATTGCTGTGGTTCAGAAACAACTGCTGCCAGCAGATCTATCAGCCGTTCCAACTGATTACTTTGATACAGTTTGAGCATCTATCTTTCCAATTTACTGACTTTTAGTTTAACAGACTCCCTTCATATCTTAGCACTTCTCTTTTTAATTAAGCTGCACCTAGATGTTTCAATAATCCAACAGTGCACAAAAAAAAGCGAATGCTAAAATGCCGCATTCGCTCTCTATGGTTTTTCATCTCTTATATTAATCAACAGCATCTAACTTAATATTTTTTTGGTTGCTGCTAACAATTGCAGAACCAATGCCTTTGACATTAGCAAGTGCGTTAATGGTTTTAAAGGCACCATGCTGTTCTCGATACTCTACAATGGCATGAGCTTTAACCTGACCAACTCCATTTAGCTCTTTAGCTAATGCCTCAACACCTGCCGTATTTATATTTATCTGACCACCAAACGCAAAACTGGAAAACAGAAGAATGAGCAGAGAGATTGTAATTTTTAGTGGGTGAATCATGATGATAACTCCTAAAATAATGTGGTTTAAGAGTTATCAATGATAAAGGTTGGTTTCAACTGCTAGGGTATTACTTTATTCCAATCTCAGTCAGAATATCCTGAAGGCTTTGTAATGGATCAGGTGCAGCAGTAATCGGCCGCCCTATTACCAAATAATCCGCACCATTTTTTAATGCATCAGAGGGTGTCATGACTCGCAATTGATCACCTAATGCAGCCTGATTTGGCCTTACACCAGGGGTAACCAATAGAAAATCCGAATTAACCACTGACCTAACATCCCGCGCCTCCAGTGGCGAACATACGATACCATCCATGCCACTGCTCTCTGCCAACTTGGCAAGCCGTATTACATTTTCAGCGGGGGTTCCAGCAAAGCCTGCTTCGGCAATGTCTTCCTGCCCAAGACTGGTAAGAATCGTTACAGCAATAAGATGAGGTCTATGTGACAAGCTATCCAAACGATCTCTTGCTGCCTCCATCATGCGCCGTCCACCTGAGGCATGCAGATTAATCATCCAAACACCTAGATCAGCTGCTGCTGCGCAGGCTGCGGCAACCGTATTTGGAATATCATGAAATTTCAGATCTAGAAAGACATCAAACCCTTTACCCACTAATTTTTCAACAAAAGAGGGGCCAAAGCGAGTAAACATCTCTTTGCCAACTTTTAGGCGGCATAAGGTTGGATCAAGGGCTGAGACAAGATCAAGTGCTGGTTCTGCTGAAGGAAAATCCAACGCTACAATAATACGTGAGGAGTTCTCAATTATCGCCATTATTCAATAACCCATCAATTCAGTAAGACCCAAGTCTTGAACTGGTTTAATACTATCCCACGATTTGCAGCCGGGGCACTGCCAATGTAATGTCTTTACCTCAAAGCCACATTGTTTACATTGATATGCCGGGCGTTTTTTCAATAGCATGACAAGCTGCTCATGCAAAATTAAAAAGGTATCTGCCAACGAACCTTGCGTGCATTTGCAGCTAAGATCAATCAACTTCTGTACACCATCAAGACTGGAATATTTACGCAGGTAATCCACTACAAGCTCGACTGCAGCCTGGTCGCCTTTATCCTCCTGTAGAAGATCAGACAATGCCAGCATTAGCGCAATGCTTTTTTGCTGCTGATATAACTGCTGCAAATAAACAATCAGTTCATTTCGTTTATCCAATTCAACATGGCATTGAACCAAGAAAGGAAGGATTTCTGAGATAAACGCAGGATCTTGCTGTGCCACTTGCTTAAATGAGTTGATTGCAGCTGTATGGTTTTTTCGTGCAACCTCTACTTTACCCTGCACCAACGCTGCTCGCACACAATCACTATCACTTTCCTGCGCCTTTTTTAACAGCTTTTCTGCCTGAGCATAATCATGCTTGTTGCGCGCAATCACTGCTAGCTCACAGTAATAATGCGCTCGCTCAGTACTCAGCACCTCACCTGTTCTCTCCTCAAGCTTGGAGAGAACATCAAGGCATTTCGCCCAATCTTTTTCCTGCTGATAGATAATGCGCAGATTTTGCAAAGCCTGTGCTTCATGCTGCTTTATCTCTAGCAACTCAATAAGCAGGTTTTCAGCCCGGTCAAACAGGCCCGCACGCATATAATCCTGTCCCAGCTCCAATAAAGCCTGAGCTCTCTGTGAGCGGTCCAGTGTAGGTCTGGCCACTAAATTCTGGTGGATACGAATTGCGCGCTCAACTTCGCCTCGGCGGCGAAAGAGATTGCCAAGTGCCAAGTGAGTTTCCATTGTTTCATTGTCTATATCGAGCATCTGAACAAACACATCAATAGCCTTATCTGGCTGCTCATTCAATAGATAATTTAACCCCTTAAAATATGCGGGATTCTGCTCTCTTTCAGATGTAGCTGCACTCTTACGTTTATCGCTACGCTTTGCTGCTAGCCACCCGGAAGCTGCTGCTACTGGGAGCAGTAACAGCAGAAGCTCCTGCATAAAGCCTACTGTTCCTTTAGTGGCAACGCACTAAGATTGCTAACCCTTACAGCATCAGCATGAGCCTTGCGCTGTAGTTTTGAATTTTCACGCTTAAGACGCATCAGGATGCCTATAGCTACAATAGAACCTATGATGACTCCTACACTTATAGCACCAACAAGCACAAGAGATAACGGCAGTTCTATGCTACCAATACCATAATTCAATACAACATTTCCTGGATTAGTTACGGCAATAACAACGCCCAATACCATAACAAATAAGACAATTATCAATTTTATAAAACGCACGTTCAAGTTCCCCTATGTTTTTATCAGGATGGCTACATAATACTCGGAGTATAACCAAAGACGCCACTATCATGTAATACCTAAAAGCCGCAGTAAACTGCGGCTTTTAGGTATTACATATTCAGATAACGGATATACTATAACATCATGCAAAATCATCCACTAGACCATCACTCTGTATGGCAAGTATACGGCTTTCTGCACCTTTATCCTCTTCAAACTCATACCCTTCACTATCTTGCTCACCAGATGAGGATTGATTGAAAAAATGCGATCCCCGCTGTCCACTATTATTACGCTGATTTACGTCAACATTGACTAATTGCAGGTTGTTTTCACTCAACATCTCTCGTAACCGAGGAATTGATGCCTCAAGCGCCTCTCTGACGACACCATGCTGAGCAGCAAACGTCACATTAGCCTGATCATTTTGAATTGAGATTCGTATATCAATGGGTCCAAGATGAGGGGGTGTAATTCGTACTTCAGCTCCCTGAATCTGCCGGCCAACCATCCAAAGCATACGCTCCCCCACGGCTTGGTCCCATCCTCTTTCCCCCACCGGAGTATGAATTGGCAGTGCATTTAGCTGATTCGGTGCAATAGTCTGTACTATATTTTGTAAAGCCAAACCAGGTGCTACAGCTATATTAGTAACAGAGGTCAGTCCAGCTTCTGTTGTACGAAAAGGAGGGTTGGCTGCTGTTTTCTGAGCTATTTGTGCTGCCATAGCCTCTGTCATTCGAAACTGTTCAGTTGATGCCTGCTGATCTGAATTGGCTGATGAACCACCCATATTTGATGGTAACCCAGCCGCATCACCCTCCATATCGGATGGAACGGCAGCCTGCCCAGTAACAACAGACTGTGTAATTTTTCCATTTCCAGCCTTCACCACTGCTTGATCTGCGGCAATAGATACGGAAATTGCCATTTCACTAATTGCAATAGGCACTATAGTTTGCCCAGTAATCAATGGAGTAGCGCTCTGCTCTACTGCACCATCTATCATTTCAGCAGCTGCCACCTGTTCTGCTGCCTCTCCCGTAACAGTAACTAAATCTGGCAGCACATCTGAAAGCTTAAGTGTCTGTGGTGCACCAGAACCGGAAGGCTGTTGCCTCAATGCGGCAACAATTTCCGCTAGTGGCAATGTCTGTCCTTCTGCAAGCAACCCTTCCAGGGTCGAAAAATCTTCTGCAGAAAGCAATATTTTAAGTTCCTCCATCATTCCAGCCATAGAAGTTTCGGCGTTTAATAGCGCTGTAAAACTACTGCCATTAATATCTATTTTACTACCCTCTGCTTCAACAACAGGTACCTCTGTCCCTGTAATTCCGCTGGATACTGATTGGTTAAGAGATGCATTTGAAAATAGATTTAACATATTCAATCCAATTTAACAGTGGTTTGTAATATTTAACCTGCAGAGAACATGCCAATTTCCAGCTTACAGAACGTTAACGTGATATAAGCTGGCAACCAGTTAGAACAGCATGAATGGAGAGCCTTAATTAATTACTATCCATAGCGAAGGGGGGGGTAACCACAAAATATCAGGTGTTTTTGTCTTTAAAGGCAACCACTCTATTTCTACCTTTATGCTTAGCTTCGTAAAGCGCCTGGTCAGCACTTTCCACAAGGGCGGAAGCGCGTGTGGCATCTTCTGGATATGTAGCAACACCAATACTTATAGTTAATTTTTTCAGTGGCTGCTTTTCTTCTCCAAGTACCTTTGTCTCTTCAACAGATTTGCAAATTCTTATTGCTGTTTGTAGCGCTTGATGTTTATTTGCTTCAGGCAAAATAATTGCAAATTCCTCACCACCATACCGACTAAGCACATCCATTGTACGTGTAACATCCTTCATTACACGAGTGACTTTTTTTATGGCCTCATTCCCCTGAAGATGCCCATTTGTATCGTTATAACTCTTAAAATGATCAATATCTATAATTAGGACAGATAGCTCATGGGTATAGCGCTTTGCACGTCTTACTTCATTACCCAAATATTTAACAAAGTATCTATGATTATATAACCCAGTTAGTCCATCAGTAATCGCAAGTTTCTTGGTTTTTTCAAAAAGCTGCATCTTTTCAATTGCAATCGCAGCCTGCGTACCAAGTAATGTTAATATAGCTTCATCTCTTTGAGAAAAATCTCTTGCAACAAAATCATCAACATAAAGTATTCCAATTGTTGTTCTGTCAGCAATTAAAGGTATGGCAATAAGTGAGCTAATCCCATCCATTTTAATCCTAGAAATATCTGCCAAATCAAACTTATCAATATCTCTTATTACTGTAGGGGCATTCATGTTTAATATATATTCTGTAAGCCCCCCTTTTCGTATAGGCCAATGCTCTTCTGAAGTGAGTGTTTTTTTGAACCCATGTAAAGCTACAATTTCCATGCTGCTTTCTTGGGCATCGTATAAGGCAATACTGCCAGCTGGAGTATGCGTTAAACGGGTGGCCCATTTTATAATAGTGCTAAGCAACTCATCTTCACTTTCAGAAGAAGTGAGCATAATACCTATTTTATAGAGTGCCTCATGCTCGCGAACTCTATGCAGCGCTTCTTTTTCACTTTGGATTTTTTCGTCTACCAGTTTAAAGAGGATTTTAGCGCTTTCACCCTCAATAACTTCAAGCTCGCCTAACTTTTTAAGTTGATCCAGCTTTTGAGAGACGTTATCGTTGCCTGAGGCATTTATGATGATGTTAGCATTAACTTCTGCCAATAATTGCTGAAAATCACTGCTTGTTGGAATCCCCATTTGTTTTGCCAATACTAAACCAGGTGCCTCGCAATCCGTGTCAGCAACGCCTACAACCTTTATTTTTTTGTAGTTATTTAATATTGGTAGAAGCGCTGTACCGCCGGCACCAGCCCCAATAATCATGATTTTAGGCATATTCTCTCCGCACCAATAACAAAATAGAGTTTATACTCAGTATAGAATAACCACATAAAATATGCGGCATATGATGATTGATTATTCTAGCTGCCCTGTCTGTTTTGCCCTAACTCTATGATTGAGATGTTCAAAACCACCCGTAATATTAATAGGCTAATTTTGAATTTTGCGCCATACGACTCATTATAAATACGTTTGATTTAAATACATATGTCCTATAATCTTTTGATCTTGACAAAAACAATTGGGAATAAAAAAGAGCAAAAGCTTTAACATGGGATATTTTCTCTTAATAGCTGAACCATTGCGCCACTGGAAGTTTCTATATAACAGAGATTCATTATGAATAGATGCTCTAAAGCAACACTAGCCATCATCAGCCTTTTCATCAGTAGCAGCATATATGCTCAGACCCCTGCTCCCAACCCTATGTTGGTTGAAGCTGGCAAACGATTATTCAACTCTTTTTGCATCTATTGTCATGGTATTGATGGTTCAGGAACAAATGCTCCTGCTGCTGACCTGAGTGGGGTTCCAACAGGTGATCTTTCAAACAAAGCCTATATGTCTCTCTTGACTGATGAAGAGATCATAAATCGTGTAGCTTATGGTGAGGAGATGTACCCATACTTGCAAATGCCTGGTTGGCGCTCAAATCTAAATTCAGAAAAAATCATTGCCATTGTTGCTTATGTTCGGACGCTGGCCATTGACCAAGGGCCTCTTAATGGACCTACGCCCGCAGAACGCCTCGAACGCTTTAAAAATAACCCTCTTGAAAGAGGTAGAATTTATTTTTTGAGATACTGCTCTGGGTGTCACGGTAAAAAAGGAGATGGTAAAGGATGGATGGCAGCGAAAGCTCTCAGTAAACCAGTGGCAATCGGCTCACCAAAAATCGCACCAACTCTCACCTTTGATAAGGTCAAATCTTATGTAACTAATATTAACCGCTGGGACAAAAGCTATATGCCTGTATTTTCTGAAGAAGAAATCCTGCCCAAACTGCCGGATATCATTGCTTATATCAAAACATTACCTGAACAATATTCAGATAAATAAAATCTCTGCCACACCATTATTCCAACAATTATCTTTTCTACTCATGCTCCCTTTGAGGGTATCTGCCTTGAGTAGTTGGCGGAAGACTTTGCTGGCATACTTGATCCACGATCTGAGTGGTGGACCAACCCGGCTTTTGGCCTACGCTGCCAAATAGTCATTTTCAAGGCATCACAGACCAATGAGGCTTTTATCTGTGAACTCACCTGCGTCCGCATTTTGGGTATGCTCCACCCCACTACTTTTCGAAAATACAGATCAATAACTATCGCCAGATAGAGCCAGCCCTCCTGTGTCCTTTGGTTTATTGACCTGCATGGCTTGATATTTGTAATAGCTACTACGGCAGACACCCAAAACCTGACACTTCAGACGAATTTGGTAGGTATGCTTAAGTAGGGTGATAAACGAATATTTCTCGGCAATTGCTCCTGCATTGTTCTACCTCCTGCATTCATGCAGTCATGCAGTCGACTTCATTTCTGCTGCAAAGAATACCGTTGCTTTTTTTAGGATCTCATCTTTATCTGTAAGCGCTTCACTTAAGCCTTAAGTGTTCTGATCTCCTCCTGGTCTGGCATTAACTTGCCATTTCCTCGAAAAGATTCCCCCTCATTGGCCTGATGCCATAAAAGATATTTTTACTACAATTAACTGTATATTTTTTACTAATTTACTAAAGACTACTGAAACTTAACCGATAAGATCAACAAAGATAACACTGCATACGAAACCTAATATGTACCCCATTAGATATGGTATGACTATTTGTTTTTGGTTGTAAATATTATTGCCGAATAAACTAAAACCTAAAGCCAAATAAAAGGCAGGAGTCCCCATGCCAAAGGAGTGCACTATGATTGCTCATCCAATAGAAAGTATCTTAAAAAACAATGATTCCAATACCTATGAAATGGGAGACCTGCTTATTGCTTATCTAAAGCAGCTCTCTATCAAATATGTGTTTGGTGTGCCAGGCGGAGCTATTGAACCACTGTATAACGCCCTAGCAAGGCAAGCTCGTTATGATGAAGAAAACAATATCCCAGAAAAAGATAGAGGCCCTCGATCTGTAGTTGCGCGCCATGAGGCTGATGCTGCATTTATGGCGGAAGGATATGCACGTATTACAGGTAAAATAGGTGTCTGTTGTGCCACTACGGGTCCAGGAGCAACTAATTTAATAACAGGTGTTGCATCTGCTTACGAAAATCGCTCTTCAATATTGGTTATAACGGCACAATCAGCACTAACAAATTTTGGCCGGGGTGCTATGCAAGAATCATCTTGCACAGGTATAGATACAGTGAGCATGTTTCGTAACTGTACCCGTTACAACACCCTGATTTCACACAAAGAGCAATTTGAACGAAAGCTATCAGCGGCACTTTTGTACTCACGAGGCTCACCTGCTGGCCCAGCACATCTAAGTATCCCCCTTGATGTTATGAGTGCCAAAGCATCTATTAGTGAGCCTTCATATAAAATCACAGCTAATCACTGGAGTCTGCCCATTAATCAAAAAGATGATTCTGCAGATGTCTTTGAGGATATTATTAAGGCTAGCAGTATAGCTTTTGTTATTGGTCACGGCTGTCGTGATGCTATTGGCGTTATTCTCAAAGTAGCTAGACTAATGAATGCCCTTCTAATTGTTACGCCACACGCCAAAGGGTTAGTCAGCCCTTTCCAACCTCTATTCCGTGGTGTATTTGGCTTTGCAGGTCATGAGAGCGCCTCTGAAGCATTAGAGCAAGTGGATGTAGTCATTGCCATTGGTGTCACCATTAGTGAATGGTCAACCAAAGGCTGGGATCAATCACTCCTACTTGAGCACAAACTTATTCACATTGATGATAATAAAGAGAACCTTACTCGCTCACCCATGGCTGGCACGCATGTACTTGGCGGGGTAAGTGACATCTTTAGCTATCTATTGATAAGAATATTAGAAAAAAGAAAAAATAAAAATAATAAAAAACAAAAAAAGCTAAAGGATCATAACCTGTATGGTTGTGAGACAACTGAGGATTCAGATAGCTACCAGCCATTGATCAAAAAATGGCATGACGTAGATGGCCCTATCCGCCATTTCAGCTTGGAAAATGAGGCCGCTTATATTAGCAATGCCACCCCGATAAAACCCCAGCGGCTTATGCGCGATCTGCCGAGACTACTGCCCTCAAATGCTCATTATCTAGTAGATACGGGAAACAGCACAGCCTGGGCAGTCCATTACCTACACCCCAATGATCGACGTTTAGGCGGGAAACGTGATGGCCGCAGTAGCACCTTTGAAGGTTGTTTGGAGTTTGCAGCTATGGGTTGGGCAATAGGCGCTAGCATAGGTGTCTCCCTTGGAGCAAAAGAGCTATTTAATGAAATTAAGGAGCACGAAGAAAAAGATAAAGGGACACCTGTAGTATGCATAACAGGCGATGGCAGCCTGTTAATGACTGGTCAAGAGATTACCGTAGCTGTACAAGAAAAACTCCCTATCATATTTATAATCTTGAATGACAGCTCACTGGGCATGATCAAATTTGGTCAACGCTTAGGAGGCGCAGAATCAATCGGCCATGCGCTACCAGAAATCAACTACAGTGACTTTGCCAAAGTACTTGGTGCCTATGGTGAAACAGTCCACTCTCCTGAAGATCTGGCAAAACTTGATTTCGATGAGATTCTTCATCGACCCGGGCCAACGCTAATAGATGTCTACATAGATAAAAATGAAGTGCCACCATTGGCCTCGCGAATGAAGGTATTACTGGGGCGCTAATTTGCCATCTAATAAATAGCTGGCATCCCACCTCAAGTTACAGTTAAACTATGAAATAGTTGATAGAAGATATTGATTTTTCTTCAGTTTGTAGTTTACTTACCCATTAGAGTAGGAACTCAATTCGCCTAGGGATAGCTTTACCGCCCGCACAGGTAATGTGGCATATACTAATAATAAAAACTGTTACTGCATCTGTAATAACACAGAAGAATAGCTTTGAAAAACAAGTATATAGCAGTAGTGACAAGCCTTATATTGTGCAGCACAGTATATGCAGTTGATGACTTTCCTGAAGAGCTACTTGAAGATGAGCTGGCTATGGAGGAGATGTTCCTTGATGAGGCAGAGATACTCACCTCTTCCACCGGCTACAGCAAACCTGCTCGCTTGGCACCCTCTGTTGCTACGGTCATCACCGCTGCAGAAATCAAAGCGATGGGGGCCACCACCGTCTTCGAGGCTTTGGAATCAGTGCCTGGAATCCATGTCTATCCGTCAAAAGATCTACTTGAGCCAAAACTTTCAATTCGGGGGATACATACAAACGACGGAGCACAGACGCTATTCTTAAGAAACGGCATACCGATTAAGCATGCTGGTGTTAGTAATGTAGTAGGGCCATATAAAGCGCCGATCTCTAACATCGCCCGTATCGAGGTGATCCGTGGTCCTGGCTCGGCGGTACATGGTGCAGATGCCCTTGCCGGTGTCATCAACATCGTCACCAAGGATGCCCATGAGATTGATGGTGTTGATGTGGGTGGCCGTATGGGCTCTTTCAATAGCAACAGCGCTTGGGTTCAGTACGGTAAAAAATATGAGGATTGGGATGTTGCCTTCAGCCTGGAGCATATGCGAACCGGTGGTGATCCGGATCGAATGGTTGATGTTGATGCGGCACTGGTACAAGCCGTCTCATTAGCGCCAGGTCATATGGAGACTGGCTATGAGTTTTATGAGACCTCTCTTTATCTCCGCAATGACAACTGGGACATCGACTTCTGGCACTGGCAACAGAGAAATGGTGGTAATGCCCAAGGCATAACACATGCTTTAGATCAGGGTGGCAATGAGGATTTTCAGCACTACCAGTTCGATATCAGCTATACATTCAAAGATCTGCTGCCTAACTTCGAGCTAAAGCCTCATTTCAACTATGTCTATCAGGATTTGCAGCGCAATTTTGTGATCTATCCACCAGGCACCTTCGGCCTTCCCGATGGCTTTCTTGGCAACCCTGGTTTTGAAGATCGAACCTATACCGCAAATATTACAGGTACCTACAACGGCTTTAAGAATCAAACCCTACGGGTTGATACAGGCTATAGCCGCCAAGAGATGGACACCAATCAAACCAAGAATTTTGGTCCTGGCATTGTCTTTGGTGTTTTGACTGATATAACAGATACCGCATTGGTTTATCTGCCTGACAATGACCGTGAACGTCACTACCTCTCTCTTCAGGATGAGTGGCGCATCTCAAAGGCGTGGATCTTTACCGGGGGCCTGCGCTACGATCACTACAGTGATTTTGGCAAGACCATCAATCCACGCCTTGCCCTGATCTGGTCGCCACCCATGCCATTGACCACCAAGCTACTGTATGGCAGTGCTTTTCGAGCACCCTCTCTACAAGAACTCTATATAACAAAGAACCCGGTAGTAGAAGGCAATACTTCTCTTGATCCTGAAACCATTGACACTCTTGAACTGGCGTTTGAATACTTCCCGCTGCTTGAGCTGACCTCCCGATTGAGCCTCTTCTATTACGAGATGGATGACACCATTGAGGTTGTCAATGCTATGTATAGTAATACAGAGGGCCAGCGCGGCTATGGTTTTGAGATTGAAGCAGAATGGGATGTCTCCAACCAGCTTGAACTACGCAGCAGCTTCGCCTGGCAGCATGCTGAAACGAAGGATGGCGGAAGCCGGGTTCCTAAAGCACCGGGGCGGGAATTCCACTTTGCGGCCAACTGGGAGTTTATGCCTTACTGGGCCATAGATACCCAAGTCAACTGGATCGGGGGCCGCGAACGCCCTGCTGGCGATAATCGTGGCAAACTCGGCAACTTCACCCTTGTTGACCTTACGCTACGCAAAACAACCCAAGACAGGAGTTGGGAATTTGCCCTATCTGCAAAGAACCTATTTGACAGAGAATATTATGAATGGGGTGATAATCCATCTGCTGTAGAGCTTGGTGATTATGAGATGCAAGGACGAAGTGCCTATGCAGAGGTTGGCTTTCATTTTCGCTAACCTCTTTGAAACACTATTTTTTGCTGGTTTTGCCTTGCCAGGTATTGCCTCATAAGAAAGATGATCACCTGAAAAATACACATCACAGCAATAATGCAGTTATGACCTGTTAGGAAGCTCTCTTGCCGCTTTTCCCTCATACTCAACATCGTCACATTGCAATGGTGAAAATGACCCTGCCGGGCGATCATGCGCATCCATATAGCAAGCCGTCACACCACTCATAACAACCATTGCAAAAATTTGATAAATTTCCTTTGGAATTAAATCATGATCAGATAAAAATGCTGACACATAACCATTAATATTCATGCCCTCGTCAAATCTTTCTTTTAATTCTGTCTCAATTTCATAGGCCAACTGTAGATGTGGACCAATAGAAATATTAAGATTCTTGGTAACACGCTCCATTGCTTCAATCCGTTCATCACCTTTTGCAATTGGACGCGCATAACCCGTGATGACTGGCTTTCCTCCACGTTTCATGCCTGCATTATCAACAATTTCTGCTACCGATAGACCTTTATTATTAAAATCAATTAAAGCATTCTGAATGAAGCTAACCCCATCCAGAAGTGGCAGTGATCCATACGCCTTTGAATCTGCAGCTAAAGTACCCATAGCAGTCGCACTAACAACTGAGGTTCGCGCAGTACCACTCAGAGCACCAATGTGATTGCACCATATCCTTGGGTCTGGCCAACTAAGACAAATATGAACTGCTTCCAACCATTCCGCTAACTTTCGTTCTGGCAAACGACCTGTTGCATTTAAAAACATCACCTGCATATATGACTTCTCACCAACAAGGTCATTCATCATGTCATAGCCGCAGTTATATACGCCTTTTCCAATCCTCCAACCACCTCTTCTACTGTAGATTTTAGCTCTATGCTTATCCCACAGGGTCGTGTCTTGTTTAGACTGATTCAATGACATAGTCTTTGTCCTCTGGAAATGGGTATGAAGTCATTGGCTTTTTACAATACTCCAGTCCGTGGGCCAACAGCCCTGGCGCACTAATCAATTGATACAATGCAGTACATGCAAAAGGTAAAAAACCAAGTTCAGCTAATACTGCAGCAGCCACACCGGTCTTTAACCACCCCATCTGGTGTCCATGTAATTCATTGGCAAATTCATTCCCCCAGGTTAACAGCTTCCCACACTCTGGAAGTGTCGCCATTTGCTGTGCAAGCTGATGCGCCATTTCATCTACACCACCATAGTAACTACCAAACCCTGGGGCTATTGACCAATCGCCCTCAGCAGGTTTTTTGCTGTCATTTGTAAGAGTGAGCGCCACTTTCTTTGGAGGTTTTTTTGCATTTTTTCTTAAAAACCGTACCGCAGGTTCTACCTCACCTGCACCTTGAAAATTGCCACCCATAGTAGCCAAGGCAATAGGCAGAATATGAACAGGATCAGTTTTACCCACACCTGTAGCAATCGCGGCTCGCGTTGCAGGATGCCTGGGGCCAGGGTTAATAAATGAAATCAAAAGCCGCTCAAATATTGCTGTCTCTTCCTTAGTTGGAAGTTCGCTTCTAAATAACAAGAATAAAACTTCTGCATAACTGCACTCATTCATCAACTCAATTAGATCATACCCATGACACCGGCTTTGTTGTGCAATATAAGGGTTTTGTTCACTTGGTTTTTCATGCCATATTTTTGTCGATATTTTCTTGGCATACTGCTCATCACGCTTTGTTACTTTTACTGTTTTTTTTACCATTTGAGTCACCCTTTTTGGCGCATACGGGATGAAATAATTTATCTAGCTTTTACATAAAATATCGCGCATAGCCTGATAAGAAGAGACCCCTAACTTCCCATCAATCTCTTTTTCCCAAGCCAAATCCATCTCTTTACTTACCTCTTCTGGAAGCCCCTTTTTATGGTCTCCAACACGACCACTTTTAACTTTTGATGACTCCCCACCTAAAGGAATGAATCCTATTTTTTCGTTAAACTCACAAGTCACTTTCTCATCAAACTTGTTTTTATTTGCGCGCATAAAGTCTAGTGATGAGTTCTCCAATATCAGCTCCAAAAGTTGATCATTCAATGCGATTCCAACAAAATCTGCTATACGCTTCACTGCAGTAGGAAGATCATCTTTCATGTCTTCAAAACATAGCAACAGCACATTTTCATCATTGCGCTGTTCCCACCATGAAGCCAAGTGAAACCAATAGCTTTCTGCTAATTTACACTCCGTATAGAAGGCCCGAGAAAACTCTTCCATTGATACCGAGTCTTTTTCAAACTGCCAACCATCAAAAAAGCGATATAAAGATATTAGTGCATCTTTAGGTTCACGGATTGAAACGATATACTTTCCACCCTTTGGAATCGCATCCCATGACAGATGGCTCTTAAAGGCCTGAATTGTTCCTCTCTGTGGTGAATTGATATCTATCCCTTGGGCATGTGCATTTTCAAACCATGGGATTACTCGTGAAATATCATCAAAGTCCATGTCTCCCCCAGTACGCAGGGTATGGACAATTTGCTGTAGCCATGTCGTTCCGCATTTAAGATAAGGAGAAATAAATATATCTGTAGGGCCAGGCTTGTATGCCAAAGCGTGTTCAGCACTCTCGGCTAAAAGGGGAAATAGGATTTGTTCACCACGTTCAAACCACTCATCTAATGAAGTGGGACGCATTAATATATTTGCTTTGGCCATTTATTTACCTGCTAAAACTTCTAAAGTTAGAATAATAACGTGTCGACTTCTAGCTAACATTTGATCCGGTTTTCTGGCCGAGTTCAAAACAAACCAAACCACTGAGAATCATTAAAGTACCTATCCATACAGATGATGATATAACCTCTTGATTAAACTGCATCCCCAACAACAGAGCACATACAGGCGCAATAAGGGCAATCAACTCAAGTCGTGTCAAATCGATATTTCGTAATAGATAAAAATAAAGCGCAAATCCAATTAAATTAACAAATACGGCTAAATATACAATTGAAAATGCCGCACGCATACCAATCTCATCCGGCCATATATTGTCAAAACCAAACCAAACCAATAAAAACAGAGGCGTGGCAACCAGTAATCCTCCTGTGGTTAACACAAGCCCGTTCAAAGGTTCATGAATATATTTAAGGCATACTGCACTTGCCGACCGGCTCACCACAGCCAGAAGCATGCCACCTGTGCCATACAATGTTGCTTCACTTAGCATCATACCCTGGCCGAAAATTACTATTAAACCACCTACTCCAAAGGAGATACCTATCAGTTTTACAATAGTAAAAGACGGTGCTTTCATCCAAACTACAGCCATCACTCCGGTTGATATTGGAGCAAGCCCAGAGATAACAGCAATCCATCCAGAGGGGATATATTGAGCAGACCAATGGATAGCTAGAATGGAGAAAAAAATACCAAGGCCAGCGACAAGATAACTCTGACAGGCCTGCCTGGTCCACACCATAGGTAGGCGAAGCATACTCAGCAACATAATTGCTAGTACTGCACTCAAAACAATGCGGCTAGTAGTGGCAAATAAATAGCCAGATCCATTACCACTCCATTGAACAGCAAGTGGTGTAGTTGAAAGTATCAAAATCATTCCAATATAAGCTGCCAAGATTCTCATTGATTTTTATATGCCCATCAAATCCAGTATGGATAAAACACTGGCTGTACATAAGCATAGATAACGACCCAACACCTACTTTTCTTTAGCAAAAAATAAAGCACATATTGCAAGATTATCTATCAGACATTTTGAGCTTAATGTGCAAATAAATTGAGCAACTTCATTTTGGTTTTAGACTTATGCTCGTTCATCCATGAAAATCTCACATGAAACACGCTCTTTTGATAGGTTTCTAATTCCCATAAAAGATGACTAAATTAGTCAGTTTTTATCCGATCTGTTATGATGCCCCCCTTTTTTGCCCTAGCTCAGGGTCACAGCAGGATCGGTGTTATTTATGAGTGAATTCCTTACTGAGACAAAAGTTGACTATCTTACTGATATCATTCGTCAAATGTGTAATGGTGATAACCCTGAAAAGGAGATTGAGCAGTTTATAGCAAACTGCGAAAGCCTTAGCGGTGAAGAAGTTACAGAGGTTTTTGACCAACTAGGTCGAGAAAATCTCCAGTTTCAAAACAATGACCAGGTCATTAATTTCTATCATACTGTTATCGACGAAAAGCTTGCTTCACACACCCTCAGTAAATTTGCTCCAGGTCATCCAGTCAGAGTTTATCTTGAAGAAAATCGCCTGCAACGCAAACTGTTTAAAGAGATCAGTAAGATTGATCCCCGACAGGATAAAGAGGCATTTCTTGCTGTTTTTAATAAGCTTTGTGCAGTAGAGCTACACTATGTGCGCAAAGAGAACCAGCTTTTTCCTATGCTGGAAAAACACGGGTGGGATTCACCCAGCAAGAACATGTGGGCATTTCATGATGAAATCAGAGCTGAACTCAAGAAGATTCGCTTGGCATTAGAAGCTGATGATTTAGAGCTTGTGGTTAAGATATTTCCACATGCCATCTCTGAGATGCAACGACTAATCGGCGTAGAAGAAGAACGACTGCTCCCAAATGCAATGGATATGCTGGATGAGTCAGAGTGGGAAGATATGCGCCTTGGCGATGAGGAAATTGGCTGGATGTTGGATCAGACGCCTCCTCCCTACCCTGCTGTTACTGAAGAGCCAGAACAGGAAGAAATCATTGTAAAAGAGGAGGCGCCAAAGCCTCGTCGTATGAAATCCACGCCCAAGCGTAAAAAAGATCTGCCTTTCTCTATTGAAAATGCAGATCACTTTGATGAGGGCTACCTGACCCCAGAGCAAGTTAACTTCATCTTTAAGTTTTTACCTGTGGATATTACCTATGTAAATGAGGATGACCGGGTTGTTTTTTACAACCGGGGCGATGACCGGGTCTTTCCTCGTAGTGCCAATATCATTGGTCGCGAAGTAAAGTTTTGTCACCCACCTAAATCTGTTGATCAGGTTTTACGTATTCTTGAAGAGTTTAAAGCAGGCACACAGGATCATGCCGATTTCTGGATCAATATGCGCGGCAAATTTATTCACATTCGTTACTTTGCTGTTCGCGATGAACAGAAAAACTACCGGGGTGTTATTGAGATGTCACAGGATGTTACAGGAATTCGTGCCCTTGAAGGTGAACAGCGTCTACTGGACTGGGATTAATAAACATGAAACTTACAGAACAGCAAAAACGCCATTTAAGAGGCTTGGCTCACTCTTTGAAACCCGTTGTTATGGTAGGTCAACATGGATTAAAGCCGAGTATTTTTGAAGAACTGGATATTGCTCTAAATGTTCATGAGTTGGTCAAGATTCGCATTGCAGCTGACCGTGATGAGCGAAAAGAGATATCTGCACAGATCATTGAGCAGACAAGTGCAAAACTAATCCAAACCATCGGTCAGATGAGCATTATCTACCGTCGAAACAATAAAGACCCGAAAATCCCCCTTCCAAGTAAATAGCCCCTCCTCCCATGATTCATGGTTTCTCATGAATCATGGGGGGCAAGGTATGCTCCACATCTCCCCCCCCACCCCTTCAACTAGGCCAGCATCAGAAAAAGCCAAAGCTGACTTTTATTTCAATGTGACAGATAATATATTTAAGCAGTTAATGCTATTCTTTGAAATACAGGAGTTTGGTTGTTGTAATATCAATAATGCTGCTAAAGTGATTCATTCAGGTCGTCTATAACACAATCATAATTACCCAGAAAACACTCATGGAACAGACTGATTTTAAAGAAGAATTAATAAAAAAACATAACGATAGAGATGTAGATGGCATCATCCAGCTCATCACTGATCTGGTTAAAAGCATGCAGTTTCCCTCTATAAATCGCAGGCTAGTGAAAGAGGGAAAACTCAGTGCAGCCAGCACCAAAATTGAAGATGTTGCTGCTGCACTAATAGAAGAAGTAGAGGAAGAACTCCGCAAAACTGCTGATGTCGTTGTTCAAGACAACTATTTTGATATTGCAGAGCAGCTAAAAAACCGTTTTAACAAAGATGTCTCAGAGATTTACCTCCGTACAAAAACACCTGATACCTTTCTACATGACATAAGAACAAGTCGTGAGCAAAGTGGTGCCAGTAAGGTTTCTGAAAATCTCGTCAACCAATACAAAAAAGAACTGATTCGTATTGAAAATGGGCGCAGGGTTGTTGTAGATATACTTCAAAAACACAGTAACTTTCCCATCAAAAATGTTAAAGCGCTGTCTGAATTGATTGAGCTGCTCCATATAAAGATTAAATCTAATTATAGATATCTATCCATTAAGCCTTATTTTATTAATGTATTCAAAGCGGGTGAAGCCCCTCTTAATGAATCAAAATCAGTTGCCGCTGAAAATGCCAAGCAAGATTTTGAAGTTGACCCTACAGCCAATAAAGAAATTTCAAGCTACTCTCTCTTTCCTCATTACACTATTACTGGACAAGAACCATCGTTAATTCAACAGTTTAAATTTAGAATTAATATAATTAAGCTCTTCCAGTTTCTTTGGAAAAGAAAAATACTACCTGTTGCAGAACATAAAAAACTACTTACTGTTATTTCAAGTCATTTTAATTATCGGGGAGACCCTAGCCTTTCAAAAAAAGCGCATCAGTTTTTAGAGGAGCTAGTTACAGAAATCAATGCTGACCAAGAAGCTATTTTAAAGCGTCTTGCCCGTACATTTGTTGATGAATACCGTACCGCTGAGCGACAAATGGAAGTTCGCCATGGCATGATTGAAACTGAATTAGCTCAAACAAGAGAGTATTTAAAACAACTGACAACAGCAGGCAAGGAACTCAGCACAGAAGAGGAAGATAAAGTACGTGTTGCACTAGAAAAAATTACGAATTTAGAAGGTGTTTTTACAATCTCTCCTGTTCGTGAACAATCTGCTGCTGAAACTGCTTTTATAGAACTCGAGCGAACAGCCCTCGGCGTATCTACCGTCATATCACCCACTCAAATCACTGAGTGGATACGGATCTATTCCATACTATTTTCTAATGCTGAATTTCTCTCTTACTCAAATGAGACTATTGATTTCTCTATTATGAGGCGCTACATATCAGACCTCACAACTTATCATCTCATTCAAAGCGTGTCTGAATTAAAGCTTGTTGTTGATCGTACAATTAGCGCTCCAAGCGATGATAAACCAGATTATTTTAAACGCTTTGGTGAAGTTCTAAAGATAAAGCTTCAAAGCCTAATTGGAAGCCAAAAAGATGAGGACATGACATTCCAGCAGATGATTGAAGAGTTGGGATTCTTAAAGAATGATACAACTCAATTCGTAATTGCAGATACCTTCAAGGGCTTTCAGGCAATTGCTGATGCTTTTAATAACACTGTAAATGACTACTTTGTCCGTGACCGCGAAACGCTACTAAAAGAGTCAAGAGGACTCTACAGCCAGATCTGTTCACAGTGCTTAAAGAACGTTATTGTTCGACCAACTAAAACTCGCCCTCTTACAAAAAAAGGGGCCGCAACAGGTGGCAATAAAGAGAAGTCCTGGCTAGGTCGTTTATTCTCATAGTTGCCACTGTAGAGGCGGCTCATCTAATAGTGCCATCTGCTCTTTTAGTAAGAGAATCTGTTCCTCCCAATACCTTTGAGTATTGAACCAGGGGAAACTGATGGGGAATGCTGGATCACCCCATCGGCGCGCCAGCCAAGCTGAATAATGAATCATTCGCAGTGTGCGCAACGCTTCTATCAAATGCAGCTCTCGAGGATCAAAATCATAAAACTCACTATAACCATCTAGTAAGTCTGTTAACTGGATCGTCATTTGCCTACGATCACCCGAGAGAAGCATCCACAAATCCTGTATCGCAGGCCCCATACAGCAATCATCAAAATCAACAAAATGTGGCCCCGTATCAGTCCAGAGTATGTTGCCTAGATGGCAATCACCGTGCAGACGAATCATTTTTACTGCACCCGCAGCATCAAAAGCTGATTGAATACGAGGGATCAGCGCCTCAATCAGGGCTTTGTAAGGAATTTCCAGCTCCATAGGAAGGAAATTATTCGACAGGATATATTGAGAAGATTTAATGCCATATTGTTCAATTGATATTGCATGCCGATACTGAAATCTTTTTGCAGCACCAATTGCATGAATTCGCGCTATAAAACGGCCCATCCAGGCAAGATGATCTGGGTTTTCCATCTCTTGCCACCGACCCCCACAATTTGGTGAGATTGAAAAACGAAAATCATGGTATTGATAGAGTGATAATCCTGAAGCATCTTTAATAGGTGCCACAACGGGTAACTCTAATTCTGCAAGCTCGCTTGAAAAGGAATGCTCTTCGTGAATGGCATCATCACTCCAGCGTCCAGGTCGATAGAACTTAGCCACAATGGGAGGAGAATCCTCTAACCCCACTCGATAAACCCGATTTTCATAACTGTTTAGCGCTAATAAACGCCCGTCACACTGGTATCCGTGGGCTTCTAGCGCATCTAGAATGAGATCGGGGGTTAATAATTGATAGGGAGCTTCTGATTTTGTATCAACAGCCGTCATATTATTCATGCCAATTTACAGTAGAGTCGTTGATCTGTAAGATCACTAAACCGAAAAACATACATTATCCACCAGGAGTATCATACATGAAGCGTCTTAGTATCTGTCTGCTTGCAGCCGCTCTCTGCTTTGGCTCAGCAGCTACATTAGCATCTGCCCCCGCTACAAAAACAGTTGAAGCAGTTTACCAGGAAAAAGAGCAACTAAAAGATCAGCAAGTTCAGATTCGCGGCAAGGTCATTAAAGTAAACAATGGAATCATGAGTCGTAACTTCCTTCATCTACAAGATGGCACTGGGCAGCAAGGCAGTAATGACCTTACTGTTACGAGCCAGGAAACAGCTGAAGTTGGTGATGAAGTGGTTGTTACAGGCACCGTCTCTCTTGGTGTTGATTTTGGTTCAGGATACATGTATCCACTGTTAATTGAGGAAGCAACAATTGTCAAAGCCAAATAAATAGCTTCTGCGCAATAAACAACCGGTTCTGCAACTATGCTGAACCGGTTTTTTTAGCTCACTCGTATATTCTTAGCGGCTTTTTGAGAGCACACGAATCTCTATACGCCGGTTCAGTGGTGTTGAGTTATCAGCAACAGGTGAATAGGCTCCATGCCCCACAATTTGTATCTTCGTTGGATCCAATTGTTTATTAGAGTATTGAACCTAACCAATTGGCGTGCTGAGTATCATCTGACATTAATTGCCTCACTCAATAACATTGCTATTCCATATTTTAGGCATGTATTTTTTTACGCGCATCCAAGCTCGATAAAATCAATCTATTGTTGACCACAAAAAACTAAACTCTCGCTTTATTAAAGAAAATATAGTCTAAATTTAACCAGCCACCTGACTTCATTCTTTTGACAAGAAAAACCCCATTGCTAACATTTAGCAACGGGGTTTTCCGCAAAATAAAAGCTGGTTTTATTTTTGTGGTGCAATATCTACCATTTCCAATTCAAAATTTAGATTTTTTCCAACCATTGGATGATTTGCATCAACAGTCACTGTCTCTTCATTTACCTCTTTTATAGACAGTATATGTGTATTTCCATCCGGCCCCTGTGCTGTCAATTCAAGACCAACCTGTAGATCAATCTCTTCTGGTATATCTGCGCGTGGTACTTCATGAATCAGTTCAGGATTATGTTCGCCATAGGCATCGACTGCTGGAATACTAATGGTTTTTTTATCCCCTATCCCCATGCCCTCCAGGCCTTTTTCAAAGCCTGGAATGGTCTCTCCACACCCAATATTGACCAGCAGTGGATCCTGTCCTATTGATGAATCAAATTGTATGCCGTCATCAAAAGTGCCTGTGTAATGAACCTTTACAGTGTCACCTATTTTTGCCTGAGTCATATTTTGCTCCTAAATTAAAAATATCAGCAAGAGAAGCATCAAATTGGGCTCTCTCATCATAAAAGCGTGAATTATCTCAAAAAACAGATGGTTTTTCAGCGCCTTTTATTCCTTTATGCACTGGTTCTTTTAGTTATCAGGGGCGATACTTACAGTTAAGTAGTAGAATTCTCTAAAACGTCAAGGTATATGGACATATTTTCTACACAATCTTACCGAATTTCTCCTCTTGCTAAACAGGCATTTAGCGAGAAACAGAAGCTCAGACAGGCTTCAAACACAACAACTAACCCCATTGGCAAATCTGAGAAAAAAACCAACTCACAAGAATCCAAAAATCAATTCAATGTTCAACGTGAGTTACAGCAACTCAAGAGCCGCAACCTTGAGGCACATGAGCCAGAAGCCACTCATATTGCTGTAGGTGGCTCGTTAATACGCAGTGCCGCCAATTTTAAATATCAACGCGGTTCCGATGGTGTTAATTATGCTGCTGGAGGCGATCTATCCATTGATATATCGAAAGAGGATGGCCCGCATAAAAATCCGCAAAAAGCAGTAACAATACGACACGCTGCACTTGCACCTGCAAATCCTTCAGCTACTAGTCATGCAGTAGCTGCGCAAGCCAGCCAGATGGCAGCAATAGCTCATGTTGAGATTGCCCGCATGAATCTAAAACTGAGCAATGAACAATTCATCGCCTCTGAGCCATCTCGCAATAATGGTGGTGCCGCCCAATACCAACAATTGGAACGCGAAACAAACCCAGAGAAATATCAATTAAGCAAATATGCTTAATCTCTTTTTTTAGCGTGCTTTCGTTCCACTGGTTTTTTTAGACCCAAACGAGGTTTTTTACCCTTTGGCTTGTGCGCTCTTGGTGGAGCGGCTTTTTCACCTGTACATGACATTCGTAACGGTTGCCCACAAACAATGACCTTTTGCAGATGCTTTTCAACTTCTTTAGGCATCCCCTCAGGCAGATCAACCGTACTGTGGTCATCACCAATACCGATATAGCCAATATGCTTTCCTTCAACTCCTGCCTCATTAGCAATGGCTCCCACTATTTCTCGTGGTGTTGCCCCATGCTGCCGACCAACCTCTATCCTGTAACGAATTCGTGTAATATCTTCGCCTCCTTGTTCAGACTTACCATACTCCTTCTTCTCTCTACGTTGTCTTGGCTCTGACCGGCTGTTGGATCGACTATCAGGCTGATTTTTGGTAGGAGCGGGTGATTTAATCTCTTTTACTACAAAGGGACGTTCACGCTGGCTCAGAAAAGTCAGTGCCGCCGCAATATCAATAGGGCTCATCTCTTGTTCATTTTCAACTCGACTGATGAGCCGATAATAGAAATCCAAGTCTTGATTAACAACGGTATCACGCAAGAGCTGCATAAATTGATCAATACGGTGCTCACCCAGATCATCTGCTGATGGTAGCGACATTGGAGCTATTTTCTGGCGTGTCGCGCGCTCAATAGACTTGAGTAGATGACGCTCGCGAGGCGATACAAAGAGTAATGCCTTGCCTTTACGCCCTGCTCGTCCAGTACGACCAATGCGGTGAACATAAGCTTCAGGATCATAGGGGATATCATAGTTAACAACATGGGTTACGCGCTCAACATCCAATCCACGCGCTGCAACATCCGTTGCCACGACAATGTCCAGTTTACCGCTTTTTAAACGCGCAACTGTTCGTTCACGCATCGTCTGATTCATATCACCATGCAGCGCTTCAGCAGAAAAACCATGTGCCTCAAGTTTTTCTGCCACCTCAACAGTTGCTGTTTTGGTACGCACAAAAACAATCATTGCATCTGGCGTTTCAACCTCTAGCACCCGTGTTAATGCATCCATTTTATGAAAAGGAGTAACAACACAGTGAAGCTGCTCAATTGTGGTGACTGTTTCTGTTTTACAGGCTACTTTAATTTCAATAGGATCTTTCAGGTATTTCTGCGCCACATTACGAATGCTTTTTGGCATTGTTGCTGAGAATAGTGCTACCTGCCGACTTTCTGGAGCTTGCTCAAATATCCACTCAATATCATCCACAAACCCCATATTGAGCATTTCATCAGCCTCATCCAGCACTAGGGTTTTCAATCCCTTTAGTGACAGAGTGCCGCGTCGTAGATGATCCATAACCCGACCAGGGGTACCTACAATCACATGTGCACCACGGCTGAGCTGTCGAAGCTGAGTAGACATGCCTGTCCCACCATACAATGGCAACACATGAAAACCTTTCATGCCATGTGCATAGCTCTGAAATGCCTCAGCAACCTGCAGTGCAAGCTCTCGAGTTGGAGCTAATACAAGTATCTGTGGATCACGCTGCTTTAGGTCTACGCCACTCAATATAGGCAGTGCAAAGGCAGCTGTTTTACCCGTGCCTGTTTGAGCCTGCCCCAAAAGATCCTTTCCTTCCATTAAATGAGGAATGCATTGCTCTTGAATAGGTGTAGGGATCTCATAACCAAGGTCAATAACAGCTTTGAGAACAGTAGGGCGAAGTCCGAAACGGTCAAAACCGGCGGACGAAGGAACGGAATCCATGGAGATACCTCGAGTCAAGGGGATAAAACAATTGTCATATTTGGGTGTATATGACGAAAAATGAGCAGCATTATAACAGATTGTAGACGCTAACGTGACAAACAACTTAGGATCAGATAGTTTAACCAGCTTTTGCTTATAAACTTCTGGAAGACACCGCCTGTAGATATGTCTGAGCTCGAGTCAATTGTTGGTTTTTCGATTACTGCTGCCACTGCTGCATTAGCAGCTGGTGTGCTGCTCTCTATGTTTAATAGACGTAGTGAAGCAACCTTTTCACTCATTCTATTTGGTTGCTTTAGTTTGGTTTTTTTTAGCATCCGAGCTTATCTAAAAGACTTTTTTCCGTTTACTGATAAGGTCGAATCTTTTATGACATTGTCGGCATTAATCACAATGTGCGGCATGATCTATCGTGACAAGGTATCAAATAAGGAATTTATAACCTTGCTACTGCTTGCTCTTGCTGCTGCATTAACCACTTTTGTATTTACGGATCATATTCGTTATCCCACAGCCTACTTGCGAACAATTTGGTATCCCATGCATGTACCCTTTTCATTTGCAGCTTATGCCTTTTGGTTTCTAGCCGGAATCAATGCCATATTTGCAATACGTGCATTACGAGGAAATTCCAAAGGTATACAGGATAGGCCACTTGTCACTCAGCTAAATCGCAATGGCTTTATCTTTTTTACATTGGCCATGTTATTTGGTGGAATCTGGGGCTACCTTGCCTGGGGTGCCTATTTCATGTGGGACCCAAAGATATTATGGTCGGTCATACTTTGGCTCTATTACGGCAATCTACTTCATATTGATAACTTACCCCGCTTTCGCCAATGGAAGATTCCACTCTATACCATTGGTATGGTGCTCATTATGATCACCTTTGTCGGCACCGGTTTCTTTACTCGCTCCATACATAAATTTTAATCATGGCCTATCGTATTATAGAAATTCTAGGAAATCGGCATGCCGGTTTCATTCTCTGTTTGGTTGTAATTATCAATCTTGCAGTAGGGAGCCTGGTCATGAATATAAATCCAGAACTCTACCCTCCTTTTTTTCCATTTGATCTTAAATTCTTTTTTCAACCCACACTTACCGTGCATTGGTGGCTCTACCTACTGCTAGTAACCTTTAGTCTATTTGGCATCAATATGATTGCCTGCTTTATTGAATCAATCATTCGCATAAGAGATACCACCACAGGCAGACTAAGATTATTTATTGGGATATTTATCCATGCCGCAGTAATACTCACTATGGTTGCTCATATCTATGATGGATTTTATGGCAACTCTGGGCAAGCAACACTCTCACCAAACCCCATAACCATTGCTGGAATTGGTGATGTGAGTGCGCTATCTGTACACAGCACAAAGCATCCTGATGGATCACTAAAAGACACTGAAGCCACTCTTCTAATTCAACAGCCTGGTGGCTCTACCAGCCAACAACGCATTGCCTACAATGAACCTGCTACATTTGAAGCGGCTCAACGAGAGATCATTATTCAGGGAGGAGAAGAAAGAGCTGCAGGCGTGATTTTGATACGCAAAAATGATGGTGAACTATTTAAGATGATGCCTTACCAACCGCAGCATATTGGTGATGGTCGCCTTACTCTTAAGGGGATATATCAATCACAAATGCAGGTGCTTATTGCTCAATTTGTATGGGAGAAATTATCTGAGCAGCCTCAATTACTTACAATAGCTCTAAGTGAACAGATGGTACGGCATAACAAAATCACCATTGCAAATGAAGTGCTGGGATATAAAGAGATGCTAAAAGTTCCAGTTGTTGCAGTAATGACACGCTACAACCCAGCTATTCCAATCATTCTACTTAGCCTGCTGGTAGCTGCAATTGGAACGATATTACAAATATACTATGCGCGGGCACAAGCTACTTAAATTTAATTCAAAAGCCCTTTCCAATAAGCGTAAAGTCCTGCAACAGCACCAGGCAATAGCTCAACACACCCTTGATATTCTTCATCTTCCATATCGGCCTCTTCTTCATTGAGAAGCAATGCAATCTTAGCAATTGGTGCAAGCAGCTCTTGTTCATTTTTCTCTAGCTTATCCCACAACGTTTGATGATCGGCTATGGCATGAATAAAACCCAAGCACCACCCTTCATACGCCTCAACAACCTCTCCATCATCATCCACCTCTTCAATCACAAGAGGCTCATAGTGTCTATTCGATGCCAATATTGCAGCAATTTCATTTCTCATGCGCAACAAACAATTAGTCATATTGGCTTGTTCATTATTATTGGCAAATTCAGGCTCACCCCAGATAGCTGATAACCACTCACTCTGGCTTGCCATATCATGACTCACAACAAGAGCCGTCAGATAACCATGCACTTCATCAACAGGCATCATTTCATTACTATGCTCTGCAAGCAGAAATTCATCCAATGCAACCAACTCCTCTTCAGAGAGTGGCGTATTAAGTTCTAATGACATGCTCATACCTTTAACGTGGCTTTCATGGAAGAGGGGGTTTGTCTGCTACTGTTAATATCGCCGCCACTTCTAAGCACGGCCATACCATCAAATGATAAACAACAAAAAACAGGATAGAAATAGAGAGGTATCAATACAGCATATGTCCACTTATTAGTGTGGAATCATAAATGAGAATAATGAAAACGCCTAAAGCAAGCTAAACAAACAGACCATCTTTTTGATCAATGTGCAGCAGTGAAAACAATCAGCTAGCAAGTCAAGAAAAACTGGTCGGAGCGAGAGGATTCGAACCTCCGACCCCCACAACCCCATTGTGGTGCGCTACCAAGCTGCGCTACGCTCCGAAAGTGTGCGCATCGTAGGCGCACTAGGGTAAGATGTCAATTGCTGATTATAGAATTCAATGACGATACTTATATATCGCACACAAACCACCATAAGATGGGGTGCTAGTAGGGTGTTAGTGTTTGAGAATCTGCAAAATCTCTTCCAGCTCAATGCGCAACTGACGTACAATTTGCTGGCTTTGGTTCTGATCGCTTTTTACGGAATCATTACAAAGCTGCTGACGAGCACCGCCTATAGTAAAACCTTGCTCATACAGCAAGCTTCTAATTTGCCGGATCATTAAAACATCATGGCGCTGATAATAACGACGGTTACCTCGTCGTTTAACAGGCTTTAGTTGCTCAAATTCCTGTTCCCAATAGCGCAAAACATGAGGCTTCACTCCACATAAATCACTCACTTCACCAATAGTAAAGTAGCGCTTACCTGGTATCGCTGGTAACTCTACAGGGCTATTACTCGCGTCCAGCATAAGCTTCAACTCTTGCCTTTAGTTTTTGCCCAGGACGAAAGGTCACAACACGACGAGCGGAAATTGGAATTTCTTCTCCTGTCTTTGGATTACGCCCAGGGCGTTGTTTTTTCTCACGCAGATCGAAATTTCCAAATCCAGACAATTTAACCTGCGTGCCATCTTCCAGGGAACCTCTAATTTTCTCAAAAAACATTTCGACCATCTCTTTGGCTTCGCGTTTATTGAGTCCCAATTCATCGAATAGCTTTTCTGCCATTTCAGCTTTGGTCAGTGCCATTATTATTCTCTCAGATATGCTTTTAAATTTTTTGCCAATGCTCGGACGATATTGTCCACCACTTCATCAACAATCTCATCCGTCAATGTTTGTGAAGTTCCCTGTAGAATCAAGCCTAAAGCGAGACTCTTTCGTCCTGAATCTACCTTATCCCCAGTATAGACATCAAAAAGCTTAATGTCTGTAAGAATTTCAGGTGCGGCTTGCTCTATACATAATTTAACTGCTTCAAATTCAACAGACTGATCCAAAACCAGCGCAATGTCACGTCGAATAGATGGAAACTTGGATAACGGTGCAAAAACTGGCAAAACGCCATCTAATAGACCATCAAGGGATACCTCAAATAGATATGTGTGCCCTGCAAGCTCCAGTTTTTGTTCAAGCTTTGGATGGAGCATCCCTAACCACCCAACAAGTTCACCGTTTCGTTGGATTTTTGCTGTTTGACCAGGGTGCAGTGCTGGATGCTCACCTGAAGAAAAAACGAACTCACCTGCGCATCCTGTTAATGTAAATATAGCCTCTAAGTCTGCTTTTACATCAAAAAAATCAACTTTACGCTCAGGCTCTCCCCACTGCTCTTGAGTAACCCCTCCTACCGCCAAGCCAGAAATGGTATTTTCTTGTTTGATTTCATTATCTTGAGAAACAAATCTAAGTCCCGACTCGAAGATTTGCATTCGGTTTTGCTGACGTGCTTGGTTATAACTAGCCGTCTGTACCAAGCCTGGCCATAGACTTGTGCGCATTACTGACATCTCTGTAGAAATAGGATTAGCTAGTTTTATACTCTGTTGCTGAGGATCCATTAAGCATTGAATCGCAGGGCTTATAAAGCTGTAGGTGATAACTTCCTGATAATCACGATTTATCAACGCCTGCTTAGCCGCATGCAGATCAAAAACAATTTCAGGCTTTGAATACATAGGCATGTTTGATGGAGCATGGCTGATTGGAATTTCAGAGTAACCATAAATACGGCCAATCTCCTCAATCAAGTCAACCTCAATAGCAATATCAAAACGGCAACTAGGCACTGCCACCATCCATCCACTCTCTACCGACTCAACTTGCATCTCCAGTCGAGTAAGAATATCGACAACCATATCATCGGCAACATTTATGCCTAAGATACGCTCTATTCGCTGACGGCGAAGGAGGATAGTTGGTTTCTGAGTTAGATGCTTAGGAGATACTGCCTCAATAACCGGCCCGACCTCTCCGCCCACAATCTCTGTAAGCAATGCAGTAGCACGCTCAACAGCTTTTGCCTGAAGCTCTGGATCAACTCCTCGCTCAAAACGATGTGAGGAATCTGTATGTAGGCCATACCCACGTGCTTTCCCTGCTACAGACATTGGAGCAAAAAAAGCACTCTCAAGCAGAATGTCCTGTGTGCTATCTGTGACAGCTGATGCCTCTCCACCCATAATACCAGCCAATGCCACAGGGGCATTAGCGTCTGCAATCACCAAAGTATCAGACTTAAGCTCAATCTGTTGCCCATCCAATAACACCAGCTTTTCACCTGACTCAGCCTGACGAACAATGATGCCATGATCCAATCGATTTAAATCAAAAGCATGCATGGGCTGACCAAGCTCAAGCAAAACATAGTTGGTCACATCAACCACTGGACTGATACTGCGAATATCACTTCTACGCAAACGCTCTTGCATCCAAAACGGTGTTTTTGCAGTAGAATCAATCCCTCTAATTACGCGACAGGTATAACGAGGGCAAGCTTCTGTCGCAATTACCTCTACTTGAATAGCATCATCAATAACTGCGACCACAGAAGGAATATCGGGTGCAGTAACTACACAGCGGTTTATAACACCAACTTCACGTGCAATACCTGTCAGACTTAAACAATCCCCCCGATCTGGGGTCAAATCCACTTCAATAATCTGATCATCAAGCTTTAGATAATGGCGAATATCCTCACCGATAGGTGCATCACTTGGAAGCGGCATAATGCCATCTGAAGATTCTGCCAAACCAAGCTCTGATGCAGAGCAGATCATGCCAAAGGATGGAACGCCACGCAGTTTGGCTTTTTTGATCTTAAAATTACCGGGCAGCTTGGCACCGACACAAGCAACAGGCACTCGCATCCCCACAGCAACGTTAGCAGCACCACAAACGATCGTTAGGTTTTCATCTCCAGCCACGTTAACGGTGCAAACCCGAAGTTTTTGAGCATCAGGGTGTGCATCTATGGAAAGAACTTCACCAACTAATACACCCTCAAACTGCGGAGCAACTGCATTTATTGAATCAACTTCCAGGCCTGCCATCGACAGCTGGTCAGATAACTCGCCGGTGGTTATCTCAGGATTTACCCACTCACGCAGCCAAGCTTCACTAAATTTCATCTGTTATTCCTGATAAAGTTTCAAGCATCTAATTTCTACTCGCTAGAAACCAATGTTATGCGAATTGTTTTAAAAACCTGAGATCGTTTTCAAAAAACAGTCGCAGATCATTAACGCCATAACGCAACATAGTCAGCCTTTCAACGCCCATTCCAAAGGCATAGCCACTGTATTTTTCACTATCAATACCGATATGTTGAAACACTTGCGGATGGATCATTCCGCAACCCAATACCTCTAACCAACCAGTGTGACTGCATACCCGACACCCTTTGCCGTCACACATAACACACTCAATATCCACCTCTGCCGATGGCTCGGTAAAAGGGAAATAAGAGGGACGAAAACGTAGTTTTAGTTCACGCTCAAAGAAGCGGCTAAGAAAATCATAGATAACACCTTTAAGATCTGCAAAAGTCGCTCTATCGTCTACCAAAAAACCCTCGACCTGATGAAACATGGGAGTATGTGTTAAATCAGAATCACAACGATATACCCGCCCGGGTGCAATTATCTTAAGCGGTGGTGCCTTTTCTTCCATCACCCTAATTTGGACTGGGGAAGTGTGCGTACGGAGCAACATATGAGCATCAAAGTAGAAGGTATCATGCATAGCTCGCGCAGGATGATGCGCAGGGATATTCAATGCTTCAAAATTATGATAATCATCCTCAATCTCAGGACCCTCTGCGATCTCAAAGCCTGCATTAGCAAATAAGCGCTCAATACGGTTTAAAGTACGAGTTACAGGATGCAAACCACCTCTACTTGAGCCACGGCCTGGCAGCGTAACATCAACACATTCTGACGATAAACGAGCCTCTAACGCCTTTTCTTCAAGACTGCCCCGACGCTCATCAATAGCCTTTTGCAATGCGGCCTTTGCACGATTAATAACCTGACCGGCTTGAGGCCGTTCTTCTTTAGAGAGTCGTCCAAGTTGCTTCAATTGAGCTGTTAGCAGGCCACTTTTACCCAAATAATGTACCCGCACTTGGTCCAGTGCGGGTACATCTTGAGATGCGGCAATTTTTTGCTCAGCTTCTTTAACAAGCCGCTCAATGTCGATTAGAGAATTTGTATTTGTAGTCATTTTAAGTTTTAAAAACCAAAAAAGGGAAAGGCTTATAAGCCTTTCCCTTTTCTATTCAGGCGTGCCGAGGCACGCCTATAGCTTAAAGGCTAGCTTTGGCCTTTTCTGCCAGTACGGCAAAAGCAGGCTTATCAAAAATAGCCAAGTCAGCCAGTATTTTACGATCAATCGCAACACCGGCCTTATTCAAACCATTGATCATACGGCTGTATGATATTCCGTTTACACGGGCACCAGCATTGATACGCGCAATCCACAACGCACGAAATTGGCGTTTTTTCTGGCGGCGATCTCGGTAGGCATACTGCCCAGCTTTGATAACAGCCTGTTTAGCTACACGATAGATTTTACGACGAGCACCATAATAACCTTTGGCCTCATTAAGCACTTTTTTGTGTCTGGCGCGTGCTGTTACACCACGTTTTACTCTTGGCATTACTTATATTCCTCAGTCAATTTAGCAGTAGGGCAACATACGACGTGCGCTTCTTACATCCGCTGCATGCAGCGAACTTGGAGCACGCAAATGACGCTTACGCTTAGTGCTTTTTTTGGTGAGGATGTGGCGACGATGTGATTTATTACATTTGAAGCCACCTGATGCTGTGCGCTTAAAACGCTTTGCAGCACCACGGTTAGTTTTGATCTTTGGCATTTCTATCTACTCCGCATTCGGTTAAGTTGAAGATCATTTTTTCTTGGAACTTAGCACCATCACCATCTGCCGGCCTTCCATCTGGGCTTGCTGCTCTACCACGCCATACTCTGCCAAATCGGCTTCGACGCGTTGCAACAACTCCAGACCCAGCTCGCGGTGGGCGTGCTCACGACCCCGGAACCGCATGGTCACCTTGGTCTTGTCCCCATCGTTTAGGAAACGTATCAGGTTGCGTAGTTTTACCTGATAATCCCCCTCGCCCGTCCCTGGTCGGAATTTAACTTCTTTTATCTGAATCTGTTTCTGCTTTTTCTTGGCCAGCTGCTTCTGCTTTTTTGCCTCGAAGACAAACTTACCAAAATCCATGATCCGGCAAACTGGCGGCTCAGCATTTGGCACAATTTCAACCAAATCCAGGCTAGACTCTTTAGCCATGCTTTTCGCCTCCGCCAGAGAGACAATCCCCACCTGTTCTCCATCCGCACCAATTAAACGCACGTTTGGTACTGTAATTTCGTCATTCAGGCGATTCTTGTTTTTTGCAGCGATATCAGGTTCCTCCAAAAAGAATAAAACTAGCCTACCTAGCTACAGAGGCCAAATACTCTTGGCCCCCATGTCTGTGCAGACACTTAAATCACAATTCAGTTAGTGAGATTTGTCACCTCTTGCTGAATCTTTAGGGTAAAGTCTTCTACTGACATCACACCTAAATCTTCACCCTTACGGGTACGCACAGCAACAGTCCCATCTTCCATTTCACGATCACCTACCACTAAGAGGTATGGGACACGTTCAATGGTGTGCTGGCGGATTTTATAGCCGATCTTCTCGTTTCTCAAGTCCGAATCGACTCTAAATCCCTGTTTGTTCAAATTATTTGCAATTTTTTCTGCATATTCGGCCTGGCGATCCGTAATATTCAATACAGCGACCTGTTTTGGCGCCAACCAAAGTGGCAGTAATCCAGCGTAATGTTCAATCAATATGCCTATAAATCGTTCCAATGAACCCAATATAGCCCGGTGCAACATGACGGGTACCTGCTTGCTATTATCTTCTGCAATATAATTTGCATCCAATCGCTCAGGCATTGAAAAATCCAATTGAATAGTACCTAATTGCCAAACCCGATTTAGACAATCTCGCAGAGAAAACTCAATTTTAGGTCCGTAGAATGCTCCTTCACCGGGCTGAAGCTTCCAATCCAGTCCCTTTTGATTAAGCACCGTCTCTAAAGCACTCTCTGCTTTATCCCAGACTGCATCATCTCCAACACGTTTTTCTGGGCGAGTTGATAGAATCACCAACACATCGTCAAACCCAAAATCACGATAAACCTCAAACAGCAGATCAATAAAATCTGAAACCTCAGCACTAACCTGCTCTTCAGTACAGAAGATATGAGCATCATCCTGTACAAAATTTCTAACCCGCATTAAACCATGCAATGTGCCTGATGGCTCATTGCGGTGACAGGAGCCAAACTCTGCCAGACGTAACGGCAGATCACGATGGCTCTTTAGGCCATGGTTGTATATCTGAATATGTGCAGGGCAATTCATTGGTTTGATAGCGTAGTCACGATTTTCAGAGTGTGTCGTGAAGATCATGTCACCAAATTTATCCCAGTGCCCTGATTTTTCCCACAGGGTGCGGTCAATTACTTGAGGGGTATGTACTTCCTGATAACCATTCTGACGCAACTTGTTGCGGATATAATCTTGAACCACCAAGTAGATGCTCCAGCCTTTTTCATGCCAAAACACCATGCCCGGTGCTTCTTCCTGGGTATGAAATAGATCCAGTGCCTTGCCTATTTTACGGTGATCCCGCTTTTCAGCCTCTTCTAATCTATGCAGGTAGGCCTTTAGCTCTTTTTTATCTTTCCAGGCCGTACCATAAATGCGCTGCAACATCTCATTATCAGAGTTGCCTCGCCAGTAGGCTCCTGCCAACTTCATTAACTTGAAAATCTTAAGGTGGCCTGTACTGGGCACATGTGGCCCTAGGCAAAGATCAGTAAAATCACCCTGCTGGTAGAGAGAAAGCGTTTGGTCAGCTGGAATGCCTTCAATAATCTCAGCCTTATACTCCTCTCCAATCCCACGAAAATAGGCCACTGCCTCATCTCGCCCCATCGTTGATCGTTCAATAGGGATGTTAGCCTTTACCAGTTCTTTCATCTTAGCCTCAATGGCTTTCAGGTCTTCGGGGGTAAAGGGGCGCTCATAAGAAAAGTCATAATAGAAGCCATCTTCAATCATTGGGCCGATGGTGACTTGAGCTTGAGGAAAGAGCTGCTTAACTGCTTGCGCCAACAGGTGGGCTGTAGAGTGGCGAATTATATCAATACCTGCCTCATCTCTTGCAGTGATTATGGCAAGCTGGGTGTCCTGCTCTATTAGGTGACTGACATCAACTAACTCTTCATTAATGCATCCGGCAATAGCGGCCTTCGCCAAGCCAGGGCCTATATCAGCCGCAACATCATAAATAGTTACAGGATTTTCAAAACTCCGTTCGGAGCCATCAGGAAGAGTAATCACAGGCATACCATTTCTCCAGTGGTGACCCACACGAAAGGCCACATGTTTTTTAATACAAATTAAATACTGTTCTTATAAAACAAATAGAAAAAAGCCGTAAGCTGCCAATGCAACTTACGGCTTCTTGGTATTGGTAGGCGCGAGTGGATTCGAACCACCGACCCCCACCATGTCAAGGTGGTGCTCTAACCAACTGAGCTACGCGCCTGCGTAGGCTGCGCATAATAACGGCACTACCTTACCTATTGCAAGCGCAAAAACATTCAATGCAATCAAATCATATTTAAAAGACAAAAATAGATCACTTAAGCCTTATCTAGCGCAATATCCGTAAAAAACATATAATATAGGGCTTTATGAATCCCCAATGTTGGGTTACTTAAAACTAAGGGTTCGCAGGGCATGTCAAAAAAAATAAACCTTATAATCAATAAGTTGAAATCAGAAGATGAAGAGTCTATCTCTTTGGCTTTGAATGAAACTGAACAACTTACAGATATTACTGATGATGACAAAATAGCGCTGACATCAAACCTTACTCAGCTATTTTACCAAGACCATGTCGGCATGTCCGAGATGATCTCCCTGGCTAATAGAGCAGAAAAACAGATCACTCGTTTTGGCTCTGTTGTCATTCCGTTCCTCATCGATGAGTTGGTAAACGCGGACGCTGAATCCTGCGCACATCTTGGCAGAGTTATTGCTGTAAATGGCGCAAATGCTATTGCTCCGCTGCTGGATACCTGGAATAAAAAACGATCAGACCAATACGCTCTGATTAACCTGACTCAGGCACTAGCCTATTTTCGAACACCTGAGATCTTACAAACCTTGCCCGAGATTTTGGTTGCTGCTGACTCTAGCAACTACCAGCTTAGTTCCAATGTTATCAATGCTACAGGCAAGCTGGTTGTGCGTATTGATCCCAACCAATTCGATGAAGCGCTCAGGCTACAGATATTTAATATAAGCTTCTCTCATCTCACTGATAGCCATTCACTAGTTCGTATGCAAGCCGCCAGAACACTGGGCAAGCTAATGGGAAAAGGTCTGCTAACTAATACGCAGAAAGAGGATCTTCGGACAGCCTATAGTGCAATTTTAGGCAAAGATGACAACCACGATTGGGACGATGCTTATATCGTACGTCGCGAGGCAAAACGTTATTTACCACGCTTAAAAACCACCCCAACCTCTGTCACCCATTATCAGCAAAGCTTCAAAATCATATCTAAGAAAGAACTGTGTCCTAAGACCTTTCACTATGTAATTGAAGCACCACTTATTGCACGCAAACTACAAGCTGGGCAATTTATCATGATTCGCCCTCATGAACTCAGCGAACGTATTCCCCTTTCAATCTGCGGATGGGATAGCGAAAAAGGACACATTGAAGTTGTCATCATGTCAGCGGGTAAAACCAGCATTCAGATGAACAACCTGAGTGTGGGCGACTGCTTTAAAGATGTCGTTGGCCCACTGGGGCAGCGTTCGCATGTCCGCCATTATCGTGGAACATGCGTGGTTATAGGCGGCGGCTTTGGCACAGGGGCTATCATCCCCACAGCTCGTGATCTGAAAGCACTTGGCAGCCGGGTCATCGGCGTGGTCGGCGCTCGAAGCAAAGATCTGCTCATCTTGGTTGATGAACTAAAAGCCGTCTGTGATGAAGTCATCGTCACCACTAATGACGGCTCCGCTGGTACCCAGGGTTTTGTCACCAATGCACTTGAACAGATCATTAAAGATGAGCGCCGCGTCAGTCATGTACTGGCTATTGGCCCCGTTCCAATGATGCAGGCAGTCTGCGAACTTACCCGCCCCATTGGTATTGAAACAATGGTATCCCTCAATGCCTTAATGGTAGACGGTACAGGTATGTGTGGTGCCTGTCGTGTATCTATTGATGGAGAGACAAAATTCGCCTGTTTCCACGGGCCTGATTTTGATGGGCATAAAGTAGACTTCGACCAACTAACAAAAAGACAAAAAATGTTTGTTGCTGAAGAAAAACAAGCCCTGGAAACCCTATAGGAAAGCTTTATGTCCGATAAGTCTGCCAAGAAACGAGCTGGCCTCAGCAACAAAGAGAGAATGGCGCTCTCCTTTCAGGAGATGTCACTACTCGCACCAGAAGAGCGTATTCAGAACTTTGAAGAGGTACCTGTAGGCTATTCACTCGAAGAGGCCATTGCAGAAGCCAAGCGTTGTATTCAGTGCAAAAAGCCAGACTGCGTTGATGGCTGCCCGGTAGGAATCGACATACCTGCCTTTATCAAGCTCATTGAAAATGGCGATATGGCTGATGCTGCAAAAAAGATACGAGAGAAAAACTTTCTGCCTGCTGCTTGCGGACGCGTCTGCCCCCAAGACAAACAGTGCCAGGCGGTATGCGTGGTTGGCAAGAAAAAAGAGCCTGTCGGCATCGGTAGTTTGGAGCGTTATGCCGCAGATTATGAACGCCAGCACGGTACGTTAGAGCTGCCTGAAATACCAGCAGCAACCGGCAAGCGCATTGCAATTGTCGGTGCAGGACCCGCTGGACTGACATGTGCCTATGAGTTACGCATCCGGGGTCATGAGGTTGTAGTCTTCGAAGCCTTTCATCGTGCTGGCGGTGTGTTGGTCTATGGTATCCCCCGCTTTCGTCTGCCTATGGATATTATCGATGAGGATATTGAGTTCCTCGAAAAAATTGGCGTTCAATTTGTTTACAACATGATCATCGGCAAAATACTCTCCCTTGATGACCTACTCGAACAAGAAGGGTTTGATGCTGTCTTTGTAGCCTCAGGTGCAGGCCTGCCTAAAATGCTGGATGTTCCCGGTGTCAATGCGAACGGTGTCTATTCAGCCAATGAGTATCTGACACGTGTCTATCTTATGCAGGCAGATAAATTCCCCGAATACAGCACCCCACTCTACCAAGGGAAAAAAGTAGCCGTCATCGGTGCAGGCAACACCGCTATGGATGTTTTGCGTACTGCAAAACGCCTGGGTGCAGAGACAACCTGCTACTATCGTCGCTCCCGTGAGGAAGCGCCTGCTCGAACGGAAGAGCTAGAACATGCAGAACAGGAATTTCTAAATTGGCACTGGTTAGCCAACCCTGTTGAATTTATTGTTGATGAAAACAACTTTGTTAAACAGATCAAATGCGAAAAAATGGAACTCTCTGATCCTGATACATCAGGCCGGCGCAAGCCACTTCCTACTGGTAAGTACTTTACCGAAGATGTGGACACCGTAATCCTATCGTTGGGTTGTGATGTTAACCCTATGATTCCGGCAACTGATAAAGGTGTTAAAACGAACAAATGGGGCATCATCATAGTCGATGAAGAGACCTGTCAAACAACCAAACGCGGTGTATTTGCAGGTGGAGATGCCATCACAGGTGGGGCTACTGTGATCCTTGCCATGGGACAAGCAAAAACAGCCGCCAAGGCTATTGATCAATATGTACTGGGGTGATCATTCACGCTGCTGCTCACTTGTCTTAGACCCTGTAAAGAAGAAAACATCATCTTGCCACGAAACCACTTCCAGACCCTGTTGGGCTATGTCACACCCTACAAAACAACACTACTATTCGCTGGCGCACTCATGTTGGGAGAAAGCGCCGCATCGCTGGTAACTCCCTGGTTGGCTGGTCATTTTACCAGCACTCTACTCGAGCATGACAGGGGTCAAATGCCGGGGCTAGAAACGCTACTGATGCTCTGGTTAGCCCTGTTGGCAGTGCAAGCTCTTCTGCGTTTTGGCAACAGCTATCTGCTCGCCAGTACTGGTGCACGTATGCTTGCCCGCTTGCGTACGCGGCTCTACGACCATCTTCAGTCCTTACCTATCGACTATTATCACCACCAGCGACGAGGAGAGATTCTGTCCCTGCTCACCCGTGATGCCGGCATCCTTAGTCACTTCGTAACCGGTACTTTGGTTGGCCTGCTACCTCTCATTTTGACCTTTCTTGGTGCGCTCATTCTGATGTTTCGTATCGATGCCCAAATCGCTCTGTTAGCCGCCCTACTCACCCCACTATTCATTTTGGTCATCAAACTGCTTGGGCGACAAATCCGTCCCCTCTCAACCCAGCTTTCCCGTGAACACGCCAGCACCCTGGCTCAAGTAGAAGAAAATCTAAACCTACTCCCCGTCATCAAAGCTTTTACCCGCGAGGCAGATGAATCATCCCGCCATCGTGACCAGCACCAGCGTCTGCTGGAACTGTCCACCCAGCACCTACGATTACAGTCCCTGCTCTCACCTTGTATACATTTTTTGGCTGGCAGTGCAATTGTGCTGCTACTTTGGCTCAGCAGTCAGCGCCTGGTTGCTGGCGAGCTAACACCCGCAGAGATCATCAGTCTACTGTTATACGGCCTGTTATTGGTTCGACCCATTAGCACTCTTGCCAGCATTTATGGTCAAATCCAAAATACCCGTGGTGCCGCAGTTCGCCTCATTGAACTCTTCTCCGTTGCACCTGAACCCAATGATGAAAGCACCCCCGATCTACCACCCATCAAAGGGGAAATCCAGTTTAAAGACATCCATTTTTGCTATTTCGAGCGGGATAAGATTTTAGAAAGACTGGATCTAACCATCCAAGCTGGAGAAACCATAGCAATCATTGGGGCCAACGGTGTTGGCAAAAGCACGCTAATTCATCTGCTAATGCGCTTTGCCGATCCACAAGAGGGGCAAATCCTGATCGATGATATAGATATTAGTAAGAGATCCATTCAGAGCCTGCGCAGCCAGATTGGCTTGGTATCCCAGCAGGCACTACTATTCAATGGTTCAGCAGCAGAAAACATCGGCTATAGCGACACTGATGCAGACCGGGAGCAGATCATTGAAGCAGCCAAGGCTGCCCGCGCATTTGATTTCATCCAGCAGCTGCCTAATGGTTTTGACACCCTGATCGGTGACCAGGGAGTGCGCCTCTCAGGCGGACAGAAACAACGTCTGGCACTCGCCCGCGCCCTACTCAAAAACCCACCGATCCTGATTCTGGATGAGGCCACCGCAATGTTTGATCCAGAAGGCGAACGAGGATTTATCGAGGAGTGCCATGATCTGCTACAGCAACGCACCGTCATCCTCATCACCCACCGACCTGCCAGCCTGGCACTGGCCGACCGGGTCATACGCCTGAAAGATGGCCGCGCCCAAGAAATTGATTCCTAGCAATCAGCACTCATCAAGAATCTGTGTCAGAATATCACTATGACTAGTTACCACATCTCTGAAAAAGCCATGTTTCAAGAGGTAGAGAACGAAACCGTCATCCTGGATCTGGAGAGCGGTGAATACTTTACCTTGGATGACATTGGTACTCGAATGATTCAACTCTTTCGCAACGAGCCAGACACCCACAAGGCAGCCAGCAAAATCACTGAAGAATATGAAGTTAATTCCGAACAGGCTCATACCGACCTCATTAATCTTCTCGAAAAAATGGTATCCCATGGCCTGGCCACAAAGGATGAAGCATAAACTAAGGCGTGCATGCTCTCTCTCTGCAAGAGACTGGATCATGCTCACAGAAGCCTGGTTAACACTCAGCTGGATTGACTTTGCTATCAGCTTCCTGCCGTACCACTGGTGGAAATCCTGGCTATCAATTCAGTCTGATATAAAAACCAACCAACAACCAGCCACATCACTCTCTTTTGAACAACTTGTCTGGTCTGTCAACGCAGCAGCAAATCACCATCTACGAAAACCCACTTGCCTTCGGCGCAGCCTAACTCTGAAATGCATGCTCCAACGCAGAGGAATCCCAGCAGATCTGCGCATCGGTATTCGTAAGAATGGGACTCAGATTGCTGCCCATGCCTGGATCGAGCACACAGGTACCGTTATCAATGATTCTCCAGACATAGCAACAAGCTATTCACAATTCCCAGTACTGACGAAAGAGTTAATGCAAGGATTTCAGAATCTATGAGTGCAATTGCCGTAATACTAAACCTAGATGGTTCCCCAGTTAACCGTACGGTATTGGAGGATATGGCAGAGCAAGTTGCCGACCTAGGACCCGATGGTATCCATTATTTGTACCGAGATAATATAGGGCTTGCCTACCTTGCCTTAAACAGCACACCAGAATCCTTGCACGAGACACAGCCTTTAGAGTCAGAGGAAAAACGCTATTTACTCGTGGCCGACGCACGTATCGACAACAGGTCAGAATTACTAGCCCAGCTACATGGACACCTACCAAACAAACAGGTCCTAACCGATCCCGACATTATCTTAGCTGCCTATCGCAAATGGGGAAGCGAGGCACCCAGCCATCTGATTGGAGATTTCGCATTCGTAATCTGGGATCGAGTTAATAGAGAACTTTTTGCAGCTAGAGATACGATGCATGCTCGCCCTCTACATTACGCAGAAGTGAAACAGAGTCTCTGCATCGCCACAGATGCCCAGCAGGTACTCAAACACCCACAAATAAGTAACAGACCGAATCAACGAGCCTTAGCTAGCTGGCTCACTGGTCAACCGAGAGACCATCTCTGCATGTTTGAGGAGATTAATTCCCTTCCCGCAGGAAATAGCCTGCATCACACAGGGCGCCAGCTGTATACCAGGAAGTACTGGGATTTTAACCCTGATTACCGCATTCGCTACAAGAAAACAGAGGAGTACCAAGAACACCTGAAAGAGCTTCTAACCCGCACTGTTAGTGACCGCATGCGGACAAATGGCCCCATAATCGCTTGTGAATTAAGTGGTGGAATGGACTCAACATCTGTCACAGCTCTTGCCCAAAAGCAGGCCCTGGCACATAACAAAAAAGTACTAGCTCTATCTCACGCATACAACAAATACCCATCTTGCAGTGAGTCAGTTTATATCGACGAGGTTGTCCAACGCCTCAACTTAAAACACAAATACATCGATATTGAACGCGAAGGAGGGCTTGATTATTACACTAGCTCACCTGCAGCACGAGAAAACCCCTCTGGATTCTGGTCACCCCGAGTACTTCCAAGTACTACTCACGCAGCAAGTGAGGGTGCCCGCGTGCTACTTACAGGAATAGGGGGCGATGAAGTATGCTGGGGGCATCCATATATTTTTCCTTATCGATTAATACATGGTGATTTTCGGGTTATCCCAGAGATAATCGCATTGAGCAAGAGAAATGGATTGCCCATAAGGCAGCTTTTTTACCGCCTGATACTACACCCGCTCATTCCCAAAAAAATCAAACAGGCAAAACGAGCAGTCATATCATTCTTACAACCAAATGCACCCTCTTCCAGTCCAGATTGGCTATCGAGCACACTCATGGAACAGCTGGGTCTTCAGCCAACCAAAAATAAAGAGTCTATTCCACATTTTAGAAACATGGCGCAGAGGGAATGGTTAAGAGGCCTTGTACAAGCCTATTACTCTACACTCCATATATATCGCTGGGCTGGTGCTGTATCAGGCATTGATGTGCGACACCCATTTATTGATCGCCGCATGATGGAATTCACTTTTGCTGTCCCTGTTGAACTATGGAATCAGCAAAGCTACCCCAAGTGGCTATTACGACGCACCATGAGCGGACTTCTACCTGATTCAGTGGTCTGGAGGGAGAAAAAGACCGACTTCAGCAGCTATTATCTAGGCGAATTGAAATGCCATCGAAAAACCATACACACCCTTTTAGAAAGCAACTTCCTGAATAACAGCGGTTTAATAGATAGCACTAGATTTTCAAAGGCTTTGGATTCATACTTATTAGAAGAAGAACCGGGGGATGCATTAGCATATTGTTATGCAGTTGCAGTCATTTCATGGTGCAGTACTCATTGTTCTAAAGGGCAGATAAATCAGGAGACAATCAAATGAAGAAACCATCCTACCCAAAAAAATACAGCGCCAAAAAACCGTACAATCCACCGGTACTAACAAAAGCAGGGACACTCCAAGAATTGACGCGAGGATTTGGTTTATCCGGTATAGATAGCCTCTCACAACCGAAATCAGGCGGAACAGAATAATCAAGCAATCACAACACTGGATAGGTGAACCCCATGATATGCAGGTAAGCCCTAATAGATGTTGCAAATGGATTCATGGCATTCAAATTCTGTCCCCCAGTGATACTACGGGCGCTTCGATAAGGAAACATAATACACAAGCATTAGGCTCGCAAATCCAGGTCACCCCTACCAAAAACAAACCCCATCCAGTTGGGGCGGCTCTCTGGAGTCACACTGAATCATCTTCCACATTTACACTATACCGTGGCACCGAACCAAATTCCTATATACTAGATATTCATTGCCAAGGGTGCGGTGCATTTGCATACCGGGATAATGAAATTCTAGTCTACTGGGAACCTGGTGGAACGGGTTCAGAACATTACCTCCATAGCTTCGGCCTTGCCTTTTTATTAGAGCAGCAGAATATCCCTTGCCTGCATGCCAACAGCCTAGCTATTGATGGTCACGGAGTTGGACTCATGGCTAAAAGCCAAACTGGAAAGAGCACCCTTACCGCAGCCTTGCTCCAACACGGCCATACACTCCTCGCAGATGATATGCTTCCACTGCGCAACATCAACGATCAATGGCCCATCTTCCCTGGCCCAGCCTCCATGCGCCTCTGGCCTGATTCAGGCAAACAATTTACTACAGCTCAGGCCATCGAAAATTCACCACGGGTACATGAACATTTCGAAAAAAGAATACTGGATATACCAACAGACCATAAGGACAAGAGCATACCGCAACAACCTAAAATACTCTCAGTTGTTTATATGCTAGACAGAACAACTGAAAACAACAAGGAACCAATCCAAATCCAAACGCTGACACCTACAGAGGCAATGCTTGCACTTCTTGAGAACAGCCTGATCGGAGGGGCACCCAGGGCTATGGGAGTTGAAGCGCTGCGACTCAAACAGCTTGCTAAGTTACTCACCCAGGTACAGGTCAAACGCTTACGTTATCCCAGCGGTTTTCAACGACTCGATGAGGTATGCCAATTGCTGAAGAAAGATGTATCTAACATTCGATGCGACCACTCAGGCAAAGCCCCTACGAATACCACAAAAAAGGGCGGCCTAAGCCGCCCTAACTCTTCATACTTCTTACGGAAAAATTAAGTTTCTCTCCCCCGCAAACGACGCACACTTATTAATCCCAACCCTCCTATTAACAACAAGAGCGTCGCAGGAGCGGGAACCGTTTTCTTTGGAAACACAAGCGCTAAACCACCTTCATCTAGATTAGAAATAGTCATACCCCGAATCCCCAACCCATTGTAGCTTAGGTCTGTTTTGAACCCATAGCTTCCGTTTAACGCATCCATCACTAACTCATTCCCGATCAGCTGCCCATCTGCTTCAAAAAACTGAAAGAATAGGGTATCAGTTCCACCTGCTGCTCCTATGATGTTGAATCCAATCTCGAAAAGATTATGAGGAAACAATATGGACAATGCTCCTACACCTTTAAGACCAGTACCATCTGAACCATACCCATAAACGGCATTAATAGCACCAATCACACCGATATTATTTGGGCCCGTACCGGTTCCTGCAGGAGCCAAACTCAGCGGGCCAGTTGGAGTTCCTGTAACCACATCGTGCTCTGGTAGTACTGAACCAATAATAGGCAAGGTTACAGTTGGGCCAATCTGACTTGACACAACTTGCCCATTGAAATGCTCAGCAAACTGAAACCCATCAACTGTCAAAACACCTGCATAATCACCGTTATGAGTCGAAAAATCCAAGGCAGGGCTAACAGCATTGGTGCCTAGTCCGCCTACAATCGGAACCGCTTGTACACCAGCATTGATAATCAAGCCAAAAAGCCCTATTAGCCCACTTCTCAATAACTTATTTTTCATTTCTTACACTCCCACTCAAATTACAATAATCCCAAGTACCTTATATTTAAAGATATGAATGCAACATTTAAGCCAAAATAATAAATTCAATGTTTTCATGGCGTTACGGAAAGCCTTGTTATATGTTCATCATATACTGTAAAAAAAACTAACAGCCCTCTATGCTATCTAAGTAACAGGGTTCCCATTTGCCCCTATAAACGAATCAAACTTTAGCAATTTATCCTTATAATTCAAATAGTAATGCTTTAGAAAAACCTTATTCACCAAGTGTATAATTTTCTGACACCAACTTAGAAAATTCATTTCCATTATGGTAATCGTAATTGTTATTTGCTGTAGTCCATTTTGGGCTAGACCCATAGATGAGCAAATCGGCACTCATTTGACATATTTACGCAGTATACAGCCACCCAACATCGTACTAGCATACGGGGATGAAACAAAAACCCAGCCAGCAGAATTCCACCGAAAACCCGGAAACACGAGATGCGGAGCAAACTTGCCTGGCCATACTAAACAGCAAACCAATTAATCTGGCTGAACCAGAATTTAAGCAGCTGCTAGGCTTTGCTCAGAAGCACGGCGTCATACCACTGCTGCACCACCAATTGCAACCCACTGCCAGTTCCGTCGAAGTTCCCAGACAATTGGTGGAGAGGCTGCATGCCCAGGCCACATTGGAAGCCGCAGCTGAGTTGGCAAGAAATCATGAACTTCAGCAAGTACTCGCAGCCCTTGCAAAGGCGGGTATCCAGCCATTATTGATGAAAGGAACACCACTGGCCTACCTATTGTACCCAAACCCCACATTGAGGCCGCGCTGCGACACAGACCTGCTCATCCCTATTGCAGGGAGAGAAGGCACCATCCGTATTCTGACAGGGCTGGGTTACCTATTTCCCAATGCCGTAAGCGGTAATTTTGTCAGAACCCAGGCTACCTGCATAAAAAAGGAAAAAAGTGGTTTTGTGCATCAACTGGATCTGCACTGGAAAATCAGTAACCAGCCCTATTTTGCCAGCATCCTGCAATATAAAGACCTAATGAAGAACGCGCTTTCTGTGCCTGAGTTAGGCCCTCATGCACGCACCCTGAGCTTAGCCGATGCGCTTTTGTTCGCCTGCCTGCATCGTGCAGGCCATGCTGCAGAGGGCGACAGCAATCGGCTTATCTGGCTTTATGATATCCATCTGCTGTGCGAGGCCCTGACACCCGATAACCTGGAATACTTTATTGCCCAGGCAGGCGACCTCAGTGTCGCCACCCTGTGCCTGGATGCCCTGGAGCAGACCCGGCTGCGTTTTCATACCAGGCTGTCTGATACTGTTCTGACTCAACTGAGGGAGTTCGGAAACCGACCTGAACCTTCCGCCCACTATCTGCAACAGAGTCGCCTCTCTCAGTTCAAATGCAATCTGGATCTGCTACCCACCATCGCAGACAAGCTGGCCTACATCAGTGAGACCCTGTTCCCCCCGCAACGCTATATGCTCACCAAATATAAGACCCGCAACCGGCTGTTGCTGCCTTTGCTCTACCTGCATCGATTCATTTTAGGATGTAAAAAACAGATTTTTGGCAAACACAAAGAGAGTCCCCATTAGATCTGCTCTACTTCAATTTACGACGATTACTCTGCCCACTTCGCTGGTCCTCTGTTTCGGCACGCCTTTCTGATCCTGCCCAACCGTTTTGATCCCCAGTTTGCCGGCGATCTTTGCCGGATCGACGATCAAGCAGATCCCGCCGTCGCGAGATCGAACGATGAATAAAACGTCTCACCTTCCAAGCCCATATCATGCCCAGAAAATAGATCGCAAAAAGAAGGAGGAAGCCATAAAACATGATGACTTCTGGCACACCAAGATAGAGTCCCGCAAGCCCTATCAGACTCATTACTATCGAAACAATAACAACTATCCCCAACGATTGTTCAGGACTATATCTCGCCAATAACAGGATATGATGGAAATGCTCTCGGTCAGGAGCAAAAGGAGAGCGCCCCTTAAATATCCTCCGAAGCATCTGACTGACTGTATCAATCAGTGGCACTGCAAAAAACCACAGTGCAGTTACCGGTGTCATTGCCCTGCCTTCACCTTGCGATAGAATGACAAAAAACCAGGCCAAAATAAAACCTAAAAACATGCTGCCTGCATCACCCATAAAAACCAACGCACGCTTGCGCCCTGGAATCCGCATATTAAATAACAGAAAGGAAAAGATCACTGTAGCCAATAACAGCAACAACCATACACTATTAAGATCACCAGCAACCAAAGCGACGACGCCTAATGACAAAACAACTAAAAGCGTAATAGAACCCGCCATGCCATCCATGCCATCAGACATATTCAGAGCATTGATAACACCAACAGTAGCAAAGACCGTCAAAGGCACTGACCAATCACCCAGCTCAAACCAATTTCCCGCCCAGCCAATTGCACCAAAATCCTGGAGCACTACTCCACCTTGATGAATCATAAGCAAGGCAGCAATTATCTGAGCAGCAAATCGAGCAGCTGACGACAACTCATGCATATCATCTAATACACCAATCACTACTAACAGTGCAGCACCAGCAAACAAACTACGTAGATGTGCAAGAGGAATAGGCAGCGTCAAAGCTGCAAAGCTAAAGGCCATAAACATGGCCAGACCACCAATCAGAGGAACAGCGCCATGATGATCTTTGCGCTCATTTGGCTGGTCAACCAAATCAATACGGAAGGCAACGCGCGCAAGGACTCTAAGCAGCAGAACAGCCACACCAAAAGCAAGTAGATAACTAAGAATCACTTCACTGTGCATATCCAATCACCATCTGGCAAACTACAGGATTTTGTCAAATATCAATGGTATTAACTTGAGAATCTGACGCTCACTTCGTAATAACAAAATAAAAAAAACGATTATTCTTCCAACACAAAACGAAAAACAAAGGGAGACTCAGAGGTACCCACCACCAACACCTCACCATCACGTATGAGAGACTCTCCTCCCTGATCATGCCCACCAATGTGCTGATTTCCAACCAATGTACCGCACGCGCTACCCCGATCCACCACCCGATACCCCCCTTCCTCATCGCTTTCTATCTGTAGATGTTGTCGTGACACATTTAGCGGCCGACCAGAGTCTTTCAAATAGAGATCATTATTCGGCACAGCAATATCCTGCCGCCGACGCTCTGTCACCTTCTTTACACCATCCACTAAAGCCACACGAAATTCTCGACCGATGCGAAAGGGAAAAGGCCCCAACTCCAGCTTCTCCCCCCCTATCGCTGTCTCTGCTTCAGGAGTCAACGCCATAAGCATTGGTTTTTTCTCACTCATGCTGATTGCTACCTTATTAGGTTCGTTTTGAAGGAATCAAATTCCTCAAAAATAGATAGAAAGAATCAACTTAATTCAATTATTAACAGCCTATGATTATTAGCGGACAAAAAGGCAGAAACTTTTCCCGCCATACAAACTTCCTTGCTTTACATCCTAATTCCAGCATTTTATAGCCTAGGAATTTAATAGCTCAGACCACGCATGCAGTGCCCGCTGCCTGGAAAAACCCTCATCAAACAGCAACCGGGCATTTCGCCCCAATCTGGCACATCGTTCTGCATCCTGATTCAGCAGCACTATTTGTTCTGCCAATCCATCTCCATCACCAACGGCCACCGTAACACCAGCATCCCCCTGGGCAATAATTTGTGCCACCTCGCCCTGTGAATCACCAACATACAGCGTTGGCCGACCTGCCGCAGCAATACCATAAAACTTGCTTGGTACAATCAGCCCCTCAAGCTCAGGCCGCAGCACAACCAAATGAAGATCCGGCACACCCAGACTTTCATGAAGCCTTTCCCGTGGTTGATAAGGCTGAAACATGCAATTCTGTAGGGCTCTGCGATGCACTTCTTCCTGCACCTTTACTAACTGCGCCCCTCCCCCTATAAATAGAAAAACAATCTTTTTCTCTTGCTGCAGTGACTCAGCCGCATTCAGTAGCGTGCCAAATTCATGGGCGCGACCCAAGTTTCCAGAATAGCCAACCACAAACTTATCTTCCAGCCCCCACTCTTTACGCAAGGAATTACGCACTGCCAGTAGTGGTTTAATCGACTCACCATCCGCCCAATTATGGATAATATGGATTCGCTCTTGCGATACACCATCTAATGCCAAACGTTGTGCCATTAATTGACCCAGCACAACATTACCTCTTGCCTGCTGTAGAGAGCGATTACGCAAGCGTACGAGCATTCGGCCCAGAACGCCATCAAACCCTTTTATATCCAACGCTATCGCAACTTCTGGAAAAAGATCCTGTAGCCAGTTCACCAGATGCGCACGACGCAACCTGGCAATCCATCCAGCTACAACAGAAATCATAGGGGGGTCAGTTTTAGCTACCACAATATCGCCAGCCCGAGCCAATCGATAAAGCTGCCATGCAGCACTCAAATAAAAACTAAGATAATCCAGGCCGCGCCCTATCAGATTTTGGCGACCAAAACGTGAGGTCCAAACACGAAAGACCTGTACATTGTTCAACCGTTCAGCAACAGGCAATTCAGAAGCAGGATCATCGTAGCGCTGACGGCTACAGATGACGGACACATCCTGGCCTTTATCAGCTAAGTGAAACGCAAGATCCGTAAGCAACTGGCTGGTCGCGGAGTGGTCAGGGTAGAAAAAACGGTTGAGGAAAATAATCTTCATTTAGCCTGTCAATTCCCGATGCTCAATGCCATCTTCTTGCCCCTCGATGCATTCATTGCAGCAGGGTAAATTTGTTCGCGGCGCTATTTTGTCCGTCATTCCCGCCAAGACGGGAATCCAGAGGCTACACAATTGCCATTCCTGGCACCTGGGTTCCGGCATCCCTGCCGGAACGACAACTCTCTTATTGGATTGGAAGGCAATCTTTGATCAGCCCGGTTCATTGCAGATATTAGCACGTACTAATAACCCACACGGATTACAGTTCAAAACACCCCTCTCTCTGCTATAGTTAACCATACAATTTCAAAATGACACTTTGATTATGTCTGATATAAAGAGAGGGAAAAAGGGGAAAAGGGAAAAAGGGGTGGAAAAAAGCGGAAAAAGGGGTCAGCACCGAATGGCACTGACTTAAGGCTTTTTGGTTCCCTCCCCTTTGAGGGG